>NZ_CP043761.1:0-643237 GCF_008386395.1 Paenibacillus sp. 37 | reverse complement strand
TTTCCTTTTTATTGCAATAAATTACAGCCTGTGGTATACTATAAGAGTTGTATCAAACAACCTCATATGATTTCTGTCTTCTTTAAACCCCGGAATATTTTCTTCATGCTGCGACCGCAGCGAACTATAAGCACAATTAACCTATGAAGATTGAAGAACCTGAATCACAATAACCCGGTAGTACAGAGTTTCACAAGATGTTCCCATTCACACTGGCGCGGTCATCGGAGCCGCAAGGACAAAAGAGAGGTAGGGCTTTTGTTGTTTTGGATATCACTTATTCTTGAGAAGATTGAAAACATACACAAAGCACCCGGAATTGGGTTCCGGGTGTTTATCCATGTCTACATACACATTTCAGCATCATCCACAGACTATCGGACACCGTTCCTTCATTGAGAAAAGTCTTCCTTTCACTTATCGGACTAACCAGATATATTCGGCTCTGCTTTTAAAATTTTTCCATTCTCCCACTGACTGCACCCTCGATACTTACTTCCTTACTTCTCTAATTGTGCAAATAACCCCGGCCTCTAAAGCAAATGTTTACGCTCACCAGATGCTAACGAATCTCAGCCACGTTAATCCGTGTCACTTCATGAATATAGGCTCCAAACATGCCCAGATTCAGATAATAAGACGTCTACGATTCGTTAAACTTGTGAAATGGCGAAAATGCATGGAATAGCGTCTGTGGAGTTCGTTAAAGAAAGTAATCCCAACGCTCCTTCACTTCTAATAAAAAAGGGACAGCGCAGGATGAAACCCTACGCTGTCCCTTTCTGAATCATAGGTACGTTATGCCCCAACATGGAACTCAAACTCGGAGTTTATTTGGAGCACCTATCGCAACGATCCACGATCAGTAAAGTCTCCTTGCACTCACAAATACTTAGATAAACATCGTTTTGGAGATGATGACCAGCAAGATGAACAGTACAAGGATCGTACCCATGGAACCCCAGCTTCCGCCGCCATGACCATAGGATACTCCACAACCCTGTTGATAACCGTGCATCATTGGAGCCTGATTGGCATGGTGTCCGTATCCATAGCCATATCCCATTGGCATTGTTCCACAACCATATCCATACCCATGCATTTCATGACCTGTGTATTGGTATCCTTGCATATGCTCATAACCTCCCATATGTCCGTATACGTGTCCCTGTCCGTTCGGTGAATTCGGTTTTACTTCGCTCATTGTTCATTCCTCCTTAACATTTGCCTACACCCCTAAGCTATGTATTCAGCCTACCTCTGGACCGGGCTATCGCCCTCATTTTGACAAAATGGGCGTTTAGCCATGAGGTACCTTCCCCATTTTCGAAACATACTCCGCCCTTCCATTTCTTGAATTCCACCAATTCTTCTGTTTAACTACAAGCTATCTTAGCTTCCTGGCTCTCCACCATGCTTGTCCTCTAGAAAAAAAAACCCCACCGGTTGCCCGGCAGAGCTCGCCATATTATACCCAGAAAGATTTAGTGATGATTACGAGAAGAATGAACAGAACCAGGATTGCTCCAGTCGATGTCCAGCCGCCGTATCCTACGCCTTCAACTACGTTGCTCATGCAGAACCCTCCTTTACAAATATATTAGGGTCCAAGCGGTTTATTAGATCAAGAATGCTTTAGAGATGATGACCAACAAGATAAAGAGAACCAAGATCGCGCCAGTCGATGTCCATGCGCCGCCGTATCCACCTACTACTCCACTCATGTAAACCCCTCCTTTGATTTGAGGTACAGTTCACTATATGCACCAATCACACATGGGACCGGGCTCAGGTCGAAAATGGGCTGTTTTTTTCCACCGACTATTCGCTAATTGCACCTACATAAAGGGCTAGTTCTTAAGTCGGCATGTTATGTCCAAATATGTTTAAGTCATAAATAAATCCCACAGTTATATCAACCAAATGTATGTACTATCGCTCAAAATGGATACCCATACGGTATATTATTAGCTTTTAACTTGTTAAATACAGATAAATTACCTTTTTAGTAATTATGAATACTGAAATATTTATTTATGTTATTATTTTACTAATAAAGTAGAAAGGAGTTTCTATGCTCACCACCTAAACTAGATTATCCCAAACGAAATGATGACCTTAGAAAAAATCCCAACCGATGGGAAGCACATGAGGAGAAATTAGACATAATGAAGAAACTTATTACGATTTTGGCATTAGCCACACTGCTTAGTGCTTGTGGTAATTCAGAAACAAACACAACAACCAATAGCCAAACGACCGAAGCATCCAAGGCAACTGAAACTGTCTCAACAGAAGCAAAAGCTACGAAATACACTACATATAGTGGAGAAGGATTTTCCTTTGCATATCCTGAATCCTGGAAAAACGTAGATACAAGTCAAATGAATGCTCCATCCATTAAAGCTGCCTTTTCAGACCAATCTTCATCAGTCACATTTGCAGATAATATGAATCTGGCGATTGAGGCCAGCTCAACCGGTTCAATTAATCCTGAAGAATACGCCAATAATATAGTGGATTATTACACACAAAGCGGTTCAAGCATCGGCATTTCCGATTATAAAAAAACCAGCTACACAAACAAGCCTTATAAAGAATATAGCGCTGGTGTCTTGGAAGGAGCCTATAAGCATTCCTCGGGTACAGATGTTATCCTTGTGCAGTATCTGATTCCGACCAATACAGAACTCTATACCATGACGTTAACCTACGCCAAGGATACTTATAATCAGGATGAGATCAAAGATATCCTTGATTCCCTATGCATTACTGCTTCTCTGGAGCAAACAGCACCAACTGCAACGACTGGAAATTCATCTGTTACGGCATCAGCTGCGGATTTCTTTAATGAGTTAACTCCGTACATTACAGAAGACACAGCCTTTATGGAGCAGGCATCTTATGATTTCTTTGGTAAACATAACGATGTATTCCCGGCCATTACGGCAGAACTAAGCAAAAAGGTACGGGGGCTCGTTGACTCCAACGTAACGACCCGTCATCTGAATAAAAATGTAGCCAACTATTACAATACTTTCGTACAAGTTAACGGGGAAGTCATTTCCGTTGAAGAAGATAGCTCTCTCGGAGCAACTTTCTCTGTCGTTCATGTCATGGATGAGAACGGAAATGATATTATAGCGTTATATCCTGCAACGACCGGAGATTTGCTTGACGGTGATTATGCCACGGTGATCGGTGCTCCAATTACCAACTTCTCTTTTGAAAATGTTGGCGGTGGTTACACCAACGCCACGTTGATTGGAGCCTCATTGGTAGTTGCAGATTAATTAAAATGTTAAATGAGTATACAAAAAGACCAGCTTAATGAACGTTAAGCTGGTCTTTTAGTCTTTCTGTTTATAAATGTCAGAAATTCACGTTAACTACACAGACAGACACAATCTAACCTTTAATTAATGATGATTTATAACATACCAAATAACCGTATATACGGATGTTTATACTAAACCATTAATTAGGCCTTGCCTGAAGTGACGTCAGTTTATCCTGAACCGATTGTAACTTCTGTATACTTGAGGCATCCGGTTTATCACGACGGTCGTCAATTTTGACGGATGTAGAAACACGCTGAGCTCCTGACAAAAACGGTGCTTCATGCAGAGCCGCAATTGCTGTAAAGATCTCGTTAAGCGGTCCCTCAATAATGGTGCTCATGGAAGTTAACTGATATGTAATGCCCCGTTGATGTTCCAATACCTTTTGCATGTCCGCCACATAACTGCTTAGACTGGTTGTACCCGTTCCGATTGGAATTACAGTCACTTCTGCTATTGCCATTTTACTCCGCCTCCTCTGGGCCCCGTGAACAACCGCTGCCGCTAATTTTAGTCGATTTTTGACTATTTTTATTCTACCAGTTGAATGCGTTACAATTCAAACTGACGTGATGACGTCATTCAAATTGTTCAAAAATTTTTTTTGATAAATCTTCAAATCTTCCAGTCCTTTTCCTTTGCGGATTCCTGGCTTAAATGGTATACTCGGAATTACGTTTTACTGTATCGGCCCACTTTACAAACACAATATGTTGGGTTACAGTATGTTGACAGCTACAAAATGTAGTAACACTAGATTTCTCCGCTTCTATTAGTCACCTTCTGCATTCTCGCGAAAAACAGGATGAAATCACCTCCAAAGGCACGTCCCTGTAGGTGTAAATCGCTTTCTCGAAACAGAGTTGACATGGAGGTTAACGGGGCTGTTTGGACTGCATCCGGTATCCTCAAACTACAGGCACATCTGCAATAGACCAAAGCTTACATAAGCACCTTTTTCTGTCTATATCCAGAACTTCTAAGACAGTAAGAAAGCCAGAGCATCCATGGGCATTTTCAGCCGCGAGGCGGGAGAATGCTTTTTATATGAGCATGTTCTGCATTGTGCTGTTTTGTGCTCCTCAAGTTGAGCGATTTAAGACATGAACTTGTCACCGCCGTTGCAGTCTGCCAAAAGCAACCTTTACCTTTTTCTCACCGTAAGACAACACTCAATTCTTTATATAAAGAATTTCTCCAATTTATCTCTTTAACATGCGAAAGCGAGGAATATTCATGCCACAAGTTGTGACCAAGCCGAACAACCGCCAGCTTGCCTTTGATGAGATGCGTATCTCGGTATATGCCGACCGTAATCTGGAAGGACTGGAGACACTGGACAAGGAACGTCTCGTACGTGGGGTAAACAGCAAACTCCGTCGTGACGAAGTTACCGGGGACGAAATCAGCAACGCTTTTATCATGAGTGCACTGGAACTGGTAACAAAGGAAGAGCCCGACTGGAAATTTTCAGCAGCACGCGCCCTGCTCACTTCCTTGTACAAAAAAGCGGCTACCAACCGCAGATACAAGTCTTACCCGGACGAGCCTTATGGCGCATTCCATCCTCTTCTTGTAGATCTCGTGAAGAAAGGTATCTACCGCGAAGAATTGCTGGAATGTTACACCAAAGAACAGATCGACGAACTTGCTGAGTGCATTGACTACCGCAACGATCTGCTCTTCGATTACATCGGCTTGCTCACACTGGCAGAACGTTACCTCGCTCACGATTTTGAGGGAAAAGTAATGGAATTGCCGCAAGAGCGTTATATGGTTATCGCCATGTTCCTAATGCACCAAGAGCCTGCCGAGAAACGTATGGATCTCGTAAAGGAAGCATATTGGGCAATGAGCAACATGTACATGACTGCAGCTACTCCTACGATGTCCAATGCAGGTAAAAAAGTAGCCGGTCAACTTTCAAGCTGCTTCATTGATACGGTGGACGACTCACTCGAAGGTATCTTCGATTCCAACACGGATGTAGCTCGTCTGAGCAAAATGGGTGGCGGCATCGGCGTTTACCTCGGCAAAGTCAGAGCTCGTGGTTCGGATATCCGTGGTCACCAAAATACAAGTTCCGGTGTAATCCCTTGGATTCGCCAACTAAACAATACAGCAGTCAGCGTAGATCAGCTCGGTACGCGTAAAGGTGCCATTGCCGTCTACCTGGACGTTTTCCACAAAGACATTCTGGCCTTCCTCGATCTGAAGCTGAACAACGGTGACGAGCGTATGCGTGCGCATGACGTATTCCACGGCATCTGTCTGCCTGACTTGTTCATGGAGCGGGTATCCACTCGCGGCGAGTGGAGCCTGTTCTGTCCTCACGAAACAAAGAAAGTGATGGGCTGGAAGGACGAGAATGGTCGTGCACTCGGACTGGAAGATTTCTATGATGAGTCCTTTGGCGAAGGTGCGTTCCGTGATAAATACGAAGAAGCAGTGAATCACCCACTGCTGTCCCGGATTACAGTACAGGCGATTGACATCATGAAGCGTGTACTTAAATCCCAACTGGAGACAGGTACGCCATACATGTTCTACCGGGATACGGTTAACCGCTCAAATCCTAACCGTGCACACGGTATGGTATACTCCTCCAACCTGTGTACCGAAATTATGCAGAACCAGTCTGCCACTGTGATTGAAAAGGAAGAACTCGTAACCAAGGATGGACAAACTCGCATTGTGATTTCCAAAGTGCCTGGCGACTTTGTTGTCTGCAACCTGAACTCCATCCATCTGGCACGTGCTATACCTCATAATGTATTGGAGCGTCTCGTTCCAATTCAGGTGCGCATGCTGGACAACGTTATCGACATTAACAACATTGAAGTGTTGCAAGCCCAATATACCAACAGCCAATATCGCGCAGTCGGTCTGGGAACGTTTGGACTTCACCACCTGCTTGCTCTCGAAGGCATTCATTGGGAGTCTGACGAAGCGGTAGCATATAACGATAATCTGTATGAAAAAATTAACTACCTGCTCGTGAAATCCAGTATGGAGCTGTCCAAAGAAAAAGGACATTATCCGAAATTCAAAGGTTCCGATTGGGAAAGTGGTCACTACTTCGACCAACGCGAGTACACATCAGGTGAGCGCGCAGGCGAGTTCGTGACAACCGAACAGTGGAAAGAACTGCAAGCCGAAGTACGACAAAACGGTGTACGTAATGCCTGGTTGTTCGCCATTGCACCTAATGGTTCCACGTCCATCATTGCCGGCTCAACGGCTAGTATTGATCCGCTCTATGAGCTGTTATCTTATGAAGAGAAAACAACTTACAAAATTGCCAACCCGGCTCCGGATCTGTCCGAAAAAACAAGCCCTTATTACCAAACGGCGTTCCAGGTGGATCAACATGCTTCCATTAATATGGCGGCTGCCCGTCAGCGCCACGTCGATCAGGGACAAAGTTTCAACTTCTACGTTCGACCAGATATTAAAGCAACAGAATTCCTAGAATTGCATCTGCACGCCTGGAGAGCCGGCATGAAATCAACTTATTATGTTCGTAGCCGGGCATTAACGATTGAAGAATCTTGATTTTTGCGCAAGTTACGTTTTATGTATGACAGAGAAGATTTATTAGATTCAAGGTGACCACCAGGGCATCCTGTTTTGATTGCAAAATGGCGTTGCCCTGGTTCTTTTTTGCCTAAAACACGATCACAGCATCGCAAGATGTTGATATAGATGCCACATTATACAATCCTAATATATATAAAAGAATTAATGATTACACGATAACGAAGAGGACAGAACAAAGCTGAAGAAGCGAAGCTAAAAGCTTTCTGTAAGAAAGCTACTTCGGAAGCATACACATCGCCTTTATCACCGGATTTTCCCCCTTGAAAGAGGATCAAAAAAATCAGGGGATAACAGTGATCGGAAGGTTGTTCTGTCATCGTAGTTATACAGTGTAAATTCATTCAAGGAGTGAACGGAACAATGCAAGTACAGAAAATTTTCAATACCGAAGCCCCTAACCAATCAACCCGTATTATTGAAGGTGAATGCTCCGGTATCCTGAACTGGAACGACATTCGCATGCCACATATGTACAAATTGTACAAAGTACTGCTACTTAACCACTGGATCGCAGACGAGATTCCCATGTCCAAAGATGCTTCCCAGTTTGCCCAATTAGACGAGGAAGAGCAACGTACGTTTAAAATCAACATCTCTCTGCTCGCGGTACTTGATTCCATGCAGACGATGTTTGTGGGTGACGTAAAACGTTACTTTACCGATTCTTCACTCGAAGCGATCTCGGCCATTATCGGACAACAGGAAGTTGTTCATAACCAATCGTACTCTTACGTACTCTCTTCCATCGTATCGGATCGGGAGCAAAAGGAAATTTTCGAATACTGGAAACATGATCCGGTACTGCTTGACCGTAACCGTTTCATCGCTGATATCTATCAGAACTTCCGGGACGAGCCGTCTCCACAGACGTTTTTCCAGGCTATGGTAGCCGATCTGGTACTTGAAGGAATCTTCTTCTATAGTACGTTTGCCTTCTTCTACAACCTGGCCCGTGACCAGAAAATGATGGCAACCAGCCAGATGATCTCGTATATCCAACGGGATGAAAACCAACACTGTTACTTCTTCGCCGAAGTGTACAAACAGTTGCTGGTAGACTTCCCTGAACTGAACACACCTGAGAACATGGAGTATGTATACACAACTATTAATCGTGCGGTTGAGCTCGAAACCAACTGGGCACATTACACGCTCAGCAACGTACGCGGCATTGACCTGAACGAGCTGGAAGATTACATCAAGTACATCGCCAACAAACGTCTGCGTCTGATGGGTATGGAAAAAGCATATGAAGGTGTGGATGTAAACTGCATGCCTTGGATCAAACCATTCTCCGATGAAGCACTGAATGCAACCAAAACAGACTTCTTCGAAGCCAAATCCCGTAACTACGGTAAAGTTGGGGACGATAACGGATTTGACGATTTGTAAACCCAGTTAATTGCATTCTTCAATCATGCATAATGATCACATTAGAGCACTCCTTGTTCGTAGAAAGCCATCGTGGTTGTCTACAAGCGGGAGTGTTTTTTTATCTCTGAACCTTGTAAAATAGTTGGAAGAGACTCACATCCCTCCCAACGAAATGAGGCCTATTCATGGAAAGAGAACTGCTGGAACAAATCAACTTGTGGCATGAGCAGGACCAATTCAGTCTCATTATTGAACGTATCGAGCGTATCCCCGTCTTAGAACGGGATTATGATCTGATTGGTCAACTCGCCAGAGCCTATAACAATGACGCACGTTACCGCGAAGCCATTCAACAACTGTTGTCTGTCGAGGAGCAAGGGGTAAACGACCCGCTGTGGCATTATCGCTTAGGGTACGCGTACTGTTATATCGCCGACTATGAACAAGCACTATTGGCGTTTGAGAGAGCTAACGAACTTCAGCCTCATGATGAATCAACCCTTGAATTTCTAAGTCAGATTCGACCTTTTACCAAGAAGATGCGACGGGATCGACAACGCCATGAAGAACAAGTGACAGCATGGGAGCAGCGTGGCACGTTGAACCATCTTCGTGCTGCTTCAGGAACGTACGACCCAGTGACATTCTGGAAGCAGAGTGATTATGCACGGGATAACCATGTGTCGGCCCCCTTTGACGAAGACATGATTGTATCTCTTGAACACGAATTTGGTTACAAGCTCCCTGCCTCCTATATTCAGCTTATGCATACCCAAAATGGTGGAATCCCTGCACGAACGGTGTTCCCAACCGAAGAAGCAACCTCCTGGGCTGTGGACCATATTGAGATTTCAAGTATTTTGGGGATCGGCCGGGACAAGATGTATTCCCTTGGAGGAGAGTTTGGGAGTCGGTTCATGATCGAAGATTGGGGATACCCTGACCTGGGGATTGTGATCTGTGATTGTCCATCCGCTGGCCATGATGTCGTTATGCTGGATTATCGTTTCTGTGGTCCTGAAGGCGAACCCTGTGTCGTTCATGTGGATCAGGAAAATGATTATGAGATTACATATCTTGCGCCGAATTTTGAAGCTTTCATCCGTGGATTGGTCGATGAGGATTGGTATGACCTGTCTGACGAAGAGAATGAGGACTAAACTTCAGGAGGATCCGGCCATATGACAACCCGTATCTATTTTGGTTCCAATCAACTTGGCGAAGTGGCTGCCATTTCATTGCAGGACGCGCTGAATGAACTTGAACTGGGAAGCCTTGAAGACTATCAACGAACGGATAAAGGGGTTATGGGGCAGACCTTGCTCATTCGAACTTCCCTTGGAGAGTATATTCTGAAAGGCAATCCTTTATATGCAGGACAGTTACAGGAAGAAAAGTTCTTTGTAGAACAACTGGCGAAACATACGTCCATTCCTGTCCCTGACCCCTATTTATTACAGGAAGATACCGAACTTCTGGGCTGGAGTTATGCCATCATGCCGCGCCTGCCCGGGAATCACCTGTATGATCCGGTATTCCAGGCTTCACTGTCACAGCAGGATCAGGAAGAGATCGCCTGTATGCTTGCCCATACTTTGGCTGAGCTGCACCGCTGGAAGGTGCCTGACGCCGGGGAATATGATCCTGTAGCGCAGCAGATTGTTTCCTTTGCAGGCGATTATCTGGACTGGTTGTACGGAACCATTCGCCACTGGTTACATGATGCTGAACAATACTCCGTAATTACGGATGAAGATGTTCGGTGGGTGGACGATCAATTCAAGAATGCTGAACCGGCATTTCGGTCCAGAGCTGTTCCGTGTTTTGTCATGGGAGACTTCAAGGTCGAGAATATTCTGATTCAAAATTCCAATGACCTTTCTTCAGGGTGGCAGATTAGTGGTTTGTTCGATTTTACAACGGCCTATTTCGGAGACGGAACAGCCGACCTAACCAAAATATCCACCAGGTATGTTCGTGAGGGGCAACCAGAACTGGCCGCACAGTTCCTTCGCTGCTACCGGGATCTGGTCTGTGCAGCAGATGTGGAGAAATGCCAACACTTCCGCACACGTCTCAGCATGCATCTGCTCTATCAACGTATCTTGTGGTGGGGGGAAGCCAAAGCGACAGGACAAGTGACGTGGGCAGCCGACCTGCCTTTTGCACAGTGGGCGCAGCAGTCCATTAATTCGATTGTCGCATTGCTAGATTAGTAGATTTGGACAGGTCGCTCAAGGATAGGGGCCTTCCAAACTAACGTATGTATCACTCCATATATGTCGACCAACATCTGGACGCACGGATAGAACCGCCAAAGATCAAGAATGATCTCTGGCGGTTTTTATATCTCACTATTTTTCAATCAAACATGGAATCTCTCAACTTAGGCTTGTGCGACGGGTGACTCCTGATGTTTCTGCAAAAACTCCAGCATCCTGCGATATACGAGAATCTCGTTAGTCTTTCTGGAGAAACCATGCCCCTCATCATCCAGAACGATGTATTCCACATCAATTCCCTTCGACTGGAGCGCAGCCACGATCTGATCGGATTCGGCCTTCACGACCCTTGGATCATTGGCACCCTGAATGACCAGCATCGGGTTAACCATCTGATCGAGATACGTAATCGGTGAATCCTTCGTTAAACGTTCACGGTCACGGACCGGATCACCCAGCCAGTTATCCATCATTGGCTTCCAGTCTTCCGGTACGGATTCCAGGAACGTGAACAGATTGCTCGGCCCAAAAATATCGACCGCAGCCCGGAACAGCTCCGGATGGCGCCCTGCCAATAACAGGGTCATATATCCCCCATAGCTTCCACCTACCACAAACAACCGCTCTGGCGAGGTAATACCCTGATCAAACAGCCAGTTGATCCCGGCAACACAGTCCAGCCTTGGCCCTTCGCCCCAATCTCTCTCAACCAATTTAACGAATTCCGCACCATATCCGGTACTGCCCCGGAAATTCGGTGCAAAGATATGATAGCCCTGAGCGAGCTTCATCTGGAACATCGGCCGGAAGAACTTCGCTTCCGAGGCTTGCGGCCCTCCATGTGGCCAGAAAACCGTATAACCATTGGCCTGCTCCGGCTTTGCTTTGAACAAGAGCGCTTCGATCTCCAGTCCGTCGTAGGAGTTATACCGAATAACATCAGGATACACGAGATCACTTAGGTCAAGTCCCGTTACCCGATTGGCGGTCAGCGGCTCCCAGGACTCTGCATCTGCCATTTGGCGATATATGTTATGCGGTTGGATCGCTCCACGTCCGAGGATATACACATTACCAGCCTTGGTAACGTTGACCTGCTCTATCGTATCCAGCGGCATCTCTACGCTCCGAGGCTCGGCGGCATTTTTGCCCAATACGTACATACGATTTTCCGGTCCTGTAAGTGTCCAGAAATATAAGGTCTGGGAAGCCTTATGCCAGCGGATAAACTCTACGTCTTCCCCTTCGATTTGGCACACTAGACGGAATTCACGGGTATCGATGCGATATTCAGCCACATAGGAATATGCCGAGTCGTCATTGGTAATGAACAGAAGGCGATTATCATCTGCAAAAATCAAATCGGATACCTGACTATGACGTTCTGAGGCAGGCAGAATTACCATTTCTTCATCGTTACGATACAGATGCGCCGTCTGATACGTATTCGAGTACATTTTGAGAATGACATAACTCTTCTCGTCAGGACTTACGGCAACCAGGCTGCTCGTAACCTCTTCTCCACTGTATAACAGTTCATCTTCACCTGTCTCCAGATCGATGCGGCGTGAATTCAGATAATTCGGATTACCCGCGCTGGTGACATAATAGAGACGCTGTCCATCCTCGGACAACTCAGCGAAATAACAGCGATCATTTGGTTCCGCCGGAACCACAGGCAGTGGAACACCACCCTCGGGTGGGAGTGCATACAGATGATAGTTCTCATCTCCATCCCGATCAAACGCGGTAAGCAGATGACGTCCTTGCGGGTCTGCCTTGATAAATTGACTGCTCTGATTCAAGTATGTTAAAGGATACGGGTATCCTCCAGGCAAATCCATCGCCCAAATATTCGGCTGACCGTTCAGGTTACTGTCCATGAACAAACGTTTCTCGTCTGCCGATACGGCAAAATGCGAAATGCGGTACGTCTGAAAATATTGCTCGACATCCGGTTTAGGGAACTGAATCATGACAAACCTCCTTGGAATTGAACCAATGAATTTAACATTGGTAAATTAAGGTACCATTTGTCCATATTATAGGTAATGCCAATGTTTAGACAATAGATATGTAAGATTTAATTACAGATCCCCTCATCGCTTTGCATATTTTTATCCATATTCATCCAGTGAATGAGTGGTATTTGGCTCCCTGTCACGCATAATGACGCGGAGTAGCCTTTGCCCATTTTCAGAGACTGCAACACATACTTCTGTCCGGCCCATTTCAGCAAATGTTCATGATGATATATAGCTTGTGCCGTATTCAGATTCCTCCACTGCCCACATAAAGATTGACCGGAAGCCTTGATCCAGGCCTCCTTGCCTGTAAGAATGTTCCACAGCAAAAAAGAAGAACCTTCCCCGGAACACATGGCTTCCAGCACATAATCCCGTTCCTCTTCCGTCAGGAAACGTTGGATGATGGCCTGCTCTCTTATCAGTGGGCGTACCCATTCGACATCTATGCCAATTGCGTTGTTACTGGATGCAATCGCCAGTACACACAGCCCATTCGTATGCGAAAGGCTGAATTGCGGACCTCCCACGAGATAAGGCTTTCCGGAAGTGCCGTATTCAAATCGAATATCCCTTGCCTGAAGCTGCATGTACTGTGCCAGCACTCTTCGCAAGAAAACCCTTGAAATCATCCAGCAATGAGCCTGTAGACGTGAGGTTGTACTGATTCTAGCCATACGTTCATGTTCGTCTATAGTCATTGCATCGGATTCCATGGTAGTCGCTGTCTGCAGTTGATCCTCCCTTATGGGTAAAGTCTGTGTCCAAATGTGGACCTCCGGTTCTCCTGAAAATGGCGTGAACGTATCATTCCCTTGTTCCCTCATTGCCAGAAGGCTGCTGATTGTTCCGGTTCTGGAATCCATAAGGCCCTCCTCCCTAAACGGGGTTACGTACATGCTAACGTATAACAACCATCCGCAGACGAGCAGACGTTGCAATAGTTCTAAGACCACTCCTAACCTCTTCTACTGTTAATTCAAGTGCATACGTGCCAAGCTGCATATAATCCAGTCCAATCACCTCATATTCGGAGACGTGCATGCATCGCTGTTTTAACGAATCCATGTCTGCATAATACTTGCTTAACCACTTCATCCGTGCATAGTTGAAGTTGGATAGGGACAGCGTTCCGTTCTGAATATGCTCACACATCTCCTCAACCCGGTTATATAAAGAAACGGGATCTGCTGAATACCCACAAGCGTTCGAAAAGGCAAATTCCTTACGATAATAGTGGTCCCATTCTGCACCCTTATGAAGCAGACCCAACTCCATACATTCCGCGTAGAAATCGGAAGTTTCACCCAGTAAAGCTTCAATGCCGATCATGCAAGCGATTTGCTCTTTCAATTGCATCCCATCTTCTGCACGGAACCCATACCTTACAAGCGGCAAGGACAATCCGCATTCAATCTCCCGATATTGTTTATTGGAGTCCTCGCCCAAATAGTCGAGTGTAACTTCTGGCAGGTAGGCATCATTCAGTGATTCTTTTGCAGGGAATTGTTCCAGCATGTCCACAATGAACTCCGCTTCAACCGGACCCGCTACCGCTACTGCCATTCTTCCTGTGTCATAGCGAGTATTGTAAGCATGATTCAGCTCATCCGTTGTCATTTGATACAGACTATCCGGTGTACCTGCAACATCCATTGTGATGGGGTGATTGCTGCCATACATCATCTGAGTCAACTGCTGCAAAGCTCTCCAGGAGGGCTGGTCTGCATACATGGACAGCTCCTGATGAATGGCGGACCGTTCCTGTTCCAGATGCATCGGGGTGAAATATGGAGTAGCTAGCATGCCGGTGAACAACTCCAGACTTCGTTTCAAATCGCCTGTGCAGGCCATTTGATAAGTTGTTACATCGTAACGTGTCAATGCAGATGTCGAAGCTCCCAGAGTATGAAATAGCGGCTTGACGGGTCGTTGATCCGGATTGTAGAACATCATATGCTCAAGGAAATGCGCTCTGCCAGGCAGGGCTGCATCATGGATTGAGCCATAGGACACGGACCACGAAACAAAAGTATGATGGAACTGGGGTTCGGGGAAAATGTGGACCGACAGACCATTGGATAAACGCCTGCGGACAGGTGCGATATTCACAATACTATTCATGAGTCACCTCCTTCACTGGTGCAGAATATTCACTCTCAGGATACAAAATCCAGGTGACAGCCTTTTTCATGCCAGAGGCTACCTCGGCCACTTGTTCCGCAGTAACGCAGGATATGGCTTCCAGGAATTGCGGAGTTGTCATCTGGACCCGGTTGAGCAATCGATCGATATGAAGGTTGACCACCTGCTCAGGCAGATCGTATCCCACTTGCACATAATGCATCACATTCTGAATCGCTCTATTCAGCTCCACTTCCTGAATGTCTCCACTGCATATCCTCAGCCATTCAGCATCTATCGCTTCAAGCACATCCGTCACATATCCACTGCTTGTTCCCGTTGTCACATGAAGCGTTCCCCGATAATCATCCAGTGTGCTGTAGATCTGATACACCCATTGCTTTCGTTCACGAAGCTCGGATTGAAGCCTGGAAGCAGGCGTAGCGCCAAACAGGGAATGAAAAAGAAACAGTGCAGGATAGTCCGACGATCCATACGTAACCCCGGTGGTGAAGGTCACATTAATCTTGCATTGCTGAATATCCATCAGCTCAAGCATCATCTCGCCTTCCTCCCGGCGCTCAGTAGATTGACCATGCCCGATCACAGATGGGATAGCTCTCCCCTCAGCCGTGACAAGCAATGGCACAAAGGTCTCCATGACCTGAGCTATCATCACATCCGACTGGAAATCACCGATCACATGAATATGTAGTGGGCTGCAAAGCACCTCCCGGTACCATTGCTGCAGTTCACCATCACGCACACAATGTTGCAGTTGCTCCACGTCGGCATCCCTGCTTCGTTCCGCATACCCAAGCCATTCCAGACTACGCCCCTGTACCACCTTATCCCAATTGGAAACATCATAGCCAGCATGATGTTCTGCCCAACCAAGTTCCTCCTGGATCTGCACTTCATCAAAATCGAATACACCCTGGAGGCTCGATCCAAACAACATATCTGCGAGCAGCTTCAGCGCATCGAGCGTCCGTGCATCGGTCCCGGGCAACAACCCTGCAGGGATACGCAACCGAATGGATGCGAGCTGAGTCTCCCCCTTCTGCTCCAATTCGCATCTTAGCTCATCGGCATACATAGACCATAGTTGCTGCCGTAGCTTTCTTTTGCCGAGTGAATCCTGCCTGAAAAGCAGCCGCACAATGACTGCAAACACCGCTGATGGAATCCTTCCCTGTTCGTTAACGATACCCAGGTGGAGATAACAGTTGGCGTATTGGCTTGTTGGCATCACATGGACCGATAGACGATTGTACTGCTCCGTAATGAAAGACTGCATTCTTGCCTCCCCCTTATCTGACGGTTAACCCAAATTGTAGATCATGCCACTCTCGGTGTTCAGTCCAAGCTGACCGAATCCCTCCAGCGGCTTGGAGAACCAGTCCACCTGACTCTCAGCTTCCGTTGAATGAAGATTAGTCTCATCCTCTTTCCAGTGAATCACTTGCTGATGGTGACGGTCCCAGAATCTCCATAATGCAGGCTGCTTCAGCAGTTGATTGCGAAACGGCTCATATACACGTCCTGCTGATTCCTGAATATCCCCTTCTAAGATGAAAGGCGGCAAGAAAACAATTTTAGAACGAAAATCTTCAGTCAATGTCATGAAATAGGGGCATACAGGCTTGCGTGTCTTGGCTAAAATACGAAAAATACCGCTCCTCGTCCGGATGCGTGAACTCAGGAAAGGGAGCTCCACTGCGCGATTATCCGCGTTGAACCCGGTCTGACCATCTACGAAAAGGTTGAATGAACCTCCCTTCCGCAAATGAGAATATAATCGTATGCCAATCATCTCATCCTCGGCATTCAACAGATCAGCACCTGCAAACTGACGTAGGGTATTCCATGACGACAGCTTCTGTTCCTGCTCTACGGTGCCCTGCTCAGCCACAAGATAGAAGGGTAATCCGGACTTCATGTGGCCTGCGCGAATCTCCTGTCCGATGGTGATCATATTATGCCGGACGAATCCATAATGCCATGTCAACAAAGCCCCACCTTCCTGCAAAGTCGCTTGCAAATGTTCAAGCCCCTCGACTTCATCCCAATCCATAAAGGAGTACGGGCTTTTTTTGTGTTCGTCAACCGTCCGCAAAAAAGCCAGATAATCCATCCAGATCGACTCCGGTGACGATTCCGGTTGAAGTGGTGCAAGCTCCTTAACAATATTCATTAGCGCATAGAAGAATCCCAGTTGAATTCCGTTTGTCTTTTCCCTATACAACTCCTCCCTGACCTGTTCCTTATGTAACGTATATAATGTATGAAAATCCTCCATCCTTACACCTCCTGTATATCCTGATTCATGGATACTCCCGTTCCCGACAGCATTCCTTCCCTGGCTGCGCTAGTTCTAGAAGACAATTCAAACCGCCGACGATTCCGGTCGATACCATCCATCATATAGACCAACATTCGAAGCGCCAGCTCATATTGTCCAGGAATGTGTCGATCCGATTGCACACCCTGTCCTTCAACCATGTCCATCCCTTCATAAGATAACGGGACTTCCAGCGCTGCAATAACGCAGTCTCGAATATTCTGCCACGTCGGTCCTGCAGCAATCGGAAAATCAACAAACGGGAAGCTTCCCGGATCAAGGGAATCCAAATCAAAAGTTAAATAAGCCGAGTCGACATCGTACTTCTGCCTTACCTCGTTCAGAACATGGCTCACCCTCTCGGGTGTCATATGCTCTGCCGATATTTGAATCAAGCCAGGATGGCTGTACATCTGATCTGCTGAGCGAAGACCACGCAGGCCAATCTGTACAACAGCAGCAACCGTATCCTGCTCTAGCAAATGTCTCACAAAATTGGAGTGACTGGGTTGCTCCTGATGGATGGCATCGATACCGCAATCATGATGGGCATCGAACTGGACCAGCACTCTTCGACTGCCCGGGGCCTTTGCCATCATCTGAAGCACGGCATGCGTAATGGAATGGTCTCCGCCAATACAACACAATAGTGCCTGTTGATCCAGCGCATGATCCAGTGCCGCCGCAAGCCCCTTTTGATAAGGAACAGCTGTATCCGCCTCCGCTTCATTCATAAGACAAGTACCCCAATCCTGCATGGCTACGCTCTCAAGCAATCGTCTCCCACTTCCAATATCGTACAAGCTCGAATTCCCGGACTCTTGTAACGATGGATAGATGACCTTTTTCCACGATTCTACGCGTAACGCATGCGCAAGTCCGGCAACGGAGGAGTTTAACATGCTTGTCCCACCAGAATGAGGGATACCCAAGATCCCCAGTTGAGGAGCCCCATGACCGATAAGAGGCTCATACAAAAAAAAAGGCGCTTCCGCAGGTTCCACCCCCGGCAAATCCGGGGGGCGTTGTGGCTCCAGCTCTTTCGCAGGTTCCAGCTCATAAAACTGGCTGAACGTTTCATCCGCAGCGATCCACGCATCTGCAATGCGACGTACCAGATAAGCAGGTTCTGATGTTGTCATGCAAAAACCTCCTGTACGTAGTTAGAGTCAAGTCTGTGTGGAATAGCTCTTATTCGGCAACGTCGCTTCACCTTCTGTACTGATGTCCTTATCCGCAGACGACTCCACATATTCCCGCTTCAGCATTCGCATGAAAGGCAGGAAGAACGACGACATGCCGACCACATTCATGCCAGCAATCACCGCATAGAAGTAAGTAACCTCATTGAAGGCCCGAGTCAATCCCCAGCCAAGGACGATAATAATCAGAAAATACACCGCATTCAGGAGTATGGCCTGATATCCGCGCCCGCTCTGTTCCATCGTTAGCAACGTTGTCATCATGGGACCCATGCCAATATAGGAAAGAGCTACGATGGACAAATACTGTGCTGCTTCTGCTCGGGTTGCCGCGTCTTCGATCAGAAATGCGATAAGCGGGTCTCGCCAGATCCAGACGGCAACGGCAATGATCACGTACAGAACAAAGGATTGCAACAGACCTTGGCGATAACTTGCATAGGCCCTTGGCCGGTGTGGTGATTGCAAATTATGATTGATGATAATGCCGATGGCCGACCCAATGACGATACCCGGCAGGATCGCCATCGTCTGAATTCGATAACCAACGCCAAAGCCAGCAACCGCCCCTTCGCCAAAGTGACTGACAATTTTATTAAAAAAAAATGTACTCAGAAAAATCATGCAGTACGAGATGAACACAGGAATACCGACATGCCTGAGGGCCATCAGATGTTTTTTTGCAAAAGCAAAGCGTTCAAAGATCATTTCCCGACGAATGAACAGAATGAGCAGAGAGATAGCCAAGGACAAGACGGAAGTGATTAGGTTAGCATAGATGATGCCCTTCAGATCCAACCCGAAGACCGACACAAATGTATACACAAGAGCAATGTTTAGCATCGCCATCCCAACTGCGTTCCACGACGCTGCCTGTGCCCGGCCCAGCCCTCGTAACGCCGCACTGGTCACTGCAGCCAGGACAGCCGGGATGCTCACTGCCATCATTCCCCCTACGTACAGCGTAAACATGGGCCCAATGTCGGCAGGCACACGGTAAAACCATGAAAGCACAGGGGTCATTAACATCACAATTCCCCCGGTCAGAATGGCAAGCAGCATTGCACTGCCCATCATGTGCACGAATAGCTGGGTAAATGCACGAGAGCCCCCGGCACGACTGCGCGCTACCGCTACCTGAACAGACAGTTGCATCGCTTCGATGATGGCAATCATGACGAATGAGACAGGAATATACAATGAGAGCACATATAATACACTTTGACTCGTATGACCCAGGAAAAATACATTGGCCATTTGTGTAATCACGTTAACCAGAGAAGCGAGTAGCATCGGAACGGCCGTACGGAATAACAAACGATGGATCGAGCCGGCCGTATAATCGATCCCCTGCATGGGGTTCACCTCCATAATTCATGAAGTCTTGATTTCTTGATTTATTGTAAGCCTGTTGAGGATCGGCAGACGTATCACATGCACGCAACAAGCAGATATCACCCGATCGTCATCCCACGAGACCAGCATGACTCGATCATCCGGCCTGATGATACCCCGCTCTAGCTTATCTGCCAGCTGTATCCATACATCACCGCTCTGATAATCGGTGCGTGGAACGCAGATGGTCTTGGAAGGCGAAATATACAAAACAGAACTGCCATTGAGACGTAATCCCAGTCTCGACTGAAGAATGACATGCACGGCTGCATGGCTATCGATCCATTCGCGGATCATGCCGAGTGCCTCGGATGCAAAAGCCGTGGCATCATCCGATCTGATGATCCGTTTTCCCGCATAGTGTATCTGCAACGCTCCTTGACCAAGGCCTGCCTCAAGCGCCACCGCCATGTCACCCAAATCACCCTTAGGTTCAGATGGTTGACCATATCCAATCTGTCCATCGTCATGGAGAATTCGCTGCTCCACCAGCACAATCGCAGTCCGTTCGTTAGGAAGCATGCTCCAAAGAGCAACCTGAATGGCCTCGGTGCCTGCGAGCGCACCCATATGGGTAATACCAAGTGGATGATCAACTCGCCACGGGGCCGTTTCAAGCATTCGGGCAAGTGGAGCATTCAGCGCATGACGTTCCGGACAGGTCTGGGCAAGGATCAACCAATCCCAATGCGGCTTTGTACCCAACTGCTCCAGCACCATAAGCGCAAGATCACCGGCTGTCACCCGTCTCCCGTCTGCCATAAGGGAGCGAGTCAGCGTTCCCACGCGACCATAATAGTGATCCTCCATATATATGTGCGGTGATACGTAAACATAATCATCCGGTGTTGGCCAATCCAGCGAGTACAGATGATCCTCCGCAGTAAGCCAGCAAATATGATCCACATAGATTGGTGCGCCAATATCATCATGAAGTGAATCAGACATGCTGCATCTTCCCGTTGGCATACGCCTGAAAAACGTTTATCTTCTGAATGGACGTTGTGCCTTCCATGAACTCAAAGGCCCTTGCATCGCGATACCATTTGTTCAGCAGAGGATGCTCCAGTAAGGAACCTGGCCCCATCATCTCCAGTGCCCATTCCGTCGCTTCTTCGGAAACGGACGCAGCCCGTATTTTACTGAGGGAAGCCAGATATCCCTTATTCGCATCATGGTCAATCTCTGCTGCTGCATTCCGAATCATGCTGCGCAGCGCATGCAGACGCATCTCCAGTCGCTCCAGTTCTGTCTTTTCACGTTCTGTAAAGATCGTTCTATGCTCTACAACATAATCATATGCAGCCTGTGCAACACCAAGCGCCAAAGCCGCCACGCTAGGGCGCATCCGGTGGAATGTACGCAGTGCTCCCCACAGTCCACGCTTGGTTGGGCTTAGGTGACGACCCAGAATATCTTTCTCTTCCAGTGGGAAGGCCTCGAATTGCAGATGGCTGAGTTGCAGACCGCGAAGCCCCATCGTGTCCAGCGGGGTTGCTGAGAAACCTGGCACAGAAGGATCAACTATAGCCACCTGAATGCCCAGAGGCGTACGATTGGTCTGGGCGAATACCAGTCCAATACTCGCCCGGTGTCCGTTCCCAATGTAGAATTTATGTCCGGTTAGCTCCATTCCCCCATCCGGATGTCGCGTAATCCGCGTGCTGATCTCAGTGGCATCTGAACCCTTCTCCGGCTCTGACAAGGCAAAAACAGCCCAGGCTGGACCTTTCAGAAAGTGGCTATAAAAGCGCTCCTTCTGTTCCTCATCGCCCAAGTCAATCATGACGATGCTGGACATGGAAGGACCAGGTCCTCCCAGAAAAACGCCCGCATCTCCTGCGGACAACTGCTCGATCGTAATGACTCTTTCCAGTGAAGAGAGTCCATAATATCGATCCTGACCTATGGTTACAATTGGCTGGCCGCCATACTCCGGGGGAATCATCATATGATTGATGGCCTGCAGGGCAGACGTGTGCAAAAACTCGGTGAGCCGGTCTGGCTCCTGGTCAATCGTCAGGCCGATCTGACGAAGCTCCGCAGCATACTGCTTCATCACTTGCTCGAAAATCGCAATCGTTGATGGAGTAATCATCAATATTCCTCCTTAGCTGGCAACAGCATGTTTTTCACCAGTTGGCCTGCATATGTATATGCAGATACGCCATGTCTCAAAAAACCGAAACCGCCGCCAAGACGTTGAATCTGTCTGAAGGCTTCGTCCAATTCCTGATGTATCCACGCATGAACCCGGACCGATGGAAGACCTGGATTTGCTGAGAGAAAACGTTCCTCAGGCAATGTTTCCGCCATGTAGAGCGTTGTCAGGATGTCAGCGACCATGCCTTTCACGAGCTGGTGCTGAAACGTGGATTGCCCCCCCGATATTCGCACCGACAAATGCCTGCGAACCTGCTCCAATCCAACCTTGCACAGCTCTACCCGGAACTCAAGCAGGCGTGTTCTCAGCTCATTCGAGGTCACTTTCTCGCCTGATATCTCAGCCTTCTCACCCTCATTCGGCTGTACCCGGTATAACAGTAATCCGGAGGGCTCCAGCATCCGATCCTGTACATGAACGGCATGTAGTTGGTTCCAACGATACAGCCCAGCTGATTCTTCATGCCAAAGTAAAGCATCTTGTTCAATGAGATGAGCGGTCGCGAGCACGTATGGACCTGTTGCCAAAAGCACTGGACGATTGTTCACCAGCAAGGTTTTTGCCTCCAACATTTCCGATATCGGAGCAACGGGGTTGCCTGCTGCTTTTGATCCGACGGGCTTTGCATCTGGGCCCTGGAATTCAATAACGTGCATTGTCATTCCTCCTGTTCATTCTTCTTCGCATCCTCCATGCTCCACCAGTGCAAAACCAAAAAAACTGCCGAGCCCGATACTGACCATGATGGAGTGCCCCTTCCTGCACACCCAGTCCTGCTCAAATCCCGAACTCAGGTTAATGAACGGGTCGGTGGAAAAGGTATGTCCGATTCGCTGAATGTTATCCAGATATATCCGTTCAAGTCCAACTCCCGTACGTCGCGAGAATTCCTTCCAGGTAGTCCAGTTCACATTATGGGGAAAAATATGATCCACATCTTCGAAACTCAGGCCTTGCGTTGACAGCAGCTCTTCCATCCCTTGAATGATATGGTCCACATACAATCGGTTAAATGCCGAGATCTCATCGGCGGTTGCATGATAACCAGTATGGAACCGGGTATCTCGCAGTACATGCGCCGCCTGAACGACATGCTGACAGCTCTCTCTGCTCAATAGAACAGCTACGGCAGAATCACCCAGAATGGCCGATTTGCGCAGATAGCGCCATTCGGGAGGCAAAAAATTGAATTGATCCGCACAGATCAACAACACATTCCGAATGTGAGGCTGCGTTTGCGAGATTCGCTCAAGCCATTGAAGAGCGGCTATCGACGATGCACAGTTCATTTGGGATATGCCATAGAACGGTACATGTTCCAGCCCTAAGCGCTGGAGGACACGCTGCAAAAGCCTGTAATCGCTCGGTGTCTGCACCTGAAAGGAATGGACATAGAGAACAAGGTCGATTCCGGAAAGGGCAGGTCTGGTCTGGAGCCGTTCCACAGCCTGTGCGATCGTATCGTCAAGCATCTGGCCCGATTCCGTTACAGGCACACCTTCCAGGCGGTGGTACTTGCGCAGAAACTGAAGCTCACCTTTCCCAAGCTCCAGGGCAGCCAGCACCTCCTCCGGCTGCTGAATCTGTTCAGGCAAATAGACGCCAATATCCACAATACCGAACCCCAATGTTCTCCCTCCTTCTGCGACTAGTGTCCATCCATACTCCATTCACAGGTTCGGATCAGCAAGGCATGAATAAACGAATCCGTCTGCTCCAGATGCATAAGACATATGTACTCGCCCCCGTCCTTCTCCTCCAATAACTCCTGTAATGCGAAGAATGGTGCTGCACTCCAGCGCGATGGATCATAATAACTCTTCGATCCACACTCCCTGTACCAAGCAGCCTGATTGCACAGCTGCTCCAGATCAGGATGGATGAGCAGGTTAATCTGATTTCGGTGAATGGATGCCTGGGCACATAATCGATCCAGTACCATCTCCGCAGTATCGGCTATGGAATACTCGGCATGTCGCATCTCTACACCAAGCAGGGAAGGTCCTACGCCTGTCATCCGATCAAGGTATATTGCTGCAGCCGTGTCCGGTCCAGGCGGTGAAACAAGTTCCATCGTTTCATAGGGGAGAGCTGTCTGGTCCATAACCAGCAGCATGCCTTTCATGTAACCTTCTCTGCCCAGATAATGCTGAAGCATGTGGAGCGCCGCAAAAGGAGCACCAAAACCAAGATCATTTACAGCAAAACTGATAAAACGGGCCTGATAACGATCCATCAAATAATTCACAATTGATATATCCGGGCGGGTATTCGGAAAATTGTATGCCAGCAGCAACACATCCACATCCTGCATGACCCGATCAAGTCCCGTCTCTTCCAGCAGTTCCACACTCATCTCGTGATAGGCATTGTTGTTACGACCCTGCAAAAGTTGAACGTCGTACTTGATCGGAGTACCCGCGAGCATGTCCTGATGAAATCGCAGCAGTTCCGGATGATCAAACGGGGGCTTCTTCTCCCAGAACAGCCTGACTCCCATCTCCCGTATGGCAACAGGCGAAGCCATCAGGCCGCAATGAGCTGCTTCTCAATATAAGCAGCCAGGGAGCCTACCGTATCAAATACATCGGGCTCCAGATCATCCGGGTCAATCTCCAGACCTTCAATCCGGTCTTCCAGCGTCATCAACAGTTCCAGAACAGAGGTCGAATCCAGATAGAGTTCGTCAAATAAAGATGTGCTTAATTGAATATCCTCCCTGGCTTCCGTATTCAACACTTCAGCAAGGGCACCTTTGATCTCTTCAAGCAATACTGCAGTCGTCATGATCATCATCTCTCCTCATCAATTGGTTATTTCCGTGTGGGACACTTTAATCAAGCGTTGCTTGGACAGTAGATCCTGCGGAGTATCTCGCTCACGGATCAAGTGAGCCTCCCCAGCGACAATCAGCACTTCCGCCGGACTTCCATGACTCAAAAAGTGTGTGGGAGAAGCCGTTGGTCCGTAGGCTCCCGAATGAAAAACACCGATTAGATCGCCCCGTTCAACAGGAGGAAGCAATACCCGTTTCCCAACAACATCATTCGGCGTACATAAGGGACCCGTAATATTGTATTCTGCTACAGGGGATTCACCATAACGCGTCAGGGAGGCAATCGGAAAGTTACGCTTCACATAAGAACCTGTGCCCACCGCCGCCATATGGCAGTTCGTTCCACCATCGGTTACGACGAAGTGCTCTCCATACGATTGCTTGACATATAGGGCTCGACTGACCAACATACCGCAGGTGCCTACCAGATATCGCCCAAGCTCCATGAACAGCCGGGTGTTGGCATGACTATGCCGAAACGATTCGAACATTGGATTCAACTGTTCTGTCAGTGCGGCTATGGATAGGAACTGCTCACCTTCATGGTAGGGCACCCCCAATCCCCCGCCTACATCGACCATACGTAGCGTGATATCCAGCTCGTTCTCGATTCGATCAGCCAATTCCAGAATATGACGGGTATTCTGAACGATCGGCTCTACATCCAACATGCGGGTTCCCATGTACACGTGAAGTCCCATGATCTCCACATGGGAGAAGCTCTCGAACTGCTCTTTTCCCTGGAGCACACTTTGTTCATCCATACCAAACTGACGTGGTTTGCCACCCATGGTCAACCTGGAGCCTTTAACAGAAAAGGAAGGATTCACTCGCAGGGCCACCGGCACGATTCGCCCCTCACTTGCAGCGATGATCTCTATGCGCTCCAGCTCCTGGAACGATTCACATACAATCGCATATATGCCCAGACGTATGCATGCCGTAATCTCGTCATCGCTTTTTCCGGGTCCAAGGAAAATAATGCTTTCTGGCGCTACTCCAGCCTGTACGGCCGTATGTAATTCTGCCAGGGAACACACCTCTGCCTGCGCGCCCATCTCCTGCAACATGTGTACGATCGAAATATTCGGATTGGCCTTCAATGAATAGAACAGCTCCACTTGAGGCGTAAGCAATTCCCGAAGCTCCTGATACACCTGCTGCAACACATCCCCGTCATATATATACAGCGGAGTTCCGAATTTCTCAGCGATGTCCGAGACACACAACTGCTGGATCTGATATTCCGTAGACACTCACATCACCTCGTTAATGGAAGATAGGACGGCTTCTATCGCTTCGTCGATCACTCCCAGCCGTTCAGGGGAGGACGCAATAATCACGCCATACAGACGTCCGGAGAACAAGGTCCCCTCACTTCTGAATGCCGCATTGACTGTGGCAAAGTTATTAATCAATAATCCTTCGCCACGTTCCGGTTCGAACATCAATTCACCCAGACTGGAACGAAGCACCTTGTATTCCAGCAAGTGATTGAGCCGGAGCGTATATTTTTTTGCCAGTCCACATTGATTTTCGGCCACCCATTGATGCTGAATGTTGGTCTGATAGGTAGACATATTAAACCTGGCATTAATCTCAAGATTGGGCCAGATTGTACCGTCCTCGTCCAGAATGGCGTCCATGCCGGCAATGCCGTAGTATCCATCTCGATACAGAGCTGCTCCAATCCGTATGGCCGCTTCGCGAATGACCTCAAGTTGAACATCGTTGAGCCGCGAAGGCATGAGATGCCCTTGATGTACGCCTTGCTCTACCAACGATTCCTTTACGCCAAGATACTCAACTCCACCCGAGCGATCGATGAGAATCTGGTAATTCAGGTCACAGATTTTATCAATCCATTGCTCAAGCACGTAGTTGATTTGCCGTCTTCCCTTTTTGCTTGCCTGTTTCTCCAGCATACTCATGCATTTGTGAAACCTGGCTTCATCGGTAATGACGGTAATTCCCTTGCCTGATACACCCATGGAATCCTTCAACACAAGACGTCCACCCTGCTCTAGAACGGCCTTTAGCTGATCGAAACCAGACACCAGTTCATCCAAAGACGTGCATTCAACGCCTGGAATTTGGCGAATGCCCAACTCCGCGTTGAGACGGCGGGAATACCCCTTGTCATTCACCTTGCGGAAAATATCTGAAGATGGAACAGCCAGCGGAATGCCGGTCCGTCGGGAGAATTCCTCTTCCTGATCCGAGGTTCCAAAGGGAACCAGATAAACATTCGTTCCAGCAGCCTGTGACAGCTCTCGCAGCTTGTCCATTGTCCTTGGACAATTCAGAAGATTCGCGGTAATGTTCAGTGCCGGATCATTGTGCTCCACCGTTATGCATCGGGAGCGACCAAACCCAAGCGCCTGTGCATCTGCCATGAATCCCTGATTTGGCGGCCCCTTGAGCAGGATAATATCGTTCTCTCCGGCGAGGAAAACACCCAGTTCCTCCATCCGATTAACGACATCCGCAGCCGAGCCTATGCTTAATGAGGGCAGCTTGAGAGTACCCGTTTCACTCCAGTGCTCCTCTACCTCAAAATTGTTAAGATACACAAAAGTAACGTCATGCTGGCCCGTTAACGCCCACTTGAGCTTGCTCGAAAAATCCGTCAATACGGTGGTCACGGCCATCCCCTCCTATTCCTGCATATTGCATCACTGCTACGCTGAATGTAACCCCAAGTCCGACCGTAACAAGCAGATAATACTCCTCTGGTTGCAACAGCTTCTGCTCCAGAATAGCTTGCAGATTAATAAATGGGTCCGAACAGAAACAATGTCCGATCTCCTGTACGTTGGACGTATATATGCGTTCAAGGGGATAGGATAAACGGATAGCCACCTTCTTCCACGAGGATAGATTCACATTGTGTGGGACGATGTATCGAATATCCTGCAACGTCAGACCCGCCTGCTCCACGGCTGCAACAATGGCTTCACATAACCGAGGCGTGTAGATTTCCTGAAACTCCCTTAGAATCTGCGGGGTTCCCGTTAGTACATTACAGAATTGGCCCAAGGTAACACTCGTAAGTCCAACTACACGACTTCCGTTGCCCTTGTTGCCCACCAGCACGGCGGCTGATGCCTCTCCCATCACGGTGGTATTGGGGATCAATTGCACAACGGGACTAAAGGTTTTTTCACCTGTCAAAATTAAAATATGATCATCCGCTTCCAATGAAGGCAGCAATGTCTCGGCAACATTCAGGGCAATTAAGCCCGATGCACAGTTCTGCTGCGTAAGCGAAAACGCGATGGCATGCTGCAACCCGTAAGCCCGTTTCAGGACTTGCAAAACTTTCATAGGAAAGGGGAAATTTTCCTGAATTGTGTGGCAATAAATGATATACTTAATCGAGTTAGGAGCGATCTCCGGGTTATTTACCACCTGGGTTAATACGCGCCCAAGCAACGAAGCCAGATCTCCATCCCTGTCTTGCCGAACCTGTTTCAAACCATGAATTTTTTCCAGTACCTTCGTCTGGGCATTATTGAGTCCCAGCACCTCGTTCAGTTCCCTGATCGGCACAATGTGCTCCGGAATGTAAGACCATATTTGCTTGATATGCATCGGCTTCAGACACCTCGTTATCACTAACGTACGAATCTCACTGAAATATAGGGAGATAAAGAGCTTCCGCAGAAGCTCCCATCTATGAATCTAGCGTAATACGATAAGTAAGTAGGAAAAATCAGGCACGAGCCGCCGCTGCACGAGCTGCTACAGCACGAGCCGCTACAGCTCGGGCTTCAACTGCGCGAGCGGAAACCGCGCGTGCACTGACTTCACGTGCCTCGCCCAGTCCACTCGTTTCCAACTGTGCTGCTTCAACTTCTTTGCGCTTCAGTTGCTCCAGTGTAATGGGAGTCGCTTTAATGACCATTCATATCTCCTCCTTTCATCTTGGATACTCTGATTCTATAATCTCCCAAATTGGATTTAAACTGTAAATGGAGGTAAATGAACCTCTCACTCTCCTTACCCCTGCTTCTGGATACTCACGATAGACCCAACATACCAATCAGATCTCCATTCCAATCAAACTATATCAAGGGACGGTGAACGATCATGCTCGGACCCAAAATCCGGCAAATCCGGGAGCAGCTTGGACTGTCTCAGAAGCAACTGGCAGGTGAGGATATGACGCGTTCTTACATCAGCCTTATCGAAAAAGGTAGAGCCGTTCCCTCGCAGCGTATGTTAAAAATCATTGCCAGGAGACTTAATACACCCATGGAGTTTTTTTTGGGAGGAAGTGCAGCAACAGATACGGATATTGGGGAGGCTGTACTGGACAAGGCCAAAGCCTGTTATGCCGAGCAGAATGATTCTGCCTGCATCCGCATAGCCCATAAAGTGCTGACGTTGACGGAGGATACATCGGATCAGTCAGAAGCCTACCTGCTCATTTTACGAAGTCACAACAGACTTGGGGATTATCGACAAGCCTTGGATGAGGGGGAAACTGCAGCATTTACGGTCATTCGAACAGGTGACAGGGAACGTATCGTTGAATATTATCTGGAAATGGGGAGAGCGGCTTTTCATGCAGAGCTGTTTCATGCTGCCCGGAAACATTATGAACAGGCGTATACGTACAGCAGCAGACTCAAACATCTACAGGAAGAACACATCCAATCGCTGACCTTTCTTGGCACAACCCATTTAAGACTAGGCAATGTGAATGAAGGGTTGAACTACTATCTCAAAGCGGAGAAGGAAGCCCAAATGGCGGGACAACCGGAACTGTATGGCGAGATTACACTGGGTCTGGGCAAAGCATATTATATGTCCGAACAGGACGGACACATGCGGTTAAGTTATGACTGGACCAAGAGATCCGTACAGGCCTATAAACAGGCGAGCAGCGAATCCTACGTTCTGGCACTTCACAACCTCGCCGTGATCCAGCTTCATATGGGGCAAAAAAAAGAAGCCCTCCCCTTACTGGATGAATGCGCACGAATTTACGATAAACGCAATCTTCCCCACAAGAAGGCTTCCATATTAGAGGAAATCAGTAAAGTTTATTTGGAACAGCGTGAGCCAGAACAGGCAGAGGCCATCATCAAAGAAGCCCTCCAACTGCTGGATAAGCAAGATGAAGGGATGCTTCGTGCCAAACTGTATCGCTTGCTGGGTATTGTATTTCATGAGAAAAACAACAGCAATGAAGGTTATTACTTTCTAAGAATGAGTCACGATCTACTTAAACGCATCTCTGCAAACCGCGAGGCTGACATCAGCCATCAACTCCTTCTGCTAAGCCTGCAAGAGCGTAAAATGAACTACGAAGATTATAAGTCATTGATCAAATAAAACAGATAACTTCTTCATCTAACAACTGAGGACATAGGGAAATGAACAGATGGATTTTAGGGTCTCTGAACAGGGACCCCACTTCCGGGAATCCACGGTGAAAGGGCACAGGATCAATCTCTCATCGAACAGGTACAGGATCATTCAGCTCCAGCAGCGTTTCCGTAGATACGGCATGCTTTTGTCCCTGCTGACTACTAAACTTAGCCGATCCTGCATATGCCTCCGAAACATGAAGCTGTCCTGCAATAAAAGGTAGAAGCATGATAGTAACCATGCAGAGTTCACTTGCGGTTGTAACGAATTTGGTTCCTTTACTCTCCATGCTCATCTCTCCTCATGTTTATAATTGGGTAGCATATTCCACCATCGATTTCTGGCAACCTAATACGTATTTTACGGATAATTGCAATGACTTTAAATACGTTAATCATCATTTACCTCTACTTGCACATGAAACTCACGGATAAAAGGTCATATGATCTTTGTCTTCGCGATAATAATCCAGCCTTTGCTTCATCGTACCTGTATGCAGTTCAAACAAATGTCCATCCGGATCGGTAAAATAAACGGATAATGCATCCCGCGGATCTCTTGGCCTTCCGGGAAGAATGTCAGCACCCGCTGCTCGCAACTGCTGAACAGACGCGTCGAACTCCTCTTCTGTAACGGTAAATGCAATATGGGTATAGGTTCGTTCCGTATAGTTGCGAATAACATCCTCCTGATTCAGGGCAATCCACAGACCGGCAAGCTCAAAATAAGCCAGTTTGCGTCCTTTCACCTGAATTCGGGCACCGAGAGCCTGCTCATAAAAGGTAATGGACCGCTCCAGATTGGATACGGAAAAGCACAAATGATTAATTCCTTGAATATTCATGTGGCTCCTGACACCTCCAAAGATTTAAGGATCTATCCTTATTATGGTATATTTTGTGCAAAAAACAACCGCTGTGCCTGCTCCTCTCGCACATCCTTCTGGGCGAATGCATAGGTTATCCGTATCAATGTACGTTCGAGGAGGATGTAAAGCGAATGAATCCTGTTTATCCTTTTTATGGTGAGAAAACGGTGTGCAAGGAGCAAAAGCTGGCATTTCCACCCCAGCATCAGGACCAGCAACCCGGTCTGGAAACCCTGATGGTGCCTGAACCGATCAGTGAAGATCCTGCCTATATCGGTAGCTGCAAACTCCAAGGTAAAGTTGCCATTATTACGGGTGGTGACAGTGGAATCGGCCGGGCGGCCGCCATCGCTTTTGCCAAGGAAGGTGCGGATATCGTCATTGCTTATCTATATGAACGGACAGACGCCGAAAGGACTCGTGAACGGATCGAAGAACTGGGACAGTGCTGTCTCTTAATCGAGATTGACCTCCGCCTGAAGAAAAATTGTGAAACCGTCATTCGCACGACGATGGAGACCTATGGAAAGATCGATATTCTGGTCAACAACCATGGCGTGCAGTATGTGCAGCCAAGCATTGTTGATATTACAGAAGAACAGCTGTATCACACCTTTCAGACCAATGTATTCGCCTATTTCTTTCTGATCCAGGCCGCTCTCCCCCATCTGTGCAGAGGTGCCTCCATCATCAATACGGCTTCCATCACAGCATACAAAGGTAACGTCCAGTTGATCGACTATTCCTCCACCAAAGGAGCTGTCGTGTCGCTCACTCGTGTACTTTCCCAATCACTCGCAGCACAGGGAATCCGCGTGAATTCTGTTGCCCCTGGCCCTATCTGGACACCTCTTATTCCTGCCAGCTTCTCCGCGGAGGATGTGCAGGTATATGGAACGGAGACGCCTATGGGTCGGGCTGGTCAGCCTTACGAACTGGCGGCAGCTTATGTCTATCTCGCCTCCCGCGATTCATCCTACGTCACAGGTGAATGCATTCATGTCAATGGCGGCGATATGGTAACGACTTAGGGTAATGCGGTGACTGATGTCACCTCCCTTGGTAGAAACGTATTAGATGATGGCTAATCAGGCCGGAATGGAACGTATTTCTGAACGAAGTGTTGCTGATGTCAGGCTGGATTTAGCAGGTGTGGCAGGATATCGGTTGTCCGGTTGCGAAGAGGGTTAGGAGTATGATCCGGTGATGCCGGAGCCTGACATCTTGTGACAAGGAGCTGAACAACCCGATGAACTTCGATCCACTCTACCAACCGTACCCCTCTTACCGCGTGCCTGTGTATGCGAAACAAGGCATGGTCGCCACGTCTCAACCATTGGCTGCACAAGCCGGTCTGGATGTATTGAAAAAAGGCGGCAACGCCATTGATGCCGCCATTGCAACTGCGGCAGCACTCACCGTGCTGGAGCCCACGTCCAATGGCATTGGCGGCGATGCTTTTGCCCTCGTCTGGACCGAGGGCAAACTGCATGGCCTGAATGCCAGCGGCCCTGCGCCTCAGGGCATATCCATTGAGGCGCTTCAAGCGGCAGGCTATACGGAGATGCCGAAGCTTGGGGTTGTTCCGGTGACGGTGCCTGGCGCACCGGCAGGTTGGGCTGAGCTGAGCCGCCGTTTCGGGCGGCTCACGCTGGCGGAAGCGCTGGAACCAGCCATCCGCTACGCGGAGGAAGGTTATCCGCTTGCGCCTGGGCTGGCCCGCCACTGGGCAAGGGCAGCCGAAATCTATGCACGCCAGGGTGATGCGAAGGCAGGGCGTGCGTGGTTTGAGACATTTGCTCCAGGCGGGCGGGTTCCCGCAGCTGGAGAGTTGTGGCGCTCGCCGGATCATGCGGCGACTTTGCGCCAGATTGGCGAGAGCGAAGCGCGAGACTTTTACGAAGGAGAACTGGCAGAACGCATTCATTCCTTTATGGCAGAGCATGGTGGTTATCTGACTCGCGAAGATCTGGCGGCATTCCAGCCCGAGTGGGTTGATCCAATCTCTGTCTCCTACCGCGGATACCATGTGTGGGAGATTCCGCCGAATGGACAAGGATTGATTGCTCTGGCGGCGCTTAATCTGCTGAAAGGATATGAATTTGAAGAGAAAGAATCTGTTCAGGCGTATCATCAGCAGCTCGAAGCCATGAAGCTGGCATTTGCCGATGGGGAGAAATATATTACTGAAGAACGCAAAATGGGCGTCACGGTGGAGGAACTGCTGTCCGAGGCATACGCGGAAGAACGGCGCAAACTCATTGGTGATACCGCACGAACACCTGAGGCAGGTGATCCACGAGCAAGTGGAACGGTCTATCTGGCTACAGCGGACGGTGAAGGCAACATGGTTTCCTTTATCCAGAGTAACTACATGGGCTTCGGCTCTGGATTGGTTGTTCCGGGGACAGGCATTGCCCTGCAAAATCGTGGACATAACTTCTCACTGGACCCGAACCATGCAAATGCCCTTGAGCCGGGCAAACGGACATATCACACGATCATTCCGGGGTTCCTCACCCGCGGCAGTGAAGCGGTTGGGCCATTCGGTGTCATGGGCGGTTTCATGCAGCCGCAGGGTCATGTGCAGGTGGTCATGAATACAATCGATTATCACCTGAACCCCCAGGCCGCCTTGGATTCTCCGCGCTGGCAGTGGACGAAGGGCAAAACGATTCTCGTTGAACCAGGTTTCCCGCAACACATTGCACAGGCACTCGCCCGCAAGGGACATGATATTCAAGTGGCGCTCGATCCATCCCAGTTTGGACGCGGTCAGATCATCTGGCGCCACCCGGACAATGGTGTATTATGCGGGGGTACGGAAACCCGAGCTGATGGCTCGATTGCGGCTTGGTAAAACTTGCGTCATTTTTATAATAGGATGATCACCTTATCCTTCGTATAGGGTGAAATTTTAAGACAAAAGAGAGATGATTCATGTCATCTCTCTTTTGTCTTTTTTCGACTTCTAACATCAGTAAACAACATACTGTAGATATTTAAGTACCCTTTTAACCAGAGAAATGTAAAAATTATGTGTAATTCATGAAAATATTTATTTTTTCGTAAATTTTCACTACATACCATAAATCACAGTGCCTTTCTGACCGATATAGATAAAGGGGAAATCCTCACCATACGTGTCATCATGTACACGTCATTCCCTTGAGCTACGGAACCACGCAAAACAGAAAAATGTGAATACAGAAATGAGGGTACCACACATGAAAACAAACAAGAACAGACGCGCAGGTCTAGGTCTTACCATCATGATGATCCTGACGGTACTGATCCTGGGGGCATGTTCAGCCAACAATACAACAACGGCAACAGACACAAGAACAAAGGTTGGCATCGTGCTTACGGAAGTGGGTCTGGGTGACCGTTCTTTTAATGATGCTGCTTTTGATGGACTGGTTCAGGCCAGAAATGAGAAAAGCATTGTCTTTGACTATCGCGAACCGGGCGACAATGCCGAAGCTGCATTTGAAGAGTTTGCTGAAGCCAAATTCGATCTGGTTATCGGCCTGAGTGATGCTGTCCAAGCGGATATGGAGAAAGTTGCAGCCAAATATCCTGACCAGCAGTTCCTCATGATTGACAGTCAGTCCGAACTGCCTAACATTGCCTCCATTTCATTCCGGGCGGAAGAAGGAAGTTATCTGGCAGGTGTTATTGCCGCAATGGCTTCAACGGAAGATCATGTTGGCTTCCTTGGTGGAATAGAGATACCGGTCCTTCGTAATTTCGAGCAGGGTTTTAAACAAGGTGTTCTGGCTGTCAAGCCCGATGCAACCGTTGATGCTGTCTACGCGGGGGACTTCGGCAATGCCGAGTTGGGTGAACAACTGGCTGCACAGATGATTCAGGAAAAGGGCGCTGATGTGATCTACGTTGCTGCCGGTCTCACAGGCGTAGGCGCACTGACGGAGATTCAGAAATTAGGGAAATACGCCATCGGTGTAGATACCGATCAATTCTTTTTGGCGGAAAAAGCCATTCTTACGTCCATGCTGAAAAATGTGGATGTCTCTATCTATAATGCCGTTAACACGTTTGTACAAAACAATCATACCTTCCCTCAAAAGGAAATCGTGGAGGGGCTGGCGGAGAACGCCGTGGGTCTGACTGCTCTACATAATATCACGCTCAGTGATGAACAACAGCAAACCTTCGAAGATCTGAAAGCAAAGATCTCTTCCGGTCAAATCAAAATTAAGCTTGATCAATAACCCATCGGATACGAGGAGGTACGCATATGAAACTACAGGGAAAACTGATACTTAATGCTCTAATTTCACTACTTCTATGCCTTGTGCTAGTCGCTTATATTATCATGCAATTGCTCAACATGAATGCCAAAAATCAAAATCTGGTACCAGCCATGCTCAAGGTTAGTGAACTGAATGCCAATCAGATTCAGACCCAGCAGGCGCTGGATGTCTATTCGTTCTCCATGACAGCAGGAAACCAAGACGCAGTACTCCGCTTGCTGGATGAAGGCCAAACGATGATTCAGGAGCTTACGGACGGATTGCTCGAAACAGATTCGCAGTTACAACTTATTCAGTCCATCGAGACAAAATTACAAGCTCTCAACCAGGGAGCCACCGAAGCGATGAGTGCGATGAACAGTGCGGAAGCGAAACGTTACAGCACTCGGGTTCGGGGCATACAGAATGATATCTATTCGTTAGATGAGATGACTCGGGATCGTTATGATCAATATACCGTCGATTTGGAACATGACATTCAGCAAACGTGGCAAACCGCTCTGGTAGGAGCCATCGTATTGCTTGTCGCCGTAATGCTGTTTAATATGTATACTTCACGTCAGATCGCCAAGCGTATTCGAACACTCAAAGACGCTGCGGGACAAATTGCAGACGGTGACCTGACCGGACAATTACCGGAAGCTCGGGGCAAAGATGAACTCGATGACCTGAGTCGTTCCTTCGGTATCATGACTCATAATATCCGCGGCATTATTCAGTCGATTGGTGCGGCGGGTCATCGGGTCGATCTAATGGCGCAAGATATTGACCGCGGCAATGATACAGCCCAAGCGATTGTACAGCAAGTATCACGCACCACGGAGGAACTCTCGATTGGCAGTCAAAAGATTGCCGAGGATCTGAGTGAAACGGTGATGGTTGTGGACAAAATGCAGTCTACCTTCAATAGCAATCTGGAGTCCACTTCCCAATCGGTGATCGATGGTCGTGAAGTATTAACTACCGTTGAGGAAGGTAATAAGGCTGTAGCGGAGCAACTCCGCTTGGCCGAAGTGAATCGTATGGCGATGGCCGAGGTGGAACAAACGGTGCGGGAACTGGAAGAAAGCGCGGTTCGAATCACTACGATGACTGCATATGTATCGGAGATTGCCAAACAAACGACCATGCTCTCGTTAAATGCCTCCATAGAGGCTGCTCGCGCTGGAGAAGCCGGACGTGGCTTCGCTGTTGTTGCGGGCGAGGTGAACAAACTCGCCGAACAATCTGCGCAATCGGTCAAACATATCTATGCGGCTGTGGGCGAGATCACAACCTCCATGGACAAGGTGAAGAACTCTGTAGCACAGAGTATGCAGTTATTCGGCGAACAGGAACAAGCCACCAGCCAGACTCGTGAATCCTTCTCTGCCATTCGTGAAAGTGTGGAGCGCATTAGTACGGGTATCCATCAGCTTGCTGAGGACATGCAACACTCCAATGAACTCAGTACACAGGTGCAACAGGCCATCGAAAATATCAGTGCCATCACCGAGCAGTCGGCAGCCAGTAGTGAAGAGATCACCGCCTCCACGTCGGAACAACAACGTTCCTTCGCTGATGCAAGTATTAAGGTGAAGTCATTGCGTGATATCAGTGCGGAGATGCATCAGGAACTGCTACGATTCCGGCTGTAAGCAGGATGCCAGAAAATTTTGGGCTGGGCGTAGTTCGGATGTCGTTTAGATGCAGGTTAGATGCAGATTATAGACAAGATATGGGCAGGTTATAGGCGAGCCAGGATCAGGTAGCGTGAACATACAAACAACCAAATAAAGGGGAGCCTCCGTCATGAATCATGACAGGGCTCCCCTTTTCAGTAACTAATCGTTGTTTCATCTAACTAAACATTTACACGAAACACAGAGGACAGAAAGAACCTGAAGAAGCGGAACTAAAAGCTAACTGAAAGAACGCTGACTTGGAAGCATACGCTTCGCCTAAAAGCTTCTTGAAAGAAAGCTGGTTCGGAAGCATACGCTATCCCGGATTTCCTAATTTATAAAAGAATAAACTGGGAATAACAGCGATCGGAAGGTTGTTCTGTCACCAGAGTATCCAGTGTAAATATTCTTTAGTTCAACTTATATAGATAACAAGGCAGCAGCGTTTCAGATCCAAACGTTTAACGAATCGTGCAAACCTTATTGGACCATTAATTGCAGATTATAAAATCTAACGAATCTCAGTCACTCTATTCTCCTAATTTAATCCGGTTTTTTAGGTGTTTTATCCGAAATACACAGAAATAACGTGGATGAGATTCGTTAGCTTTTGCTCCTCGATGTAAACCTTGGTATAAGGTGTGTCAGGTTCGTTAGGGCACTGGGCACTGGGCATTGGGTAGTGAGCATTGAGTACTGAGCAATGGACAACGTTCACTCATCTACTTTTTGGTGCGCTGGTTCGTTGGATCACTCGCAGTTTGAAAAGGAATCGTCATGGGCAGCAGCTCAAAACCGCGAGCTTGTCCCACACCTGCCCCATCCTCACAGTGCATCGATGATGTCTCCGGCCAGCAGGGACGACGGGTCATTGCGCAGCAGGGCTGCTCGTTCGGCGGCCTGTCCGTGGAGATATACGCCGAACGTGGCGGCTTGCTCCGCGCTTAGCCCTTGGGCAAGCAGACCGGCGATGATACCGGTCAATACGTCTCCGGCACCGCCAGTCGCCATGCCGGCGTGCCCTGTGGTGTTGATGTACGCCTCGCCGGATGGCGTTGCGATGACCGTTCGTGCTCCTTTGAGCACAAGGGTCACGCCCTGCTCGCGGGCGTATTTTGCAGCGTGTCCAATGCGGTCACGCTGCACCTCTTGGGTCGACATGCCCAGCAGTCGGCCCATCTCGCCAGGGTGCGGCGTCAAGATTGTCGCCGCACTTCGCTGGCCCCAGTCGCGAGGCCCATGTGGGCCAGCGTCTGCCAGCATGTTGAGGGCGTCCGCGTCAATGACGAGCGGACGATCCGATTGTTGCCACAGACGGCGCAGCCAGTCTGTGTCGCCCTTGAAGCGGCCGAGGCCCGGGCCGGTCGCGAGCACGTCGCGGCTTTCCGCGAGACGCAGCACGACGCCCGCGGAAGCCGCGTTCCATTCGCCGCTGTCGCCATCGGAGGCGGCAGCAAGCATGAGCTCGGGCACGGTGCCGATGACATGCGGCAGCAGTGCCGCGGGCAGCGCCCATGTGGCGAGCCCGCAACCCGCGCGCAGCGCGGCCTTGGCCGAGAGCAGGCCTGCGCCGCTCATCGGCAGACTTCCTGCGGCCAACAGTACGTGGCCGTAGGTGCCCTTGTGGCCGTCCGGTGCCCGGAGGCGGCCTGTATCCACGTGCAGCGCACCGCGCAGCACCTCGTCCGTCAGCAGACGGACCGAGGGGCCATGCTCTGGCGCAAGCCGCGCGGGAATGCCGATGGCGCGCACCATAATGCGCCCCGCGGCAGAAGCACCCGGGTACTGCAACAGCCCGCGCTTGAGCAGCGCGAGACATACAGTCACCCGGGCTTGAATGCAGGGCTCGTACACCTCTCCAGTGTCGGCGTCCAGCCCGCTTGGCACATCGGCGGACACGACCGGCTTGCCGCTGTCGTTCGCCGCCTTAATCAGCGCCGCGTAAGCTCCCCGCGGCGCCCCCCGCGAGCCAGTGCCCAGCAACGCATCCACGATGCCTGTGCACCGGCTGAAGTCCACGGCTTCGCGCCCGTGGACAAGAGCAGGGATGCCGAGCTTCGCGGTGGCATCCCGTTGCACTGCGGCTTCGCCCCGCAGTGCATCAGGGGCATCGGCGTAGACTAGTGTCACGCCAAGCCCCGCTTCAACCAAATGGCGTGCGGCCACCAGCCCATCGCCGCCATTATTGCCCTTGCCGATCAGCATGTACCACTGCTGATCTCCCGGGCGCTCCATCACCAGCGCCGGATCGGCGATGATGTCGCCACCATAACCTTGCCGATCACCGGGCCCGGTGTGTGCCCGCCTCGCATCTGTCTGGCTGCTACAGCCCTTGCTGCTATAGCCAAACTTCCCCGAAACTGCAAGCGAGTTTTCTGCCTGTTCTTCCCGACACAGCTTAATGACTTCCTCGGCTATGGCGCGACCTGCATTCTCCATCAGACTGGCAGCAGGAATACCCAACTTATGAATGGTATAGTCGTCCACAGCCCTCATCTGTTCAGCGGTTACGATAAACAACGTTCATCCCTCCCCGTGACAAGCTCATCTCATACTTAAAAATAGCTACTTCGCACCTAAACACTACATCCTATATGTGTACCTCTATATTTCCCCTTACCTCATCCAGTTACCACAATCCGAGCCAAAGCCATGCATCATTGGAAGCTCTATCGATCCCGTGTACGAGACCTTCAGATTACATCATCCATTCCAAAGCCTATCTACGCTTAATAACCTACCGTAAACCGTGCTTGGATAAACTGCGGATCGTCCAGTTCGTCCACCAAAGCCGCTGCAAAATCGCCAACGGAAATCGAGCTTTCCCCGATATCATCCGTAATTACACGGTTCATCCCAACTCGGAACTGGCCTGTCCGACGTCCTGTTGTGATTGTCGCAGCAGGGCTCATGTAGGTCCAGTGAATGCCCGATGCTTCAATCAGTTCATATGCATCAGCATGTGCTTTCGCCAGTGGTTTGACTTCTTCCGGGAATCCAGGCGTATCCATCAGCATATCACCGGAATCGGTTAGCAAACTTCCCGCTCCACCAACTACAACCAGACGTCCTGCTTTTGCCCGGCGCACACCCTCGATCAACGAACGTGTCACTTCCAGCATCTCTTCTTCTCCACCGAACTTCGGTCCATATGCACTCACAACCACTTCTTGACCCGCTGCAAAATCAGCCACCTGATCCGGGTTAAGCAGATCTCCCTGTTCTACACGCAAACGCTCATGAACCATCTCAACCTTCGAAGGGTCACGCACCACTGCTGTCACTTCATGCCCACGATCCATCAGCTCCCACAATATCATCTTGCCAATCGCTCCGGTTGCTCCAAAAATGGCTACTTTCATATGAATTCCCTCTTTTCTGTAGATATCATCTTGTCAACTTACCGTTATTTTAATACTTAATCCTATTGTTATATACCTTAAACGGCTCACGCCATCTTAAACCGGATGTGAACAACTTGTAAACCTATCTCTTACAGCTTATATGTAGAAAAATAATCTTTACTTCAACTAGCGGAAGAAGCACCGGCACTCTTAAGTATCCCCTCTCTCCGCTAGCACTCAACACGAATCATGCAAAAAAGCCGCTAAATGCGGCTATACTAAGATAGTTTCATACGACATAAGTCTATTCTTATCTCAAAATTTCAGTTTCCGTTCCGCTAGGTAGTCGGTCCTTCTTCTCCCTGCCTCCACCACATGCCCTCCGATTTTGGGCTGGTGTATTCAAATCCAAATTGAGCATAAAGTTGATCAGCCGGAACATCCGCCAGCAGACTGACCAAACCACGGGCAGGTACTGCTTCACGCAGATAATTCATAATCTCGCTCATGATCAGTTTTCCATACCCCATTCCCTGAACATCCGGGTGTACAGCAATATCGACGACCTGAAAGAAACAACCTCCATCTCCAATCACTCGCCCCATGCCTATCAGCATATCCTCTTCACGCAGACATACGGCAAACAGGCTATTCGGTAATCCAATCTCCGCCCCTTCCCTGCTCATCGGGCTAAGACCCGAAACCTGCCGTAAAGCAAGATACTCCACTGCTGCGGGTGGTGTGTGTTCAATACTCACATGATCCATGAATTGTGCCCCTTTCTGCAAAGATACATTGGATATTTATTCAGTAATCACTCACTTGGCTCTTAGCTATCTAATCTCTTTAGTATATCAAAAAGTCTCCTGAGATTTTACAACTCAGGAGACTTTAAGAATAAAATATTATGGTGTTACAGGGGCGCTGGCTACTGAAATATTACCTGCCTCGTCGACGCCTTTAATTGTGATATTAACTAGTTTATTAGCTAATTCTTGTATTTCAACTTTAGTATACGATTGTGTCTTCAATATCAACTCGTCGTTCAAATATATCCAATATTCCTTCACTCCTACATCATCTGTCGATGGTTCCCAATCCAATACAAGTTTTCTACCATTGCGGGTTACACTCACATTGGAAGGAGCTGTAGGAGCTATAAAATCAGGTGAAACTAGTTTAGTAAGCATTTCCTGTTCTTCAGGAGTTTTATTCATTGATTGAGCTTTTGGTGCCGCGGCTGCCTTTGAGGCAACTGCTGCCTTAGCCGTAGACATTCCCGTAACATTAACTGGAACATATGAATTAGTAGTTAAACCATTGCCCAATTGCCCATCGCTGTTTGCCCCCCATGCCAACAGGTTATTATTGGACAAAGCCATACCATGACTTGTTCCAGCAGCAATGCTCTGTACAGAAGTTATAGAAGCAACCTTATCTGGTGAATTTGTAGCATAGTATCCTCCTGTACCTAACTCTCCGGCATTATTTGATCCCCAGCTATACACTGCAGTTGAAGTTCTGGCCAAACTATTAAAGTTACCTGTTGAGATTTGGCTAATACCAGATAAACTGTTTATTCTAACTGGAGTTAGCCGCTCAGTGTTGGTACCATCACCTAACTGACCATTATAATTGTACCCCCATGCCCAGACAGTGCCGTCCTGCTTTAATGCAAGTCCATGGTAGAAACCTAAGGAGATACTTTCTACTCCTGTTAATCCTGCAATTCTGATTGGAACATTCTTTTGAACTTTTGTCCCATCTCCGAGTTGTCCGAAACCATTAGCTCCCCATGCCCAGACTGTACCATCCGATTTAATCGCAAAACTGAAGAAAGCACCTGCGCTAATTGATTTAACGCCTGATAAAGTTGGAATTTTAGTCGGAGCATATTGACTATTATTATGTCCTAGTCCCAGATCACCATAGTAGTTACTCCCCCATGCCCAAACTGTACCATCTTTTTTCAACGCCAAAGCATGACTTGTTCCAGCATCGATAGCTATGACAGAGTCTAGACCATCTATTTTCATAGGAATATCTTGCTGCCTTGAATTTGTATTCGCTAATTGACCATTCATATTACTTCCCCATGCCCAAACTGTACCATCACTTTTAAGTGCTAAATTGTAGTCTGGTCCAGATGTAATTGAGGTAATAGAATTCAGAGTGGGAATTTGAATCGGTGTTTTGGCAAGATATGCGCCCTTAACACCTAACTGCCCCATTTGATTATATCCCCATGCCCATACAGATCCATCACTTTTAAGTGCGAGTGAGTGACTTTGTCCTCCCGACATCTGTCTAGTAAAAGACTGCTCTGTAGTAACAGTTACACTATTACTCGAAGTAGAAATATTGCCTTGATAATCTTTAGCCTTAACGGTAAAGGTATATGTCTGACCAGGGGCTAAGCCGGTTGCAGTGTAATTAATAATAGATTCTAGAGACTTACCATCTACTGGCAATGTACTAAACAAAGTTGAACCTGAATATACCAGATATTCTTTTACTGCGTGGTTATCTTCTGATTCATCCCAGTACATCACTGCTGTAGAAGAGGTCTTTCCGGTAATTCTAAGTTGTCCTGGTGCAGTCGGAGCATCCTTATCCACGGGATAATTGATTCCATTTACTAGTACACGTGTAGGTTGTGCTGTTGTTGCCCCATTCCCTAATTGCCCATACATATTAAATCCCCATGCCCATAAAGAACCATTCTTCTTAAGAGCGAAGCCATACATTTCACCGGCCTCAATATCTGTAGCACCCTTTAAGTGGGCTGCTTTTACAGGAGATGGACGCTTCTGAATAGTTGTTCCGTCTCCAACTTCTCCATAGTAGTTATTCCCCCACGTCCAAACTTCTCCATTATTCGTTAAGGCCATACTATGTGAGTAACCTGCAGTGATTTTAATGACGTTATTCAGATTCGGTATCTGGGTAGGGGTTGGGTGATCAATATAATCTCCCAGACCTAATTGACCCGATTCATTCATTCCCCAGCTCCAGACAGTTCCATCATTTCTGAGAGCAAGTCCATGCAGGTATGTCATATCAATTTGAACAATATTTGATAGGCCCGCTATTTGAATTGGAGAATAGTGAATAGTACTGGTTGAAGTCTTATACCCAATCGCCCGACTTCCATCTCCCCAGATCCAAACTGTTCCGTCCTCTTTCAACGCCATACTGTTATAGTAGCTTCCATTGATCGCGACAACATCAGTTAGACCTGCAACCTGAACTGGTTCAAGACTATTATAAGGTAACTTGCCACCGACTCCGAGTTGACCTAAGCCGTTATCTCCCCAAGTCCATACAGTTCCGTCTTCCTTAAGTGCCATGTAATGTTGAAGTCCTGCTGAGATGGAAACTACTTTTTCCAATCCTGGAACTTTCGTAAGCGGAAGACGTTGATTAGTATAGTCATTAGCGCCCCATGTCCATACAGTTCCATCTGGGCGGAGTCCAATATTCTGTTTTAAACCCGTAGAGATCATTGAAAAACCGTCAAGAGTCGTTATTCTGGTAGCACTTGTACGGTTGGCTGTTGTAGCTTCACCCAACTGATAATTACTGTTGAGCCCCCAGCCCCAGACTTGACCTTCCTGATTCCACGCAAAGGTATGGTCCCTATAGGCCGAGACAGCCAAATTATTAGTAAAGAAAATAAGAGGCTTGCTGTTTTCTGAATAATTCTCAGCTTTATCTATCGCTACGATTGAGATAGACTGCATTTCATTAAGTGTGAGATTAGTAATCGTAAACTTGGTGTCTGTAGTCTCACCTAGAAGTGTATCGCCATTGTAAATTTCATATCCATATATACCAGACAATTCATCCTTAGCAGGAGACCAACGTATTACAGCAGTTGAGCCCAATTGGCTAACTTTAAACAAATTCTCAGGTGGAGAAGGCGGAGTAAGATCAATCCTCACTTCTGCTTCAACTGTTGCACTTACATTACCTGCTCTATCTAAGGTTCGAGCATAAACTTTGGTGATCCCCTCTTGCTGTACAGGGAATGAACTGATGTATTCTTGCCATTCTGTATCTGTACCTATTTTATACTCGTAACCACGGACCTGACTGTCTTCATCCGTCCCCCCTTCAAGACTCACATATACTTCATGGTTCTTCCATTCGTCATATGTCAAATAAATTTCAGGAACAGAAGGAGGCACTTTGTCAAACTGCAGAGTGTATTCTTGTATTTCACTGACATTCCCAGCGTTATCCATGGTTCTGGCATAGATTGTTCTTAATTTATCACCGCTCACATCGAACGTACCTTTATAATCAGTCCAAAGGCCAGTTTTATCCAATCGATACTGTGACTTCATAATCCCACTTTGGTCATCCATACCATCAAAAATAGTAACTGAGTAGGTAGAATTGCTCCATTCATAAGGTGCAAATCCGAAATCCGGTGCTGTTGGCGCTGTTACATCAATACTAATTTTTCCTTTTTTTGTCTTTTCCATATTACCATCAAGATCTCTTGAACGATAATATACAGCACTCTGCTCCTCACTGGCTGTAAATGGAGCTGTGTATCTCATCCAAGTCAATCCGCCATCCAAGCTGTATTCAGTATATTCAACCGCGGATTGCGTATCTGTACCCTGAAGACTTATCGTAACAGGACTTATGTAGTATGAGTTCTGCCCTTGGGTTCCCGTAACTTGAATCGTAGTTTCAGGAGGAATTGTATCTTTCTTAATTGTAAATTTCAACTCTTTGGGCGTCTCTACTCGACTATTGTTACTAATCGATTGATAGATGACGTTGTAAACTTTCTTATCTGAAAAAAGAATTGGTTGTGTATAAGTTGACCAGGTATCACCATTATTTAGACTGAATCTGGTCACAGATATACCTGACCCTGTATCCTGAGCAATTAATTCCAATTCTACAGCACCATAGTAAATACCATTAGCGCTCTTATTACCCTTCAGTGAATGTATTGTGACAGGTGCACCTGATACATCCGCTGCGTATAAAGTGCCTACTCCCCCAAAAAGGGGAGAGAGCAAGGATATTATTATTGCCATTGCTGTTATAGCAGCAATATTACGTGTCAAGCCTCTCATGTTCATCCTCCAAAACTAATTTAATTATATTTCTGATCTCGCAACCTTATGCCAAGACTTTAAAAGCAACACGGGGGGAATATAGGCTGGCATAATCCACTGATAAGACAAATCTTTAAGCAGCTCACCAAGCCAGAATTGTCCCTGCTGATCCAATTGCATCTTCCACGGACCGCTAGCCATGGCTTCTCCCTGATCTACAAGTCTACGTGCATTATCATAGCTAGATTCTTCTCCCTTGTTTCGATCAATCTCTTCCAGAGCTATATTATATAAACGTTGCTGCTCATCTTCCTTTTCCTGTGTAAACTCAGAATCATATACTATGGAGAAATTTAAACCTTTAAATTTCTGTTTCTCTACAATTGTTTTAAATAGATCAGTAACATACACTTTCACTAAGGCAGTCTCTTTAATTTTAAACATATACGTGTCACTGGGTATTTTTGAAAAGTCAAACACCAGTTTATTGAATCCTGCCCAATCCCCGTCACTATACCTTCTTACATCAGAGCGATTCCAATCCACACAATCCAAAACATTCGTAATATTTACTACATAAAGCTCTAATTCATCATGAATTAATGGTAATAATTCAACCTCTCTCGAGATATGAGCTTCGAATACTTTTTTCACATTTCCTTTCATAATTGGCTTCCCTATTATTAATCGAGGAAAATCACTATATTTTTTTTTATACAATGTTTTTACTTTAGTCGGGGTCCATATTTTCGCCTTAGCCTCTCCATTAAAATCTGAAGCCAGTTCGTGGTCCCAATCCAAAGTATTTAATTCCATACTGCTATCGTTATGTTTCAGTTCATATACCTTCATAAGCATTATCTCCCAACACCCATTTTTTCTTTAACAACCTTACTTTAAATAAAGGAATTAATACAAAGTTTGCTTAAATAAACTCAACATATCTGAGGGCATTCTAATTTAACATCAAAATACTTCATTAAATTCCGTATGCCTCTCCGTTTTTACCAAGATTACCTATTTTTAATCTCCCTGACATAAGTTCTTGACGAATAAACTCAATCTCAGCTACTACTTTCTTTTTGTCCTTGCTCACTGGCTGAAGTCTTTCAAGTACAAACTCGTAATAACTAATTGAATGTCCACCATTGTGAGTCGCCATCGTTGTTCCGTCAATGATCGTAGTCGCTGAACCTTTATCTTTAGGTAAATATACTCCATTAGCAGAAGAATTAAGATCTATATCCAACTCTTTGAATATCTTCTGTAACTTCACACAGGCATCTTTTTTACACCCAACAGGTACAATATGATGAGCATCCCAACCCGATGGTCTTTTCATATCAGTGGCCTCTTCAATCTCCTTAGCCAATTTGTCACCGTTACTACTACCCTTCTGTCCAGTAGTTTTGGTTTTTAAATTCTGGTACTTTCTAATATCACATGCATCTTCAAGGTTATGAGTCAAAATCCCCAATTCAGAGACATAATAGGAGTGGAATTCAGTAACTGTGAAATTGTAAACCTTCACGATCTCATAATTGAATTCAATAGAGTTGATACGCTCCAAAGATCCGTCCTGAAGCTCAACTTGGTCACCAACTACTAACTCATCTGCTGGTATCCATCCGCGATTTTTGATCCAAAATCTATGGTTACCTGTTGTTCTTACATCTGCTTCGCCTATCTGAAGTGTATAAATTACATCCGCAGTAGTATTAAATAAGTGTTCTACAGGTTTATATGACTGTATATTTCTATCTGTATCTTTAGCCAGAACAAGGTCGCCGACTTTAACTTCCTCAATCGGTTTTTCCCCGTTTTTTGTCTGAATTATGGTTCCTTCTGGCATACAACCACACGGATTACTTTTGTAAATCTTTTTAACGGTTTTGAACCCTGATACTCCATTACCTAGGAACGGAACCATAGCCCCTAGAGACCATAATGCATTGGCAGCATCCCCCTCAATTAAATAAGCTACTCCATTTACGGCATCTGCGGCTTCACCCAGTATAGGAATTTGACCTATATTTTCTAAACTACAATGAATAAGATCTTTACCAGTTTTACCTTTACACAACGCTGCTTTTTCAGAATTTTCCCAAAATCTTTGTATCTTATTCGGTCCATATATTTCCTTAAACCAAATATCATATCCACTTTTTGGAACAGCTTCATTTGGACCCATTACATACCGATAATAATATTCTTCGCACTCAGAACAGTTATCCCTGTCCTTCATACTTGAAGTGACAGCTCTACCATTCATGGATTTAGGAGGTACTGGTTTCCAATTCAGTGTTCTTGATCCATCATTTGAAACACTGACCAAAAATTGGATTGGATCGTATTTTTTATGGATACTTATGAATCTCCATACTGTTACTTCGTATATTCCACTCTTAGCCCAGTATCTATCTTTACCTGATACCACACCATAACTTGCAAAATAATCTTTGAATTCAGAATAAGTCCAAACATCACCCTTCCAAACTACAGGAACTTCATCCCCTTTTTTAAAGTTACCTTCGACAAAACCTTTATTAACTAAATGACTACCAGCACGATATAAGGTCTTAACTTCGTAATAAAGCTGATTATTAGCAGTTTGGACTGGATAATGAAGTGTTACCGAATCTCCTGACCCTGGTGTTGCATCTATAACTAGATCGTTCTTTTTAGCGCGACTCAATGTTCTTAGTGCAGGTATTTCCTCACCATAGTTTCCATTGGTATATTCAACTCGATTTATATTTATCAATATCTCATAAATTTGACTTTTAAAGTCTTTTGCGAAAACACCAGAATTTATTTTGAGATAGTAGGTGCCTGGAGCTAACTCAACAGCTCGCTCGCTCGCTTCTCCAAAGAACCCTATTGTAAACCCACTTTGATCTTCTAAACTTGCTTTTCCTTCAGATACATACAAGCTGATTTGTTCAGACTCTTTAAGTTCAATCTTATAGTAATCTACATCATACAATGATGAAACCGAAAGGTCATTACCTGCCTGATCCTTATATATAATCTCTCCAAATGGAATAACTTGTGCAGTCTCCCTTGTACTATGTGCCATACTCTCTACAGTCAGTTGTGCACGTAAACCTTGTACAGAACCATAACTGCCTACAGCCATATAATACGTAGTACCGGCATTCAAAGTGACTTCTAACTTGGAGAATAAATCTCCATAAGGTCTATATCCTTTCACGTCATCGTTTGAATCCAAAAGTCGTTCCATCTCTGGATCACTATACAAGGCAATGTCAGTATCATTCACTTCATTACTACCAGGATAGTATGATGTAAAGAAACGATATTTACCCGTTGTGGACGGAGTAAACTGAAGGTATGCTTCTTCGCCGCTTGGTTTGGATAGACTTACTGCCTCACCTAGTTTCAAAGAATCAAATCCTGTCTGACCTGCAGCAGTAATCTGAAGTCTGGCAAATACCTTTCTCTTATTCGCTTCATTTACACGAACATAATACGGTGTTCCGGCGCTTAGATTAACAATAACTTCTGAATAGACAGATTCTCCTTTGTCATCATTGTAACCGTTGGTAATCGGTGTCAGCATATCTGCGTCGGAGAAAACATTTAATTCCGTATCATTAATTTTGGAACTGGCACTGCCATTATACCTGCTTGTAGCAATTCTAAATTTACCGTTACTCGCAGGGATAAATACATACACATTGCTATTACCTGCTTGTTCATTAATATCCTGAGGTTGGTTAAGATAAATATAAGGAATACTTGAACTAACAACATCAGCTGTTATTCTTGCCCGTAACGGTGTCGTATCAAAACCATTTACTTTCACATAATAGGTCTGTCCACCAACAAGACTGATAGTAATCTCTGAAAACACCGAATCATTGGCATCATCATTAGAGGCCATTTGCTTCGTAAGTTGGAGGCTCGAATAAATAGACAACTCTGTATCTACATCAGGACCTGATCCTTGGTATGCACTAGTGCGGATACGATATACCCCTGTTGTAGCTGGTGTAAAACTATATACTTGATCTCTGCCCGCAGGCTGATCTATATCTTCCGGCTTTGCTACGAATAGTTCGGGAATAGTTGTTGATGACTGAATTGAAGCAAATGAGCTTTTGCCTCCAGCATATACCGCTGCCACTTCAAGTTTATACGCTTTTAAGGGCTCAAGACTGCTGAAAGTATATGAAGATGTATTAACTGTTCCTACTTCTTTTCCATCCAGTCTTACTACATAAGATGTGGCATCTGGCATGGTGTTCCAAGAGAGCTTAATACTTGTTGCATAAGGCACTGCCTCAAGCCCTGTCGGCGCTTTGAATGCTTGTGCTGTTATATTGCTTAGCGTAAGTGTATATGGTGATGTACTGAACTGACCACTGAAACCAGTAATTTTAATGTAATATGATTTGGTAGCCGTCACTTCAAAATCAATATGTTCAGTGATGCCAGTTCCATTGGAAGATTCACCTACCTGAATCCCCGACTCGTTATAGATATCCATTTCATAGTCTACAGAAGAAGGTATATCTAATGTTATTGAGATCTGTCCGTCCTTATCAGCTGTCAATTTGTAATAGTCAATATCACTACTTGAAGAGATGTATGAAATATAGCTATTTCCTGGATTAACAGTTTTGGCTGTAAGAATTGTATTATTGGGTTCATACGTATCTTGCCCTGATCCTTGTTGTGCAACATTAATGATAAATGTGTCATCGAACTTACCCGAAGTTACACCCGGATAGCGATACTTGATATAATACGTTCCGGTTGGAGTTGAAGCAGACGTACGCCAAGTATAAGGTATGTCTACATTTAAGCTTGGATTGGATATCGTCTGTGAAGCAATAATGTTATTTGGATTAGAGGCAGCAGATACCTCAACAATAATTTGTCTATGAGGGTTACTACCATTCTGGTCACCCTCTAGCTTAAGTGAAACGGTAACTGTCTCTCCTGGCTCGATTGTAGCGCCGTTATTTTTCAAATCATACGAAGCTGTTGTAATCTCACCTTCCGGTTCAACTGGAATCACCGTATTCAATCCAGATAAGTTTTCTTCCGAGAGAGGTGCAATTGAACCTTCAATGACATTGGCTGCTTTAGCCACATTCAGAAGCCCACGGCCAGTTTCATGAGTATCTTCTAAAGGTGTGACAGTTTCATATAGCCTTTGAACTACTTCCTCACCAGTCCAAGAAGGATTATGGCTCCATAACAATGATGCAGCACCAGTCACATGTGCAGCTGCGTTGGAGGTTCCTGAAGAAACTCCGTATGCACCATCCATCGTAGTACTAATAATGCCGAATCCGGGAGCAACCAAGTCCAGTTCACTACCGGTGCTTGAAAAGTCAGCTCTGTGATACGAATAATCAACAGCACCTACTGCAACAACTTCAGGATACTTGGCAGGATATTTAATTGTATCTTCTCCTAAACCACTGTTACCCGCTGCAGCCACAATAATGATTCCGGCTTCCTTCGCTCTCAAAATTTCTTCATGTAAAGCTTCACTATACTGGGACGATACAAAACTCATGTTAATAATATTAATGTTGTTATTGATCGCCCACTCTATACCCTGAATGACCGAACTTGTGTAACCATTACCTGTACCATCAATTACTTTAACTGCATATAGTTCTGTGGATGGAGAGATACCCACAACTCCGACCCCATTGTCAATAGCTGCGATCGTACCTGCTATATGTGTACCGTGTCCTTTGTCATCTGTATAGCTGGTCGATGATTCATCAAAACTTACCCCTCCAGCAATATTAAGATCTTGATGATCTACAACCCCTGTATCAAATACCGCTACCTTAACAACACGATCACCAGTACCCTTTTTGGACTGAAGCATGTACGCACCTGTTGAATGAATTCCCCAAGGGATAGTTTGCGCACTCTCTTTTACTGATTTATCTTCTACTTCTGTTACATTGTCAGCTGCAATCTCAATTGGTTTGTCCTCTTCTATTGACTCTATTTTAGGATCAGACAAAAGAAGATTAACTTCTTCAGTATTCAGCTCCATAGATAAAGAGTTTACACTTTCCAAACTTTTCACATTATATAGATCAAGTTTGTATTCGATGTCACTAGTCGAGCTTGACGGTTCTTCTGACATTAAACCTTGAATTTTCATACTCTTCTGGTCTGCCGACTCTTTATAAACGCTTTCAGTTACTGAAGGAAGCTGAACCGAAAATTCCTTTTTAAGCCGAACCAAAAATTTAGAACGAGGCTTATTATTATGTACATCTCCCATAACGCTAATATTGTTTAAAACATCGCTTACATCATTTTTTGGAGAATCTACTTGAACTGGTTCTTCAGGCAGTGGGACAGTTTCTTCAACAACTTCCTCTTCCTCCTTCTCTGGTATTTCCTCCTCATTAGTTATATCACTATCCACTTCGTCAATCGGTACAGAACCCTCTTCAGGGTCTGTAGATGTGTCTTCTTGCGAGTTCTGCGTAGTTACTGGAATTGAAGTGTTCCCATTACCACCTGCTGAAGCAGCAAAACCTATTGCAACTTCAAAATTTCCAAGCAGAATTGAAAAAGTTAAAAATAATAAAAATACACGTTTTAGACTTCTCAAACAATATTCCTCCTAATTCGACTTTTTACTACCACATTTATACAACAACTTAGCAACCTCATTAATAATAGATATTGTAATCAATTAAATCAATCGCATAATTTGTCGATATTTGTAATTTATCGTCGAAAACAACGAATTGTGAGAATATTTTGGATAAGCCTGCGTAAATATCTTATGAATCTTAATTAGCCTTTGTGCCCCTTTCTGCTTGAATTCATCTACTTCCTGTGTAATAGTGAGAGAAAGCTTACGTGAAGCGTGTTTCATGATACATGAAGTTGGTGCAAAGGAGGAACAAGAGTGTTTCAACGTTGGATTGATGATCTAACATCGCGCCCAGGCACTGTGGCTGTGCTGTTTGGAGTCATGGCTTTACTTCTGGGGATATACATATGGTCTGCCACTGAAGTTCGCCGCAGCCACGAAAGGCGAATGCAAAGGATACGAGATACATTATACATAAGTACAGCCCTCTTGGGACAACTTACCATCCAGGAAAATCGGAATTATGAACGGTCGGAACACGAACATAATGATCTGATAACAGCAATGTTAGCCTGCAAAGCTGCATCTTACCTTTCCCCTCAACTACAGGATCAGATCCGTGACTGTATCAAGGAACATGACCCTGCCAAACTCGGACTCATGCACAGAGCACTGGAACGAGAATGCACCGTATTATCGGATGAACTCAGCCGGGATACGCAAGCAATTCATTGGGGCACAGCAATCTGGACGATCCTCCGGCCCATAGCCGAACCAGCGGCAGTAGCAGCCACAGGGTTTCTGGTTACAGATCTGGTATTTCGTCAGCGAATGTTGGACGTCCCTGTGGACTCATGGGACAACATCTTGCCATGGATGCGCGCAATTTCCCTAATGATCACCATAATATATGGTTACCTGCTCTGGGCTAGCCTCCAACGGGATAGGCCAGGTACAGTAACCAAATTGCTCTCCTTGCTGATCGCGCTATGCTCCTTGCTCCATCTGATTGGACCTGTTGCTGCGCCCTACGCACTGGGATTACAATTAATCCTGTTCACTTCAGGCTTCAGTCTGACCGGAACACGCTATCGCAGTGATCGCCCTTATGCAGGGCATACGGATTTGGAACCAACAAAGCAAGTCTCTACGGAGCTGGAAGAGAATACACGTCGTACATCTGGTACCAACACCGACGAATAACTAACGCATTCAGCCCATCACCATCTTCGAGTGAATTTTCAACATCTAGATTCTACATGTCTCTTACCACGTAAAAAAGGGCTGAAACTACATTGTAGTTCAGCCCTTTTTTATATTACTAATTTTGTCTTTCGAAGAATGATCGGAAGCTTATTCTGTCATCGAAGTGGCATGTATTTTTTTAGTTCAATTTATATAATGGATAATTACTTCACTTATTTGGCTACAACATGTGCAATGATACGACCTTTTTCGTATGTGACCGTAACGTTATAACCCTCTGCCGTTACACTGTCGAATTCACCTGTAATTCCATTCGCCGTGATTAACGTAATATCTTTGGAACCTTCAATCTTATAGTTGGACAAGTCGAGTTTCAAACTTCCTCCATCAATATAGAGTTTTCTGCCGACATTCAGCTGACTGTTGTTGTCAGTCACTATCAATTCCAACGTACCGTTATCCATGGTAAAGTTTCTATTTAAGTTGAGTGCTCCGTCGACATCAACGACAACTGTTCCATTTTCTACATACAGATCACCTGTACCAAAAGCAGTTGAAGATTTGGCTACCAGCATTCCTGCTTGCAGCAAGGTTCCGCCTGTGTAGCTATTTTTCCCTGTCAATGTAAGGGTTCCTGTTCCCTTTTTCGTGAGCATTCCACTACCGGTGATATCATTTCTCCACCAGTCTTCTGCATTAAACCGTCCTTTGGAAGCGTCCATATCTACGGTTACATTGTTCAAGAAAGCACCGTATCCATCCGCAGCCGTGACCAGATCAATTCTACCCCAGCCCTTGGATTCATCCAGTACAGGATATCCAGAGTCAATGGATGTTGTATACAATACTTGTCTGCGTTGCTCATCTGTTAAATACGGTTGACGTGTTTCTAACAGGGCTTCTGCTCCTTGCGGTACAACGGGAGCCAAACCTTTGGTTCCGGTTTGTGGAAGACCGTAAGTCATCTTCTCTCTATAGAAGGCTTTATTGGCATCATGATCTTCCCATTTGTGTTCGTCGTAAGCACTCTTGAACGTGTAATCCTCTGTTACGGTATGTGCATACTCATACAGACTCATATTTTTTTCCTTGGCTGCAGCTCCAAATACTTCTCCTGCATTCTCATAACCTTTCTCTAACACATCTTTATTCTCAGCCTTATTAAGTGCATATGCAGCCATAGCTGTGGATTGTATTCTTCCTCCTATAACATCCAGCGGTGAGTGCATCCCCGTTACGACTCGATTCTCGCCCAACTGAGCTGCTCTCGTTAACAACTCAGAGAATCGTTCTGGTGTAGCGTATGCCAAAGGAAATACGGATAAGTAAGCTGCACTGGTATGTCCGCTCGGAAATCCGCCATCTTTTCCTCTTCCATCCTCAGCGATTCGTTTGACATAAGTTAACGCAGGAATAAGCTTAACGTTGGTTTCGTATTGCTGGTAATGTTTTTCTCCTGTTGATTTGGTGCCGCCTGAAGCCAATGGTACTTCTTTTTTCTCACCTTCGCCCAAGGTTTCCCATACAGGCAGTCCTTTGCTGTCAACCACTTCTTTCACTTCTCCATTGGAATTCATTCTCCACGGTCTAGGGGAAGAGTAGAAATATTTAGAGGGATTAGATGAGGCAGGAATTTTGAATCGAACCAGATCAACTAAATGGACCAAATCTGAAAGTTCCGTCTTTGCTTCCCAATCTCCAATGCCTTGGCTTTCATCTTCCACGGTTTCCTCGGTCAATACCACATTCATCTCGTCCACCGTTCGTTCAACGTTTGTCTTTGGCTTGATGATATCTACATACGTGTTAGCCAGCGGACCAAAGCCCTCCATCACGCTATAGATCTTATCTCTTTGGTCATCGTAATAGGCTGCCAATGCCTCTTCAGCCGTGCGATTTTGCGTGACCTTTTCTACATATTTGATATTGGCTTCCCAAGTCGCTTTGTTTCGGATCTCTTCATTTGCATATGTTTTCTGATCAGCGACAGCTACGGTTGGATCATTCTTAAAGCCGTCAAAATATGGGGACGGTCCATCTCCATACTTTGCATTCTTCCCATCAGCTCCAATTTGGGTTGCCGCTGTTCCATCTCTCCAGTCCGCTTGGTTCATGGACCATACTTGATCAAAACCGTCTAAAATATCAATAAACGGATTGGTTTCTGCAATATTTTTTAAGGTGTCGTCTCCGGCATTGGCTCCGTGCTTCACGGCAGACAACCGAGCTTCATCTGATGGAGGATTAACATTCAATACGGTTGCGGTTCCTTTTGGCTTAGCTGGTTTGGCAGCTGTAGTCGCATCTGTTTCCACCGCCTTAACGAGCGCAGACACTGCTTCGGCACGAGTAATTGAATTAAGCGGTTTGAAGCTTCCGTCTGCATAACCAGCGATAATTTTCGCTGCTGCAGCTCCACCTACAGCTCCCTTGCTCCAAGCTGCAATAGACGATGAATCGCTAAAGACATTCGCTGCTGTTTCATTCAATTCCAAATTTAGAATACCGGCAATCACTTTAGCTGCTTCCTGACGTGTAATCGGATCTTGTGGCTTCATGGTGCCATCGGTGTATCCATCTATATATCCATTTGCATTTGCAATAGAAATGGCTTCGTAATACCATGCACTCTCAGACACATCGTTGAAGGTAATTTTAGCTTGTCCAGAATACCCAAAGGCACCGTTTACCAAATTCATAAATTCTGCTCTGGTAATATACGTATTTGGTTTAAATGAATGATCCAGGTAACCTCGAATTAATCCTTCATCACCCCATGCTTGAATATTCGCTTCCGCCCAGTGTCCCTTAATATCAGAGAATTGAATCTTCTGATCGGCTGCAAAACTCTTCTCTGCAAATGTCGGACCTACCATAGACAACATTAGAAGTAATGCCAGTGACTTTTTAAGTGGTTTTCTCATGGCTTGCAAATACACGCTCCCATTATGGTAAATTATTTTTTGCTTCTGCATCTGCAAATGAGTAAGAAAGACTCTATACAGATGTCTGATCTGCCGTTACTGTAGCATTAGGGAGCGTTTCGCATCTATAGAACAAATTCCGTTTTATATCAAAATCGTACGTTCCGGAGCTTATATGCCAAGAAAAATGGAGTTAGATACTACATTTATCAATTAAAATACCTACTTTTGTAAACGCTTTATTAACTGAAAGTAAATTATGGAGTGGGAGTTTGTTAAATTTCGATCAACATGATTTCTAGTCCTCGGCCTGCTATATAATGATGAAGTTGTTTAGAAAAGAGAAATGAAGGGGGAAAAAGAATGCATAAGCCATTTCAATCTGTGAGATCCAAGATGGTTCTTTCCTACCTTGCTGTTGTTCTTGTCATTGCGCTTCTTTTCGGCTCCATTTTCTATCTCTTCTTCTCCCATCAATACAGCAAAGAGATCCGTATCAATAATCAACTGTCGCTGAAAAGCACGGTCAATACTATTGAGAGCTCCGTTATCCAGAAGGTGAATCAGGTCTATCTGTCCCTGGCACTCGGTAACGCCGCTAGTATCGATTTAGATAGCTTAAAAGGAAACCATAGCAAAATCCTGGACATCGAACAGTCCCTCAAAAATATGGTGCAAAATTATTCCGATCTCATTGAAGCTATTCATGTGTACGATACAAAGAACCACTTCATCGTCTCATCTGTATATGGGCTATTGCTCTATGAGGACACGCCTTCGAGTGTGGATCATACGACGGATTGGATTGCTGCGATGAAAGAGACTCCAGAAAGCTCCTTATGGATGAAGACTCGCATGGTGCCTCAGGATGTTTATATCGAATCACGGAAACAGGGCAAGATGAGTCCTCTAATTTCCTATGTCCATAGTTACCCGTTTCAATCGTCTGGGCAAGACAGTAGGGCCATGATTGCGATTGATATCAAAGAATCAGCGATCAGTCAGATTATTGAAAATATGCTCCCTGCTGACTATGCAAATACATTAATCATCGATCAGGACGGAACCGTCATATCTGCCGCGGACAAAACGTTGATAGGCAGCTCCACGGAGGAGAATCTAACGCAGTCGCTGCTCACCTTCCATTCTTCAGATGAGAATTTCACACCTGTATTTAACTATGACTCTCATGTCGTTACCCAAGATCAATTTAAAGGAAATGCATGGAGAATCTACACAACCACACCTAATGAAAGCTTCTATTATAAATTGGATAGCTTGAGGGAGATTTCGGTTCTTCTCGGTTTATTGGCTGTTGCGGTTGGAATAGCGATGTCGTCCATCTTTACCAGGGCCAACTATAGTCCTCTTAAACGAATCATGAATAACATCAAGAGCCGGATGGATAGCCCAACCAGCTTAAAGCAGGACGAATATCGTTTCATCGATACAACGTTTAACAGTCTGTCCAATAAAGTTGATAGTCTTGAAGAAACCTTACAGGCCAATCACAGAATGATTAAGCATAGTATCATGCTCAATATGTTAAATAATCGATTTACACCCGAGGAACTTACAGAACAGCTCCAGTCTGTTCACATTTCAATGGCCTACTCTCGCTTCCGTTGCATCGTCATTGACCCTGTCAATGAGAAGTGGAAGGATCTGCAGCCACGACAGTTGCAGCATACGTTGTATACGATGATCCAGCAACTGGAGATCGCAGAAATGGATGAAACTCAACTGCTGGCAGAGGAATTGCAGGATCACAAAATAGCAGTAATCATCTGTACCAACCAACCCGCAGAACCGCTCTCTGATCACATTGTAGACTTTATTCACACTGAGGCGAGCAGCAGATTTGGTATGGAATTTGTACTATCGTTAGGCGGATGGGTGGAACACTTCACAAAGATTCACACAAGCTATCATCAGGCGAATACCCTGATTCGATACAGCTACTTCTTCCCCGAGCAATCTGCCATTCAGGATCTTGATCTTCTGAACAGGGAAGCCAGCAGTCTGGAGATCCCGGAGTCATACCTCGTAAACTTTGAAAAGAAATTGCAGACTCGGGATGTGCAAGGTACGGTTCAGGCCATTCAGGAATTGGTCGCGACAATAAAAAAAGGTCCCTATTCCGCCGAATACAGTCGGATCATCTTATTAAAAACGGTATCTATTTACGCGGAGTGTATTAATCAGGTGCGCCTGCAACCCGCCGAGGCGAGTTCATTGAATATGTACAAGCAATTTTCATTGTTCTACAATATCAACCGCTATTCGGAATGGATGATTCATCTCGTTACCGAATATGTGATGCAGATGGAGAAGCGAAGCGAAGTACGAAGTGTGGATACCATCTCGGCTGTCAAAGCCTATATTCACGAGCACTTATCGGGCGATCTCACGCTGGATCATGTCTCAGAGCAAGTATTCATCAGCCCTAAATATCTCAGTAAACTTTTCAAGGAAGAAACCGGGATTGTCTATTCCGAATATGTTACGAATCAGCGAATGGAACGCGCCCGGGAACTCATGACACAGCGTGAAATTACGGTTGAGCAGATCGCAAGTACGGTCGGTTACCGTACCCCTGCCTATTTCATTAAGAAGTTCAAAGAGATTCATGGATGTACACCGAAAAATTTCATGCGCAGTCTAATGGAACAGGGATCTATATAGGGTCAATTAGGAATATTTACACGGATACTCCGATGACAGAACAACCTTCTGATCGCTGTTATTCCCAGATTTCTTTTAATCCCTTTTCAAAAAGGGGAAATCCGGGAATAAAGGCGAACGCTTCGCTTCTTCAGGTTCTTTCTGTCCTCTCCGTTTTTGTGTAAATGTTAAATTGAAGCTATATAGAATTAAAATTAGGAAAGGAGCTGCTATGAACCTTAACCTGTCAAGAAAGCTATGGCTATATTCCGCAATGCTCCTCCTTCTCGTATTTATAAGTGGATGTACCTTTTTAGGGAGAGAAACAGCACAAGTGCAACAGCAGGACCATCTGGCAAGCGCTGAGAAAGATACAGCACCGCAGTATACGATATCCTGGACCATGCATCAAAATATCCCTGTTCCTGAGGACGCTGAGATGATTGCCTATATTGAGGATCGGTTTGATGTCGATCTGAAGGTGTGGAATCTTGAAAACAAGCGGTACGAGGAACTGCTTGATCTGGAGCTTGCTCAAGGTAAAATACCCGATCTGTTCCGAATCAGACAACCGCATGATCTGCTTAAGTATCAAATGCAAGGGGTCTTAGCGGAAATTCCTCCGGAAGTCCTTGAACAATATGCGCCAAATATCGTACAACGCATTCGCGATTATGATTCACGTTACCTAGAGTATGGAAAAATAAACGGCTCCTTATATGGAATTCCAGCCATTAATCAGACCAACATCTATCGAACCCCTGTTGTATACCGAGAGGACTGGCTTAAGCAGCTTGGTCTGGAGGTGCCCAAGACATTAGATGAATTTGAAACGGTTATGTATGCCTTTGCCAAAGGTGATCCGGACGGAAATGGTAAACAGGATACGTATGGCCTATCCAGAGAGGGCTTAAATGTCGTGTTTGGCGCTTTTGGACAGTCCGTTTTCACCGAGCAACTGTATTTTAATGAAAAAAACAACCAACTTGTGATCGGCGCTTTGGAGCCGGAGATGAAAAAAGCCCTGACTTATATGCAAAAGTGGTACCGGGAAGGGATTATCGACCCTGAGTTCATAACCGGCGAAAATAAAGGTGGATATAAACATCTATCCCATGCTTTTATTAATGGAAAAATTGGGATGACCTCGATGGGCAACTATTATCATTGGAATCAAGAGGGAGACTACAGTGTCCTTAATGAAAATGGCCAAGAAACTCCAGTGGAGGCCTCGTTTAATGTTAATGAGCTGTTACAAAAGAACGCAACTGCAGAAGTTGTATTTGGTTCTCCTGTTATTGGTCCTGATGGACATAGCGGTTCAAAAGGGAACAATCTGTTGATGAATTTTATTGCTATAGGAGCTGAGGCTGCGAAGGAGCCGGGAAAACTGGAGAAAATTTTGGAGATTCTCGATTATGTAAGTGCCAACCCCGATCCGGAGGAGCAAATCAAAATGGAGTATGGCCTTCCAGGAAAACACTGGAATTGGAGCGCTGAAGATTCAAACTCGTTCCATTTACTTTACCCATACAACAGAATGGAGAATTATATGAATATGATCGGCTCAAGTATCGGCATGACGGTTCCAAGTACGCCCTCGGATAAACGTGAACAGTGGGCTGCATCTGCAGGGTTGACGGAGAATGGTATCTATAATCGCCTGGAGGTTGCAACCCCTGCCCTGATTCAATATTCATCTGAATTGATTCGCATGAGAGACAGAGCGTACATCTCTATTATCACTGGCGATCAGCCTGTGGAGTATTTTGATACCTTTGTGGAAGAATTCATGGATGCAGGTGGGCAACAGGTGCTACTTGAAGCGAATGATTGGTATAAGGAGCATATGGAGACAAGTCGCGCACAATAGGTATAACGGTTTGGAACATGCATTATGCATTTCCCATGAGTTTCTGAAAAGTATACATTTGTGTTCCTATGCACCTATCCTTGATTCCCTCATGCCACGTCACTCTCTATCCCTTCGCACTCGCATTTGATCCGCGTAGTGAACGGGCTGAACTGCTTCGTGCCGTGCTTCCGGATTTGGAGGCGCTGCCTGAGGGCGTGTTTTCAAAACGCTTGCGTTCGGTCCGCTCCATCTGCACAATCTGACCTTCATGCACCACGATGTGCAAAGAACCAAACTCCATGTCATTCAGCTGTCCGGCAATTCGGTCCAACCATACCTCATCCACTTTTAACGGCTTAGCCATAGAGCCGCCTCCTCTTCTCGGGCTACTGCCCGCCATATTCCTACGTGCGGTGTCATCCAACGGATTTATAAATCATTCTTATCCAACCCATATACTTGGTTTATACATTAGCAGGGCTTCCAGTAGCTGTCAATCTGTATTTTCTTCTTCTCATATTATGAAATTGATCCGCTTTGTATCACTTTTCTGAAACCGCTTTGTGTCCAAGCCAGCTCTTGAGCAACAACGTGGCGAGAGCCAGAATCAGGAGCAAGGAAGCTACGGCAAATGAAGCCGAGAATTGATATTCGTTGTACAAAATCTCCACATGCAGCGGCAGCGTATTCGTCTCCCCACGGATATGTCCCGACACCACAGATACCGCTCCGAACTCGCCCATAGCACGGGCATTACACAGAATAATACCGTATAGCAGTCCCCATTTGATGTTGGGCAAGGTTACACTCCAGAAGATTCGCCACCCGGAAGCACCCAGTGTAACGGCCGCTTCTTCTTCCCGGGTTCCTTGGTCCTCCATGAGTGGAATCAACTCCCTGGCTACAAAGGGGAACGTAATAAACAGTGTCGCAATGACAATGCCTGGCAGCGCAAAAATGATTTTGATATCATGCTCAGACAGCCACGGCCCAAACCACCCATTCGAACCAAAGACCAATACAAAGATTAATCCGCCCACCACAGGTGAGATCGAAAAGGGAAGATCAATCAAGGTGATCATGAGTCCCTTGCCCTTGAACTGGAACTTGGTAATGACCCATGCAGCGGCCACACCAAATATCGTATTCAGCGGCACCGTAATCGCCGCAACCAATAACGTGAGTTTCAGTGCAGACATGGCATCCGGCTCGGTAAGAGCGGCGATGTACACACCCCAGCCCTGTTTCAGGGCCTCCATGAGCACGATCACCAGCGGCAGAATAAGCAGCCACAATAATACCAGACTTGCAAGTCCAATTAATAACCATTTGACCCATGGAGCTTCCGTTGTTGCACGGTTTGTTCCGCGGCCAGCTCGTACGGGTGGAACAGGGCTCAGTGGGACAGAACCCGCCATATGCTGCACCTCCTTTGGTTTGGGTGAGTGACATCTGATTTTATCCATATCCCATCATGCTTCATCGTCATGCCCTGCCCGCCTTCCGGCTCCAACGCTGCAAGGAATTAATGATCAGCAGCAGGATGAAAGAAACCAGCAGCAGCAGCAAAGCTACAGCTGTAGCGCCTGCATAATCGAACTGCTCCAGCTTGGCCATGATCAGCAAGGGAGCAATCTCCGTTTTCATCGGCATATTACCTGAGATAAATACAACCGAGCCATATTCGCCAATGCCCCGGGCGAAAGCCAGAGCAAAACCCGTCAGCAGCGGTGGAATCAGATCCGGCAGCAGAATCGTACGGAATATCCGCCATCTTCCTGCGCCCAGTGTGGCAGCAGCTTCTTCCACCTCCGCTTCCAACTCCTCCAATACCGGTTGCACCGTACGAACCACGAACGGAATGCCGATAAACATCAGCGCCAGCGTAATCCCGGCCTGTGAATAGGCGAGCTTGATACCCAAAGGCTCTACAAACTGCCCAATCCAGCCATTGCCGGCATAGATCGCCGTAAGAGCAACCCCTGCTACCGCTGTCGGCAAGGCAAAAGGCAGATCGATGACCGCATCAAACAGCCTTTTGCCCGGGAATTCGTACCGAACAAGCACCCATGCCAGGAGTAACCCCAGCACGAGATCAATCAGTGCCGCTGCACCTGCGGTTAGGAAGCTGACCTGGAAGGAAGCCAGCACCCTGGGATTGGTCGCAACCTCAATCATGGTTGCCCACGTCAGTCCTGTTGAGTTAAATAACAGCGCAGCCAGTGGAATAAGTACAACCAGGCTCAGGTAGAGCACACTGTAACCCATCGTTAATCCGAATCCCGGCAATGTGCGTCTTTGCGTCACCATCACCTTGCTCATGCACGTTCATCCTCTCTGCCTTCAGCCGGTAAGGCTGGTTGGCCGCTCACAGCGCGATTGATCGAGTGTTCATTGAACAGAGCAACCTTAGCTGCCCGGAACATAGATCTGGTCGAAGATACCACCGTCATTGAAATGTTTGGCCTGAGTATCCCGCCATGTGCCGAACACATCTTTCAACGTGAACAGTTCAAGCGCCGGGAACTGATCTTTGAATTTTTTCTCCACGCTGTCCAGCGTTGGGCGGTAATAATTTTCAGCGGCAATCGTCTGTCCTTCTTCACTGTACAAATATTTCAGATAGGCGTCCGCCACGTCGCGGCTTCCTTTTTTGTCTGCATTTTTGTCCACAATCGCAACGGGTGGTTCAGCCAAGATACTAACCGAAGGCACGACAATATCGAATTTGTCCGGACCCAGCTCTTTTACCGATAGGAAAGCTTCATTCTCCCAGGCAAGCAACACATCACCAATGCCACGTTCAACAAACGTTGTCGTAGACCCACGAGCACCCGAATCCAGTACAGGCGCATGTTTGAACAATTCACCAACAAATGCCTTCGCTTTCTCTTCATCATTGTTATTGTGCTTAAGGGCATATCCCCATGCCGCCAGATAGTTCCAGCGCGCCCCGCCGGATGTTTTGGGATTCGGGGTGATGACTTGGGTATCCCCTTTGATCAGATCATCCCAGTCCTTAATACCTTTGGGATTGCCTTTACGTACAAGGAACACAATCGTAGAGGTATACGGAGAGCTGTTATGCTCGTATTTGTCCTGCCAGCCTTCATTAATCAGACCTTTATCTTCAATCGCATCAATATCGTATCCCAATGCCAGTGTCACCACGTCTGCATCCAGTCCGTCAATAACAGAACGACTTTGTTTGCCCGATCCCCCATGGGATTGCTTGATGGTTACTTCCTGTCCTTTCTCTTTCAACCAATGCGCCGCAAACGCTTTGTTATACTGCTCATAGAGTTCCCGCGTTGGATCATAGGAAACATTCAGCAGCTCGATGGCCTTGGCCCCTTCCTTGCCACCTTCCGCTCCCCCCGATGTTCCTGTCGCACTGGACCCGCCGCTATCCGATCCGCATGCTGCCAGTACCCCTGTTAACACCAGTGCCAGACCAACCAAAATACCCTTATGAATTCTCTTTTTCATAAATAACACTCCCCCGATATCAATCTGCATGACTACCTCAGGCCGGCTGAACAGGATCAAACGCCCCGTAAAAAAACAAGAAGACGGAGGAACCCCCGCGCACTTCTCCCCATAAAGTCATGCCGGCTTAAAGGCCGTGCATGCTCCATCTGGAAAGGATGCGCTGCGGTGTTCCTCCGTCTATACGGTGAGAACGTTATTCTGTTCAGGTTGCATGGTTGCATCTGTCTGTAAAATGACTGTTTTCACAATGAAAACAAGTTCATTTTTATTATTCCTACCTGTTTAGTAAGTTATATACGTATAATAAAGGCAGTCTATATACCTGTCAAACGTTTTTTCCGATTTTTACCGTATTCCTTGGCTATTGGCAAAAAAAAGAGGAACAACGAACCATCGTCCGTTGTTCCCTTATCGAATCCCATGCTTCGCTGGCTATTGTAAACATAAACAGAATTGGACGGCCACACCTTGTCCATTCCTCATCTGCCCGCATACCGGATATTGGGTACTGGTGGTGTGCTCATGCCTTCTCCCAGATAAAAACCGGTGTGTGGCGGTTGATTGTAGGCTACATTTTGCCAAGCGACGCCAAGACGGTACACTGGATCATGCATCAGCGTATAGATGCGTTTGTCCGTAACTGCTGTTGTAGTATAGATCCGCAACGCTGAGCTGTCATTCGTCCGCCATACCACTTCCTCTCTCCAGTCTCCAAACAGGTCGGCCTGCAGATTCGGCGTAGACTTGGTCCCGTTGTTGGAAGAAACGCCGGATGCGGTGAGCAGGTTCATCGTTGTGCTGTTGGTATAATTCCACTTGTCGATTCGGTTGCTGTCCAGCAGTTCACGGAGCAGGTCGCCATCCCACCAGATCCCAAAATTCGTGGAGGAAGGCAGGGTTGTCCCGAGTTTCTGCCCTTTGGCTGTGTACAGACTGCCGTCTGCCCATACTTCGGCACCTTTATATCTTGGATCGATATCTGCCGCCATGCCACGTCCAATATCCTTTGTTGTTTTGACTCCCCAGATTAACTGACCTGTACCTGCATCACGGAATTCAACGCCGGCATTGGACGGTGTCTCATGAACCTGAAATACCTCAAGTCCAGGGCGGTCCGGGTCCAGATCACTCAGATGCATGGCATCACCATGATGAAGTCCTGTTGTGTACAATCCTTTGCCGTTGTCATCCACCGCCATGGCACCATAAACGATCTCGTCTTTCCCATCTCCGTCTACGTCCGCCACACTCAGATTATGATTACCTTGCCCGGCATAACCCGAGTTACCGGAGGTATTGGAATCAAATGTCCACTGCTTGGTCAGCTGTCCATTCCGCCAGTTATAGGCCACGAGCACACTGCGCGTATAATACCCGCGAGCCATGACCAGACTTGGGCGCTCGCCATCGAGATAGGCAATGGCCGCAAGGAATCGGTCCACCCGATTGCCGTAGTTATCCCCCCAACTGGATACATTGCCACGCGCCGGCTCGTAGTTCACCGTGGAGAGCGCTTTGCCAGTCTGTCCATTAAATACCGTCAGGAATTCGGGACCAGACAACACATAACCGCTGGAATTGCGGTAATCCTTGCTGGCATCCCCGATGACCACACCAGTACCATCCTTGGTGCCATCGGCTGTTTTCATCGCAACCTCGGCTTTGCCGTCACCGTCGAGATCATACACCATGAACTGAGTGTAGTGAGCACCGGCACGGATATTTTTGCCCAGACTAATTCGCCAGAGGCGTGTTCCGTTTAATTTGTAGGCATCGATAAACACTTCCCCGGTATAACCGCTCTGGGAGTTATCCTTGGAGTTGGAGGGGTCCCACTTCACGATCAATTCATACTCACCATCACCATCCAGATCACCTGCACTGGCATCGTTGGCACTGTAAGTGTAGGCTACTCCATCGGGCGTTGTCCCACCAGCGGGTACACTGAGCGGTACAGATAGATAGTTGTTGCCCCATACGCTCGCTGCCGCTGAAGCAGCCTGCTCCGTTCCACTGACTACTGCGCGAACCGTGTATTTGGAACTGCTCGTCCCGCTTGCATCCTGAAGGTTGGTGCTATTTGTTATGGGCGATGCGTTCACCTTGGTTCCATCCCGATAGACGTTGAACGATACATTCGATCCTTCCGTTCCCAGAAGCCGCCAACTGACAAACACACCTGTCCCGGTCTTCACAGCCACCACGCCGCGATCGAGATATTCCATCTGTCTTGCACCCGCTGCATGTGTTACTTGCGTGTTGCCAAAGCCAAGCGAAGTGACCAGTAACGCGGAACTCAGCAGTGATACTCCGGCTGTACGTAATGTGCGCTTCCACAATGATGATCGATTTCCCATAAACAATTGCCTCCCCAATTGTAGTGGTAAGCCCGCTGCCCTTGTAGCGCCATTTTATATGTAAGCGCTTTAATATATTCATTTTAAATTAAACATATAATTCCATCTATAGGTCTAATTTAGTAATTGAATGGATAGCACATAAAAAAAGCCGAAGGATTTCTCCTTCGACTTCATAACGTATATTACAGTGTAATCATAATACTAAATAGAATCAGTACTAAAGTATTAGTATTAAGCATTGATGCGCTGCATCTCATGAATTAGTAATTTAAGTTTTTCTTTGTCTTCATGATCTTCACTACTAAGGTATTTTTCAAGAAAAGCTATGACATATTTAATGAAATTGAGATCATTATTCTTTTGGATAGAGAAGTTTAATCCTTCTAAAATTCGACTTATTGCAACATCGCGATTGTGATTTAGATAGTATAGCGCCAATTCCCCTAGAAGTTTTGCATAATTTTGATCCATCATTGAAGAGTTGTATTGTCCAAATTCTGTCTTGTATGTACGTAAGGGAATATAATCCGAGAAACGCTCTAAAATATCATCAATATTCCAGTTAAACTTATTCGCTGCCTGGATGATATAACGTAATGCCAAAAAAATCTCCTCTGGGTATTGTGTGATGTAATTTGCATATTCTTTAACAACCTTCTGATCTCCAGATAACATCTGATAGAGGTACTTATTAGCCGTCGCCCATTCTTCGAATTGCTTCAGCACACGTCGAGATTCTTCATCGTCCTCCCGTACCCAGCTCTTTCCACTTGCATACAGCTCCACAAGTTCTAATGCTTTGGTATAGTCTCCCTGCTCCTCGAATACCGTTGACTGAATCAACCAAGCATATAGTATATAAAAGTAAAGTGGCCGCACTGTTTGTTTCCACTCCTGATTTTGTCGTTCCAAAAGATTAATTGTATCATATTGAATTTTGGCTAAGTGTAACATCTTGTCAGCGATATCTTTAACTTCGCTCCATTTATTTACCGAACCAAAAACATGAATTAGATCTTTGAAGGCTTCCAGCTGATATCCCTCATCCAGCCGGTCAACATAGGGCTCGAACAAGATAGCTGTCCTTAGATTTTCCTCCAGGTTCTCTCCTTGTCCAATGAGAAACAACCGATATTGACACATCGCAAGCCGTTCAGAATGCTGATATTTCTCAACTTCACTCACACTCTTATATAACAATGCCGCCGCAGACCGCTGATTTCGTTCAAACAATTGTTCCGCCATCTCATATAATTCTGTTGCGTAATCGAGGTCGTCCAGTAGCCGATGAAGAATCTGCTCAATGCAGTCCAGCCGATTCAGCTCCGCACTTCGGAGAATAAACGGTCTAATCCGCCTCATGGATACGGAATAAGCAAAACATTCTTCCACATAGTCGGCAAAAAAATGATCTGCTGCCACGCCCATTCCTGATGAGATCGCAATTAACTGACTCACAGATATGGGACGATTTCCATGTAAGATACGACTGATTGTGCCTGTATTAATGCCAGATACGTCCGAGAATCGGGAGAGCGTCATGCTGTTCTTATCGATAAACTGGATTAATTGCTCCCGAATTGAATTTGCAGGTTCCAAGGAAAGCACCACCCTTCGTGCAACATCCAGATTTTAGGTTTAATCACTATATATTCTGATCATAATGAACGTTCGAACAATGGTCAATAAAAAAATGTGATAATTGCCACTATTTTCAAGTTAATCGCATAAAAGACTAAAAAAAGCTGTAAAACCATGTGTTTCTCCATGATTTCACAGCTTATAGACCACTTTTTAGATGTAATATTCCACGTTCACTTCACCGTATTACAACTTTTATACCACAGGAGCAATACATACCGGACGAGGCAGTTCCAGCTTGAATCCATTATGTGTCAGACGTCCGTCTTCTTCGGTGATCTGGAAACCTACGAGGTTATTGCTGTCCTGATTCGCCACGACTAGAACTCCACCCGGCAAAATATTAAAGTTACGCGGTGTCTGCCCAATCGTGGACGTCCACTCTACGGCTTCCAACTCACCGCTCTCCTGGTCAATATGATAGAGTACGATGCTGTCATCTCCCCGATTGGATGCATACAGGAAACGTCCACATGGAGATACACGGATGTCTGCAGCCGTACCCTCTCCTTTATGCCCTTCTGGAAGTGTGGAAATGTGCTGCACTGTAGTGAACTCACCTCTGCGCTCATCGTACAGGAATGCCGTAACCGTGTTGTTCAATTCGTTAATTACATATGCCCACTTTGAGTTGGGATGGAACACAAGATGCCTTGGCCCTGCGCCTGGTGGCTGATCCATCTCACGATGGGTAACCAAACGTCCCTCTTCCAACCGATACACAATGATCTGATCCAGACCGAGGTCACATACGACAGCATACTGTCCGGACGGATCTGGCTGAATGGAGTGTGCATGCGGCCCTTCCTGGCGTTCTTCGTTGATTCCACTTCCCGTGTGCTCTACCCATGCACTCATCTCACCAAGCGTCCCCTGATCGCCAACCGGGAATACATTGACACTGCCGCTGCTATAGTTGGATGAGAACACCCACTGACCATCTGTGGAGACAGACACATAACATGGAGAAGCCCCTCTGGTCTGTTTTCGATCCATCAGGTGCAGCTCACTCGTTGCCGTATCTCTCCGATAGACCAACACCTCTCCCTCGTCCGTCTCACTCGCCACATACAGACAATTTCCATCCGGGCATAGCGCCAGATAAGACGGATTATCCACACCATCCATGTGATTGACGATTCGCATCTCTCCTGTATCCGCATTCAACGCACATAGGTATATTCCTGGTTCATCCGCTGACGCATACGTACCTGTATAGAAAAGTGTTTCCTGAGTTGTGACTGGTTCCATATCTAATCTCTCCCTTATCCTGTATATTCACTGTTCTGATTTTTCCCACTGATATGTACTTACCCAATTCACGGGCAACTGCTTCACTTCCTGTAACGTGGCTTTCTAAATCGATAACAACCCGGTGTGCGCCCTCATATCTGTCATTGACTCCCTTATCGCCTCTCACCATAATACAAAGTATGAGACCTAACAACAGACCACCCCTACAGCGTAAATCTGACGGATTTCGTATGCAAAAACTCATTGTTCTTCCGGACTCCCTGCTGCAAGAAACCGCAGCTTATCCGGTCACGTCCGGATTATATGTTACCGATATCGGTTACTTTCACGAAGCGGAGCATCATTACCGTGATCGTCCCGATGGTTGTGAATCACACATTCTGATGTACTGTGTCCAAGGCACAGGCTGGTATACGATGGATGGCAGCAAGACATATGATGTCAGCCCGGGAAACCTCGTTATATTACCTGCATATGTCCCTCATGTGTATGGTGCCAACGCAGCTGAACCATGGAGCATCTTCTGGATTCATCTGCGCGGGGAACATGCTTTATCCTACATAGAACCCTTGTTAACTCATCATATTACTACGATGCCACCGGCCAAGGCTCAAAAATGGCTCGAGCTGTTCCATGAATGTTACGGCGCGCTAGAGACGGGTTACTCCATGCAGACGATGACATATGCATCCCAGATTATCGGTTATATGCTTGGTATGCTCGCTTATGGACCCGAGACGACAGGAACAGATGGTGGGATCGTGAGCAGCAAACGTGCGGCTGAACAATCCGTTCAATATATGCTGGAGCACCTGGAGAATGGAATCACCCTGAAGGAACTGGCGGCTCACGCGCGGCTGTCTGTCCCTCATTACTCACAGTTGTTCAAGCAAGCTACGGGGCATTCGCCCATCGATTATTTTCTGCGGCTCAAGATCCAGCATTCCTGCCGCTATCTCGATTTTACCGATTGGACCGTGAAGCAGATCAGTTCCGAGCTTGGATTCAAAGACCCGTACTACTTCTCCCGTCTGTTCAGCAAAATGATGGGACGTTCACCCACAGATTATCGAAATAAATCCAAAGGTTAGAGGCAGTGCCTTCACTTAGCCCATTCTAAATGATATGAATTCAGTTGGAAAATTGCAGCAACCTTTTGAACAGAAGGGTCGTCTATAGGAGCAAATAACTTTTATATAAAGGGATCATCCCTGGAAAAGTGAGGCGAACCTATCATGAAAAAAAATATACTTGCTACATTAACTGCAGGAGCTCTGCTCACGCTGTCTCTAAGTGCAGGCCCGATCAGCGCTGCGCAGGTCCAATTCACGGATATTCAAGGTATCGCAGGAGCAGACAAAATCGAATCTCTCCATAAGGATGGATTCATCAAAGGTGTGAGCGACAGCTTGTTCAAACCCGAACTGGAGTTAAATACAGCTCAGGGCATTCAACTGATTGCGGACGGACTGAATCTGAACCTGGACACGATTCGTTTTATCAAACAGCCGCTACCAAGTGACCACTTCTCTCAAGTAAAAGATGGCGTATGGTACAGTGATGCATTTATCCGCGCACAATATAATGGCATTCAGATGTCACAGGATATCGATCCGTCCAAACCGCTTACTCGTGAACAATTCACCCTGTTCCTGATGCAAGGCATCGAGGCCAAAGGCGGTCTGCCGATGATTAATATCAAACCTGTGGACATTACCGACGAACAGCAACTTACTCCAGAGTATCAAGGTGCCATTCAACGTTCACTCGTTCTCAAAATCAATGAACTGGATGCCGACGGAAACTTTAATCCCAAACAAACGATTACTCGTGCCGAAGCAGCAGTGATGATGTATAACGCAATCGAGTACATGGAATCGTTCCATGCACCACAAATCCCGGAAACACCTGAGAAGTAATCTTTTCATGGTGGAAGTAAGAACTCAATTGAATGGTGAATCCGCTCGATTGGAGTCATCGTTAGTGGACTTTTCCATACAACCTCCATATGCCAAACAGCCGCACCTTCCCTCAACAGGAAAGTGCGGCTGTTTGAATTATACTTATATCACTGATGCAAAATCATCAGATTTAACTTTCTAACTTAGAAAGAACCTTTAACAACAACCTCAGACAACGGCAAACGTCCTGACGGGCGAGCTGGCTGTGCAGCTTTACCTACAGTAATCAACAACGTTGGCACAAATCGTGCAGGAATGTTGAATGTTTCGATCAGTTTTTGTGGATTATATCCACCGATTGGACATGTATCGTAACCCAGGGAGCGTGCAGCAAGCATAATATTTTGGGAAGCAAAAGATGCATTGCGGATCGCTTCATCGCGAGCGATTTGCGGACTTTGGTAAGCACCGTTGATCTGTCCAACCAATGCGTCACGAACCTCAGCAGTCAGTGCGCCTGCTTCAACAGCTTGATCGTAGATTACGGTGTTACGGTTTGCTTCCAAATCTCCAAGAACAGCAATCGTAACTGAACTTTCCACGATCTGACTTTGACCATAAGCAACTGGCAGCAATTTCGCTTTGTCTGCTTCGGATTCAATTACGAGGAATCTCCAGTGTTGCAGGTTCCATGAAGATGGTGCTTCCGCAGCTGCTGTCAGAATCGCATTGAGATCAGCTTCAGGCAATTCAAACCCTTTTTCGTACTTTTTGACAGCATGGCGTTCGCTAATAACGCGAAGTGTTTCATTTTTTTCAATGCCTGACATGTGTTCCACTCCCCAGAATCTAAATTGTTTATACTTCTTTACTTTCGCAAGGTGATCTTGAATTATACTCTATCAAGGATTTGCCTTCCGAAAATAACATCAGCGCAGACGATCTCTCCCCATCTGTGTTCACGTTATGCCCGGAATCGCCTGAGAACATCAATGGATCTTTCACCGGAGCACACGCCAATACCATAACTTGTCCACCACGCCTGACTAAACCAAAGCCATGTCATGAAGGAGCATTCGTTGTGGACTCCGTCAGGACTTCTCCTTTGCAGGCAATCCATTCAGCGACAAGGTTATCCCTTCCCCATGACCTATGCGCTCTTTCACATCTTGAATAGATATACGGTCAAAATAAGCGCTGAGCGCCTCTTCGCCTCCGTTATAGATGTTCCCCATCACATCCTGCATATTGGAAGATACCACGCACGATGAACCGGACTCCCCTGAGCACCAGTTGGGACCGAGTGAACCACCAGCTACCAGTCTGTACAATTCTCCCAGCTTGATCTCTTCACTTGGACGGCTAAGCAAGTACCCACCATGAGCACCTTCCTTGGTCGTCAGGTAACCATGCTTGCGCAGAACACTAAGTACCTTACGGACTCTGGCCGGGTGTGTACCCACACTCTGGGACAAATCTTCACTATTGGCCATACACTCATCTCTCATCGACAGAAAAACAAGACAATGCACCGCTATGGTAAATTCGCTGTTCATAACTTACTCCTTCCCGGCTTACAACACCGATGAACTCCAACCCAAGGTAAGTATAACTGTCATTATATGAATAACAGTTATGTTTGTCAACTTTCACCCAGCATGGAGATCAAACGTGATTTTTCCTGATATACCAATACTTACAGCTCATAAACATAATTAAGCTAGGATTAACATCCCGTCTTCATTTTAATCCAAAAAGAACAAAAAAGTGAGCCTTCCGCTACGCGAAGGGCTCCAATAAGATAGACATATGAAAGGGCTTACGTGATTATTATAATCGGTAATCTTCAATTTGAAAACGCTTTTTTTGTAAAGTGCATCATTATTTTAAATTTTTTTTATTTAAATAAAATGAACAACAGGTATTGCTAAAACTAATCCCATTAGTTATTATACTAATACCATTAGTTTTAAGGAGGGTTTAACGATGCGTATTACCCGAGAATTTGATGTCGTTCAAGTTACATTTTTTCCAAGACTCTTCCCTGTGAACGTATACCTGGTTGAAGAGGAAGATGGATTAACCCTGATTGATGCCGGAATACCATTCAGTCTTAAAGGGATTTTGGCAACTGCCCAGTCCCTTGGGAAGCCCATTACCAAGATCATTCTGACTCACGCGCATAGCGACCATATTGGTGCATTGGATCATCTCACAGAAGCACTGCCTCAAGCCGAGGTCTTCATCTCCAGACGGGATGCCCGTCTATTGGCGGGTGATACTTCCCTTCTCCCCGGTGAGCCACAAACCCCGATACGCGGCGGGGTGCCTAAGCCCAAAGCGGTGCGCACCCAGCCAAACCACTTGCTGGATGACAGTGACCAGATTGGTTCACTGGTCGCCATTGCCTCACCAGGACATACGCCGGGGCATATGTCCTTCATGGATACGCGCAGCCGCGTGCTCATCGCTGGCGACGCGTACCAGCTGCAAGGCGGCCTTGCCGTATCCGGCCGCGTGCGCCCGCTCTTCCCGTTCCCCGCGCTGGCGACGTGGAACCGCGAAGCGGCTCTGGCCAGCGCGAAGCGCCTGGCGGAGCTGGAACCGTCCGTGCTGGCTGTAGGCCACGGACTGATGCTACGCCAGCCCGCGGCCGCCATGCGCGCGTCTACCGCTGATGCACAGCAGCGGTTTGATCTTGCCGGGGGGCAACTATGAGCCCCCGGCAAGGGCTGGATCGCGGCGCTCTGCTCAGCGCCGCGGCCCAGCTTGCTGACAGCGACGGCTTTCAGGCGCTGACACTGGCCGCGTTGGCACAGCGGCTGGATGTGCGCTCGCCATCGCTCTACAACCACATCAGCGGACTTCCCGGGCTTCGCCAGGAAATGGCGCTGATGTCCGTACAACAGCTCAGCCGCGCATTAACCGCGGCTACCGCTGACCGCACAGGCGACGATGCCATTCAGGCCATCGCTGCGGCATACATTGGCTTCGTCCGCGAGCACCCCGGGCTGTATGAAGCCTCATTTCATGCCCCTGATCGCGAAGAGCCACAGCTCGCCGCAGCCAGCACAGCCACGCTGGAGTTGCTGCTGCACAGCTTGCAACCCTACCCACTAACCGAAGCGGAAGCATTACACGCCGTTCGTGGTTTGCGCAGCCTCTGCCATGGATTTGCCTCCATTGAGGCACAAGGCGGCTTCGGCATGAACTTTGATCCGGACGAAAGTCTGCGTCTAACCGTATCCGCCTTCCTGCACGGACTCCGGCATCTTCACCAGGACTAGTATGGCACGTATTGCATCGTGAAAAGGACTGCAGAGGATCTGCAGTCCTTTTTACGTTACCCTTCCACACATTGCTCACTGACTAACTGAAATCTAACGAACTCCACACGTCCTATTTCGCAGAAAACTGGCAGCGGGACAGGAATAATGAGTATATTCCGTCATTTAACGTGTCTGTGATTCGTTATATTTACCAACCTACCAAATTAGGCCAAATAAGAGGTGCTGAGTTCGTTAGAATTTGCTACGTACAGTGCTTCAGATCACCTTGTCATAGACACTCGTCCACTCATCATAGCGGCACACGTCCAGACTCACATTGTGTTATGGACTCTAAATACGGAGTGTTCATGCTCCAAATTGCATTGATTATGCGGGTACCCTGTCTCTCAACCACACTTTTGCCGCTCACAACGACGCACTTCTCTATTATGTACATCTCCCGTTCCTCTCGAAAGGTGGAATGGACTTTAGCTTCCCTCTTTCCATCGAAAAGTTCTCGATAGCCTATCTATGGCCATTGCTGCCGTCCATCCTGCACTTCATTTAAAATATGCTTCATCACGGGCACGTACACCTTCCAGTAGAACATGTCCGGAATATCTTTCTGATCGGGCGTAAGCTTGGACCGGACGACCTCCCATCCTTTGATTCGGCGCCAGAAAGAATAATGCTTCATCTCTCCGAAGGACCCTGCCATGTAATAGGACCGATTATAGTCGTCATATCGGACAAGTGCAGCAAATTCCGCGGGAATTCCTGCACCCACCAGCTTCTGCTCGCCTTCCTTCGTCAAATCCGTCTTATACCAAGCCAATATGGAATCCTGCTGTTGCGGCAAAATGATATCGAACCAGCCATTGTAATGTATATCCTGGGTTATACCGCTCCAATCGCTGCCTTCCGGTGTAAATGCAACTTGTACATTTCCTGTCTTCACATCCGGACCTTTCTCCAGTACCATGACTTGTCCATCCATATGTATCAGCAGCATACCCGCTCCGGAATATGACCATTTCTTCTTCTCCCGCTGCTCATAATTCGCCCGAACCCACCGGGGGACTTCTTCTATACTTTGCAGATTAGATACCGATTTACCTTGCCATCCAGTGCTGTTCACTCCCAAGATGGGATACAGCTGCTCCTTGGTCATCTTCGAAGCCGTATTCGCCAATGCACTGTATTCGGCGACAATCGTTACCCCTTTATACGCAGCCTCGCGAATCTTCTGCGCATCATATATCGTTAATCCTTCATATATTCCGTCTTGTTTCCGTTCATTCTTGTGTGCAGACAGACTGCTCCGATTTGCCGTCAGATAGATCAGATCCGTGTCTGTCACCTCATCAGGCAGAAGTTGTTTCATTCGTGGAAGCCCGTCCTGAAGATCATAGCCGTAATAATCCTCTTCATACGAGTAGTATTCCCCTGTGTGCTGTACAATTTTCTGTTGATTCAAAAGCCAGACCAACCCCTTGTGCCCCTGATAGGACAAGTCCGGTCTGCTCTTGTCAATAATCATGATGTTCAGTGGAACAGGGGCCTGGGATTGCCACATAATCCAGGGGACAACCAGCACCACCGATACCACTGTAAAACAAGCCAGCGTCCACATCGTGGCTGGCCTGTAACTTTTTTTCATGAAGCGTCTTCCTCCTTGCTCTGTTCCAAGGTATTACCAGGATTGCCGTTAGATTACCCCAATCCATTCCTGATCTCCTTCTCCTTTTCCTTCCTCAATCCCATAGCCTGCAAAATGCCAAACATACGGAATATATTGTTCAGCGGTCTGAACCAGAACGTCTCCGAACAAGCATACAATAACAGACGCGTCACTGCTCTGGACGTGTACGCTTTGCGTGAACACCATACTTCGAACATTACCATACCAGCGGACAACAGTGAACCATAGAGCGTCAGCAGCAGAGCGAGAATGATGCATAGGTTGATATCCACCAACTGTAGCCCTATGCCTGCAATGAACAACAAAATCGCTCCCAGTTCCATCACAGGTCCCAACAATTCGATCAGAATAAAATACGGGATGGATACCATCCCCATCCAGCCATAGGCCGGATTGAAGATCATGCTCCGCTGAGTCCATAGACTGCTTGCAAGCTGCATGTGCCAACCGATACGCTGTCTACACAGTTGACGCCATGTACCGGGTACTTCTACCCTGCAGATCGGATCGGGAATATATATAATACGGCCACGTTCCTTGATCCGCTTCATATGTTTCTGTAACCGCATCACCAGTTCCATGTGAGCGACCTGGTCGTCGCGCTTGTAACCCCCAACTTCCAACACCCGGTTCTTTTTGAATACACCGAATACTTGGGCCGTAAATAAAAGCACATTAATATTGTAACGAACAAGTCCCACACCACCAATCAAAAAAGCACGCACGTATTCAATGGTCTGCATTACATGCAACGTACTGTCCGTAAGTCTTGTGCTGTTTTCCGTTAAATCTGTATGAGCCGTATTTCTGGGGGCCATAAGATCTAATCGTCCACTACAAGCAACGACCTCTTCTCCTGGGAGAGCATCCATAACGGGTTTCATAATCTTCACCAATGCATCCCGTTCCAGAAATGTCCGGGGTCCAACAGAGGCGATATAAGGATATTGCGAGATATTTAGACCTGCATTCAAGGAGTCCATTCGTCCTCCATACGCCTTATCGATCACAATCAGACGATGATGCAGCCTGGATTGGTAGACACATTTAATCTGAGCCGTCTCCTGGACGAGTCCCGAGTAATGAACTTTACTCCGAATGGGCATCAGATCATAGGTTGCCATTAACCGCGGCATTGTTGCATCCTCTGATCCATCATTAATGATAATAACTTCATAACGTGCATATTGAATATCCAATAGACAGTTAATTCGCTGTACGATCGTATCCTCGCTATTACGCATCGGGACAAGCAAAGATACCGCCGGAGCCAATTCTTCATCCAACATCTCATGATATTGCAGCGGGTCCAGATCCCTTCTCAGGATCAATGTACGAGCGGCAGCAACTACCAGAACACTGCACATCACAATCGCTAACACCAGATAGATAAATATACCCTCGTAACATGCTAAAACAAAACTCCGCAGCATCTCAATCCATCTTTCGTCCATACTGCATCCTTTCCAGCGTTTCTTCCGCTATCTGCCTTGCATATCTATCCGGATGGTTTACAGCCGTATCCCGAAGTTCGTCAATTCCCTGCTCGTACCGGGCAAGGGAATTCGCAGCTTCCTGTCGGATCTGAAAGGAAGGATCACCCATCATCACCTTCAGTCTAGGAATAAAAGCATCCGCATGAATAGTACCCATAAGCTGGGTCACTGTTAGTCTTTCAGTGCGTTGCCTCTCCTCACCAGATTCGTTCCATACCAGCAATAGCCCCTTCAGCAAATCTTCACGACCTCTGCCCACTTGAGCCAATGCCTGATACGCATTGGTACGCAGCAATGCATCCTCTCCAAGAATGAGCTTCTCCAGTAGAACAACAGCACCCTCCGTCTGGTCATCCCGAATACGAATGGCTTGGACGATATTACACTGGACTTGATAAGATACATCCTTGAAATGATCCTTCAAACGTGTCCAGGATGAATCGGTAAGCAACAGCAGAATCTGCAGAACCTGCGAATCGGACCATACATATTGCTCACGCAACAATTCCTTAACGATTCTGAAATAACCGGTTCTGGCATATATGCGTAAAATGATGAAACGTTCAAGCGGCGTACAGGAAGTAACCCGCAGCATATCCTCTAACCTGGGCAGAAGCTCCACCATATGAAACTGTTCAATATATAACAACGTGTTAACCCGTTCACTCCACTTTCCCGTCTTCAAAACCAATCGGTATGAGCTTCCAAAGACTTGCCAAGATAACAGACGAATTCGCAAAATCTCATGCTCTGCGGGACCTTGAGCGAGCCGTTGCAATAACAATTGCTGCAAAACGATCTGTTGATCTCCACTCATATTCAATAAGTTTACGCCAATTTCTCCCTCGTTCAGGTACCGCTGTAGAAATGAACCTTCTGCAAGTAATTCATGCATCAGTGCCGTCTTAACCTTTTCCCTGCGCCTACTGCTATATTTCATCCATAAGATGTAACCGTAGATAACCAGCAAAAAAGCTAGTACACTTGCACATACAAGGCTGACCACATGTACTAACCAATCTGTATTACCCACAAGCCACCCTCTATGATGTGAGCCGATAAGTATGATATACATCCATTGTTGTCCAATCATTGCATGATTTCCCCTTAATCGAATAAACAGCCTTACAACGGGCACAATAATACAAAATTTTCAAATACACCCTGTGAATACATATCGGGTATATGATACACTAAGCTTTCTATCGGCTTTCTGCGTTTGTGATATAATAGGAACTGAAAATTCCGGCAATTCGTACTGGGTTCCGGATCTCCGGATAACATATTATTCCAGAAAGAGGGAGTTCTACGTGGCTCAAATCAGTCCGTACTACCTGCAAATCGGAGCAACCGTGGGCATGCTCGTCATGGCACTGCTTGCCATCTTCATCCGCATGAAAGCCAGTCACAGACCGGTGACCATTCGCAAAATCCTTATTCCTCCGCTCGGCATGAGCACAGGATTTCTCATGTTTGTTGTACCGGAGACACATGTTCCTCTACTCTGGGCATTCATTGCGTTTCTGGTGGGCTGGTTCCTCTTCTCCTATCCCCTCATTCGCAGTACACGGTTTGAACGAGTAGGTGAAGAAATTTTTGCAACACGTTCTCGCAGCTTTGCTTTTATCTTGCTTGGATTGCTGGCCGTACGCCTGATCCTGCATGAAGTCATTCAGCGATATGTAAGTATTCCGCAAACAGGTGGATTGTTCTTCCTGCTGGCTTTTGGCATGATTGTACGCTGGCGTGTATATATGTACAAACACTACAAAGAAGTGCTGGTCGCCGAACACTAGTCACCCTACATAGACCACGCACAGATTTACAGATAAAAAAGACACGTTCTGCCGCACCCTTGGTGTGCAGAACGTGTCTTTTCGTTTTCAACCTAATTGTACATGTACATCGTTCGATATCTATTCCGGATCTGCAACCTTAACCAACTGCTTGCCCAGATTATCTCCAGAGAAGAGGCCCATAAAAGCTTCAGGCGTCTGTTCAAACCCGTCCACAATGTTTTCTTCATACTGGAGATGACCTTCCTTGATCCATTTCGCCAACTTGGCGCGGCCTTCCTTGAAGGATTTCGTATAGTCACCCAGCAGGAAACCTTTCATTAATGCTGTGTTTGTTAACAGCAACGTCTGTGGTCGCATCCCGATATCCGGCTTCTCCAGATTATAAGACGAGATCTGACCGCATAACGGAATACGTGCATTCCGATTGATGTGGCGCAAGACTGCATCCGAGATGTCCCCGCCCACATTGTCAAAGTAGACGTCTACACCATCTGGGCAAGCCCGTTCAATGGCCGCTGACATATCCTGCTCCTTCTTGTAGTTCAACACCACGTCGAAGCCCAGCTTTTCTTTCAAATAAGCGCATTTCTCATCAGAGCCTGCAATACCAACCACGCGTGCTCCCACAATCTTACCAATCTGACCTGCAATCATGCCTACCGCTCCGGCTGCTCCCGATACAACAACCGTTTCGCCGTCCTTCGGTTTGCCGATGTCCTCCATACCAAAATAAGCCGTCAGACCCGTCAGGCCCAGCGCACCCAGGTAAGCCGTGATTGGTGCTTCTTCGGTATCAATTAGCGAAAGATCGGCCGTGTTCACTGCGGCATATTGCTGCCAGCCCCACATACCGGATACGAGGTCACCTTTGCGCAGATTCGGTTCCGAAGATTCCACAACCTGTCCAATGGCCCCACCCTTAATCACTTCATTTAACGCGTAAGGTGCAGCATAGGATTTTGTGTCTTTCATGCGGCCCCGCATGTATGGATCAACCGACAAATATAATGTACGTACCAGGACTTGCCCAGCTTCCGGTTCAGGAAGAGGTGCATCAATGAAGTTGAAGTTCTCTCTGGAAGGGGCACCTTCGGGACGAGAAGCAAGTACGATCTGTTTATTTAAAGACACCAAAATTACCTCCTTGTTGCCAAGTGGACGCAAGGTTAACCCTTGTCAGCTGAGATCACTTACCACTGGCTCTGTGTTATCACTTCTTAATAGTTTAAACCGAAACAGGCGGTTCACAAACGTGGGCCGCCTTGAAATATGCAAATATCGTCACATTGTAGCTGCTTTTGGCTATTATTGTGCTGTCAAAATCACTGGACCATCCGCCGTAATCGCAATCGTATGTTCATACTGGGCTGATAGACTTCCATCCATAGTACGAGCAGTCCATCCATCTGAATCCAGCTTACTTCGGAACGTACCAATATTCAGCATCGGTTCGATCGTAATAACCATGCCCTCCTTGAGACGCGGACCCCGATGAGGCGGACCGTAATGAGGGACTTGTGGTTCCTCATGCATCTTCTCACCAATACCGTGTCCAATAAACTCACGCACAACCGATAGGCCTTCACCTTCTGCATACACTTGAATCGCATTGGAGATATCTCCGATCCGGTTGCCCACCACGGCAAGTTCGATGCCTTTGTAAAGAGATTTTTTGGTTACATCCAGCAGATGTTGTGCTTCCGGAGTCACTTCACCTACGGCATATGACCAAGCCGAATCCGCCAGCCAGCCATTTAGATTAACCACCATGTCGATGGTAACGATATCGCCGTCTTTCAGTGCATATTTTCCCGGAAACCCGTGACAGATCACATCATTAACCGACGCACATGTCGCATATTGGTATCCGTTATATCCCTTTTGTTCCGGCGTAGCGCCATTTTTCTTCATAAAAGCTTCTGCAAACTGGTCGATCTCCTGTGTCGTAATGCCTGGACGAATCATCTTTGCAATTTCTCTATGGCATGCGGCGAGAATTTCTCCGGCTTTTTTCATATATTCAATCTGTTCTTTGGTCTTTAATGTAATCATAATAACTACTCCTGTCCGTTAAAATCTTATCCTGTCCTCTATTGTAACGCTAAACGCTCAAAATAAAAAATTCCGTGCAATCAGCAACATCCTATTATACGCCAAGCTCCTGTCCAATGAATACAATTATCCATGAAAAAATCGAAACCCCTCCATATCTGACCACGTATATGCTTAAAACAGTTGAAGTCGAAAGGGTGAAAGCTCATGTTCAAGAAGATTATCGGCAAACTTATCGATTCCAAATCCTCATCTCACCGCAAACGTCATAGCTCCTCCGACAGGCGCTCCTATAAACGTCACAGCAGTTCCTCAGGCAAGCGCTCCTACAAGCGCTATTCTTCTTCGGATGTGAAATACCGGGACAGTCGTAGTGGCTCCGGGTATTACAAAAGCAGGAAATATAGCTCCAGCTAAGCGGCTCGCACGACTGCTTTTAAAGAGCAATGATTACACCTGCTTATTAGACGCTACAATAAATGAATATGTAATAAAGGGGTGTTCTATTAGCCGTAAATACGGATAACAGAACACCCCTTTATTGTTTCCATATAGTAAAAAGGAAAAAGACCCCTATAGATATCATACGAAGAGGTCACGGATAACAAATATAGGTCCGCCTATAAAGCTTATTTCATTGTAATTTCAGCAACACCTTCTCAATCTCTGCCTGTAACTCTGTCGCCCCACCCTCATAACTTGGCCGGAGTCCAAGGAGTCGCTCCAGCATCTGGTGCAATTCCGGCGTAAGCTTCAGTTCCTCCTGCCAACTGGCGGGTTCACGGCCCTTCTCTGGCTCATAAGCCGAATACAGCATAAAGAGAAGAAAGTGGCCGATATCCTGCAGATCATGATCCGGTGTAGCCGGTTCATCTTCAGGCTCAGGGACTTCACGCATACGTTGCTTTAGCTCCGGCAACAACGGCTCCCCCAAGCGTCTCGCCAGGCCAAAATCAATCAGATGCACCGTCCCTTCACGTAAAATAACATTGGGAATCCGCACATCTCCATGAATATATCCCTGCTCATGTACATGAGCCACCGGAGCCAGCAGTTGACCTGCCAATTCCAGACATTCCCGCTCCGTATATCGAAGACCTTGCTCAAATATGCAATCTTCCAGCGTCTGTCCACGAATATACTCGGTAACGATATAACTTCGTCTCCCGGATGTGAACACATCCAATAGATCAGGGATTGCCGGATGATGCAGAAGTCTCATCACGTCCGCCTCCCGCTCCAACAGGTGTGCAGAGAGTCTGCCCTTGCTAGGTTTGGACTCCTTCAACGCCACTTCCTTGCCGTTCTGGTCATCTGTACACAGGTATGTCAGCCCATAACTCCCCATACCCAGCAATTCCTGTATTGTATAACGCTCAGCAATGGTCGTGCCTTCTCGCCGAGGACGATCCGTCCATAGTCCGAGCAATCTTTGCCCAATTCGTCGCAGCTCCACAGATCCTCCCACGCCAGCTTCCTGATCCACTCAGTCTTTATCTATACTGAGCAGTTCGTTGCCAGTCTTCATGTTGTATGGAGCTTATTATATCAGGCCGATTATGCAAAATCACGATGAGCAAGAGCCTGTCATTCAAGCTTCCTTATGTTTCTTGGGCAGGAACCCAAACAACATACGCAGGGATACTCCTTTTGGTTTGCGTTTTCTTCCCTGGAAACTGCGCAGATTGGTTACGAGTTCACGATCCCGCTCCTCTTCCAGCTTCTCGTTCATCCATAGACGCTGTTTTTCCATCTGTTCCTGAAGAGCCATATGTGTATCAGCCAGATGCTGAAGCGCCAGCTCCAGTTCATCAACCCGCTGTTGCAGCAATTGTACCCGATCATCCTGCTGTTGTTCTACAGCACCATAAGTCACCTCACTTACCAGTTGCCCCAGACCTTCATAGGATCTCAGATTACCCATTATTTCAGGTTCTTCAGGGAATACGATTGACATTGATGTCGCTGCACATTCCGTCTCTGACAGACCTTCAACTCCCACCACCGGTACATCTACTTCTACTACAGCTACAGGTGCTTCAGGAGCCAATACAGTCACCACAGCATCAGCCAGGGGTAGATTATGCTCTCTGAGTTCAGTCATCAGGCGTTCAATGCACTCAATGTCGTCGGACTTGAATAGTCTGGATTTGTTGGCGGACCGTTCGAACCGGTATCCCTGTTCTTCCAGTGCCGCCGCATATTTACGAAGAGTACTGGCACCTATGCCCAGGCTCTTGGCCGTTTCCGTCGTTGCTCCTGCTTCTTCAATCATCATTAATTCCCTCCCGGAATGAAGTCTTTTGGGAATCAATTTCATATAACTTTAGTGAGTTATGAAATTGATTCTTGGATAAAAACATTATGGCTTCAGCGTTCCTTTATGGAACCGTCATCGGATCGGGGCAACCTGTCTCATGGATCAAGTATGTTTATCTTTTGCTTGTCCGTATGTATTCGTCAACTTCTCGGCAGATCCCTTTGGCGGTTTTGTTCTGTTTCTGCGGATTAATAAGAAGTTTTGTCAGGTATATGATCTGCACAAATAATACCCAATCCGACAACGAGCATGAATGCTGTCATGTCGAATGACACAGGTGCAAACGCCGTCAAATCATATGATTAAGAATTATTCATGTCAATTTTGTTAACTCATTTACTCCAATACGCTCCCGCGATAGCGGATATCATTGCTGTACAGCTTTTCTATGTGTTATCTTATGTAACGTAGAAGTGGATTCCAGCATAAAATAAAGGACTATACTTAACATAGGACGCGTAATTGAAGAATAAATATCAATCTAAATGGGGGCTGAACGGCAGTGTTAGGCAAATCAGGCAAAGTAGCGGTGATCGGGGCGGGTCTTGTCGGTTCGAGTTGTGCGTATTCCATGATTAATCAATCAATTTGCAGGGAAATTATGATGGTGGACCGGACGTATGACCGTGCTGTAGCTCAGGCATTGGATTTTTCCCATTGTATGGACTTCACACATAACCGCACCAAGGTATATGCAGGCACGTACGCCGATTGTGGCAATATGGATGTGATTATCTTAACTGCCGGGGCGAATCCCAAGCCAGGACAGACACGGCTGGATATTCTGGAGGAAGCGGAATCGATTGCCAAAGACATCGTGGTCCCGATCATGAACAGTGGATTTAACGGGATTTTTGTCGTCGCTGCCAATCCGGTTGACATAGTAACTTATATGGTATGGAAGTTATCAGGTCTTCCGCGTGAGCATGTCATCGGCACAGGCACGTCCATTGATTCTTCACGACTCAAAACGCTGCTATCTGAAGTCTTCTCCATCGATCCACGCAGTGTGCATGGTTATGCTCTCGGGGAGCATGGAGAATCCCAGTTCGTAGCCTGGTCCCATGTGACCATCGGTGGCAAACCGATTATGCACATTATGGATCAGCACAAGGAGCGCTTCAAACATCTGGATCTAGACGATATTGCACGCAAAACGAAAGATGCGGGCTGGGAGATCTTCACTCGCAAAGGCTCTACCCAATTCGGGATCGGCAATGCTCTCGCACATATCACTCGTTCCATCCTCAATGACGAACACAAAATCATCGCCGTATCGGCCATTCTGGACGGAGAGTACGACCAGCACAACGTTTGCGTCGGTGTTCCTGCAATCATCGGTGGCAATGGTATTCAAGAGATTATCGAATTGAATCTGGATGCAACGGAACGTGAGAAATTCAATAATTCCTGTGAAATCCTATCAGGTAACATCAATCGTCTGACATTGGTATAAGCCACTCGTATACAACTCCACTTTGTATGCTTCGGCTCAACTTCAAAAGCCTGCCAACGCAAACATGCCAATAATACTCCATGCGAGGAGTCTTATTGGCATGTTTGCGTTTATTATTTTTCACAGCCAGATGAATCAACTTCATAATACCTTCAGCTGCTTTAATCAAGGCTAGATAGAGATCAAAACGGTTCATTTCGTCTATATTTAGTTACATACAGAAATCTATTTTAATGAGTTATGAAATTGATTTGAGTAGTTGTTCAATTCGGTGCAAGTTGAGGTTCGTCCCTTGGTCCCCATTGCTGTAACACCCGCTTCAACTCACTTAGCATGACCGGTTTGCTAATAAAATCACGCATACCAATCTCCAGACAAGCTTCCTTGTCTTCACGTTTGGCATTGCCTGTAACTGCGATGATTGGAGGTATGCGATCCTGTGGAATTAGGCGGTGTAACAGGTCTGTCGCCTTCAATCCATCCATCACAGGCATATGAATATCCATCAGAACAATATCATAAGCATTCTGAGAGATGGCATCAATTGCCTCCACACCATTGGTACATACATCTGCGTGGTATCCGAGCTTCTCCAGATATTCTCGTAAAATCTTCCGGTTTACCGGATGATCCTCCGCCACCAGAATACGCATGGCGACCTTGTCACTCTGACGTGTGCGATCATGATGGAACTGACTTACTGTCTGTTCTGCTGAAGCATCTACACTCGCCGCAGGAACAGCAAACCGGAAGGTTGAGCCTTCCCCTTCTATACTCTCGACACTGATACTGCCTCCCATGATCTCCACGAGTCGCTTGGAGATGACCAGTCCCAGTCCGGTACCACCATACTTCCGGTTAATTACCGGATGCAGTTGAGAGAAGGACTGAAACAACTGATCCAGCTTGTCAGCCGGGATGCCAATTCCCGTATCTTGCACCGCAAAATCAAGAACGCTGTCTTCAGGCTTTCTGCCCTTAATAATATCCACGTTAACATCAATGCTTCCCTGATCTGTGAACTTGAGCGCATTGCCAACCAAGTTCACCAGAATCTGCCGGATACGTATGGCATCACCGACCATGAACTCAGGGATGCTTGGATTGAGACGATATCTGATCTCCAGATGTTTCTCATCTGCACGCGGTTTAAACAGTTCAGCAACCTGTTCCAGCATCTTGCGTAATGCGAATGGTTCATAAGCCAGTGCCATTTTCCCGGATTCCAGCTTACTGAAGTCCAAAATATCATTAAGGATGTTCAGCAAAGCATCGCCGCTGTCTCGAATAATCTCGGCATATTCACGCTGTTCTTCCGATAAATCGGTACCGATCAACAATTCTGTCATCCCCACGATCCCGTTCATCGGTGTCCGGATCTCATGGCTAACCATCGACAGAAATTCTGACTTGGCCTGAGCTGCCAGCTCAGCTGTTTCTTTGGCACGTACAATTTCGCGTTCGCCAGTTACATCATTGAACACAACCACCGCGCCCTGAATCTGTCCCTGTTCAATAATCGGCGTCACCTGATACTGCACCAGAAAGCTGCTGCCATCTTTACGCCAGAACACATCTTCCTTGATTGAACGTCTCTGTCCATCCAACACGGTCATGTGGATCGGACACTCTTCTTGTGGAAAATGACTTCCATCTGCACGGGTGTGATGAATGATGGGATGTGAGTTTTTGCCAATGAATTCTTTCGCCTCATAACCGAACATCGAAGCTGCTGCAGGATTCATAAACATGGTGATTCCATCCGCATCCAAACCATATATCCCTTCCGTAACCGTGTTGAGGATCAACTCATGTTGCTTGCTGAGCTCCTGAATCCGCTCCGTATATTCCTTGCGCTCGGTAATATCGGACACGATCCCATAGACGCCTACCATTTCCTTATCCACAATAATGGGCACATTTGTAACGGACACTTCAATCTTTCGACCTCTTGAATTGACAATTCGGGTCTCATAATATTGCGGTTCGCCTTGTTTCACCATTTCAAAATAATGTTTGCCGTTTTGTACTTCGCATTTATCCAGATTGGATAAAAAAGATTGGCCAATAAGCTTATTGCGCGGAATATCCAGCATTTGCACCAGTTTGCTGTTCACTGCGCTATATTTACCTTCCAGATTCAATGAATACACAGCTGACGGGTTATGTTCGAACAACGATCTGTATCGCTGACGGCTTTCCCGAAGACGTCTGTCCGCATCCTTATGCTGGGTAATATCCCTGCTGATGCTTACAATCTGGACACTCTTGCCACGCTCTCCAGCAACAGGTTTCGCCAATGTCTCCATCCAGATATAATGTCCCTTCTTGTGCAACACACGCATCTTGCAACCATTGCCGATCTTGGAAAGATCCATAGGGTCCGGATAATCTCCCGAATAACAATAATCCTTGAAGGACTTTCCTATGACTTCCTCCGGCTTATAACCCAGTAAGGTGTACACGGAAGGGGAAACGTATAATAACTCGCCATCCGTAGCACAAGTTGTAATCAGATCTTGTGCATGGTCAGCCAGCACCTGATATTTCTCTTGTGCCTCCTTAAGCTCACGTTGCACTTCCAGGATATCGGTAACATCTTTGGCAATGCCATAGATTCCTACAACTTCTTTTCCCTCCGTTATAGGCACATACGTGATCTCTGCCTGTTTCAGGGAACCATCTTTATGATAAAAAGTAATGGGATTACTGACTGAACGTCCAGCCAGTACCTCTTTAATATATTCTTTGCGTGAATTTTCACTGTCCGGAGGACAGATTTCACTCTGATTCATACGAATCAAGTCATCCAGTGTATACCCAGATATCCGCTCTACCGAGGGATTAGCATCAATATAGTTTCCATGGATGTCCATTACATAAATGGCATCCGGGTGGTTAAAAAACAGTGATTGGTAAGAACTTCCCTCAGAAATAATGCGCTTCAGGGTTTCCGTTTTATTAATATCCAAGGCTTACCCCTCTTTTCTCAGCCAATATCTTCATCTAACAGCAGGGATTAATTATCCCTTGCAAAAATGGGCCTACCCTCGAATAACCATGTAAGCCTGCCTAGAAACAGCTTTTTTTATTTTACCAGATTCTCGTCTCATTTTGCTTACAATCTATGATTCAATTCACATGATGTTTGAGGTAATACTTGGAATTTCGATATCACTTAGGAGCGTCTTCAAGAAAAGACAAGTTATACAAGGATCAATGTTAGCCTCTGACAACCTTGAAGTTCAATCCAAGTCAGGTGATTCTGGCGAATGGCTACACGCTTTTCTAAAGAACTCAGGACATCTTATTTGGCGTCCATGTGCCCTTTGTAAATTTTAAGGAAAACCAGACACGTTAATCCCCATAATCTCCTGAGATAAACGCTGCAAACGGTTGTTTCATTGGATATAACATGCCTCAGGTTCCTTAGATTGCTGAGATCACTTCAAATCCTTGAATAAGACTCCTCGGATTCGTTAGGGAGTTGAGAGGATGAACCCGCCCCCCCCGCCTGAAACAAAGTTTCTCAAAGAAAGAGAGATAATCCGCCCTTATGATGCCTCGATATAAAATTTTACGATACATTTTGTATCGTAAAGGCTATAATCTTTAAAAAAAGTTTTTTGACTACGGAGAGGACGGATGAATCATGCTGCCCAACAGAGTTAAAATTGCTTACGGTAAACTAAGAGGTTTAGCCATCTTTGGTAAAATCCAGCCCTCAATGGGCCTACTGCCACGAATCAGGGGTAAGGTTTATCTGAATAAATTGGGTGATTTGCAAGTAGGAAAACGACTTAACATCATAGGCAAACCTTGGGGAACCCAGTTAACTGTGGTCAAAGGTGCACGATTAACCATTGGTGATGACGTCATGATTAATGCAGGTGTGGGGATTGCCGCTAACGTTGAAGTGACCATCGGCAATAACGTCATGATTGGTCCTCGAACAAGCATATTCGACAGTGCCTACCACCGAATTGACTCGCTGGATGACGGGAGCCAGACTGCCAAGCGGATTGTGATTCAGGATAATGCCTGGATTGGTACAGGTGCACTCATTCTGCCGGGAGTGACTATTGGCAGAAATGCAGTCGTGGCAGCAGGAAGCACGGTGACCAAAGATGTACCCGAGAATACACTTGTAGCCGGAGCGCCGGCCAAAATCATTCGGGAACTGACCATTCATGATGGTTGGGTCAGACATTAGAAAAAAATCCCCTCAAGCTCACATACAATAGAACGTTGCATGTTTTGCTTAAAAGAGGATCTTGGTCATAGGATAACTAGGCATATATTTAATTATTCAGATTTCTTTTTTGGCAAAATACATCATGCCGATTCCAATAAAAATAACAGCACTGCCTCCGACGACCGCCAGCATCGTCATCAGTGGCACGTTGTAGGCTCCGAAACCCGCGCCGTCCACGGGTGTCATCAGAATCATCGGTTGTGCCCACGGATAATACGGCCCATACGTCGCCGAGTTTACAATGAGAATATTCGGTATGGTCAGTGCAAAATTCAGTGCGAGTGGTGCGGCAAAGCTACTCCACACCAATGAAACGAACATCTGCAGGGCAGCCAAGGGTACACAGGCCAACAACCCAAGCAGTAGTTTGCCCACCAGGAATCCCCAGGGTATCTCCATCGTAATGCCATGGATCATGCCTGCCAGCAAAATGGATATCAGCAACAACACTTGTGTACCCGCCAGAAGCATGAGTACAATCGTCAGTTTGCCAGCATATACACCTGAACGTGTGAGCGGCAAAACCAGCATCTGCTTCCACCCTCCTCCCGCATGTTCGAAACGGCAGACAAAGGACGTAAACACGCCAGTCAGCATCGGCAAAAGGAGCAATCCGTGTAAGAAGACCATGGTGCCCATCAGTACCTGCCAATTCCCCGATGGAGTGGACAACAGTCCGATGAGCAGTGCAATAAGTGGACTTAACAGAATCAGGAGCCATATGGGTGATTTGCCCATCTTCAACCGCTCAGCAGACAAAATTCGAAAATACGTTGTCGCAAAGCTCATATCAGGCCACATCCTTCCGGCTAAAATGCACCATACCCAACAACAGGATCAAGAGCCCCAGACCTGCTCCCATGCCTGCATACAGATATGGATTAGGTCCATTCCAAGCCATCTGTGCCCAAGCAAGTGGAAAATACGGTGAGATACTGAGCGCAAACATGCCTGTTATCGCGAGAACAATTCCCAGAGTGACGGGAAGCGCCTGATTTTTATTCACCATTGTGAGCCATAACTCCAACGACAACACGGGAAGCGCACCAGCTAAAGGCAACAGCCCCAGCTTAATGGCATGCGTCCAAGGGATCTCACTGGCATGGAATCCGAAGATCAGACCCAGACCTATAATGCCTGCGGTTAGCAGCAGGCAGGAGATTACCAGCAGCAGACAAGCCAGCAAGAACTTCGCCAAATATACAGCTGGTCTGGGAATCGGCATTGCTAACAACTGTTTCCACGATCCCTGTTCATGCTCGACATTAGCAATCATGGAGCTGAGAATGGTTGCTCCCAGCATCAGGGACAACGGTACAAAGACAACTACATTGCCCAACAATCCGCCCCACAGGTTATCAGCATACTGCTCTTTCAGATAGTCCAACCGTAAGCCAAAATTAAGCGCCTGCATCGCTGTCAATCCAAGAGGGGCCAGAAAGATAAGAAACCAGATCCCTTTCCCCCGAATCTTGAGCCAGTCTGACGATAATGCACGCCCGGTCATATGGAAGCCCCCTCGCCAATGACACGCATGAACAGATCTTCCAGCGACTGACGCTGTTCCTCTACACGATACACATCATGATCCTGCTCAATTAATCGGCGCACAAGCAGTGCCACTGAACTGTTATCCATATAAGGGAACGTTAATGCAGAACCTTGTTGCTGACCAAATTGTCCCTGTTCTCTCGCCAGCTTCATAGCCTCTTCCGGCTCGGAAACCGTTAACCGGATCGAGCTGCCCGTCTGACTATGCAGACTTGCGATGGTATCCTGAAGCACCATCTTGCCTTCACGGATAATACCAACACGACTTGCCATCTGTTCGACTTCACTCAGCAAGTGGCTGGAAACCAGAACGGTAATGCCATGTTCCAGAGGCATACGTTTGATCAGTTCCCGAATCTCCTGAATACCAGCCGGATCGAGCCCATTCGTTGGTTCGTCCAGAATCAGCAACTCCGGTTCACCCAACAAAGCGCTGGCAATACCCAGACGTTGCTTCATCCCAAGGGAGTACCCCTTCACCGAACGTTTGGCATCCTTGGTCAGATCTACAATGGACAGCACTTCAGCAATTCTTGATTTGGGTACATTGATGATGCGACGCAAAGTTTCCAGATTCTCTACTGCGTTCAGATGTCCGTAATAGGACGGGTATTCGACCAAGGAACCCACACGGCGCAAGATATCCATGCGATCCTTGCGGATATCCTTGTCGAAGAGACGGATCACGCCTTTGGTTGGTTTAATCAAGCCGAGAAGCATGCGAATCGTTGTTGTTTTGCCGGCACCGTTGGGACCGAGGAAGCCGTAGATATCTCCCTTTTTAATATGCAGATCAAGTTCACGGACCGCTGCACGGTCCCGGTATGTTTTCCATAGATTAGCCGTTTGAATAATATTTTCACTCACTGTATGATCACCTCGGAACTATCGTAACCTTCCAAGGTTAAAGCCAAAGTAGTCTCTAGTTTAAGTTTAGTTTAAAAAAGCTATTTCAGCGGTTTGTTGTTTCCCTGTTTCCCCTTACCACTGTAGATATATGTCTGGACACCCGTCTCGGAACTGTCTACCCGCTTGCGCAGACCCATCTCACGAATCAACAGGTCTACAATGGATAAGCCTAAACCTGTGCCTTTTGTGTCGGAATTCGGTTGCATTCCCGGACCCCGATCCTGAATAATGATGGCCGTCTCACCCTGAATCTCCTGGGTTGATATGCCAATATATTTCCCGCTGGCAGCATGACGAATTACGTTCTGGAACAGATTATCGAGAATACGGCGCATGCCTTGTTCATCCATATGCCAGATTAATGGTTCCTCTGGCAGGTCAATATCAATCTCAAATTGCTCTTTCTCCCAGACCGGGTACCAGGCGGCCGCCGTTTCCCTGACGATCCGCAGTATATCTTTCTCTACCAGCTTCAGTGTATATTTCCCACTCGTGAGCAAATTGTAGGATAACATGTTGTCAATGAGCCCGCCGAGGTCCTCCATCTTTGCTTCCATGCGATGTAATGAACGGTCACCTTGCTCGCTCAGCTCTTCCTTGTGCAAAGCATGCATATGTCCACGAATCACCGTTAGCGGGGTACGCAGATCGTGAGAAAGCCCCGCAATGAGACGCTTGCGCAATTGTTCCTCCTCGCGTTCACGGTGACGGCTATCGGACAGTTGATGCACCATCTGATTGAAGGATTCCTCCAGTTGACCGATCTCGTCTGACCGGCGGATATCTACCGGAAGCGGGAGGCCTTCCTTGCCTGTGATCATCATGGCCGTCTGCAAACGAATAAGTCGTTTGCGAATGCGTGCGAAGAAGAGAATCGACATAATGATGAAGATCAGAAAGATGAGGGTCATTACGATACCAAGATACAAGAGTTCCATCGGCCAGTTACTCTGATTCATTTGCAGAAGTGACCGCGGCACTTCAATGATCATGAAGCCCTGTCCCTTGTCCTTTTCACCTCCGCCGATGTATGTAACTACGGTTAGCGGATCTCGAAAGGAAGCTTCTTTCATGAATTGTATTGTGTTGTTTACATTCCATAAGGCTGGAATATGAGTCTCTGTGGTTTGCCCGGAATCCAGTGACCATCTCAAAGTCGTGTCTGTTCTCCCATCCGGGGATGTGGATTTCTGAATGGTTACATCCTCACCACCGATAATGAAGAGGGTCTCACCGCTCGCATTCACACGATACATGGAAGATTTGGGATACGAGCCATGTAATTTCTCCAATCGGGCCTTAATCTCTTTATCCGAAGCACCATCCAGGTTCTTCGCTTCACGCGACCAGAGGTTACTAATCCGGGTAACGTCACCATAAGGTGCTGCTTGATTCGTATTCGTATTATTCACTACGACAACATATAGGATGGATATAATCGGAAGAACGACGGGCACGAATAATACTGCCGCTAGAATCAGGATGATATATCTGGACATCAAGGACCGCCCGAAGCGTAGCTTGCGCCGCCCAGACTGCTTTTGACCCGCGCTTCGTTCTCCCTTCCGTTCTGACTTCATCGTCTTCCGTTCTCGGAACCGCCGGATCATGGCTTCTTCACGCGATATCCCACACCGCGGACTGTCTGAATAATTACCGGATTGGCCGGATCAAGTTCCAGCTTCTCACGTAGATGTCGAATATGTACCATCAAAGTCTTGTCTCCATCCAGATAGGGCTCGTTCCAGACGGCTTCATAGATCTGCTCTTTGGTTCGAATCATGCCCATATGTCGTAGCAGGTAGGCGAAGATGTGGAACTGTTTTCCCGATAAAACAATCTCATCCCCCGTCTCCTCATTGACGATGCGGTTATCCTTCTCATAGATGGAGAGATGATCCAGCTTCAGAGCTGTATCCGATGAGACCGCAGTTCCCGCCTTACGCAGTTGGACCTCAATCCGGGCAGCCAGTTCATCGGGGTGAAATGGTTTTGTTACATAGTCATCGGCAAAATCGAGACCATGCAACTTGTCGTCAATGGACGTTCTGGCCGAGAGCATGACAATGGGCACCGCGGGATGTTCTTTTTTCAGTCGCTGGCCCACCGTAAATCCATCCAGCCCGGGCAGCATGACATCCAGAATAATGAGTGAGCAACCGACAGCAGCCTCCGCTGCACCTTCACCACTGCCGAGCCATACCACCTCATAACCGCGCTCCTCCAGATCGGCTCTGACCCAAGTCGCAATTTCCGTATCATCTTCAATATATAACAGTTTGGTTTTCATTCGAATAGTCGTTTCCTTTCTGCCCCCATTGGGTTAATGATATATCTGAGCATCATCATAATAAAAGCTGTCTATAACAGATGGATTCATATCTTGTTGAAACCATATTGAATTCCTTTACGTTACCACACATTCTAATTATAGCTTATCCATTAACGTGGGGAATGTTATATCAATCAAATCTACCAAGTACATATTATACCTACACCTGACGGGAGGAAATTCATTATGCTGCTGGAAGCCATCTATCATCAACCGAAACGAAACTGGGCCTATGCCTATGACCAAGATACAATCCATCTGCGCCTGCGCGCCAAAAAGAATGATCTGACTGAGGTACATGCCCTGACCGGAGACAAATATACGTGGGATGCAACCAAAGCGCTGGTCCCCTTAACAAAGTTCACTTCTGACTCGATGTTCGATTACTTCGAGGGCGAGGTGAAACCTCCCTACCACCGACTGAAGTACTCTTTTTTGCTGAAAAACGGAGACGAACAGATCTGGATGACCGAGACGGACTTCCAGGAAGAAGAACCGGACGATCCAGGTCGCATGTTCCAGTTCCCTTATATTCATGCCGGAGCTGTATTCACACCCCCTGCATGGGTTAAGGATGCGGTGTTCTATCAGATTTTCCCTGAACGATTCGCGAACGGCAACCCGGATATTAGTCCGGAAAAGGTGGAACCGTGGGGCGGCGAGCCGACACCCTTCAATTTCTTCGGTGGTGACCTTCAGGGCGTGATCGACCATCTGGATTACATCAGTGATCTGGGCATTAATGCGATCTACTTCACCCCCATCTTTGAAGCTACCACCAATCACAAATACGATACCGAAGACTACCTGCGGGTAGACCGCCATTTTGGTGACGCAGATACCGTGAAACGACTGGTCGAGCTGTGCCATGCACGTGGAATTCGCGTACTTCTGGATGCTGTGTTCAACCATTCCGGGAAGACGTTTGCGCCGTTTGTAGATGTGCAGAAGAACGGAGAACAATCCAAATACAAGGACTGGTTCCATGTACACGAATACCCGCTGGACGTGAAGGACGGCATTCCTACGTATGAGACCTTCGGATTCGAAGCGCACATGCCAAAGCTGAATACAGAGAATGCCGAGGTTAAGGACTATCTGCTGAAGGTTGCGGAGTATTGGATCAAGGAAGTGGGCGCGGACGGATGGCGGCTGGATGTTGCAGACGAAGTGGATGATGCCTTCTGGCGTGATTTCCGCCGTGTGGTCAAAGCCGCTAATCCGGATGCCTACATTCTGGGCGAAGTATGGAACGAGTCTTCCTCCTGGCTGCAAGGCGACCAGTTCGATGCGTCCATGAACTATCCGTTTACCGATGCCGTAAATGCCTTCTTTGTGAAAAATACAATGCACGCCGAACAGTTCGCGAACTCCATCGGTCGACAATTATCCCGTTATCCGCTTCAGGCCAGCGAAGTGGCGTTTAACTTGCTGGACAGTCACGATACCCCACGACTGCTCACGCTGTGTGAAGGAGACCAGCGCAAGATGAAGCTGGCTGCATTATTCCAGTTCAGTTACATGGGCGCGCCGTGCATCTATTACGGAGACGAGATTGGCATGGACGGCGAACATGATCCGGGCTGCCGTAAATGCATGGAATGGGATGAAGCGAAGCAGGACCGAGAACTGTTCGACTTTTATCAGAAACTGATCTCCCTGCGTCATGCTCATCCTGCCCTGCGTGCAGAAGGCACCGTTCGTTTCCTGCAGGCTCGTACCGATGGCAGCCAACTGGTATTTGAGCGGCAAAATGAGGAGGAACGCATTCTGGTTCTGTTCAATCGATCCGAAGAGACGGCTATTGTCGAACTGGAGGCGGGTGACGGGGAATGGACCGAGCTATTCGGTGGAAACCATCGTACCGCCAAGGATGATGGCGTACTCGCCATTGAACTGCCCGCGTATGGATATGCCGTACTGAGTACGTCTGTGAGCCCGGACTAGAGTTATAATACACATACTTCTGAGCCATAACTAAGTAGCCTATCTTCGCTTCATCTGGCAGCATAAACAAGCGTCCTGCAGAACCTGAATTCGGGTTCGCGGACGCTTGTTTTTATATCGCCGTTATATATCATAATGTCACCGATTATATCTCAGTGGTCCCGTTCAGATTAAGCCTGAGGGTCCGTGTGCACTTGAGCATTATCCGTACCACTTGTAATTGTATCAGAATCCTCTGGCTTCGACTCCTGCTCAGGCTCTGCACGCTTTGCCTTCGGTTTAGCCAGCTTTTGCATCATTTTACGGCCCGTTGGTGTCTGGGCCAACCCGCCTTGGGCCGTCTCCCGGTGGCGGCTCGGCATCGCACTGCCTACTTCCAGCATAACGTCGATGACTTCATCTGACGGAATAGCACTACGCACTCCGGCCAGTGCCATGTCAGCCGCAGCCAGCGCCGTAACTGCACCCAGTCCGTTACGGACGATGCACGGGATCTCAACGAGGCCTGCAACTGGATCGCAGATAAGGCCCAGTGTATTTTTTAATGCTAGGCCAACCGCATGAACGACCTGTTCCGGTGTACCTCCACGCAGTTCAACCATGGCACCCGCAGCCATGCCAATCGCGGAACCCACTTCCGCCTGACAGCCACCCTCGGCACCAGAGATAAATGAATTGTTCGCAATAACATAACCAATCGCTCCCGCACAGAACAATCCGTTCACCAAATGTTCGTCCGTCCAGCCAAATCGCTCCTGTGAGCTAATAAAAACACCAGGGATAATGCCGCAGGAACCGGCTGTTGGTGTTGCCACAATCCGCCCCATGGAGGCATTCACTTCAGATACACACAGGGCATACGCCATGGCAAGTGCGGAAGCATCTCCTGAGCAAGTCTCACCCTTGCGAATGTACTCGGCCATTCTTTTACCGTCTCCACCCGTTAATCCACTGCGTGATGTTGTATCTTCCGTTAACCCTTTACGTACCGCTTCCTTCATCACCTGATAATATTCAGACATCTGCTTCACAACATCCGCTTCCGGTGTATTGGTCTCCTGAACTTGCTCCTCGATCATCAGCTGAGCAATCGTTTTGGATTCCGCTGTACAGATCGTATTCAGTTCGTGTAAATGTTTAAATCGCATCCGAATCAACTCCTCTCTTCAAATCGATGACACGAATATCCAGTACATGATCCAGCTCCTTCAGGCGCTTGAGCATATCAGGATTAGGCACACCATCCATTTCCATCGCGGTCAGCGCTTCGCCATCACGGGCTTTGCGGTCCACCTGCATATACCCGATGTTAACCCCGGATGAACTGATCGTGGACGTTACCGAGGCAAGCACTCCTGCTTTGTCCGCATGTCGCAGAACGAGTGTCGGAAACTCACCACTAATCTGAACACGAAAATCATTCATCGAATGCACCGATACGCTTCCACCACCAATAGATGCACCAATCAAGGAGCAGGCACGTTCTTCATGCCACAACTCAATTTTGACCGTATTCGGATGAGGAGCAGGCAGGCCACTTGTATAAAACTCAACCTCCATGCCCGCTTCCTCTGCGTATTGCTCTGCATCCGGAATACGCGGATCGTCTGTGACATAATCCAGCAAACCGCCGATCAGTGCCAGATCTGTTCCGTGCCCCTGATACGTGTCAGCAAATGAACCGTATAGTGTCAACCGGGCACGATCTGGCGTACATCCTAGCCACTGTCGAGCAATTCTCCCTAACCTTGCCGCTCCAGCTGTATGTGAACTTGAAGGCCCCGTCATCGACGGACCAATAATTGAGAAAACATCTTTAAATCGCACCTTATAACCCTCCAATTGTATTCGTCATTTTCATCCAGATCCCATGCCATAATGTTCCTTTATTACTGAATGATGACATCAAAAAAGGACAGAAGAAGGCCACAGGCCCTCTCTCTGTCCTCGATACCTGAGAGTTTCACGATCAGCAGTGTCTCACGACAAGGTGCATGCCCTGCAATTGCAGACAAGGTCACCAGGCTGACTGATCATATACCCCTTGGGTGGCGCAGTTCGCGCACTCTCCAGAGTTGCGTCCAACGATGGTACATTTACCTGAGAGATTAACCGCTGCGCCGGGTGCGCAGCAGCTTGCTCCTTCGGTGCCTGAAGACTAGCCATTGCTCGGCTAACTCAGGTCTCTCCCGCTCGTTATCATCCGCTGTATGGAACCATTCTGAGCGTATGTCAGAACAGTAATGGAAATCGTTCATTTCTTCTTCATTAAGATTAATCGACCGGAAGATCAGTGTCAACAAACTTAACGATTTCTTTGGATGTATTTCCCTCATTTTCGATTGAACCGATGAAAACCAGAATATTTTGTCAGCTTTCATTACATTAATTCGATAAAGAGAACTTTTAAACAGCTTATTTCATTTTCCTTCAATTCATAAAGCGCTTACTACTATTTATGATATTGTCCACGAAACTGTTCGGGTATTCAGGCAACCATAATATTTGAACCACACTGTTCGTAGCCTATCCTGATCTGCACACCCTAATTCACAGTTCGTAGAAGATACTCTCGTTCTGTACATAAGGTCTGCAATACTTGCTGCATAACTTCGGCATGCGATCTTTCATCCACTCGTGCCTAGACTCGTTCCCCATCTGAAAAGCATAATAACCAAGTGTAAAGATCAACATGAACCCTTCCATTAATCGGATATCACGATCCGTCAGTGGTGCGATCTGTTTGGTATAACCTGATAAGAATATGTCACGTTCCTCCCGATTGAACATAAGCGCTGCCCCTCCGGCATCGAAAAGATAATAACCATAACCGTGTAGACAAAAATCAATCATGGACATCCCCTGATCCGTGATCAGCAGATTGTTGCGAGTAATATCCCCATGAATGATTCCCCATGTCTCCGCGTGCTGCGGGTATGTTTCTAGCTGCTCATTAATGTTCTCAAACGTCTCACGAAGCAGATCGAAGTCTTCCGTTATAAAAATCCCCAGTCGGACACCTTCCTCTAGCTGCCCTAGCATGACCAAGTTCTCATGAATGTTGCCATATGCCGGCCGTACCTTAGTTCGATCTGTCTGATTCTGCTCACGCCCATATTGATGAAGCATCTGCAGTTGTGCCCCAAGATCATAGATCTGCTCTGTTGTCAGACGTTCTCCCTGCTGGATGTCCCTGCCCTCAATCCACTCCAGTACTGTACAGCAGATCTCTTTCCCTGCCTCACTTGTCCATACCGTGACCCATTCACCGGATGCGTTGCGTACTGGATGTTGCACGCGCAATGCTGTCGTTGCATTTAACTCATGAAGCAGATTCATCTCTGCCTCCAGCGCAGGAGGTGTATGCTGAATGCCTGTCATACTTGTATATGCGGCTTGATGGATACGGAGCAGATACTTCTGCCCGCTTGCTTCATCAACGACATGATACGTCAGATTCTCGTTGTGACGAATATAGGAAACGACAGGTTTCTCAATAGTGTAGTTCTGTATAATCTGAGCTGCCATATGGTCGTAAGACATCTGATCCGTAGTGATTATCAACATCTCCTTCAAAATAATGTAAACGCTCTCTTATTACTAAATATCGTAGCATAATGTTTATGCCACATACAGAAAATTCCACTAAAATTATAAATTAAAAAAGCACAACCCCCGAACAAGCGTCCAGGCATTGTGCTTTCTTTTGTCTCTCTATTTATTTCTCAATTTCTCTGTCTGTTGCTCTATGTGACACTCCATGATCCAATTAACCAAAACGACCCATAATGTATTCTTGCGTCAGACGATTGTCCGGGTTCGTGAAAATATGCTCTGTATCCCCATGCTCAATCATGCTTCCCAGATAGAAATAAGCTGTGTAATCCGAGATGCGTGCCGCCTGCTGCATGTTATGGGTAACAATAACAATCCGCAGCTCCTTCTTGAGTTCGGTAATCAACTCTTCAACTTTACCCGTAGATACCGGGTCAAGTGCAGATGCCGGCTCATCGAGCAGCAGAATCTGTGGTTCAACAGACAAAGCGCGAGCGATACATAGGCGCTGCTGTTGTCCGCCAGAGAGAGACAGAGCTGACTCATGCAGTCTGTCTTTCACTTCGTCCCAGAGCGCAGCACGGCGCAAGCTTTTTTCCACAATTTCATCCAGTGCCTTCTTACTCTTCGTACCGCGGTAGCGGGGGCCAAACGCGATATTATTGTAGATGGACTTATGAAAAGGATTCGGCTTCTGCCACACCATGCCAATCTTCTGGCGAAGCTTGATTACATCGGTTCCAGGCTCATTCAGATCGTTACCGTCCATCCAGATATGTCCCTCTGTACGGGAACCGGCAATCTCGTCGTTCATCCGGTTCAGCGACCGGAGGAACGTGGATTTACCGCAGCCAGACGGCCCGATAAGAGCCGTTACGCTTGCTTCAGGAAACGTCAGGCTAATCTGTTTGACCGCCTGGAAATGTCCATAATATATGCTTAACTGTTCCGTACCAAAAGGTATGGCCATGTTGGTTCCTCCTTATTTCGAAGCTGTCATGCGGCGGAATACAACCCGACCGATCCAGCGTGCACTTAGATTGAACGCCAGCACGAGAATGACAAGCACGGCAGATGCCCCTGCTGCCACTTCTTTGGAATCTGGCCCAATACCTTCACTATTCACTTTCCAGATATGGACAGCAAGTGTCTCTGCCGGACGGAAAGGATTAAGTGGTGATCTTGGACTTGTCGGATTCCAATCCGTAAAGTCCAGTGGTGGACTACTCATACCTGCGGTGAACATCAATGCGGCTGCCTCACCGAAGATCCGGCCCGATGCCAGGATCGTACCCGTAATCAAGCTCGGTAATGCTACAGGCAACAGAATGGAAGTAATGATTTTCCACTTGGACAGCCCAAGCGCCAGACCTGCTTCCTTCTGTTCCTTCGGAACGGCCCGGAAGGCCTGCTCCGTTGTCCGCACCATCAGTGGCAAGTTAAAGATCGCCAGAGCCAAGGCACCCGAGATCAGGGAGAAACCAAGACCAAATTGATTGACTAGCAACAAGAGACCAAACAAACCGATAACGATGGATGGGAATGAGGACAACACTTCAACGACCAGACGAATGAAGCTGGTAATCTTGCCTGGTTTGGCGTATTCCGCCATGTAAATTCCACCGCCCCATCCGAGTGGGATGGTCACAATCAATGTCAGGACAAGCAAGAATATGGAGTTAAAGAGCTGTGGACCAATCCCACCGCCACCTTTAAGCAACTGGGGTGCGCTCGTCAGGAAGTTCCAGCTAATATGTCCAATGCCTCTATACATGATGAAGCCAAGCAGACCGAGCAATATAATAACAATGAACAGGGCCAATACAACGATAACGGATGTTGCAATTTTATCTACCGTCTTTGCCTTCATTTTCATACCCGGTTCCTCCTTTCAAGCAGGCGAACCAGAATGACGAAGACAAATGTCATCACCAGCAGGACAAGCGCCATACTCCACAGTGCATTGTTATGAACAGAACCCATCGTGGTGTTACCCATGCTGAGTGTAATTACACTTGTTAATGTTGAAGCTGATTCAAGCAAGGATGTTGGAACATGCGGTGCATTACCGATAACCATCTGCACAGCAAGGGCCTCACCAAAAGCACGGGCCATACCCAAAACGACACCTGTCAACAAAGCTGGCAAAGTCGTTGGAATGATGACACGGTAGATGGTTTGCCAGCGAGTGGCACCCAGTGCGTAAGAGGATTCACGCAATCCTTTTGGCAACGCGGACAACGCATCTGCCATAATACTTGTTACCGTAGGAAGAATCATTACCGCGAGAACAAGACATCCGGCTGCAATCCCGACGCCTGTTCCACCAAAGATACTGCGCAGCAAAGGTACGATGACACTCAGACCGATAAATCCGTACACAACAGACGGAATTCCAGACAAAAGCTCAATCGCCGGTTGCAATATCTTTTTCCCTTTACCCGGTACAATCTCTGTCATGAAGAGTGCTGCACACAGGCCCAGTGGACTAGCGATCAATGCTGCAAGCAAGGTTGTAATGAAAGAACCTGTAATGAACGGCAATGCCCCGTAGAACGCAGGTTCTCCAGTTGGATTCCACGTCTTTCCACCAAGGAATTCACTTATGCTTATTCCATTTTGGAAAAATGTGGACAGTCCCTTGGACGCTACAAAATAAACAATGGAAAACATGACAACGATCAGGAAAACGACACAAATCGACGTATAGATCCGTCCCGTCCACTCTTCCCAATAATGTTTTTCTTTTAAGGGCCGGCGCGGTTTCAACTTGTTATTCATTACCGTTCCCCCTTCGGTCTGTTCCATAACAACCATCCTTCTATAGTAGAATTAATGCAAAATATGGGATTATTTCAGAGCAAACCGCGTAAAGAGGCGGGACCTGAGTCCGCCTCTTTCGCTGTATGCGCAAGTTCAAAGATTATTGAACCACATTACCTGCTGCATCGCGTTTTACTTTCATGCCTGACATTGGAATGTATCCAAGTTCTGTCACGTCGTTTTGTTGAATTTCGTCACTCAGGATGTAGTCCAGGAACGCTTTTGTTGCTGCATCCGGCTCACCTTTGGTGTACATGTGCTCGTAAGCCCACACCGGATAAGTTCCTGCTTCTACGTTCTCAACTGTTGCTTCTACACCTTCGTATTTCAATACTTGCAAGCTGTCATCCAAGTAAGACAGGGCAAGGTAACCAATAGCACCTGGCGTTTCAGCTACCAATTTTTTTACGTTACCAGAAGAATCTTCTTGAATCGAACCTTGGATATCACCCATTTTTGCACCCAATGCATACTTCTCGAACGTTGCACGAGTACCGGAACTACTTGGACGGTTTACAATAACAATTGCTTTATCCGCGCCACCAACGTCTTTCCAGTTCGTTACTTTACCGGAGAAAATGTCGACTAGTTGTTGTTTCGTCAAATCTGCTACACCTGCATCTTTGTTACTAACTGGAGCCATAGCTACTACGGCTACTTGATGGTCAACCAGTTCTTTTACTTTGGCTTCGTCCTCCAGTTTCTCTTCTGCGAATACATCAGAGTTACCGATTGTAGCTTGTCCGTCAGATACTTGTGTCAAACCAGTACCACTACCGCCACCTTGAACTTGAACCGTTACGTTCTTATATTCATCAACTGCCATAAATTTCTGTCCAGCTTGTTCTACCAGAGGTAACAATGCTGTCGATCCGACTGCCAGAATGTTACCGCTAAGCTCAGCAGCAGCTTCCCCTGATCCATTGCTTGCAGCACCCTCTGTACCCGCGTCATTTTTCGATCCGCATGCAGCGAGCACCAGTACGAACGTTAAGGTCATCAAAATAAACGGCAACTTTTTAAACATGTTTTGTTTTCCTCCCCCAATGTAGTGATGGCGTTTTGTGAATTTGTTTGTTCACCATCAACTCTTTACTCATTGTAGTTTCGGTATGTCATCTTAAAATCAGTGTTTTGTAAACGCAATGTTAAAAATATCGGCTGTATATTGAAAATCATTTGAGACAAATTGCGCTGAAGTGGGCGCTTCGGTAACGGACGTTGTTTCAATCGCTGTTATCCCCGGATTTATATGATTTACTTTTTCCAAGGAATACATCCGGGGATAAAGGCGAACGCTTCGATTTTCCACAATCGTTCCGTTCCCTTCGCTGTGTCAGCGCTCGTTGGATCTCAGGCATTTCCATCTCCTGCCTGGGAAGTAGGCAAAGAAGGCCAGCCCTATAAAAGGCTGGCCTTGTGTAAATACTTTGTTGATTCTTTAATAGAGAAAGAAAATCTGTTTCTTCTATAGAAGGTACAAAAGCAGAAAAAAACTGCCTCGCTGCCAGTGCGTAGCACCAGCTGTGAGAGCAGCCTTTTACATTACAATAGAATTATCTTATTGATACTTAATGTAAAATCTAATTTAACTAACCTAGAATCCATAACCACAATGCCAATCCAGCTAGGGTAATTAATAATGTTGGAATCGTCAGGATGATGCCTACCTTGAAATAATACCCCCATGTAATCTTCACACCTTTGCGGGATAACACATGCAGCCACAGCAATGTGGCAAGTGATCCAATCGGAGTCATTTTGGGGCCCAGGTCGGAACCAATGACATTGGCATAGATCAATGCTTCCTGAATGATACCTTCGGTATGCGCGCCCTGGATGGCTAGCAGGTTAATCAATACGGTCGGCAGATTGTTCATGACCGATGACAATACGGCCGCTATGATGCCCATTCCGAGCGAAGCAGCCAGCAGACCATGCTCTGCTATGGCATCCAGCCAGCGGCTCAGATGATCCGTTAACCCTGCATTCCGCAGTCCATATACGACGATATACATGCCCACGGAGAACACCACAATTGACCATGGCGCTTCCTTAATGACCCGTTTCAGATCAACAGCCTCGCTCTTGCGTGCCAGTAAAGCGAACAGCAGCGCAACGGAGCCCACGATCACCGACACGGGAATCGGCAGAAACTCACTGGATGCGTAAGCCACCAATAACAGCCCAAGCATGAACCAGGCAATTCGGAACATCCGTGGATCACGTATTGCTTCCTTCGGATCGCGTGCTAGAGAGATGTCGTAGCGCTGGGGTATGCTTTTGCGATAAAACAAGAATAACATCCCCGTACTCGCTACAATCGAGATCAGATTCGGCACGGCCATGCGTACCGCATACTCTACAAATGTAATGCCAAAGAAATCGGCAGACACAATGTTAACTAAATTGCTGACGACCAGCGGCAACGATGTAGTATCCGCGATAAATCCACTCGCCATTACAAAAGCCAGTACCATACGCTCATCAAACTTTAATGCCCGCACCATCGCCAGTACAATTGGCGTCAGGATGAGCGCTGCACCATCATTGGCGAACAGGGCAGATACTGCGGCTCCCAGCAGAATGGAGTAGAAGAACAGTCTGCGACCGTCTCCTCCAGCCAGCCTTGCCATATGAAGGGCAGCCCATTCAAAGAAACCCGTCTCGTCGAGAATGAGAGAAATCATAATAATGCCAACAAAGGCCAGCGTTGCATTCCATACAATGGATGCTACATCCGAGGCATCGTTCAAGCTGACGACCCCGCATAGCAAGGCAACCAATGCCCCACCCGAGGCAGTCCAACCGATCCCCAATCCACGAGGTTGCCAGATTACCAAGGTGATTGTTACTACAAAAATCAGTATTGCTACGTATACCATAGAGCCTCCTGCTGTACCCTGTATCCATATATTATTTCGTTAATTCGATCTTGTTTTGTAAGATTACACCGCTATACGCGCAGAATAACCAGACGATATATTTATACAGGGCTACAGGAACATTGTCTATCTTTATTTTCTTCTATATATAAAAGTTGTGGTAGATTATGTTGCTAAAATGCTGGAATTTATTCTTTGCCCTTATCCTTCGGCGTATCCTCCACCATCTTGAACATGCCAAGCAATCCCTGCAATTGTTCCGCCATACTGTTCAAATGTGCCGAGGATGATGCGATCTCTTCTACCGATGCCAGTTGTTCTTGCGAAGATGCAGACACGGATTCTGTATTCGCAGCCGATTCCTGGGTCACATTCGAAATATCACTCATCGCCTTGGCAACGTGGGATGCACCACTCTCCAGTTGTTTCGTTGTTGCGGACAAGTCATCCAATGTATGAACAGCATCTTCCACCGCCTCCCGAATCTGAGCAAAGGATTGTCCTGACGTATTCACAGCCTGAATTCCTTCTCCTACCCGAGTCTGAGCCGCATTCATGGCGATTAGAGCGGCATCCATGTCCTGACGGATATTATGAACCACCTCACCAATCTGCGCTGCCGAACTTCCGGATTCTTCTGCCAGTTTGCGTACCTCACCGGCTACAACTGCAAACCCACGACCCGCATCCCCCGCTCTTGCCGCTTCAATAGAAGCATTTAATGCGAGCAAGTTCGTTTGTTTCGAGATGGATGCAATGACATCAACCATGCTACCAATTTCAACGGAACGGGCATTCAGAGATTGAACCACCGTTCCCAGCTGCTCCACCGTTTCCTGGATACTGTTCATCTGCTCCACAGCCTGTCCTGCTGCCTCATTCCCAGAAGAAGCCGCTCCGGACGTATTCCGCATATTCGCCGTAATCGATTGCACACGCTCGGACATCATGCGAACATCTTCTGCCATTCGGCTCATCTGTCCCGATCCATCTTTCACGCTGTTTACCTGCTGCTCTGCACCTTCAGCCAGTTCCTGAATGGCCTGTGTTGAATGTTCAATCGCTTTGGTGGTTTGTTCTGCACTGGCAGACAACTCTTGAGAAGAAGCAGATACCTGCTCTGTCGTTTCTTGTACACCAAGAATCATCATTCGCAGGTTATCGACCATACGTTCAAAATATTTTGCCAGTTCCCCGACTTCATCTTTACGCCCAGTTTCCATTTTCACGGTCAAGTCGCCTTTACTTACCGCTCTGGCCGATTCCTGAAGTCGTTTGATTGGACGCAGCATGGAGCGTGTAAACCAGATTATGAAGATGAGCGTAAGGAACGTAGCCGCCAGGATCACTACAAATGTAATCATGCGAATGTCCTTGCTCGCATTGGTTATTTCACTTTTAGACATCGTTCCGGCAATTTTCCAGCCCGTTGCTTCATTGGTAGCAAAGATCATCGTTTTCGGTTGCTCATTGAATACATAATCGAATTGACCTTCTTTACCCTCATACATTTCATCCAGCAAACCACTAGCTTCCTGTGTACCTGCATCTGCTACAGGCGATACGACATAATTTTTGTTTGCATCCAAAATAATGACGTAGCCTTCTTTACCCACCTTAATGGATGCTTGCTCTTGCAGGTCTGTTAGATCCAGAGACAAACCGACAACACCGGATTGGTCCTTTAATGTTTTGGAGATAAATACAACGGCAACGCCATCGGTATTAACAGACACAGCGGATACAACGGCTGTACCCGGCTTTTCCATCGCTAGTTTGTACCACTCCCGCTCCCTAGGATCATATGCATCTCCCCGCGTACTGCTTGCTGTTGCTTTACCCCGAACCATGACTCCTTCCGTTGTTCCTACAAAAATGTTCATGGCATCGGGATGCAAGCCCAGATATTGCTCCAGCTTCAACTGAAGCTCTGGACTATCGTTCTCCCCTTTGACCAAGCCCGGATCAAGGGCATCCCCGAAATAGTTAATATCATGGATCTTATAATTCACTTGGCTTTCTACAATGATATTGGCAGTGCTCACACTTTGCTTGGCACTATCCACTAATTGTCCTTGTACGCCATCTTCAGCCATCGTTAGTGTGATCAAGCCGATCGCCAAGCTTGGCAGGAGCAGAACGGCCAGGAAGGAGACCAATAGTTTGTTCCTTATATTCCAGACGAAACCTTTCTTTTTCTTCTTCTTTTTATTTTGATTATGTTTTGGTTTGGCAGGTTTCGCTGCTTTCATTGGTTTATTATCCTGAGTTTCACTCATGTCTTTCTCCCCCTCAAAATGTAAAAATGCCCTCTTTCTTTGTATGTATGGATCAATCTAAAAGGCTTATCTTATATATCGGCTAAATGAGGGTTTTTATTTGAGTGAAAAATGTGCAGGCACGCCAAACAAGCCACCTCTGATCAGAAGCGACTTGTACAAGATACAGGTTACTAATTATTCCATGAATTAGATGAAGTATTAGAGTACGGACCGCCTGGGGGTTGTGCCGAGGGTTTACCAAAATAGTAGCCCTGTGCAAGCTCAATACCTATGGAACGACAGAATTCAAACTCTTCCATCCGTTCGATCCCCTCGGCAAGAACTTGCCCTCCAAATCGACTCGACATCTCAACAATGTGAAGAATTTGCTGTTGTTTGGTCGAATCCTGATCACAACGGTCAATAAGACTTCGATCTATTTTGACAAAATCCGGTTCTAACCGATTCATCAACTCTATTGTCGAATATCCGGCACCCACATCATCCAGTGCAACCGACATTCCACGGGAACGATATACCTCAAATATTTGCTGCAAGATGGGCATATGCTGAATCTGCTCTGTTTCCACGACTTCAAACACAAAATCTTTAGGGTCCAGCGAAAGGCGTTCAATCGCTTCAAACGTATGTGTCAGACAATATTCAGGATTGTATATGGAGGAAGGCAGGAAATTTACGAAGCGTTTGACACCATGCGGCAGAAAAAGGGCACTGGTCTCAATAGCAGTAATACGCGCCAATCGATCCAGAAAAGAATGTAGTCCGGTCTCACGCGCAACTTCAAATAATTCATAGGAACTGAAGGATTTTCCATTCTCAGCAGGACGAAGCAAAAACTCATATCCGATGATCTGCTCCGATGCATCAACGATGGGTTGCATATGACTGCTGAATTGATGCTCCAGAATAATGGAAACAAGCTCCGCATGTTTGAAACGGGACTCCTGCATGGTTAGACTAATCCAGCTTTCTTCATTAGCCTGTTCGTAAATAGGCAGAATCTGAACGGTTAGGGAATCACGTAATGTCGGATCAATTTCGCCGATCTCTTCTATTAAGCTCTGAACCGTCTCAAGATTCGAAAAATCCATCCACATCATGTCATCCGACGTCTCAATAAGTCTTCCCGGCGTTTGTAGCGCTTCCAGCAAAGCGGGGGAAATGGGACGCAAGTACAAGGTACCTTGGCCCTCTATAGCATAGATTGGACTGCAGCCACTGCAATTCATGTAGGACCCCCCTTGCCAATTTAGATTCCATGTCCATTAATGTTCACTTGTATATACCCAAAGTTTGTAAATATTATATCATGGGTCTTAAAATTAATCTCTACTGTTTTGATGACTTCCTGTATGACGGTTCTTGGAACAAATATATTCAAATTTGCAGAAAAAAGACCGACAGTCTGATGACTGTCGGTCTCCTCCTCAGCTTATTACACTTTAAGAAGCGGGAATCACGATTTTCTGTCCAACTTTCAGGTTATGAACATTCGAGATTTTGTTAGCTGTTGCCAGCTTGCGCCAGTCCACACCATATTTCATACCGATGCGGTACAGGTTGTCCCCTTTTTTCACCACATATACCACTTTGCCGCCCGCTGGTTTCTCAGGCTGTGGCTTGGTCGTTGGTTTGGTTGGAGTAGTCGGCTCCGTAGGTTTAGTTGGCTTTGTAGGCGTAGGAGCAGGCTCCGAACCTGGTTTCGGAGTTGTTGTTGCTTCTCCAGTCAATTTCATGCCGTATTCAGCAAAACCATCATCATTTGTACCAATGAAAGACATCGCCGGGTTCGCTTCTACCAGATTTTTGGCATCCGGGGAAGATGCGAATACCACTTCAAGGTCGTTAAGTGCTGCTGCAGTTACACCAGCAGATGGTTTGATTGGTGCCAGGGACCAGTTGCCGTCCGCTGCCGGATTAATCGTTTTATTTTCACGGATGTAATCGATGATCACTTGACGGTTCTCATCCGGTGCAGCCAGAACGATACGTTTACCGTCCGGGTTAGCCAGCTTGGATGAAGATGCACGGTAGTTATTCGTCGCTACGATGAATTTTTGCGCTGGGTCAATCGGTTTACCGTTAAAACTCAGATCCTTGATCCGGCTTGCCGATGCATTTACAACGGTTGCTTTGCCGTCATACTTGGCTGGTTGTGTCACATCGATCTGATACGTTACACCATCGATAACATCGAAGTTGTACGTTGGGAAGTCGTTGTTGATCAGTTGTTGTTGTCCACCTTTGGCCGGGTCAATCTGGTTGAACTGGCCTGCAGACCATTCCAGCCATTCTTTCAGTTCTGCGCCGTTAACCATTACAGCATGTACCGTATTTGGATACACGTACAGGTCAGCAACGTTTTTGATCGCAATGGTGCCTTTAGGAATATTCGTGTAATACGAAGCGCCTGAACGTCCACCGGCTTTGAATGGTGCACCTGCGGACAATACAGGAATTTTCTCATACTCCGTACCTTGCATATGTTTTTCGACATACCATTTCTGTGCATTCGTTACGATCTGAATGGATGGATCATCCTGAACCAGAGCGAAGAAGCTGTTGATCGGTGCTGTCGTTTCGCCTACTGGACCACGAACATACTCCAATGTACCTTCATGCTCTTCATGAACCGCATCAATGATGTCTTTATCCGCATCTACCAGTGGCTTTTTGTTCGCAGTGTCATAGATTGGGCGTGCTTCCGTTTTGGAATCCACCACTTTCCATTTGCCATCAACCAGCTCCAGATCCAGATCAATAATCCCCAGGTGATCACCCCAGAACCCTGGCTCAACAGCAGGAACGCCATTGATTGTGCCTTTCTCAAGGTCTACCCCTTTTTTGCCGGCAAAATCAGCACTTGGGAATACTTTGTGAGCATGTCCAAACAGAATGGCATTAATGCCTTCTACCTGACTCAGGTACAGTACGGAGTTCTCCATCAGATCCGTTTGAGGGATATCCTCAAATCCGGAGTGAGGAATGGCTACAATAATGTCGGCACCTTCGGCCTTCATTTTTGGAATGAATTTTTTAGCGGTAGCAATAATATCCTTGGCGATGACTTTGCCTTCAAGGTTAGCGCTGTCCCACTGCATGACTTGTGGCGGTACAAATCCGATCACACCCACTTTGATCGTATGTTCTTTGCCAGTCTCATCCGTTACTTTTTTATCCAAAATCTCATACGGTGTGAAGTAATTCTTGTCATTTGTCTCATCATCATCACCATCGTCTACATAAACATTGGCATTAATGTAAGGGAAGTTCGCTCCCTCCAGCGTCATGTCCAGGAAGTCCAGACCATAGTTGAACTCATGGTTACCGATGTTACCTGCATCATAATCGAGCAGATTCATCGCTTTATATACAGGGTGAGTCTCACCCTTTTTCAGTGGATCAATCTTCGCAACATAGTCTCCCAGCGGGTTACCCTGAATCAGATCACCATTGTCGAACAGCAAGCTGTTCTTGGCTTCATCACGCGCTTTTTTGATCAGTGTAGCTGTTTTGGCAAGTCCATACTGATCTGTCTCTTTGTCGGAATAATAATCGTAGTTAATCAGATTGTCATGAATGTCTGTTGTCTCCATGATCCGCAGTTTAACTTTGGCAGCATCCGCAGCCGATACAGGTACCGGAAACACCGCAAGCACGTTTAATGCAACCAAAGCGGCAGTCAGGCTTGATAATACTTTTTTACTCGTTTTCAAAATAACCCCTCCCGGTTATGTACATTGAATCATGCATTAATGGGCAAACGAAGAGCGCAGAAAAAAGATAGATCTCATGGGTTGTGCGTACTGACGCTCTGATGACATGCATCGGAATTTCAGGTAAGTTTATCTCACATGAACATCTATTTATGTCTGTGCTTGTCGTTTACATTCAAAATCATAACGCAATGTTCAGCCATTGAAAAGCATTATTTTTTACATTAACCGCACATACCTAGGTAAGTTTACATTATCATGCGTGATTTCGACATTTTTTTCAACATTTTAGTAGGTATATCGTACTTATTATCTTTAAAATACGTATATTACATGTGGCTTACATGTATAACCAATTCATCTTTATTCATCCATACCAAAAACCGTGAAACCTTCATGGCTTTCACGGTTGGATTAAACTCTGCGCGTATTTTCGCATAAGGACGCTACTTTGCAGAGGTTATGTTCATATTCGGATTATTGTTCCCACACATGATGTTCATGATCTTTCCCTGTATATTCAATACGAGTCGGGGTGATGTCCAGAATGACATAGTTTGGATCATTAGGTCCATCGAACCACGCCTTCAGTTCGTCGTTCCACACTTGCTCACGCAAGCCTTCGTTCTTGGTCACTTCACAGGTTCCTTCGATCTCAACGACTTCCTTGGAACCACCAGCCTCGTAACCCAGTAGCAGGCTAACATTCGGATTATTCTCCAGTTCCTCTACTTTGTGTGTACGGCGGTTCGTTGCCAGATGAATGTTCAGTCCATCGTTGAAAAGCGCCATATAGCGGGATTTCGGTTTACCATTCTCCACAGTGGAGAAGCTGCAAAAAGGGTTGTTTTCCAATGCTTTTACAATGTTTTGTTCCAATTCAGTCTGGTTCATGGGAAGTGCTCCTTTCGGTTTGGGGGAATATTTGAAGAACTCTTGTAGGCGGCCGTTGCGGGTACGGATCGTTCTTTGGATCGCTGTTATCCCCAGATTTTTTTGATTCCCTTTTCTCAAAGGAAAAATCCGGTGATAGCATATGCTTCCGATGTAGCTTTCTTTCAGAAAGCTTTTAGGCGAACGCTTCGCTTCCTCAGAATCGATTCCGTCCCCTCCACTACGTCTACCGTTCTCCCAATTAAGGTTGATTAATAAAAGTACAAAGAGAAGTGTAGTTGTTACTCTCTCTTTTGTTTAATGACAGTTCATTAATCGCTTATCACTAGAGCCAGCTTAATGCAGCTCTGTAACAAGCCTGTACTTATAGTGTACCCACCTCACCTATGGTGAATCCCTTGAACCTGCACGCAAACGTGACAAAATCGGCAAATCGCTTTATAAAAGTGTTTACATAAAGGGGTTAGCGCAAAATTTCTTCATGGGTGATCTAATTCAGATCTCCAAGATATATTGATGAAGAATCCGATTTAAGCAGCAGCTCACCTATAGTTTTTGGATATAAACGAACCTGCGACAGCTCTTCCAGCGCAATCCATTCCACGGCGACTTGGTGGTCGTCTGGATTGGAGCCTTCAAAAACGGTTGCCTCCGGATCTATCAGGCTGCATGCAAAATAAAATTCAACCTGGTGGATGTCTGCATCCCACTCGGCGAATTCATGATTTTTACCGATATACTCCCGGATATGTAACAGCTCTCCCACGTTCACGGCCTGACCAATCTCCTCCAGACATTCGCGTGCGACCGCATCCTTGAGTTCTTCACCTTTCTCCTGTCCTCCACCGGGGAACACATAAGCGGTACCATATTGGTCTTCCAGCCGGATGACCAGCAATCGTCCATCCTGCACAATGACAGCCTTTGCCGAGTTGCGTATGGGTTTCATTCTGTTCATTCACTCCTTGTCATTCCAAAATTTCAGAGTTCAATCCGAACAACCTGATACTACTGTTGTTCTGCTGAACATGGTTATCATCCCGTGGTATGCGCAGATAATTTAATGCCTTCCGATTCCAGCACACGACGAATTTCTTGAGCAAATTCCAACGCGTTCGCTCCATCACCGTGGATACAGACTGTCTCTGCCTTAATGGGAACCAACGTACCATCTGTGGATACAACTACGCCGTCTTTTACCATCTGGAGCACTTGAGCAATCGCTTGTCCCGATTCTTCAATGAGGGCCCCAGCTTGGCTGCGAGGGGTAAGCTTACCATCCGCCCCATAGGTTCGATCCGCAAACACCTCGCTCACACTGCGCATACCGATGCGATCCGCAGCGCGAATCAGCTCACTGCCCGCCAGACCATACAAATACAGATCAGGCTGTACTCGATAGATTGCCTCCACAATGGCTTCAGCAAGCTTCGTATCTTCTGCGGCCATATTGTATAAAGCACCATGTGGTTTTACGTGATGCATGTGCCCCCCACTTGCATTGACAAAGGCATCCAGCGCACCAATCTGATACACCACCATGTCATATGCTTCCCGTGGCGTAATGTCCATACGTCTTCTGCCAAACCCTTGCAAATCCGGCAACCCGGGGTGGGCTCCAATCGCAACCTGATGCTCCAATGCCCTCTCCACCGTCAGCCGCATTGTAGCCGGGTCTCCTGCATGAAACCCGCAGGCAATATTGGCTGATGTAATCAAGGGTAGAATGGCCTCATCGGATAGAGTGCGATATATACCATAACTTTCGCCCAGATCACAATTGATATCCAAGGTTTTCGAGGTATTCATGAAGCTCCCCCCATTTCTGCAATTCTTCTGCGTATCAGCTTATCTATGAGTTGCATATTGTTTTCCTGTTCCATATACAACTGTCCGGCTTGATCATGCGTAATCTTCTTAAAAAAAATTTGGGTTCCTGGCCTAGCCTGAGCCAGGATTGGCATATCCACCCGAGCTACCTGTGCAATGACAGGATAACCTCCGATCGTCTGATGATCTGCCATTAAGATGATGGGTTGACCATCAGGTGGCACCTGCACCGTGCCATAGGTAACAGCTTCAGACAGCCGATCCAGCGGCTGATTCAGCTCCAGTCTGGAGCCTTGCAAGCGATAGCCCATCCGATCGGATTGCGGAGAGATCACGTATTTTTCCGCATAAAATTGTCCCAGACTTGCCTCGCTGAACAGCGAACTATCTTTACTCTCCATCACACGAATAACAGGTTGCCCATAATAGTCAGGTCTTTCACGTTCAGATAAAAGCCACGCAGGCGCCAATATTCGGTGGTCCCGCTCACTCTCCTTTACCTGCTGCTCCATACGCTGCATCCATACTCGCGCTTCGACAGAAAGTTCACCATTGGATAATAGATCCCCTATGCGCAAGGCTCGCCCATCCATACCGCCAAGACCTGTCTTGAGGTCTGTACTTCGACTGCCCATCACTTCAGGCACAGTTATTCCACCCGCAATCGCCAGATATCCACGCAAACCATGACGACATTGACCAAACTTCAGTACACTTCCAGCCCGCACCAGCACAGGACGCCACAAAGGTACAGGCAGATGATCCACCGTTGCCGTCAGATCGGCTCCACATAATGAGACTAGCTGGCTCTCCTGAAATCGAAGCTCCGGCCCCGTCATCGTCATCTCCAGCACTGCCGCATGTCGGGAGTTGCCCACAAGCATATTGGCTGCTCTGGCTGCAAAGGTGTCCATGACCCCGCCAGGATGAATACCATATCGGCGATACCCGGTTCTGCCTTCATCCTGAACGGTAGATAACAGACCGGGGCGAATCACTTCAATACTCATCGTTCGCCCTCCTTCCGCTTCAACGCCAGATAGTCCTGCATCGTAATCTGTTCAAATCGAACCCGATCACCTGCTGCCAGCAAACTCGGTACGTTCTCTTCCGGCCGAAACAACCGGAGTGGCGTTCGTCCAATACATTGCCACCCCCCGGGTGTATCCACCGGATAGATTCCCGTCTGTTTGCCACCAATACCTACTGTACCCGCCTCAACCCGAAGCCTTGGCGTTGCCCGTCTGGGCGTAGCAATCTGTTCAGACAACCCGCCGAGATACGGAAAACCCGGTGCGAATCCTATCATATGTACGAGATAATCCCCGGATGTATGAATCGCAATAACGTCCTCTGCGGTCAGTCTATGTTCACTGGCAACGTAGTCCAGATCAGGCCCCCACTCGCCACCATAACATACGGGAATCGTGACCGTTCTGGGTTTGTCTTGGACGGATTCCTTCATTTGATTCAACAGATGAAGCAGAGTGCGGCATAACTGGGGATAAGGGGAGATAAACGGATCGTAAAATACTGTAACGGACGTATATGAAGGCACCCATTCGATCATGGCTGACAGAGTGCTCTTTTCCAGCAAAGCACATACAGACATCACTCTGCGCTGCACCGCGTCAGACAATTGATCCCCGCAATGGATGATAACTGCTGTCTCACCCAGCGGAGATAAAATCTCTTCCGTCCATGCATACGTCAATCCGGTCATGCGCCATCTCCCCCTTTATCCACACGTTTAGCGTATCGTTATTGATCTCTCTCCAGTGCCTGTAGTACCAGTGAACGAACCGCCGGAAACGGCTCGTCTTCTTCTGTCCGTATCGCAAGATACAGTGTCTGCAAAAACAGACGCACATTCAGGTTCCTATGACTGGTTTCCAGAAGTGATCTGTTCACCACCTGATCTCCTTGATGAAGGGTATCGATCCATACCGTAATATCCTTTTGTTCCAACAGATTGCGACGCAGAATGGTCATTACGGCATGCACTATTCGCTGATCCTCATCATGGATGTAAACTACACTTGATTCGGTTATTTTCACAGTGAGTGCATGCAGAAGTTCCAACAGATCCGCCTGCTCCAGATAGGGCGACTGGACCAGATCTTCAACTGCGTCCGCCGCGTGTGCCGGGGCATGCGCCCAACCCTTATCGTCGACGTAGCCGCGAACATCCTTTTCACATACCAGATATGTAGTCAACCGATGGTGAATCCCTGCGATATCCTCTTTGTCCAGGAAAGGTCGCTGACGATCCACATTCAGAATGGGAGGCAGTAACAATACGGAGAACGTCCGCGTAAACACACTATCCGTTCCCTGCTCTCCGATCCCATAGAACAGGTGCTGATCGTCCAGTGCCAACTGTAATACATGCCTTAGCTGATCTTCCGAAAATACACCCTGTCCAATCCAGGTTGCAAACGTAACATAGATCAATTCATCCCGCAGGACAGGGTCAGTACTACCAATATGCTTCATCATATGCAGTGCCAATGCGTAAGGCTCTTCCTCGTGATCAATGGAATGATTAGACGACTGAATATGCTGTAATTTTTGTTTTAACGTCAGAGCATCCATCTATTAAGACTCCCTGGACGAATCCAAATGCACGCTGCAATTGTACAGTTCGCATTGCCACGCATTCTCATTCTTGGCGATCCGGGTAATGGATGTGTTGGACAGTTTCACGCTGATATCCAGTTCAGGCACCAGACCTCGCAGTGTATTCCGCAGGACGGCCCCGTGACTGACAACAATCACTCTTCCATCGGGGTGCTGCTGTACAATATCTTCAAGCACCGCACTGCCTCGAACAGTCCCTGCATCTGCAAGCTCACGTCCCAGATCCAGAGTACTCCAATCCGCTCCCCACTTGGCTAACCGTTCCTCTTCCGTCGTTCCTTCGACCTGTCCTCCACCCATCTCGCGAAGTCTAGGGTCCAGATGAATCTCCTGAATACCCAAGCGATCACCAATGATGCGAGCCGTCTCACTTGCACGTTCCAAGTCACTTGCATAGATGGCATCCCAGGATTCTTCGGCCAGTCTCGCAGCAAGTAAAACGGCCTGTTCCCTGCCATCCTGATCCAGCGGATTATCCGTCTGGCCCTGCGAACGTTTTTCCTTATTCCACGCTGTGCTTCCATGGCGAATCAATGCAATTTGAGTCATTGTTGTTCCTCACCTTTTTCGATATGAAGTTCATCTTCTGTAAAATGTTTGCGTGCCTTCGGCTTGGCAAATTTGCCCCCATTATATTGAGAAGACCCGTTTCTCGGAATGGAGAGACTGTCCCAAGCTGTTTCTTTAAGCATTTTCGCGGTAAATACAATCTGTCCGACATGATACGGATAATGCGCCAATTGCCGGATAATTGCCTCCATGACGGTGTGTCCTTCATTGCGAATGTATATGATATGAGACAATTGTTCCGGGTTAAACGAACGAATGGCTTCGAGTAGACAATTCCAGCCTTCTTCCCATTTAGCAAGCAACTCTTCCCGGGATGTAAGATCATTCACAAATTCAGCATCTCGCTCACGCCACGGTTTCTCACCATCTGTTGTCAGTACATCCGTCCAACGGGACAGCATATTGCCCCATAGATGTTTTACGATTACCGCAATGCTGTTCGCGTCTTCATTCCAGGATTGAAACAATTGCTCGGACTCCAGTTGTGCCATGGCTTTTTCCCCGAGCTGCTTGTAATACAGGAATTGTTTCTCCGCTGTCTCTAGAAAAACCTGATTCATATCCATCCGTTAACCACCCTTCGAAAAAGTATGTTGTCCCCTGATCATGTTCAAACAGAAGCGTCACATGTTATTTTATTCAGGAAATGAAAATGTGCCGTCTGCATTCGGTTCAAATGGAATGACTTTGCGAACCGCATCCAGATTGAGCTCTCCATAGATATGTGGATATAGTTCATTCAATTCGTAGAGATCCTCATACACCAGTTCCGGCTTCAACGCCTTCTCATCAATACTAAGTAATAACAGATCCGTGCGACCTGCATAATATTGCCCGGCTACCCATGGGATCTGTTCCTTGGTGGAACAATGAATGAATCCGTCTGTCTCCAGGCTATCTGGTGCATACTCAGTCCCCTTTGACACTTGCTCCCACAACGAACGGGAAATAATACTATAGATCATGGTTCCGCCTCCTTCAATTTCTGCGATGTACCCTATGTGTCATTGGAAGTATTATAGATCATCCCGGATACGGGAGTACAATTTTTGATCCGTAAATACACCTTTGATCTTCAACTGTTTGCGTAGTAAACCTTCGTACGACATACCCAGCTTCTCCATTACGCGTGCAGAGCCTATGTTGCCTGCATTACATTTCCCTTCCAGTCGATTGCAGTCCAGTTCCCGAAAGCAATAATTCACAATGGGTTGCATCGCTTCTGCTGCGAGACCTTTGCCCCATTGACTGCTGGCTATCGCGTACCCTAGTTCAGCACTCTGCATAGAATCGTTGAGATGAAAAATGCCACCCCTCCCGATTAACGTCCCTGTTTCCTTCAGGACAAAAGCCCAGATATAGACCGTTTTCCGTTCATAATTATCCAGTACCCGCTGAATATATTGAATGGAATCCTCTACCGTCTCATGGCAGTTCCATAAGCTTTGCTGACTCACTTGGGGATCAGAGGCAAATGCATAATACTCATCAAGATCATCCATCGCAAGCCGCCTCAGCTTTAACCGCTGTGTTTCGAATTCGGGCGATTCGGCAAAAAGTTTTTCTACATTCATTCAGCACACCTCCATGATTCAATTGAGTTCATGATCCAGCCATCTTATTTCTCAGGAAATAACGATCTATCACAACCATGCACAGAATACCGACCGTATATCGAATCAGATCGATCACCAGAAACCCATGTCCCAAAATAAGTGCACCTAATACGGTAGAGCGTATCTCAATCAGCCAAGGCGTCTGGATCAACTGCGAGAACTCAATCATCCAGCTGAATACACAGCTCAAACACATCGCCCATACCAAGCTGAGATGAGGCCACACCATGCGTACTCCGAAATAAATCATGCCCGCCCAACATGCATCTCCGAAATGTTCATGCACCCAATCCGGCAATCGTTTACCAAAGTGTCTGGATGCGATTCCTGCCGCCATGGTCATCATGACTGCGAAGAAATAGATCAGCCTTTCTCTGATAAGTACGCTTTTCAATCAATCACACGCCTTCATCGAGCACTTGTAAAATAAATTGCGTTTTGGCAGCGGTATACGATTCCCTATCTTCCTTGTTCTCATCAGCAAGCTTTATCTTCAGGACGGCGTAAGCTTCCACCAGATCTGGGCGTTTTCTCAGCACATCCCGAAACCGAATTTGACGATCCCAGCGTTCTTCTCCCGGGCGCATCAGATGAAGGTGTACAGCTCTCTTGCCATCCTTAACCCTGACCCAGAATCGTCTGTACTCCCTCCCATCCAGTTCAGGCGGAACGTAGTTCCAGCCCAACGGATTCAGCTGATCCGCAATCAGATCCATGTCGTCCCATGACTGTACCTCTGCCATCAGATCAATAATGGGCTTGGCGGGTAACCCTGGAATGGACGTACTTCCGATATGTTCGAATTGATGGATATTAAACTGCTGTAGAAGGTGTTTAAGTTGTCCGATTTCTTCCTGAGCCTGCGCATCCCAATTGGGGTTGGCCGGAGCAATCTCTACCGCCTCTGTCGCCCAGGCAGGCCAGTTTTCCGGTTGCAAGGGATCTGTCATTCAGGTACCTCCTCTTGACCATGACATTTTAAATGATAACCTTCTCTGTATTTTTCATAGGTGCGTTGCTTCATGCACTCAATCGTAGTATTCCGTTGAAATGTTAGTATGGAACTTAGGGATAAAAGAAGATATTTCAGGTAAGCCAGATCACTAGAATTAGAATCTGAGCTTATAATCGAAGCTTTCATAATTCATCCCATCCAATCCTGTTATATTGTTGTTCTAGCAGAGGTCATCCCAGATACATAATTCTATATATCCAAAAAAGGAGCGTATGTCTACGCCCCTGATTGTCTGATACCCTTAATCACATTGATGATATTTAACGTGATGATGTACTGAATTTATGTTTGGATTTATGCAAAGCGCTTCATTATATGAAGATTTATTTTACCGTAACAGGGATCGTCACTTTTTTATTGCCCCACTTGGCCGTGATAGACGTTTTACCTTTGCCTACAGCCACGATCTTGCCATTTGTTACTGTCGCTACGCCCGGCTTTGTGCTGCTCCATACCGCGCTGTTCGTCACAACAATGGTTTTACCCGTATCATACTGGGCCATCACACTCAGTGTTGTGCTTCCCTGTGGGGACAAAACCAGTTTTTTCTGGCCTGTAATCAGCTTTTTGAGCAAAGGTACAACGGTAACCTCTGCCTTTATTGTCTGATTTTGATAAGTTCCTGTCAAGGTTGCTTGTCCCTCGGTCAGCGTCTTAACGGTTCCATTTTTCACGACAGCTACATTTGTGTTGGAAGAGGTCCATATGATTTGTTTCGAAAGGTTGATCGTTTTGCCATTCGCGTAGGTCCCGATGACCTTCAACGCTTTGGACTTCTTGATGTTCAGCTGCATTGTGGCAGGAGTGACTTCAACTTTGGTAATCTCATCCGTCACGGCAACAGGAACTTTTACAATCGTTGTTCCGTACTTACCTTGCAGCAAAACTCTGCCGGGTGTAACGCCTTTGATTTTACCGTTTTCCAGCACAGCCGAAGAAGTGGATACGGACCACACAATCTCAGACGTCACATCCTCTTCCTTGCCGTTCGCACGGGTAATACTTACTTTCGGAAGGGTGCTTTCACTGCCTTTAACAAAACTGTAGGATTTCGGTGAAGCTTTGATGCTTTTGATCTTCTCCTGCACTTGGACAACCAACTGGGCTTTTGCCCCATCTACCTCTGCAAAAATCGTTGCTTCGCCTGCGGCCACAGCCTTGACTTTGCCTTTCACCATCTTCGCAACCGCTGCATTACTGGTGGACCAAGTCACACCTTCGGTAACATCCTGTTTGTTATCAAAACCTTCTACCGTTGCCATCACCTGAAGCGCAGCTGTTTCGGAAACACTCATCTTCTGCGGGCTGCTATTGGTTATTTCAATCGATTTCACGTCACCAGTAGCCGCCAAGGCCAACGAAGGGACCAGTACGGTTAATGCCATAATTAGAGCAAGTATGCCTCGAAGCGCCAATTTGATTCTATTCATTTTTAATTCCCAACTCCCATAATCCAATATTTTACTTCTATTATATTATATCGGATACGAATTGCATAAAGTTGAATAACATAAGTGAGAGTCTTGGATTTTCATTGTATAATATGGGAAGGTGCGTAATACTGCAGCCCGCAATTGTTTCAAAAAAGCCCTTGAATCTGGACAAATTGAAATCATTAACGAGCGTGAATGGAAGCTGCGTTAACATTTAAAAAATAATTTTATTTACTTACATAAACGAAGAAATTTGTGAACAAAAAAGTAAGCTATACCTTAGGTCCGAGAACTAACCAGATTAGTAAATTTGGCACAAAGTATTAGGGGATTGGTTAATTAAATAGCGTTATCATTTAAAAGGGGATGTCCACCGTCATTTTACAAGACGTATGGAACATCCCCTCTTCTACTGCCTAAAGCGTTATATAACCTCTCTACTTCACTTCATCCTGCTCTGGCAAAATCAAGCTCTCCGCGCCGCCCATATAGGGCCGCAGGGCTACCGGAATTCGAATGCTTCCATCCTCCTGCTGATGATTCTCAAGCAAAGGAATCAGAATACGCGGCGATGCCACAGCCGTATTATTCAGCGTGTGACAATAGGCCAACTTGCCTTCGGCATCCAGGCAACGAATGTTCGAACGGCGAGCCTGAAAATCATGCAGATTCGACGACGAATGCGTTTCTCCATATGCATCGCGGCTTGGCATCCAAGTCTCGATATCATACTGTTTGTACGTTTTCTGCGACATATCTCCGGTACATACAGCGACAACACGATACGGCAGTTCCAGTAATTGCAGCAATTCCTCAGCGTGTCCCGTAATCTCTTGCAACATACGCTCCGATTCTTCCGCATCAGGGGCACAGAGAATGACCTGCTCAACTTTGGCAAATTGGTGCACACGATACAATCCGCGTACATCACGTCCGCCGGAGCCAACTTCACTGCGGAAACACGTCGATATCGCGGCCAGCTTCACAGGCTCTTGAACATCGACAATCTCATCCGCATAATACGAGACCAGCGGCACTTCAGAAGTTCCCACCAGCCACTTGTTCTCCCCTTCGAGTTCATAGACCTGATCTCGACCGGTTGGGAAGAATCCGGTGTTCACCAGCGCATCCTCCCTGACCATCAGCGGAACCTCCATCGGTGTAAACCCGTGTTTCAGCAGCAAATCCAGCGCAAGTTGCTGTACTGCCCGATGCAGCAGAAGGCCAGCGCCTTTCAATACATAACTTCGCGTACCACCAATCTTAACGCCACGGGGAATATCGATCAGATCATGCAACTCCCCAAGTTCCACGTGATCTTTGGTGTTATACTCGAACGTTGGCACCTCTCCCACACGTCGCAGCTCCACATTATCCGCATCCGACGTGCCTTTCGGGGTATCCGTGGATACGATATTCGGTACCAGCCATTGCAGCTTCGTTACTTCCTCCTGCACAGGGGCAAGCTTCGCTTCCACGTGTTCCAACTGTTCATTGATCTGTTTCACCTGAGCACGCAAACCCTCGGCCTCTTCCCGATTCCCGGCTTGCATGAGTCTGCCAATGTCTGCGGATAACGTATTGCGTAATCTGCGTCCTTCTTCCGATTCCTGCAAAAGCGCTCTGCGTTCCTCATCCCGCTTCAGCAATGTGCGAATGTTAATCTTGATTTTTTTCCCGTCTGCTGCGGCCTGAACCTCATCCGCATGTGCACGAATCCACTTCATTTCCAACATGGTCACCGTCTCCTTTGGCTGTAAAAATACAAAGAGCGCCCTCATCCCTTGGGACGAGGAGCGCTCTGCTCGCGGTGCCACCCAACTTGCTGAATCAGGATATCCTGCTTCCAGCCTCTTGGTCCGCGATAACGGGCGGTTCCGGTTAACTTGGGGAAATATCGCTCCCCTGGCGAAAACGCCTCCGAGTTGGATGCTCATCAACGGCATGGTCCGATCTGTAATTGTTGTGTCTCAGTATATACGAACGATAGACCAAATTGCAACCTTTTGTATCGATCAGGAATTCATGGCACAACGTAACTTGTCCTGTTATGATAGACTTTGTCTTCATGATTACGCTTTATTGTGATCCTCAATTTATGTATATATGTAGAAGGAGTTCTTTATGAAAAAATTACTATGGATCGGGTGTCTCTCCTACTTCCTGATTGGACTTGCCCACGTTGTGCTCGGTTCCATTCTGCCCGTTGCACTTGAACATTACGGCAAAGATTATAGCCAGGGCGGGACATTGATCTTTGCTCAATTTGCCGGATTCCTGGGCGGTGTATTGTTATCTCCATGGCTGAACCGACGCTTCGGTAAAAGGGGAGGCTTGTTAATCGCCACAGCGTTGCTCTGTATTGCAGAATTATCCTACATGCTGCTGCCACCATGGGGCTGGATGTTCGTCATCGCACCCGCTGCCGGCTTCGGATTCGGAATGGTTGAAGCGGTTATTGGGACCATTATCATCGCTGCAATCAAAGACAATACGGCCGTTGCCATGAGCCGACTGGAAGTGTTATTCGGGATCGGAGCGATGGTCATGCCGCTCATGGCCAGCGGACTGATTGCTGCCGGATACTGGCGTCTGTCCTTTCTCGTTGTTGCAATCTGCGCAGCGCTGACCTTTGTTTTCTGGGCGAAAGGATCATTCGGTGAGCTGGATCAGGTGCTGGATCGGCGGGGGTCAAATCATCGTTCGGTACATACGCACACTGCTGGTGCTTCAGATGAACTGCATTCCGCAGCTACCAGTACATCCGGTCCAACCTTTCGCGGACGTAACCTGACTCTTCTGGTTCTATTCGTCCTGTTCTTCTTCCTTTATGTTGGCACCGAGATGAGTCTTGCGAACTTCATGCCAGCGATCCTGATTGAGAAAATGAACATGAAGGAAGCCGGAGCAGCACTGAGTGTTACCTGCTTCTGGATTGCCATGTCTGTAGGACGGCTCTTCGCGGGATATATCGCAGAGAAATTCCAATACCGCGTCTATGTGCTTTATAGTTGTCTCGCATCTGTGCTTTTGTTAATGGTGTTTCCATTTACTAACCAAATATGGTCTGCATTTCTCATTATCTTACTACTCGGACTTGCGATGTCAGGCATCTTCTCCATTGCCCTTGTCTTCGCCAGCAAACTGCTACCCGGAACTGAAGAATCCACACCCAGCATTTTGATTGCCTCAGGTGGGGTCGGCGGTGCCATTCTGCCTTTGATCACGGGATGGAGTCTTGATCATCTGGAGGTTAATCAGTCTGCATGGATGCTTGCCATCTTTGCAGTTGGCCTGCTTGTCATTAGTTTGATCACGTACCAGTGGCAGAACAAACATGTGGTCGATTCAGCGACTTAACAGTTATGGGTCCGCCCTTAGCCTGAGAGTCGAATTACCAATTATAGGGATTGAGATGTCCACCTCCATGACTTTGGCGGTGGACATTTTGTTTTAGCGTTACTCTGTTCTAACGAACCTAGCACACGCTATCCCCCTCCATTTCTGCATATTTGAAATCTAACGAATCCTAGAGACGTTATTATAGATAATTAGCTTCAATTAAATGCCTCGTTGGAGGTTTTTTTCATAATAACACCACTGAGATTCGTTAGATTTTCATTCCCTTAGAAACTGGCCGAATAAGATGTCCTCGATTCGTTAGCGCTGTAATCATGGTGAAAAGTATCCTATCTTTGCCTCAGATCACCTTTCATTACAGGTGAGAATACGATCTATTCATTTGCACAAGATTGCCCAGGAAATACTTTAAGCCATCGGAATTACACACTTTTGTTAACAGCAGGCATTACAGGCCCGTTGCCCTTGATGAATTTACCGAATACATATCGTACGAGCGGCCCCAGAATAATTAATTGATAGGGAAGCGCGAGGCTGAAATTACGAGTAATTGTATGAAGGTACGTACCAAGTAAGGATACCCCAATTAATTGGTCCGCAAGATACGCTGAAATCATTCCGTACAAGGACATGATCAGAACCATGCCAAGTACCATGAAAAATGACATGACCAGCACACCAAGGATCTTGTTGGACTTGTCAAAAGGTAAGGAAAATGCAATTTTTCTCGCTACTGGGCCAACAATGAAGGACTCCACCAGAAAAGCGATGACAAAACACAATATGAATTGAAACAGTATTTCAAGCGGGGACATCTTGCCGAGTAGCCCACTGTGCCATAGATTGAAGAACATCATGACCAAGACCATTCCTGTACACATCATTAATCCGAAAAAAATTTGTTCCTTCTTGCTTGTTGGCAATTCTCTCATCCTCTCTGTTTACCTTCGTAATTATAGAGATGAGTAAACCCTCCACATAAGTGAACATTCCGTGAACAAATCTGATTTTCTTCCCGTGTGATGAATTGCAGGTTGACGCGAGAAACGCAAGTTTCGATGAAGCGGAGAAAAATTCAACCTCAATAGAATGCAGTTTTTATCTACAACATAAATTTCCAGAGAAAAGACAGTTTGGATAACGCTGTGATTGCCATTCGTTTGAAAACAGAGCCTTTCTGATTCGTAGATTCTGCTGGATGCTCACCTTTAACCGCAAGTGTACTATGTGCACGTTTGATATCCATAGCCTCTGTTAGTTGGTCGGCGAATGCAGAACCAGAAATGACCACAGCAGATTCAGTATTGAGGAAGGCAGATCTGGGATCAAAATTATACGAACCAACCATGCTGAGGTAATCATCCATGACAAATGATTTGCCGTGTATGGAATAAGGGCCTTCGTATTCATATATGGCCAGACTGGTATCAAGCAACCGTTTTTTAGAGCTTAAGTATCCCGCGAAAGCCAAAGGGTTAGGGGTCTGTTGGATTGAATTCGTCAGCATGACCCATTCTGTTTCTGGATTCATCGACAGATGTACGGCTTTCTCCATTTTCTTGGTAGGAATGGCATATGGCGTCTGAAGGTACACTTTCGACTTTGCTTGATTGGCGAAATGAACAAATGTTCTCCACATGATCGGGTCTTTATACAGCCTTTTAATTGGATTGTGAATGAAAGCAACGTGGTCGGAATGAAGCGCTCCTCGAACCCATTCCTTTGGCAACACTTTAACAAAAGGATCGTTCTGAGCCTGAGCTTTTTGATATAACTCAGCTAGTTGAGAAAGCTCTTTTAGCCCCTTTGCATGATGCTGACGTTTTGCATGTTTTTCTGGTTTGGTGAATGGATGGTTCCATAACTGATCTATATATTGTTTCATTTCAACAACCGTGCTGTTCGTATTATCGTTTGTATTGTAAACAAGGACATCCCGATCGAATACATAGTCTTTTGGGGGTTGCGATGCCATGTATTTATCACCAATATTTTGGCCGCCAATAATGCCATATGTGTTGTCGACAAGAAGGATCTTGTCATGCATACGGTTATGCCATGTCCATGGCATAAATAGGTGGAGTGGTTCATAATATCTTAATTCCACATTGGGGTGAGCTGCAATGGCATCTGGAATATTACGCAACTCTCCGCGCATGCTGTGAAAAATCCCGTCTAAAATGATTCGAACATGAACACCCCGATCAGCTGCATCGAATAACGCAGCAAAAAAGAGTTGAGATGTTTTTCCTTTTTGGATGGAGTAATACGCCAGGTCGATGCTTGTTTTCGCCTCTCGAATGGTCTGGATTCTCACCTGACCCGATTGAAAGCCGTCCTCCAGGAGCATTACGCGATCTGTTGTACTTCCTTCTGTTAACGTTTTTTGCATATCCGTATTTTCAATAGTCGATGGAGACGGAACCAAAAATAAAAGGTAAGCCGTGAAAAAAACGTAGACACTATAGGACAAAATAATTGCGATTATGGTTTTAAGGATCATTCAGTACTCCCCCACTTGTATGTAAAAGTATTTATTTGTATAGCAGTACTATCTCCTTTTGTATCTAAATTATGTTGTTTAAATTACTCAAGCTGCACCGCTCAAGGTCAAACGAGCAAAAGCTGATCACTGAAATAGGGAAAGCAGCCCTTATGCGACGAGATATCAAACATCGGATTTGATCTAAGTATTTGTTGGGAGCCCTCCAGATCTTCAGCACTTAGGCTATGACCCACTATCCGGTGCTTTTACACTCAGCCAGATTTCCTTATATGATTCGCAATGATAATTATTGAAAATAACACATCTAAACAGGCTGATATACATCTGTATAAAGGCCTGTTTGATAAGTTCATATCTGTCCCCATCCAGTTCCTGACTGGACACGAATGGGCCTCTGGCCTATAATTACACCTAGTAATGCCCGTAACTTCATAGTTTCCCAGGGGAGTCGGAATTGGCCGGCTGAGAGTGTATCCCACCAAGATACTAACCCTTAGACCTGATCTGGATCATGCCAGCGTAGGAATCGGAGTATATCGAAATGGCACAGCCCTCTGGCTGAACGCCACCTCTCTAACGCCTGCACGCGTCCCGGATTACGGGACGCTTTTTTTGTTTTATTTATCGAAACAAAAATAAGTCATCCAGATCCAACTGGTATAAATCTGTCGATTTATGCAAGATGATTGGATATGAAGCCAAGGAGTACCCCGTGCCAATCGGCCGGACATACCGAAGGAGAGAATCACAGATGAAATGGCGTAAAACAATGGGACTGTTGCTCTTATGTGTACTACTGGTGACCGTGGCCGCATGTGGCGGTAAAGAAGCTGCCCCGGCAGAACAGAACGGCAACACGAATACGGAGAGCAGCAACGAAGGTGACAACGCAGCCCTCAAGGATATTAAAGTCGTACTCGACTGGACACCAAATACGAATCATACCGGCTTATATGCAGCTGTAGATCAAGGTTTTTATAAGGCCGAAGGCTTGAATGTGGAGATTGTCCAGCCAGGTGCCGGCGGCGCAGATACGATGGTTGCCTCGAATGAAGTGCCTTTTGGCGTAAGTTATCAGGAAAGTGTAACTCAAGCCCGTACACAAGGTGTTCCACTCGTCTCCATCGCAGCAGTTATTCAGCATAATACATCCGGGTTCGCTGCTCCGGCGGATCGGAATATCAAGTCACCGAAAGATTTTGAAGGGAAAACCTATGGCGGTTGGGGTTCGCCTGTGGAAGAAGCCGTGATGCAATCCATTATGGAAGGCGACGGAGCCGATGTATCCAAAGTAAAAAACATTAACATGGGTGACGCTGACTTTTTCACCGCAGTGAAACGGGATATTGATTTCGCGTGGATTTTCTACGCCTGGACGGGGATTGAAGCTGAACTGCGCGGAGAACCGATCGACATGTTATATGTGAAGGATTATTCAGATGCACTGGATTACTACACGCCTGTTCTCGTAACAAACGAGCAGACGATTCAGAACGACCCTGAGTTGGTGAAAGCATTCCTGAAAGCCACTTCAGAAGGATATCAATACGCAATTGATCATCCCGAAGACGCAGCGAATATTCTGATCAAGGCCGTCCCGGATCTGGATAAAGACTTGGTCCTGGCAAGCCAGAAATGGCTTAGTCCAAAGTACACGGATGACGCCCCGCGCTGGGGAGAACAGAAACAGGAAGTATGGCAGAACTACACCGACTGGATGTTTAGCAAAAAACTGCTGGATGAACAGGTCGACGTGAGCAAAGCATATACGAACGCGTTTTTACCCCAATAAAATATCTCATATAAAACGAACTTAATATTTACACGAGGACGGAGAGGACAGAAATAACGTGAAAAAGCGAAGCGGTCGCCTTTATCACCGGATTTTCCCTTTAGAGAAAGGGAATCAAAAAAATCTGGGGATAACAGCGATTGGAAGGTTATTCTGTCATCGAAGTGGCAAGTGTAACCGTCATTAGTTCATTTTATATATCACGAAAGGAGCCGTGATCTCTCATGGCAAGCACACTACTTAGCATTCAGGTTATTCCGAAAACGCCTAATGGCGAGAACTCATATCCTTATGTAGATCGCGCCATTGAAGTTATTCAGCAATCTGGCCTGAAATATCAGGTGAACCCGCTCGACACCACGATGGAGGGGGAACTGGAGGAACTGCTGGAGGTTGTCCGCAAAATGCACGAAGTACTCGTCGAGGCTGGCAGCCCAAGCATCATCTCCCAGATCAAAATCGCCCATAGCCCTACTGGCTTCAGCATGGATACCCTGACGGAGAAGTACCGCTAATGAATGCCTATTTCAAAAGTGTATGGCCGCCCATTGTGGCGGTTATTCTCTTTATAGCGATATGGCAGGGAGCTGTCTCCCTGTTCCATATTGAAAAATGGATGCTGCCAGCACCGTCTGATATCGCCCGCGAAGCGGCATCCCAGGCTGATCGGCTTGGCATGCACGCTTCCGCAACCATTCAGTTAACGCTTATCGGATTCGCCGCCGGCACAGCGGTTGGATTACTGATCGCGATGGTGCTGCATTTGGTTCCTTTTCTCAAGTCAGCCCTGTATCCATTACTTATTCTTAGTCAAAATATTCCGACCATCGCGCTCGCGCCGCTCCTGTTAATCTGGTTCGGATTCGGGCTGTTGCCCAAGCTGATTACCATCATCCTCGTCTGCTTCTTCCCCGTTGCAGTGGCAGCCATGGACGGCTTGACCCGTACAGATGCAGCGATGATGAACTATATGCGCATGGCTGGTGCGAAACGTCATCATATCTTCTGGAAGCTGGAGCTTCCCCATGCGCTGCCATCCGTGTTCTCCGGTGTCAAAATCGCTGCTACCTATAGCGTAATGGGTGCCATTATCGCCGAATGGATCGGTGCAGATAAGGGTATTGGTTATTATATGATGCTGCAAAAGTCGGCTTATCGTACGGACCGCCTATTCGTGGCGATCATGATTATTGTCGCGCTCAGCTTGCTGCTCTTCCTGTTCATTGCCCTTCTGGAGAAGCTGCTCGTGCGCTGGCGGCCACAGAAGCGGTAGTAAAGCAAGTAATCTGTAATTAGGAAGTGATGACCATATGAATCGGCAACAGGACGAACATGTCCAGCCTGAACGGGGAGCACGCGCATTGGAACCAAAGCACGGTGAAAAACTTCACTCGGCTAATCCTGGTCTACCGACAAATACGACTGCTGCTACGGTTCCACCTGCACTGGATGTCGTGGATGTTCATGCATCATTCCGTGAACGGCGGAGCAGGTTACCGGTTCTGAACGGCCTATCCCTGACTGTGGAGCAAGGCGAGTTTGTTGCTATCGTTGGGCCATCCGGCTGTGGCAAAAGCACCCTGTTCCATATCATCGGCGGTCTTCTGAAGCCACAGGAAGGGCGAGTGTTCATGGACGATCATGATGTAACGGGCCAACGTGGCAAGATCAGTTATATGCCACAACAGCCTGCTCTTTTCCCTTGGCGGACCATTGAAGACAATGTACTGCTTGCTGGAGAAGTAGCTTCAAGCGCTCCCCCTCGGACCGAAGCACTTGCAGAAGCTCGTAAGTGGTTAAGCAGCGTGGGTCTTGCCGGGTTCGAGCAGGCATACCCTCATATGCTGTCGGGCGGAATGCAGCAGCGTGCTGCATTCCTGCGCGCCCTGCTCAGTCCGCAGGAACTGATGCTGCTGGACGAACCCTTCAGCGCGCTGGATGCACTGACACGTAGCGACATGCAGCGCTGGCTGCTCGATATCTGGGAACAGAACCGCCGCTCGGTGCTGTTCATCACCCATAATATCGAAGAAGCATTGCTGCTTGCAGATCGGGTCTATGTGTTATCCAACCGACCTGCAACAGTGTTGCACGAGGTACATGTTCCTTTTGATCGCCCCAGACGAGAAGAAATTACGGAGGAATCTGCTTTTCTGGAGCGTAAACGGCAGATTGCACAGTGGATGAGAGAAGAGCAGCAGAAAGCCCGCCTATCATAATAGCGCGGGTTTTTAAGTTATTATTTCCCTTTAATGGGTGATCCACCATAAGAAATTCTGCGTAACATAGTTAGAATATAAATGACCACAAGGAGGAATTCCCTCGTGCATTCTCAAGCTTTTGCACCATTAATTGATGCTCATATTCACTTCGACCAGTATACCCCTGACGAACAACGCGAGATGCTGTTATCTTTCCCGTCTCACCAGGTCGAAGCAGTCATTGCCGTGTCCATGAATCTCGCTTCTGCCCAAGCCAATCTGGAGCTTGCCGAACAACATCCACGCACCATCTATCCGGCCTTCGGTTTTCATCCAGAACAGGAACTGCCTTCCGTTGCAGAAATGGACCTGTTCTTCCAATGGATCGAAGAGCATATTGGACAAGCTACAGCCATCGGAGAAGTTGGCCTTCCCTATTACAATCGTCAGGAAGCGGAGCAGGCAGGACAGCGCTTCGATCAGAGCGGGTATATCAAGCTGCTTGAACGGTTCATCCAACTCGCGAAAAAGCATAACAAACCACTTGTCCTTCATGCAGTATACGATGATGCGGATATTGTCTGTGATCTGCTGGAGCAATATCAATTCCGACGTGCTCATTTCCACTGGTTCAAGGGTTCTCGCCAAACCGTAAGGCGCATAGCGGACAACGGTTATTTCATTTCCTTCACACCGGATATTGTCTATGAAGAAGAGATTCGTGAACTCGCCCGGCGATATCCTTCAGAACAAGTGATGGCCGAGACCGACGGACCTTGGCCCTTCGAAGGGCCGTTTCAGGGACGAATGACACACCCTGCCATGACCAGACAAGTCATTCAGGCATGGAGTGAGATCACCGGCATGGGAACCGAACGGGCCGCCCGTCTCTTTCATCAGAACACAAAGCGTTTCTATGGATTAACTTGAGTCAACATTATTGTAGAAGCAAGCAAACTCGCTTACTCTGCCAGCACAGCACAAAGAAGCCAGTCGACTTTTCCCCGACTGACTTCTAATTTACCGTATATATCAGTTGAACAAAATTTTTACACAAGAATGTAGAGGACAGAAATAACCTGAGGAAGCAGGGCGTTCGCCTAAAAGCTTTCTGAAAGAAAGCTTCATCGGAAGCATCGGCTATCACTAGATTTTCACCTTTACAAAAATTGAATCAAAAAATCTAGGGATAACAGCGATCGGAAGGTTGTTCTGTCATCGGAATGGCAAGTGTAACTACCTTCCGTTCAAATTAACGCTTCAAGAATCCTTTGCCTTCCAGGAACGGTCTCACTTGCAATCTTGTCGGCTCAGTCAAGCGCTTCGCCATCAGTTCGGACCATGGGGTCGTTCTTTCTCCATTGGTCCGTTCTTTCATGTACGCGGTTGTGGTCTCATCATACTGCGCAACACCTTGGAGGCTCTGCTCGGCATTATATCGATTATGATGCAGGACTGCATCCAGCGGCAGACGTGGGCGAATTCCCGTTTCCTGATCTGCAACACCAATACACATGCCGTACACCGGATATACGCCTTCAGGTAATCCTAACAGCTCAGCGACTTCTTCAATCCGAGTACGAAGCCCGCCGATATATACGATTCCGAAGCCAAGGGATTCGGCTGCAAGAGCGGCATTCTGGGAAGCCAAAGCGGCATCAATCGTGGCTACCATGAAATTCTCGGTCGAATCGGCATACGATTCCTTCTCAGGAAGATGACGTTTCGCAGCATCACTCAGCCGGTACAGATCAGCACACCATACGAGAAATACCGGACATTCATTGACGTAGGCCTGATTGCCTGCCAGTTCAGCCAGCTTGGCCTTTTGCTCCGATTCAGTCACAGCAATCACGGTATAAGCTTGTACACTGCTTGAAGAGGAAGCCATCTGCCCTGCCGATACAATGGCTGCAAGCTGCTCATCACTTACCGGGTCTGGCTTAAACTTTCGTACAGAGCGGTGTTTCATCATCAACTCAATGGTTTCATTCATGGCGGTTCACTCCCAATCCTCGAAGTACGAACTCAATCGTCTGCTCCGCGAGCTCGTCTGTATTCATATGTTGATAATCAAAGCCAAATCGTGAATTCTTGGCCCGTTTGTGCGCCAAAGCCACACCCATAACCTGAAGCATTGCATAAGATACGGACTCGATTTGGAATAATCCCTGGTCTTTTCCTTCTTGCAGTAGTTCCCTCACACGTGTCCAGACGGGGTCCAGAAAACGAAATACGGTAGCTGTGCGATGTGTACGCAGTGTAATTTCAAGCTGCACAATATCGCTCATCTCCCGATCTGTCATCGTGAACTTCACAACTTCACCAATAATTCGTCGGATACCTTCCACAGGCGAGGACATGGACTCTTCCGCCAGCGAGTTCATCATATGATCGGGGAAGAAATGTTCGAATAATGCCTCGAACACCTTTTCTTTTCCGCCAAAATGGTATGAGACCAGTGACACGTTCGCACCCGCCTCATCACAGATTTGACGAACACTCGTCCCGTCATACCCCTGCTGTGCAAAAAGCTTCTTGGCTGCAAGTAATATCCTCGTTTTGATATCCAACTCCGGTTCAGTCATTCCGTCCCGCTCCCTCTTGTCCGTTCATCTCATTCGCTCCAGCTCAAGGACTGCAGCCAGCGAATCATCTGTCTATTATATTACACCAAGCACCCCGATGAAAATCATCGGGGTGCTTGTCCTATCTCTGAAGCCGTTTCATGCATCTTTTGTATTTAGTTGTTTGCTTGAGCCGGGCTTGGAGCCATAGCTGGCATGCGTTGTTTTTTCAATAACGTCACGACCAGTGACAAAGCAACAGCAACCAACAGTACAATGACGATAGATCCTGCAGCAGACTGAACTCCCGGGCCTCCCAATTGCACGCTCAGAATACCCTGAACGGCGTATGTTGCAGGCAGATACTGCCCAATGCCGCTATAGAAGCTGTTCAGCAATTCACGCGGTACCATAGCACCGGAAGATACCAGTTGCAAGGACAGTGAGATGATGTTGAACAGACTTCCTGCTGGTCCAAAGCAGATCAGGAAGAACTGGGAGAAGAACATGAACGTGCACAGGAAGAGTGCCTGGAATAACCAGAACGCAACGAATCCTTGTGCAATCTGTCCGCCCAGTGCCACGATCAGCGATGATCCCAGCAAGGAGACGACCAATGCAGAACCCACGTTAATGACGACTCTTGCGCCAAACAAAGTCAATCGGGAATAGGTAGATGACAGCATACCCATGGCTGTCTGGAGGTTCATCCCCATGATCATGGCACCTACATAGGAAGCCAGTACCATCATCATTGGCACCATCTGATTATTCATCCCGTTAACCGGGTTGATGGACGTTGTCGTTCCTTCCACTCGGGTAGCCAGGTTCGCAGCGGCTTCAGCAGCCTGATCAGCAGGCGCGCCCGAAGCAGTAAGTACCGTTTGTACCCCTTGCGCTGTAGCTTGTTTGTTAATCGTGTTTGTCACACTTTGTGATACACCTTGCATCATGCTTTTAATCGTAACCGGGTTTGCTTCATTAATGGTGTATTTAATCTCGGCGGTTGAGCCAGCCGTCTGAAGCAATTCGTTAAATCCAGCCGGGATATCCAGCACCATGTGTACTTGGTGATGATTTAACTGATCCAACGCTTCAGCTGCACTCAGATTGGATACGGTATGGAAAGGCAGTGTTCCAGCGAGCGAATCTGCAATTCCTTTGGACATTTCGCCGTCCTCATTCACAATTGCAACCGTCAATTCTTTTGCACGGTCATTTACTCCAGAATATGCGGTCATCCAGATCACGCTAAAGATCACTTGGAACATAAGTGCTGTTACGATCCCTACAATCACTGGCGGTTTTTTAAACAATGTACGTAAAGCCTGTAACATAAAAGGTGTCCTCCATTACTCAAAATAGTTCTAATTTGATTTAAACAGTTGTTTGAATCAAACGATCGTTTAAATTTTATGTGAATATGACCATATTGTCAACTCATTTTTGAAATATTCAGAAAACGTAAGCTTTATTCATGAATACAATCGATCCATTTTCACAAAAGAGCATTATGCTATCTTTTCTCCGTAGAAAAGAACATCTATACCAACAATTTAGGCTTACTTTCTGGCGACTTAACTATATTTTTCTCAACAAAAAAACACGGTCCGCCGCAGCGAACCGCGCATTTATTCATCCTCACTTCATTTACAATAAGGCGTTGAATGTATCTCCAAACAAAGGTCGTTCAGTCATTTCTCTTCAGCTTCATGCGTTGCAGACGTAGGGAATTCAGTACAACCGATACGGAGCTGAACGCCATCGCCGCCCCTGCCAGCCATGGAGCCAGGAAGCCAACTGCCGCAATGGGAATACCAATAACGTTGTATCCAAGTGCCCAGAACAGGTTTTGTTTGATGTTACCCATCGTGCGCCGGCTCATTTCAATCGCATCTGCAATGCTGTTCAGATCACCACGCATTAATGTAATATCTGCCGCTTCCATCGCTACATCCGTTCCTGTTCCGATGGCCATCCCGATATCAGCAGTAGCGAGTGCTGGAGCATCATTAATACCGTCACCTACCATGGCAACTTTCAGGCCACTCTCCTGAAGTTTCTTCACTTCCGCAGCTTTACCTTCGGGCAGAACCTCAGCCAGAACTTTACCGATCCCTGCCTGTTCCGCTACAGCGCGAGCAGTCCGCTCATTGTCTCCCGTGATCATGATAACATCAATCCCCATCGCCTGAAGACGACCGATCGCTTCACGAGAGGTATCCTTGATGGTATCAGCCACTGCCACAATTCCTGCCCACTGACCATCCACCGCTACCAGCATCGCTGTACGCCCCTGCTCTTCCAGTCGGTTCATCTGTTGAACGGTTTCCTCTGAGACATTGACCTGTTCATCCGCAAGCAATCGCCGTGTGCCGACCAGAATTTCCTGCCCTTTTACTGAAGCTCGCACACCATATCCCGGTATGTTCTCGAACTTCTCTGTTGGGATCAGCTCCAGGCCCTTGGCACGGATACCCACAACAATCGCCTCTGCCAGCGGATGCTCGGAACTCTGTTCAGCCGCTCCCACACGTTCAAGCAGATCCGATTCCGTCCAATTCGGAGCCGTGATAACATCGGTAAGCACGGGTTTACCTTGAGTCACTGTACCTGTTTTGTCGAGCACCACGGTCTGAATCTGTTGTGCGGACTCCAGATGTTCGCCGCCTTTGAACAGAATGCCGTACTCAGCAGCACGGCCTGATCCAGCCATGATTGAGGTCGGCGTGGCCAGCCCCAGTGCACATGGACAGGCAATGACGAGCACAGCAATGGCTTTTTCAAGAGAACCGGCGAAGTCACCCGGACTTGCAAACAGATACCAGATCAAGAATGTCAATGCAGCTATGCCGACGACAATCGGAACAAAAATGCCGGATATAACATCTGCAATCCGCTGAATCGGCGCTTTAGAGCCCTGTGCTTGTTCCACCACTTTGATAATCTGGGACAGAACCGTGTCGGAACCTACTCGGGTCGCACGCAGTCGTAATACTCCATTTTTGTTCAGCGTAGCACCTGTAACGGCATCTCCCGGCTTTTTATCCACGGGAAGGCTCTCTCCACTTAGCATGGATTCATCTACAGAGGATTGCCCCTCCTCAACGATACCATCTACTGGTATGCTGTCACCCGGCTTCACCAGAATGAGTTCTCCTACCGCAACATATGCAGCAGGAACCATAACTTCCTGTCCATCCCGGATGACACGGGCTTCACGTGGAGCCAACTCAATCAGGCTTTTGATCGCCTGTGAAGAGCGACCTTTCGCCACAGCTTCCAACCATTTTCCCAGTAAAATTAACGTAATTAGAATTGCACTTGTCTCATAATAGAGTTCTACCGAAGGCATGGCAGCTGTGCTCGTTCCCATTGCACCATGATCCACCGACGCAAAAGGCAAGTACCCACTGGATAACGTCAGATACAGACTGTAGAAAAACGCTGCGCTGGTACCCAGTGCGACAAGAACATCCATATTCGCGCTGCGGTTGCGAAGTGCTTTGTACGCTCCTATATAGAACTGCCACCCAATCACGAACTGTACCGGTGTTGCCAGCAGCAGTTGGAACCATGGGTTCATGAACAGCTCGGGTACATAGATTCCGGATGTGAACGAGAAATGCCCAACCATTGCCCACAGCAAAGGAATCGATAACAAAGCCGATATCATCCATTTCCACTTTTTGCGTTGCAGCTCACGTTCACGAACAGATGTGGTCTCTTCTTGGGTCAATTGCAGTTCAGCACCATAGCCCATCTGCTTGATCTTGGCGGTAATATCCGAAGGTTTCAATGCACCAGCGGCATATTCGATATGCCCTGTCTCCAGCGCCAGATTCACATTCGCCTGAGATACCCCCGGTAGTCGGGAAAGACCCTTTTCAATCCGGGCAGAACAGGCAGCACACGTCATACCGGTGATGTTCAGATCAACCGATTCGGACACCGTTCCGTAGCCAAGCGCCTCTACTTTATCCCGCAACGCATTCACGTTGGTTGTCTTTGGATCATAAGAAACGGTTGCCTGTTCAATCGCAAGGTTCACATTGGCCTGATGCACACCTTCCATGCGGGACAATCCCTTCTCCACTCGTGTAGAACATGCAGCACAGGTCATCCCCGTGATATGCAGTGTTGCCTTCAGTCCTGGTGCGTCTGCCATAGCTGGTATTGGGGTGGGTTCAGATGATCTATCCGTTGGTTTATTCGTTGAGTTATCCATCATGTCAGCTCCTTTCATGTCGATTCAAATTAATGTATGTTGCAATCAATTATACCCCCAAGGGGTATGTATCAGGCAGAAAATTAGGCTTAAACCTGACTCGTAGGAAAAAAAAGCCACTGACCTCTTTTTACCCATGAGCATGTTCGGTTTAAGCCTGCAATGCCGTTAGACTACATCGTATCCCTGATCTTCAATGGCAGCTTTGATCTGATCCACGTTCACCGTCTGCTCATCATATTCCACCGCTACTGTACCCGCTGCAAGATCAACCTTACCACTCGCACCGGTATTCTTCACAGCCTCTTCAACCGACTTCACACAGTGATTGCAAGACATTCCCGTAACGTTCAACGTAACATTAGACATTCTAAATTCCTCCTTGGGGTATATTAAAATGATAACTTCATTAGGTAAATCAATGTAGCTTACTTCATTAACTTCCGCATCGTAACCAGCAGTTCATCGACAACCTCATGTTCACCAGCCTGAATGCGTTCAACGATACAGCTCTTCATATGGCCTTCAAGCAGAAGTTTGCCTACCGAATTAAGAGCAGACTGAGCCGCCGCAATCTGCGTCAGCACATCATCACAGTACGTATCCTTCTCGATCAATCCCTTGATCCCGCGAATCTGACCTTCCACACGGTTCAAACGAGAAACCAGGTTACTCTTCATCTCCTGCGAATGGTGACTCTTGCGCACATGCTTCCCATCACTGCCTTCGGCATGACAGGATACTGCTTCTTGAACTGTAGCCGAAGCTTCCGTTGAATCGGACATGGAGGATTGCAAAGGTTCCTCGGGATGGCTCTGATGATCCATCATGAACACCCCTTTTCTTTCGTTCTTTTCTAAGAGTAACATACCCCATGGGGGTATTCAAGAGTATTCTGATATTTTGTTAAAAATAGATGATTGCTTGTTCGAATTATAAAGAGCAGTGCATCTTACAAGGTATATTCCATCCTGCTGCTGCGGACGACCAGACCCATCTGTTCATAGAAAGCCTGTGCGCCCGAGTTAAACGTCGACACGGATAATTCCACGCTGTCTGCCTGAAGCTCTCTTCCTAGCTCGATGAATGCCTGGATTAACTGTTTGCCCGTTCCTTGGCCCCGATGCTTGGTATCCACTACAAGTTCATGAATGTATAACATCTTGCGATCCACCATCAGTGGGTTATCCTGAATTACACTTAACTGCGCACTCCCGTAACCCAGAATCAAGCCCGTTTCTAAAGATTCGGCAACATACAGGTAACGCTTGTCCGTTTCCAGTAGTTCGGTGAATTCCTTCTCCTCCATCCTGGTCTCTAACACTCTGTATAGATCCGGCCGCGCCTCAACATGCATCTGGTGCAGCTCATCCATCAACATTGACACGCCAGAGTAGTCCCTCATTTCTGCATTTCGAATGCTAACAGTACCCTTCGTGCTCATCCCCATCACTCTTTCACTCATTTGAATTTTACATTATTATACAACCAAAAAGCAGATACCATAAGGGTACCTGCTTCGCTAAATTTATCTTCATTCCATCAAGCCCATATGATGCTCATGTTGATTATTTTTTCGAAGATGTATTTCCCTCATTAAAAGCAACAGGTGATGGCTTCGCTGCCCATTCGTCCGCCTGCGGCTCAATGTCCACTCCGCTCAAAATCTTCTTTTTCTCCATCAAGGAATCCCCGTCTTCATCCAGCTTGTTGCGAATTTCCGCCTCGTCCTGAGGCTGATTGTTCTGTGTCATCGTAGAGTCCTCCCTTTTTCATGTTCATGGTGATGTTCCTTTATATAACGTGCCCACTTTCTGCATTATCATTCTTCGCGAGGGACAGGCCATCCCCAAGTTATGTGTTATTTGACGTAAACATTAACTTTATTAAGCTAAATCCATCTCTTAACCCTTGCTCATACATTACTGACTCTGCTGTACCCTGAAGAAGGGTTATTACATTACAATAGTCCAAAAATAAAGCCATCCCCTCTGGCTTAACATAATCACATAGCTCCATAAATAAACGATCACTTTCTTGACTCAATCTTTTATATTCTTTTGAATTATAAATCACAAGATTTCCGATACTCTCCATACAAAGAGCTTTGAACTGGTTAAATATTTCTTCGAAGTTCTCCATGATCTCCTCCAAAAAAGTGACGTCACTATGAATATAAATATTAAAGTGACATCACCTAGATGTCAATATGATTGTATATTGAATTATTTTGTAATGATACAATATGAACATTACTTTTTGAGGAGATTTTATTTCATGGCTACTGATAAAAGAGTCTTTACACTTAGGCTGCGAGAAAAGAATTTTGAGAAAATTAAAGTGATTGCGGACAAAAACAAACGATCTATTGCGATGCAGATTGAGTATCTTATTGAACAACATATTGAAGAGTTTGAGAAAGAACAAGGTGTTATTTCCCCAGATACACATAATGACGTATAGATTTTGCGCCCTTAGTACATGCGCATCATCCATACGTCATTTTTCATGATATATCCTGTTCCCCGTTAATCGAAATCAACCTGTTTATCCAAAATGATTTCCTCTACTTCGTATTCCAACTCTGGTATGGAGGGAATCAAGGAAAATCGAACGTTTTCCAGAGAAGTTAAAAGTGATTCGACAAAAAGCTCCATTATTTGTCGATACTATATGACTTTTGCATCATATGAATTCCTTGTTTTTCAATGTTATCCTTATTAATGAAATTAATAATAGGGAGATGTAAAAGTGAAGAATCTCAAGAAATTATTTTTAGTTGTTATGACCATGGTAGTGTTGTTAGTTGGTCCATCAAGTATTTATGCCTCTGAATTGGTAAATAATACTGCAGATCAGTCAGAGTCTAATATTGTCTCAATTAGAATCCCATTGACATTTATACCTAGTGAACAAGCCCAGGCTAATGATGGATCTATAACGACTATGGCTGTGAAGCCACTTGATGGTTACGCTGATGTAGTAGCTGAAGTAGAGAACGGTAATCATGTGTTTGTGGACTGGAGCGTATATATAACAACTCCACAGGCTAAAATTACTAGAGTAGATTTAGAGTTAGCGTATTCTGATTTAGTGAGAACACCATTTAAGTATTCAACTTTCCAAACTAAGAATTTTGAACAAAATCAAGATGATCGCATTTTTACTAAACCAGGTCAACATGCAGTAACTTTAACTGGTTCTGTTACTACTACCAAGGGAGTTTTAAAAGTTATTACTACAGGAAACGCATATTTTACAACAAAATAAGTTTCTGAGTGTAACAAAATGTCGAGAATACCTTCCGGTGTCTCGACATTTTGTTTTCCGAATAGTAATGATATAAAATGCATAAATAAAGATCTGGGAGGAAACACCTTGAATTTATTTGAAAAACTTGAGATTAAAGATGATGATGTCGCGAACTATCCTGACACCCTAGCTAGGAAAAGGAATAGGTATATCAAAGTAGATACGTCTTCTGATGGATCTGATATTCAAGATTTACATTTCAATTTATTTGAACAATTATTTATTTCCCCATTTGTATTTGTAGATCCACAAGGACTCTTAAATATTCCTACAGATAAAAGTTCAGAAGGAAATCAAATAATGCAACTGGTTCAATATTTTGAAAATGTAAAAAAATTGGAGAATAATTCCCAGGTATCATATTATTTTCAAAATATAAAAAAAGTTTATTTGGATCGTTTTTTAGAACTTTATAAAGCAAAAAAGTGTAGTGAAATAATATATGATTTATTTCCTAATGGCAATGTAGGAGATGATTTTCATAATGTAGAGGTTGAAGAATATCTAATCAATTTAGATTTGATCGATAAATTACAAGCCAAGGAACTGAATGAATTTTGGAACAATATTAAAGAAACTTTCATTCTAGCAGGACAGGAATTCGTATTATGGGTCGATAATTGGGAATTCAACGATTTCATAAAAGATAAAGTTAGTATCCGATTGTTTGCTAATGTGTGCAATCAAATTAAGCTCTCAGTTGATAAGAATACAAATGTAATTCGATACATTTCTTTTTCTTAATGTAACGATGGTAACTGTAATTAACATGGCTACGATCAAGAATTCATATATTAAATGTTGAAGTGTTCAATCATTCCTGCTAATGACACTAGGGAGTGTCTTTAAGCTCAAAAAAGATCTCATTTTTCACATTCAGCTGGAAAATGAGGTCCTTTTTTTGTTGCGAATTCTGGCACAATTGGACATCAGGTAGTTAATTTTTAACAATACAAAATTTACTGCGGCTGTGTAATATCGCATTTTATTTAAGCTCAACTAAACAATCTTACTGAGAGCTTACATCATAGATCAGTCACCTTACATTATTCATGCTTCGATTGCTAGCGAAAAAATCCAGAATCCTTTTGAAGGAAATCTGGATTTTTTGTTAATCCATTCGTCTTACAAATTCTATATCTCTTTGAATCCACAAATACACCAAAGTCGAGGTTTAACCTTACTGCATATCCTGACGCGCAAGCGCGGCTAGCGCACGTAGCGCTGCATTAATCTCGCCCTCCACCGCTTGTCCAACCGCATCCGTATGCGGATCATACTCGGCAGCCAGATCGCTGTCCGCGAATCCATCAATTGCGACAATGGCTCCGGCACGAGCGCCACGTAAGGTGCTGACGATGTAGAGTGCCGCAATTTCCATCTCGGCCGCAAGTGCTCCAGCCTGCTTGTACTTGCGGTGTGGAATCTCTTCCACGCCTGCAAAGAACGCATCCAGCGTTACGGTGATACCAACGCCCACTTTGCCTGCAAAGGTTGTAGCATCCGCGTTCCCCTGCTCACGAGCAGCTTCAATCAACGCTTGCGTCACCCCAATGTCCGCTACCGCTGGGAAACCATCCGGCACCAGTTGGCGAGTCAATCCATCTGTACGAACAGCGGCTGTACTCACAATCACACTACCTGCCGGATAATCCGCTGTATACGATCCCGCTGTACCTACACGAATCAGGGTTGTTACACCCGCTCGAATCAATTCCTCGAAGCAGACAGCCGCTCCAGGTGACCCTACACCATGGCTGACCACAGCGATCTGTACCCCTTCGTACAGACCAACAAACGTGCGATACTCCCGACTGAACGCCAGTTCTCTCGCTTGCTCCAACTTACGGGAAATCTTCTCCGCACGTGCCGGATCACCACAGACAATGGCATATGCCGGCATGTCTTCCGAATGAATCTGCAAAATAGGCATCAACATATCAATCAAACTCCTTCTTCGTCCACTCGTCTTCCGGAATCGGCAGATCTTCACCCGAGAAGCGCTGCTCCTTGAACGGATCGGCAAAATGGTGGAAACCATTCACTTCCCAGAATCCGTTACGGTCTTCGGTCATGAACTCCAGCCCACGTATCCACTTCGCACTCTTCCAGAAGTAAAGTTGTGGCACAACCATACGCAGTGGAAAACCATGCTTGGGCGTTAGTGGTTCGCCGTTATATTTGAATGCAAGCAATACATCATCATGCATCAATTCTTCGAGCGGTACATTTGTCTCATAATCATGATCCGCATGGATCATGACGTATTTTGCTTCCGGCTTAACCCCCAGAAGTTTCACAAAATCCGAGAAGCGAATACCTTCCCACGGCGTATCGAATTTGGACCAGCGTGTGACACAGTGAATATCACTTACCGTGTTCACCTGTGGCATCGCCTGCAACTCGGCCAGGGAGAACACCTTCTCCTCTTCCACTTCGCCGAATACTTTCAGGTCCCATGTGGACAGGTCATATTCCGGCACTTCCCCTTCATGCAGAATCGGGAATTTCTCCGTCAGCATCTGTCCCGGCGGCAGCCGATCTCCGTGATCGTTACCCGTTTTGGGTGCCGGGGTTTTACTTTTTTTCAAACGTTCAGCCTTGTTATGCAAGTGGAATTCCTCCTTCTTCTTCTGCCTCTAGCATGGGCATTCAGGAATTAACGCGAGCTTCCGCCCGCTTTCAGTGCATCTTGTGCATAAGTGCGGTCTTTGAAAAAGAACATCGCGACCAGCGTTACAATATACGGCAGCATCAATGTGAAATGGGTTGGCAAGGAGAAGCCTTGCAGACGAATACTCAATGCTTCCATGAAGCCAAACAGTACACTGGAGCCCATCACGCCAAGCGGATTCGCTTGCCCCAGCATCGTTGCCACCAGCGCGATAAAGCCACGACCAGCAGTCATGCCTTCGGTAAACATCGTCACCTGACCGAGCGACAACTGTGCGCCAGCCAGAGCACACAACACACCGCACATCAGAACCGCACCGTACTGGATGCCGCGTACCTTGATCCCGATGCTCTGTGCTGCAATCGGGTTCTCACCGACGGAGCGCAGGCGGAAGCCGGATACACTTTTGAACAGATAGAATTGCAGTCCAATCACGAGCACAATACCGAGGTAGACCAAGGGACTATGTCCCGATAATACATCGCCCACCCACGGGATGTCTTTGATCAGCGGAATATCCCACTTGGGAAGTCCAACCATGTCCTTGTCGTAGTATGCACCTTTTACATCAAAAATCGCACGCAGTGCAAAGGTCGTCACCCCCGCAGCCAGGAAATTGAGCGAGATCCCGACCACGATGGCGTTGGCCTTGAGATTAATACTTATAAAGGCAAAGAGCGCCGAGAACAACATGACGATAATAATGGAAAAGAGTACAGCCAGCAGCACATTGCCAAACAGATAATTACCGACAATGGCGGAGAACGCACCAATCAAAACCAGTCCTTCAAGACCCACGTTGAACAGACCGACACGGGAACATAAAGCCCCACCGAGCGCTGCAAGCAGGATTGGAGTCATAATCCGCAAGGTTGAGCCAAACATGGCTGCATCAAACAGTTGTTGCATTGGACTTTTTCTCCTTTCTCCGCTTCAGGAATGAATAACCGATCTGAGCTGATACAAATAACGTCAATACTGCCTGGATGACACTGCCGACTTCCAGCGGCACATCCGTATTCCGTTCCATCCCCATGGCACCTGTCTGTAACGCAGCGAGCAAAATGGCTGCTACAGCTGTACCGAGTGGATGCGAGCGGGCAAGCAGCGTGGCCATAATGCCGCTCCATGCATAACTTGCCGATGACAACGAGCCATCAAGGAAACGGTACTGTGTACCCAGCACTTCTCCCGCACCTGCAAGTCCAGCAAGTCCACCACTAACGACCATGGACAGCATCATCATGCGAATGCGGCGAACACCACCGTAGGTTGCAAAGGACGGGTTGCTGCCGAGCATGCGGATCTCGTAACCCGTCACCGTTTTGTGAGTGAACCAGTAGATCAGCATAGCCGCGACAATGGCAATGATGAAGCCAGCATGCAGTCCCATGCCCTGGAACAACTTCGGCAACCAGATACTTTGGTCAATCATGGGTGTCTGAGCCATCGCTGCTGATCCAGTCCGATCCTTGAATGGATAGGAGACCATGTAACCGCCAAAATAGATGGCAATATAGTTAAGTAGTAAAGTTGTAATCAACAGATTCATGCCGAAACGAGCATCCAGCCAACCTGCAAACAGAGACCAGACTCCTCCGGCAACAATACCTGCTACAATCGCAGCAGTACACACGAACCAGCCCGGGCCTGGCAGATAGAGCGCCGTGAGCGCGGCACTGAGCCCGCCAAGAATCATCTGGCCTTCGGCTCCCATATTGAAAAATCCGGCACGGAATGCCAAGGCTACGCCAAGTCCCGCCAAGATGATCGGTGTGGAACGAGCCAGTGTATTGGTGAAGAAGTAGAAGTTGCCGAAGGCCCCTTTCCACATCTCCGCATACGTATCCACCACATTACCGCCAACAATCAGAATCGCCACAGCCCCTGCAATCAGACCGATGAATACGGCAAGCAGCGGCTGTACGAGTCCGCGAAGTGTTTCTTTTACCCGATTCATATCCGCTCTTTCCCTCCTGCCATTAACAAGCTGATCTGTTCCTCAGTTGCTTCCTCTGCTCTCAGTTCCCCGGCAATTTCACCTTCATACATCACAATAATGCGATCCGATAATTGCAAAATCTCAGACAATTCCGATGAAATGAGCAGAATACCCGCACCTTCACTACGTTTGCGTAGCAATTCGGCATGAATCGTCTCCATCGCTCCGATATCCACACCACGGGTTGGTTCGGCTGCAATCAGAAACGGTGTATCCTGTGCAAATTCACGAGCGGCAATCAGCTTCTGCAAATTACCTCCGGACAGAAACTGCGCCTTGGTCTCCGCAGATCCCGTCTTGATGCTGAACTGTTTGATCCAGCTCTCTACCATCGTTCTTGCTGCTTTCGCTTTGATAATGCCACGTGACTGCAAGCGATGATGATGGCCCATCAGTCCGTTCTCGCGAACACTCGCATCCTTGGCTGCTCCCCACATGTAACGATCTTCCGGAATATGAGCAAGTCCATGCTCCCGAATGCGCCGTACAGGCCAATTGGTTGTATCCTGCCCGGAGAGTACAACGCGACCACTGTCTGCCTTACGCAGTCCTGCAATGACCTGAATTAGTTCCGACTGGCCGTTACCCGAGATGCCTGCTATACCAACAACCTCGCCTTTTCGAACTTCCATGTGGATATCCTTGAGCGCTGAACGATCCTTTGCTCCAGACAGATTAACCCCCTCCACCTGAAGAACGGCTTCTGCTGGAACCGATGGCTGCTTGTCCATACGCACAAGTTCACGACCAACCATTAGACGAGATAATTCCTCCACATGTGTATCCTTGGCTTCCAGTGTTCCAGTCACCTGACCATCTCGAAGCACCGTGATCCGGTCGGCTACATCCATGACTTCTTGCAGCTTGTGGGTAATTAGTACAAAGGTTTTGCCCAGCTTGGCGAGTGATTTCATGTTCGCCAGCAGTTCCTTTACTTCCAGCGGTGTCAGTACCGCCGAAGGTTCATCCAAGATAATGATGTCTGCACCCTGATGCAGCACCTTGAGAATTTCAACACGCTGCTGCATGCCAAGCGGGCACTCGGATACTTTTTTCCACGGGTCCACCGGCATACCATATTGTCTGCCAAGCTCGTTCACCTGGGCCGCTGCCTTTTTGCGGTCAAATGTACCTGCCTTAGCTGGCTCGCGTCCGATCACGATGTTCTCCGCCACCGTAAAGGAAGGGAACAGCATGAAATGCTGGTGCACCATACCGATGCCACTTGCCATCGCCTGGGACGGCGTAGCGAAGCTCACTTCGCGTCCACGGACTTTGATTGAGCCTGACGTAGGCTGTTCCATGCCGTACAACATACGCATCAAGGTTGTTTTACCTGCCCCGTTCTCACCTACAAGGGCATGAATCTCTCCCTCACGCAAATTAAAACGGATGTCACGGTTAGCGGTGAAGCCGCCGTATTTCTTGGTAATGTGCTCCATCTCCAACAGCATATCTCGCGTTCGCTCCTCTCGGTCTCGGTCATTTAATAGCAGCAAAACCGGCTGCCTGATCGGGCAGCCGGCTGATCATTTCCATTACTCATTCATTGAAAAGAACATTCAAAACTATTGTTGCAATGGATCTTTGACTACGATTTTGCCGGATACGATATCATCCTTGATTGCTTTCACTTTGTCGATCACTTCTTGTCCAACAAAAGCATTCAGCGGAGATTCGCTATCACGTGTAACGTAAGTCAGGCCCACACCGTCTTCTTTCAAGCCGTAGTTCACTGCACCTGCTTTGAAATTGCCTTCTACAAAATCTTTCACGGTCTCATAAGCAACCGTATCGGTTGATTTCAATTGAGACAATACGATATGTTCCGGGTCTTCAACCGTACGGTCCGTATCCTGACCTGAAGTATAGAAGCCTTTTTCTTTCGCTGCTTCGAACACACCCAGATCACCTACAGCGGATGCGCCAGCGATGAAGTCAGCGCCTTTGCCAAATTGTACGAGTGCCAATTCTTTTGCTTTGGCCGGGTCATTAAATCCACCTACATAATTCACAAGGAATTCAGCATCCGGATTCACGGATTCCAATCCCGCTTTGAAACCTTCTGTATATTTCTTGATCAGTGGTACGTCCATTGCTGCGATCATGCCGACTTTGTCTGTTTTGGTGGACAATCCAGCAGCTGCACCGAGCAGGTACGCCCCTTCATATTCACGGAAACCAACGCTACGTACGTTAGGCAGATCCACGGTTGTATCTACAATTGCAAAGGACTTGTCCGGGTTTTCTGCAGCGACTTTCTTCAATGCATCCTCTGCCTGGAAAGTTGCTGTAATAATCAGATCATAATTCTCGGCAACCGCAGCACGCAGATTTTGTTCAAATGCTGCCGGGTCTGTCGATTCAATCGTCTTGGTGTCTACTTTGAATTCTTCGCCTGCTTTTTTGAAGCCTTCATCCATCTGTACAAAGAAAGGGTTAACCCCTATTTTTTCGGGAAGTACGAGGGCCATCCGAAGAGATTTCTCCGAATCACTGCCTTGGGCGGATTGTTCGTCTTTGGAAGCCGAATTCCCACAAGCTGCCAACAAAATAGCCAACATGATGATCGATAAGACGAACGATAAACCTCTTTTCATTTTGAAAATACCCCTTTTCAATATTCTTTTTTCTTATCCTAGCGGATACTGTCGATCCTTGTCAATAAATCTTTGAGCGTATACACTCAATTAGAATATATTTGATGATTTGCTTTCTACCAAGCTTTGGAAACCGCTTTATAGCAAGCTTTTTTTCCATTGACATCCAGCGCGTCTCCGTGCTAAAGTCAATCCAATTATTCTATTCTGATAGGATTTGTCAGGATTATAACCGAAAGCTACTTATTTTCCAACCCATTTTAAGGAGGCTATTCATTTGAAAAAAATCACCCAGATCACGTTGGCGGCCCTACTCGCCGCTCCGGTAACACTCGGCAGCCTTAGCTTGCCCGCTTCCGCTTCTGCAGCATCTGCAACTCTGGCTAAACCCACCACTTCACAAAGTGTCAAAGGACCAGTAGCTCAGGCTCCAGTCGCTTATACGGAAAGCGCAGCGGATTTTGCTCAATTCTTGCAAGCGAAATACAACATACAATTGCCGCAACAGATAACCAAAGGTGATTTCATTCAAGCCATTGCAGCCATCACGGAAGCAACTCAAGCAAGTGACAGTGAAGCCAAAGCTCCTGTCTTTACCGATCTGGCCTCGGGTGATTCTTCTTATGTCGCTGCCGTTTCCTTATTCAATAGTGGGGTTCTTACAGGTACAGAAGTACGTGCCAAGGATCAACTGAGCACTTATACTGCCGTCTTCATCGCGGTGAAAGCAGCCGGATTCAAGGAACTCGCTTATACATATCCCACAGAGAAAACGGCCAAAGCACTTGCCAAAGTTGGCATTAACCCGAACCGTGTTCAGGGACAAGCCGCACAGGAACTGGCTGCAGCGATTGATACAGGCCTGATTCCCGAAAGCTTATACCCCGCTCTCCTTAAGGGTGGCATAGCAAGTAAAGATTTCGCTGATAATCTGCTTGGACGTGTATTGGTCAGTCAAGGGAAATACAAACATGAGATTGGGCGTTCCGGCGATGCGGACATCTATTCCAAACTGTATGCTGCATATCGCACAGCGGATCTGATCGAATCACCTGAGCTGAGAAAGATTGTGGATCAGGCCCTGCGAGATGATCTCGTAACAGGTTATAATCTGAAGGATAGCCGCTTTGATTCCAACTTTATCGATGAACTGACACTTACCTACGGCCACGATAATATTCAACATGCTGTACAGTTGGTTGGTTTGTTGCGTAGCGAAGGTATTGATGCTGATGTGCAATTCCAGCCGAAGACATCTGCCTTCATTTATTTGAAGGAATGGGGAGAGCCGAAGGAAACGCCAGACTATAAAGTGACACAGATCGAAAACGGCAACTATATCGCTTCTGCGAAGGAATATGATATTCAGTTCGAGTTCAACAATGTGGCAGACAAAGTCCGCTTCAATGATATTGTTCTGAAATATGCCAAGAAGAACAGTGACAGTACATCTCCATTGATTCTCAATTCCTGGTGGCAACCACTTTATTACTCACCAACGGCATTGGCCAGCTATCCAGTCATTTCCAATAATAAGATCGCGCTTGGCAATTACTATGCTCAGTCCTTCTCTCTGAAGGAAAATGCCAAATCCATTCGGGAAGGTTTCCTAAAGCTGGCTCCTGATGCGGACATTTCGACGTATGACTTCTGGGTGGACCAGCCCTTCTTCAACTATCTGAACGGTGGATCTGAATAAAATAAATTCCGTCTCCAACCGAATTAAAGCTCGTATTTTGCCATTATAAGCAACCGTCTTCACCGAATTTTCCAGGGTTTTCGACCCCTAGATTCGTAAAGGCGGTTTTTTGTGCAGCATTTTGCGAATTTCTTCTACAAAATCATTTTTCTCATGCAGGAATTACCAATATAAGGTCGAATCCTTTATGTACACAAACACGCAATCATATTGCATATCTCCGCACGAACAGGAGTTACTCCATGGTATATGACGGTATTCTACTAGGCTTAATCGTTGGTTTTTTTCGGGGAGGGTTGCGGCATGGGCTCAACCAGTTTGCAGCACTCAAGCTGCGAAGCGGCTGGATTTTCCCTGTACTGCTGCTAATCCAGTTCTTTATTTTCTATCTCCAGGAACGATTCGAATGGGTGGCATCCATTAATGGATATCTCTTTGCTGCCGTCTACATCACAGGGCTCGCTTTTCTGTGGCTCAACAGACACCATACCGGTTTCATGCTCATCTGGATTGGGGTATTTCTCAATTTTGCCGTTATGGCTGTAAACGGTGGGCGCATGCCTGTTTCTGTGGAAGCCTCCGCTGTACTGGGACCCTACTATGTAGACATGCTACGGGAAGGCGGCGCCGTATCGAAGCATTTTATGATGGATGCATCTACACATTTGCCTTTTCTCGGTGATATCATCCCACTCTCAAGCCCTTATCCACGGACTCAAGTCATCAGCATCGGTGATGTGGTCATGAATATTGGCATATTCCTTTTTATCCAATACATGATGGTGAATCGGGACAAAAAGGCTGTACAAACCGCTAAAACTCATCAGGCTTAAAGAGAACCAGGTAGACTCCAAGGAAGGGAGGTCTTCTCCATGAAAAAATTTGAAGGTGTGAAATATTCCCGCATTGTCATCAACGCAATCATCGTGGCTTCTGTCGTTGTAGCATTAACCTCGGGATACAAGCTGGGCGGCTAGTATCCATACCGCCAAACAAGACAAACAGGCTGCCAGCGGCCTGTTTTTTCTTTCTGGATTTTTGCCAGGCAAATTGGTATGTTAAACATCTATATAATATATCCCAATACAAGAACACCAATTATATACACATCAAGAGTAGACTAAACCCAAGCAGGAGATTTTTTATGAACTTTATTCGTAACCTTATCCATAAGGCAGATCGAAGCAGTCTGTATGTTATTTTGCTTAGCTGTACCGGGATCGGTGTTTTTCTGTACATGAACAAGTGGTCTTATCTTCATCTAACCACGGCGGATTGGGTTATGGTCTACACCATGCTGGGTGCGGCGTTAATTCTGGATTACTTCACGTTCCAGATTCCACCCAAAGGCAATCAGCAATCCATGGATTCATCGGTATACCTTGCCTGTATATTCATGTTTGGCGGAGCTTTCAGTTTATCTGTACTGCTTCCTGTCTCCATCATCCTGTTAATCAAAGAGCGCAAGCTAACCTGGTGGAAACACATTGTTAATTTCAGCATCTATAGTCTCATGATTACGGGAGCAGCTGCCGTGTTTGAGTGGACTGGCGGGCAATCGGGAACGCTGGACGGCTATAACCTGATTCCTTATTTTGCAGCGCTCGCAGCCTACTTCATCATCAACACGATCACACTTGGCTTATTCTTTCATTTCTCAACAAAGGATGCATTACAGCAGATGAAGCGGGCATTTGTTACCGAATCCCTGCTGGTTTATTTATGTACGCTGATTCTGGCGCTAGTATTGACCATTCTGGTTGTGCACAATGGCGTACTCGGTCTGTTGTTGTATCTGAGTCTCAGCATTCTGCTCTCCCATGCATTCAAGCAGTTGTTTGTCATGTATCAGAGCATTGAGGAGAAGGCGAACACGGATCAACGCACAGGTCTGTTCAACCATAGTTATTTTGAAAGTATGTTGGAAAATGAACTAACTACCGCTCGTACGCAGGGAACACCGCTCTGTCTGGGACTTATTGATATCGATGATTTCAAAAAGTATAACGATCGGTTTGGCCACCTACAAGGTGACAGTCTGCTGGCCCTGCTGGGGGATTTTCTGATGCGCAAGACGGAAGGCACACCTGTTACTGCTTTTCGTTATGGAGGGGAAGAGTTCACTTTGCTCATGCCAGGCATGGAGCTGGACGAATCCTACAGGTTCATGAACAAGCTGCGTAAACAATTGAACGACACGCCGTTTGAAGGCGTTGAAGTGTTTCCACATGGTTGTCTCTCCTTCTCTGCTGGCGTCGCGCCCTATCAGGTGGATATGTATAACAAATCCCAGCTCGTGGATCAGGCGGATAAAGCACTGTATTATGCGAAGAAACAGGGCAAGAACAACGTGCACCGCCACGGCAGCAATGATGGTATGGAACATGAGATTGATCTGGTGCAGGACGTTCGTGACATCGAGCAGCAGCTCAATCTGTTCAGATACAAGGATATGGATACGTTCAAACATTCCAAACGGGTCTACAAATATGCACTGGATATCAGTGAATTGCTCGCACTGGACAATGCGGAGAAACGTCGTTTCGTGCTGGGAGCACTGATTCATGACATCGGCAAACTGGAGATTCCTTGGTCCATTCTGAACAAAAAGGACAAGCTCACCCCAGAAGAATGGGAAACGATCAAAGGACACGTCACCTGGGGCAAAAAAATGGTGATCACGAACGATCGCTTCGCCGATCTGATTCCGTATATTGAACTTCACCACGAGCGCTATGATGGCAAGGGCTACCCTTACGGCCTAAAGGGTAACGAGATTCCCCGGCTGTGCCGGATGCTGACCGTGATTGACTCCTTTGATGCCATGACGACAGAGCGGCCGTATCAGGAGACCAAGAACGTGGAGGAAGCCATTAGAGAGCTGCGTGCATGTTCGGGTTCACAGTTCGATCCGGAGCTTGCCGAGTTATTCATTCGGTATATTGAGAAAAGAACCGCTCAGCAACAGTTGCTGTAAGATAAATGGGGCTTTTTTATAGGCTCTTAAAAAATCAAAGCGCTATCCCCGGTCTGATCGGAGATAGCGCCATTTTCATTTTCATGGAATGAATCGTACACCAGACATCTTCATTCTCGTGCAGATTCTACATTAAGATTTGGTATTCAGTTCATGTGAGGTCTGATGCAGCTCTTTGATCATCTGCTGCAAAAACATGTTGTCTTGGCGACTGATACCGTGCTGATTGTCTTGAACAAGCATCTGGTGAATGTTCTTTTTGAGCAATTCACTGCGACGTTCCAATACTTCTTGACTCATGTTGTTGCTTCACTCCTTAACATGTTTTGTAATGAATTCACGTTCTATATAAGTATAGAGGACCTTCTCCAATAGGGAAAACGGACTCAGCCTTCCTCAGCTGGATGCACCAACCCTCACCTAGCGTGACAACATTTCACCCCTTGTCGTTCTTAGATATCCTTCTAAATACTCCCTGATCCTCCCCAGCTTTCTCCAAAGACACAGACTAGGGTCTTGGACAAGCTTGCGTTATAATGGTCCCATCCCTGTATAAATAAATTACCTTATTAAGCTAATCCTAGATCAAAGGAGTTCTGCATTCATGTCCTATAAACAAATTAAATGGATGATTCTGCTGATCCCCACATTCACGGTAGGCATCTGGGAATATATTCGTCATCAGTTTCTGATGCCGTACCTTTCGATGGATGCCGGAAACTGGTTAACGCCGGTCATCGTTTACCTCGTCAGCGTGACACTGCTCAGCCGATTGTTCCGCATGCTCGAAGGTGCCAGGGCTGCTCTGGAGCAGGAACGTGCAGCGAAAGCAGCCCTGGAAGCTCGTGACCAATTGGCAAGAGAACTTCACGACGGCATATCTCAGTCTCTTTTCCTGCTGTCAGTGAAGACCGATAAAGCCGGCCGTAGTCTGGCAGGGAGCGGACATGAGCATGAGATCCAGGAGATTCAAAAAACCGTGCATGAAGTCAATACATATGTAAGGCAAGCTATTGCACAGTTGCGTTTTGTTCCTTCCTCTACGGTAACATCAGAAATTATTTCACTGCATGCGCAGGTGGAAGTGCTCGTCAAAGAAACGGTACCCGGTGCACAGATTCATTGGGACCTAAGGGGTGTAACGTTCTCTTCCAAGGAGCAAGTGGAACTGCTCGCCTGTATCCGGGAGGGGTTACTGAATGTACGCAAACACGCGCAGGCTACCCGCGTTCAGGTTCATGCGGAAGGTAATCCAATTGCCTGGTTCATTTATATTCAGGATAATGGGAATGGACTAAGCGGAGATCCTCTTCATCTGAAGGATCGGTACGGACTGCGAATTACGAAGGAGCGTGCTGCCGAGATGGGTTGGTCTTTTACCCTCGATTCAAGACCGGGGCATACACGAATGACGATAGGGAAGGAGCATGCTTAATATGGAACATGTACGTGTATTGGTTGTTGATGATCATGCGCATGCGCGTGAAGCGATCTGTAGCATTTTATCCGAGGACAGCCTGTTTGAAGTGATTGGTACAGCTTCGAATGGACAGGAAGCGCTGGAACTCACTGGGCAATGGATGCCCGACCTGATCCTGATGGACGTGCAGATGCCGGGCATGGATGGGCTGGAAGCCACCCGTCAGATCAAGCTGCGATTCCCTTATGTTATCGTTGTTATGGTCACGGTATCGGATGATGTGACGTTTCTGTTCGAAGCACTGAAACAAGGCGCTCAAGGCTATTTGCTCAAAAATCTAACGCCTTCCACCTGGCTTGAATACCTGCGCGCCATCGTCAGTGACGACGCACCGCTCAGTAAGGAACTGGCTTACCGGATTTTACAGGAGTTTCCCGCACCACGCAGTGAAGATGTGCAAGATAACCCGCTAACGGCGCGGGAGCTTGAGATTCTGCAATGGGTATCCGCGGGATATACCAATCGGGAGATCGCCGATCAACTCGGTATTTCAGACCAGACGGTGAAGAATCATCTAAAAAACATTTTGCAGAAGCTCCAGCTGGAAAACCGGGTACAACTCACCCGCTATGCGCTAGAGAGCGGGCTTGCGGGACGTAAACTTCGCAAATAGCGTGGCTTCGTAGCAATATGTGAATGGTAGCATAAACTTATCCCACACCAATATGAGATTTGTAACATAAGACGAGATGGGTGCTCTGTACCATACACATTCATGCTTTTGTCACAATTATGCAGACCAAATCGTTTTTTTATAGCCCAATGTAGTCATACGCAGTCATTTTGGACAAAGTTATAATGGGATAGATTGTGTATAAAGGACCCGGATTGACTACAAATCTATAACCTGAGGGTGATGATTTTTTGATTTTGACAAGCTTTACCCTGAAATGGGGCAAACGGCACTGGGCATTGGTCACCTGTCTGTTGCTTGTGTGCTGCCTTGTTATGCCACAGTGGGCATCTGCCCATGCTTATATTGTTAAGGCTTCGCCAGGAGAGAACGAGATCCTCGTAGCTGCTCCGGAGCGGCTGACGGTGGAGTTCAACGAATCCTTGCAGACGGCCTTTTATGATATTAAAATTACCGGGCCTGACGGTACTCAGGCAGATGACGGAACCGTACAGATCGATGCGGATCGCCCTCATATTCTGGAGACTGGCCTGAGGGCTGGACTCGGGAACGGGACTTATGCCGTCAACTGGAAAGCTGTGTCTGCCGATGGACACCCAATTCAAGGGGCATATGTTTTCCATATCGGAGAACCGTCCGGTTCTCCTGCCGGACTAAGTGATCTTACATCTGGTTCCGGTTCAACAGGTGGGCCGCTGAAATGGATCGTATCCCTGACAGACTGGATTCAGTATCTCGGATTGTCTGTCATCCTGGGGACACTTGCATTCTTGCTGCTGCGAATTGCACCAACATCCATGACAAGAGAGCCTATGGATGTTCCAGGTAGCTACAGACTGTTATGGATCAGTTATGCTGCTGCTTCCTTTGCCGCTCTGGTCAGCCTGCCACTGAATACGTTGTATGAATCTGGTGTGGCTCTGAGCGAACTAAGCTGGGCACTGATCGGAAGTGCGCTCAAACTGACATCCTTTGGCCAAATCTGGATGTTACAGATCCTCATTGTAATGCTGCTGGCCGTCACGATTCTCTCCGGATATGATCGTGATCGATCCATCCGTGCTCGCATCTGGTCTTCTTACGGGTCACTCGTGCTCGTGCTTGGATGGCTGTTCACTCACGCCATGACGGGACATCCGGCTGCGGCGGATCAACGTGCTCTCGCTATTGCCATGGACTTCGTGCACCTGATCGGTGCGGCGTTCTGGATTGGTGCATTGACTGCCATGGCGATATGTCTGCCTCCCCTCGCCGACAAGCTGCCTTCCAAGGTGCGAGGAGAAGTCTACTGGACTGCCATACGCAGGTTTACCGCTTGGGGAATCGGCGCTGTAGCCGCTCTGGTCGCTACAGGAATATACAGTAGTCTGATTATTCTACCAGCGCCTGTACTGACCTCCTTGTTCACTACAGCCTATGGTCTTGTGCTGATCGGCAAGATCGTGCTGCTAATTGTGATGGTTATCTTGGCATGGCGTCATGCGCGACTCGCTAGAGCAGCAACGGGGAGCAGATTATCCGGCAGCCTAAAAGCCGAGCTTGTTACTGGTGCTGTAATTCTCGCTCTGGCCGCCGTATTGACACATCTGTCACCGGGGCAACCAGTAGCAGTCGGACCGTATCAGGAGACAAAGACTACAGATGATGGCTCGGCAATCACACTTCAGGTGAGTCCCAATGTGACGGGAGAGAACCAATTCGAAGTTGATGTGAAACGTGCAGATGGCAGTATCGTTAATGATCTGGAACAGATCACACTGTCACTCACACATCTGGACATGGATATGGGGATCTATGAGATCACCATTCCGAAAAACGACACCGGTATGTACAAGGCTGAAGATTACATCTCCATGCCTGGACGTTGGAATATCAAGGTACACCTGCTAACCAAATCGCTGGATGCACTGGATGCCGAATTCGAGATCGACACTGCCAAACCATAGTTACACAACGTTGATATTGAAAAGTGATCCTATCTAAAATTAGTATTTCTACTAACAGCAAATGTAGTGAAGGGAACGAATTGATTCTGGAGAAGCGAAGCACTCGCCTTTATTCCCGGATTTCAACTGACTTAATATAAATTCAACTAATGTTTACACTGAAACGGAGAGGACAGAAAAAACCTGAAAAAGCGAAACGTTCGCCTAAAAGCTTTCTGAAAGAAAGCTGCTTCGGAAGCATATGCTATCACCAGATTTTCCCCTTTGAGAAAAGGGAATCAAAAAAATCTGGGGATAACAGCGATTGGAGGGTTATTCTGTCATCGGAGTGTATGTGTAAATCAAATTTAGTTAAATTTTAAAATTCCGGGAATAACGGTGATCGAAAGAACAATTCGTAACCGAAACGGCCTTTGCAGAACGTAGACACTCATTTAAGAAAATGGGCCGCATCATATATGATAAGAACTGAGAGGGGTTATTTATTTTGAAGAAAACATCATGGATTTCCAAACTAACATCCACTATCGCAACAGGTACCGCAGCATTTATGCTATTTGCCGGATTCGCTAGCGCGCACGTTACCGTTAGCCCATCCGTTGCACAGACAAGCGCATGGCAGACGTACACGATTAAGATTCCATCCGAGAAAGAACTGCCTACAACCAAAATCACCATGAAAGTTCCGGAAGGTGTTGCATTCAAGCAATATCAACCTCTGGCAGGCTGGAAAATCACTACAGAGAAGAACGATTCCAATGAAGTAACATCAATTACGTGGGAGATTGACGGCGATAACGAAGGCATTTTGGCAGGACAATTCCAGCAGTTCAACTTCGTTGCACAGAACCCTAAGTCTGAAGCTGAAGTAGCTTGGGATGCCTTCCAATACTACAGTGATGGCAGCATCGTAGAATGGACAGGCCAACCAAGTGATGCCAACCCGCACAGTATCACAACGATTAGCGAAGATCCGGCTGCTGCTGGTAATGATGCGGCAGGTGGAGGTCATGCCAACGATGGACATGATAGTGCAGGTACAGAAGGCGCCACTGGGGATAATGCAGCTACCGACGATAGCAAAGCAAACGATGACACTACGTTGGGCGATGCACTCAATGACACCGTTACAGGTGAACCAAACAACACGGATACAGACCCGGGTACACTGAAGCTTCAACAAGCAACGTTGATCGTATCCATCCTGGCTCTGATTCTGTCCTTCCTGGGAATCGCGTTGGCTACACGTCGCAAAAAACGTTAAGAACTAACTTACAGTTTTACGAAAACCTGAAAAAATTCAGATAACAAAAAGCCTATGGCATTTGGGATTAAACCCGATGTGCCGTAGGCTTTTTAGCTATCATCATTTTGATTGGCTACCCATGTTCTTTACAATCCGTGGTTTAGAACTAATCATGCCGCTCCACGGTCACACTCTTATCCACACTGATTACCATCCGCAATATGGCATCAACCCGTACCGCTCTTTAGCGTTCCTGATCCGTCTGGATCATGATCTCAATGTATTGCAGCAAGCTTTTCTTCTGCTGTTCAATGGATTGAATACGTCTGGACAGGCCCGCAAAAAACTCTTCAATCTGCTGTCTTGTATGATCTGCTGACTGGCCTTTCCAATCGTTCAGGCGACTGTATAGCGCCCGCGCTTCCTGTTCATCGGCTTGCAGACGGGCAAGCAGCTGTGTCAGTTCTTTTTCCGCAATCCGAAGATCATTCAATTCCACCAGCAATTGTCCACCCACTCGTGTTCCCCTCCCCTATGTACGTGATATCAATGCTAGCCTCCCAGAAATCCTTAATTAAAAATGAACTGGACTCTCGTCTGCCTGCCGGAAAGCATCCGCCTTCTCATCAATAAAGTTCAGGAACTGGCTGGTGTGTTTCATATGCCATGTGCCAAGCTCATGAATGGACGCGTCCAATTGGGTGACAATTGGCTCCAGCCTGCGACTACGGCTTGTATGGAGATATTGGGCCATGCGGGTTCGCACCTGATTCAACTCCGCATTGCACTGTTGTGCATTTTGCTTCCACCGTGAAGCGACACTTTTCAGTTCTTCCGGCGTTACCTGAATTAGTCCGGAAGCTCCCCCCACTGAGCCGACACCTGCAACCATCTTGCTGGTCTGCGCACCAAAGCTACGCATAATATCCGCAAGCTCCGTCATGATATTGGAAGGTTCACGGGGAGTTTTATTGATTTTCTCACCAGTGATAGGGTCGTATAGATCATTGGAAATATAACCATTCTCGAACTGATACTGCTTCAGGTCGTGGTATTCCTTCCCACCAAAGGTGTTACCCATCTTATCCCCCATGCTCATGTTGTCATTCATGTCCTTGTAATTAGAGTTGATGTAATACATGGAACCCACATGGCGATCATAGCCACCAAAGAATCCACTGGCAACAAAGTCGCCCGGGTGACCAAAGTTTACGATCTGATTATCGAATCCACCCTCTTCTGCCTTGCGTTTCAGTGATGGAGTTAAGCTGGATATTACAGATGGCGCACTAAAGGTTACTGCCGTCATTCCCGTATTCGCCGCTGCATACTGAGCATTTCCGCCGCCTAGTGAATGCCCTGTCAGAGAGAAGTCCAAATTCTTGTATTTGTTCTGCATATCCTTCGCATAGTCTTCTGCTTCGTACATTTGATTCGGAAAAGGGTTCAGCTTTTTATCAATCTGCCTATCCAGCTCACCCAACGCATTATCCAAATGGGTCAGTCCAGTGACGTCTTTTACCTTTTGAATTCCACCTGATAACCAATCGGGTGTGAAATCCGTAGACTGTTCAATTTTCCTGCCCAGTTCGGGGATCGCAATCTGACCATCCGCCAGAAAATCAAGCCCTTTACGATCCCATCCGGCACTTCCTTCTGTTCCTCGGTAAGAAATGACCGCCTGCCCCGTTTCCTGATTGTAAAAAGTCACTGCGTCAAACCCGGAATAACCGTTGCCATGCGTATCCTCAAGCACTTGCCATCCTGGTAAATTCGAATATTCGGTACCTGCTTTGGCATTTTCATAAGCCAGTTCCGACATCAGACGGTATGTTTCATCATCAATTCTTGGTGTATCCCCCATGTTATGTTCACCTCCAAAAATTCATTACAATCTACTTGGCAAAAGGATCGTGGCCTTTCTCAATGATGGCTGCCTTGATTGCAGGGCTCATTCCAAAATTTTTGATCTTTTTATCATTATAGTCATAGGAAATAGTGAACTCCTGATCCTCCTGATCTACCACATGCCCTTCCATTGCAATCGAGTCCAGTGCCATTTCGGGTAGCAACTCCTTGCTGGTAATAACAACGTTCATCTCATACTTGTCTTTGAAATATTTGACCGCTTTCGCTTCTGCTTCCTGAAAAAGTGCCTGTTTCTCACTTTCTTTCATGTTCTGACAGCCTCCCAAAATAAAGATAGATAGCACAATTAGTAAGAATACACATACCTTTTTTTGTATTGGCCTCATACCAATCACCTTCTTCTTATGATTTCAATGTATATGTGCACCCAATGAATCAGGATCATTCACCCATGCCCTCTGCTTCTGTTAACTGAATCATAGTACAAAATCAACATGACCACATCGGCTGAGAGCATCGTTTTTATGTATCTTTCTTCCTATATGATTCATACGCGTGTTCGCGTGTATATTACCCGATTTCCTGAATTTTGCATCATAAATGTTTAAAGTATTTGATATTTCCCTTCCACGGCAAAAAGAGCCTACTCTTTGTAAGAGCGGCCCTTTTTTACATACATGACTTTTATGCCAATGCCATCTGCAGCGCAGTCAGCGCAATCCCGATAACAAATCCGGTAACAGCTCCGTTGATCCGAATCCATTGCAGATCCTGTCCAACCTTATCCTCAATCATCGAAACCAAAGTGGCATTGTCCATTTTGTCCACATTTTCGCGTACCAGTTTACCGATTTTGGAATGATTTTTCTCCAGCAGTGTTGTGACGCCATCTACGATCTTGGCATTCATGCCTGTCATCAACTCGTCATCTGCCCGCAGATCAACCAATACCCGCTCAATGGCAGGCAGTGCATACGTATCTACATACTGTCCATCTTCCATCGCGGCGAGCGCCTTGTCTCTCAGTTCGGTGAGTTTGTTCAGCACCGTTTCCTCTGCGTTCCAGCCCTCCAGCATGTTGTTCTTCCAGCTGTTGATTCCATCTTGCATAGCCTCGCTCATTGCCAGACGCACCGTCTGGGTACGTACCATATCAAGCACCTTATACCTTAGAGCGCTGCCTTCACGTTTCATATCCTCTACCCGATCGAAGAGATATCCTTGTAAAATGCCACCCAGACGCTCCTCGTTCATATAACCAAGGAACGCATTCATCGCAAACTGCATCAATCCGTTCATTTGAATGCCGCTGATCGCTTTCATCCCGCTTTCACCCAAAAACATGATCGTCTCGGGTTTAACCAGCCACTCCTCAGCTTGCTTCAGTCCATAGTCCAGCGCTTTGGCATCGTAACCCCGCTCTGTCATCTGATGGGCAGCCCGCTCCAGAATCGGACCCAGATCAAAAGCGCCCGCCTGTGACTTGATCTCAGCCGCTACGAGTGGAGCAATCTGCTCTAACGGCAGACCAGCCAGAATTCGTTTGCAGAGCGTATCAATCATGGTCTTGATTCCGTCATTGTGAAGCTCACGTGTCAACGTATCGAGCACTGTCTCTGCTGCTTTGAAATCTGCAATTTTCTCGGTAATGCTGTCTTTGTTGAGCAAGTTATTCTCTACTGCGGAGACCAGACCTTCCGTCATTTTATCCCGATTTTTCGGCAGCAATGCCGTGTGTGGAATGGGAATGCCGAGCGGGTGCCGGAATAATGCGGTAACGGCGAACCAGTCCGCAAGTCCACCTACAAGTCCCGCTTCAAATGATCCTACCAGCAACTTGCCCACGGGAACGCCCTGGAACGGCAAGGATGCAGCAAATCCTGCTCCCATTACCACGAGAGACCAGGCTGCTGCTTTTTTGGTTTGTTTAGGTTTAGCCATTGTATTCTTGCTCCTTTATCGTTAGTCGTACGGTCTGGTCTGTACCCAATTCCGTACTTCGTCTGTTCTTATGTAAACTCTCCAATTACAAAGTCTTGACTTCCATATTTCGTATACTTCATCTTATCACCCACAAGCGTCAAAACCAAACCTCTGGTTGAATAAAAAGGATAATAGCGGTGTTTACGTCGTAAACACACCGCTCCCTTTTCCTATACCAGAAATAATTTAGTATAATCAATCATAACGGCCCTTCGATATCGATTGGCTGCTGAACAGCAGGGTAATTACATAGTGGAACAATGAATCAATCAGAGGAGGAATTTCGGACCATGAAACACGTGCAGGACACAACCACGCTCTATAACGGAGTCAAAATGCCCTGGCTAGGTTTTGGGGTATTCAAAGTTAAAGACGGAGACGAAGTCGTTCATGCTGTCAAAACAGCCATTCAAGCTGGTTATCGTAGCATCGACACTGCCAAAGCATATAACAACGAAACAGGTGTCGCTCAGGGTATTCGTGAATCTGGAGTAGCTCGTGAGGATCTGTTCATTACCACTAAAGTATGGAATAGTGATCAGGGATATGAATCCACGCTAGCTGCCTTTGAAGCCAGCATGGAACGACTCGAGCTGGAGTACCTGGATCTCTATCTCATCCACTGGCCGGTTAAGGGCAAGTACAAAGATACATGGAGAGCACTGGAGAAACTCCATAAAGAAGGACGCATCCGAGCGATCGGTGTGAGCAACTTCCAGATTCACCATCTGGAAGACTTGATGATCGATGCCACGGTCAAACCAGCGGTTAATCAGGTGGAGCTTCACCCACTTTTGATTCAGTCGGAGCTTCGTGAGTATTGCAACAAACATCAGATTCAGATCGAAGCCTGGTCTCCGCTCGGACAAGGTCACCTGATGGATCATCCGTTACTTCAGGACATCGCCGCCAAATACAGCAAATCCCCCGCACAAGTCATTCTGCGCTGGGATCTGCAGAACGGCATCGTGACCATACCAAAATCCGTCACGCCTGAGCGTATTCGCGAGAACGCCGATCTCTACGATTTTGAGTTAACTCCGGAAGAAGTAGAGCAGATTAACGGACTGAACGAGAACAAACGCTTTGGTTCCGATCCCGACAATTTTAATTTTTAATATAAACATCATAATTCGATTACACCCGCCTTCGATCTCAGAAGAGCGGGTGTTTTGTCATGTGATGTTATAGGCAATCTATTCGTAGTTAAGAATGGAGGCGAGGACAGCTATTCAGTACCGAATCTGTGCCCAAAAAAAGTTTTTTTGACAGTTTAGAACTATTTGATCTCCTCATCAGTCTAACGAGTGTAAAGCGAACTCAAGCACTTATATAGAATCCAGGCCTGGAACGAGCGGTGACTTGAATATTTAGGTTTATCATGGGGGGATCAGGAGTGATAAGACTGAACCATAGAAAGACAAAAGAAGAACAGTTCAGCGAAAAAATAACAGAGATTCAAAATAAATTATATCGACTGGCATACTGCTATGTTAAAAATGAACAAGAAGCGCTGGATATCGTATCCGAAGCGGTCTATAAAGGGTTCATCGCTTATGGAAAGATGGACTCCATGACTTATTTTGATTCCTGGATGTCACGAATTGTGATTAACACAGCGATAGATCATATTCGACGCAACCAGCGATTTACCTATATGGAGGATCATGCGCAGGAGTTTGCGGCTCCAGAGCGAGGGGCATCCGTGGAAGAGAAAATGGATCTGTATGATGCACTGGATCGACTCGTACCCGAAGATAGAGCCTACATTATATTAAAGTTTTTTGGTAATATGCGTTTTCGAGAGATCGCTGAAGTGCTCTCCCTGTCAGAGAATACCGTGAAGTCAAAATTCTATCGGATTATCAACAAATTAAAAATGGATTTAACCGAAGGAGAGGTTGGAGATCTATGACTAGTAAAGAACGTTATGAAAACATTGAAATTCCAGCTCAACTTCCAGATGTTATTCGTCGTGCCCAGCAAAAGGCTGCCGCTCGCAAAAGCTCATCCCGTATCATTCGCTACGCTTCCAGTTTGGCAGCATGTGCCGCTTTGCTGCTCATTATCAACATTCCTACTGTCGCAAACGCCATGGTCAAAATACCTGTGGTCGGAACGATTGTTCAGGTCCTTCAATTCGGCGATGGCGGCAAGATTACGGATGGGGTAACCGTAGGTTCAGAAGCAACTGAAAATACGCTTAAAATTAATTTTAGCACCGACGAGCAAGATCAGACTAATGATGCACCCCATTATAATGTGGTGCACAAAGAAGCACCGAATCGTATCCTCTTCACGTTTAGCGGTGCACGTTACATGGATATAGAGAAAGTCAAAGCCGACTTCATGACTCAGCCTTTAGTGAAAGATGTATATGGTTCCATGATTTTAGACGACTCTTCCGTCGGATTCGTCGTTGTTTTAAAAGAAGGGGTACAGTATGCCGTAACGGAATTCAAGAACCCTGGATACCTGGAAGTGAAACTGACTTCCGACGGCAAACCGGTCACACCTCGGAAGGTATACTCTCTCCGCACAGAATCAATGCCTTTTGGAGAATCGATGGGTATAATTAAAGAATCCTATCCGGATGAGGACATCTCTTTCCTCAAAACGTCCACTGGTGAGTTTACAGCAGTTATTGGAGAATATCTTACCGCTGAAGAAGCTGAACAGAAGCTCAAAGAACTCGCCGGGCAACCGGATTATCATGAGGAGTTTTATGTGGACAGCTGGATGAGTAACGAGAATCCCAAATGATCCGTCATCGCTAAAAGTGATGCTGATCCAAAAGGGAATGATCTATCCCTGAACTAGGCATAGACCTCAGCATACTTAATACGCTCAATCCCAAAAAATCCCGATTCGGATGCTCTGAGCATCTCCAATCGGGATTTTCACATATCAAAACCTATTCGCTTTTGGATACCAGCTTGAAATCATCAAAGTGGAAACCTGGCGCAACTACGCAAGTGACCAGTACAGGCTCATCACCCAACGGGCGTGCTGTCTGCCATACGCCGGCTGGAACGAGCACCTGTGGTGATTGACCTGCAGCAATATCCATACCCAGAACAAGAACTTCCTCGTTCTCCGGGTTCTCTCCGTTGCCGCCCAGCTTCAGTTCAACTGGACTGCCGCTGTGCCACAGCCAAAGTTCATCGGACAGAACCGTATGCCACTCGGAGATTTCATGTGCGTGTAGCAGGAAATACGTGGAACTTGCCGAGAATCGTGGGCCGGAGTATGTATCCGGCAGAACGGACTGTGGAATCTGATAAGATGCCTTCCATTCTTCCTTATACCAACCGCCTTCAACGTGAGGCTGCATATTAAGCGCAGCAACCAATGGCGATAATTCATGTGTCGTCATAACCTGTTTCCTTCCTTCTACATCATATTGGAGACACTCCTTAACCAGAGTTTCGCCTCTCTCCCCCTACTCTAAAACATCATTCAAGTTTTGTCACCTTGACAGCACATATGGGCCATGCCAGATTCGGTCTCACGGTATTTTACATATGATTAAAGAAATATTTCATTTCCAATGATAGCGTTTACAAAAAGATGGATGTTCCGTTATGATATGGATATCGTTGTTAATCCGTGAAGCAGAGGGGAGCTGTACCATGAGTCTCATAGAAGATCGGATTGGACCCAAATATCGAATCGGTGAACATTCATTTACCATTGAACATATGCGCAGACATGATGGGAACGGTATGCCTCAGCCTCACGCTCATCCATTCTACGAACTGTATTACCTGCTTGAAGGTGAACGCGTTTATTCCATGAATGGTCAGATACTGTCTGCCCGCAAGGGTGATTTTATTCTGATTAACCCAAACGATGTACATAGCACCTCCAAAGGAAGTATTCCTGGCTTCGAACGGATTTTAATTGGTTTTTCTCCTGCTTTTGCAACGGGGATGGAGCTTGGCATATGTGGTCTGTTGCCTTTTAATTGTTCAAGACTCCTTCGACTGCCTGAAGCGGAGCAGCCCGAGATGGAGCGTATATTGTGGCAGATGCTGCAAGAATGCAAAGAGCGACGCCCTCACTATGAGATTGCGGTCAGAAGTCTGCTTGCCCAACTTTTGATCCGTATTCATCGGGTGGAGGAGGATATTCGGCAATCATGCCCCGGTCCTTTGCATCCGATGCAGGACAAAATCAGTGAAATCGTTACATATGTGAACAGCAACTACACCCAACCACTTACGCTGGAGGGTGCAGCAAATCGTTTTTATATCAGTCCATCCTATCTGAGCCGAATGTTCAGCCGTTTTACCGGGTTTCGGTTTAGCGAATATTTGCGTGTTGTTCGTGTCCGGGAGGCACAACGAAGATTGCTGTCCACACAAGAGCGTGTCCAGATGATCGCTGAGAAGGTAGGATTTGAGCATACGGCTCATTTTAACAAAACATTCAAACAGGTTACCGGTACAACACCGCTGCGCTATCGCAAGGAACACCGGTAGATCATCAGATAACTTCATATAAAAGCCGAGTGGGTAGCCTCGCTCCAGAGTTTACGTACTCCTTAGTATCAAAAGACATTGCGATTACTGGATCTATGGCTACGCCACTACGGCTGAATTGGACCAACTTGTATAAACCTACTACATACCTTTTACCTGCGAATGATCACGCCACTTCGTACTTCAGGACCCACAGAGATCTGACGACCTTCAGTTTCTGCATCGCCTTCACGACATACAATGCCTGCGGACTCGTGTCCAGTCACCATCAGAAGTCGGCCATCTGCACCTTTGCCCTGAATGCTCTCTAATTCGGCCCCTTTACACTGGTGCAAATGAACCAACGGACCTTCGGTGATCTGCGCCTGCAATTCCGCGATATGCAGATGTTTTGCATGAGCACATTGGATACCACTGCGAGCTTGCACGTTGTAACGCTGGATGATCACCCCATCCAAAGGCAGTTCCGGCAATCCACTCACAAGCAACGCAGTGTCAGCACCGGCACAGACCACATCCGATATTCGAATATCCCGGAACACCGGCGTCTCTTCGCTAATCTCCTGAGACAGATCACTGCCCCGGGCAGACCCTTCCTGATTTGCATAGAAAAAGGAAAACGAGATGGCTTCCATAATGATATCTTTCATATATATGCGCTCAATCTGAATGTCCTCAACCACTCCGCCGCGCCCACGTGCGCTTTTGAAGCGAAGTCCTATGTCCGTGCCGATAAACGTACAATCCGACACACGCACATGCCGCACACCGCCGGACATTTCACTGCCAATTACAAACCCGCCATGACCGTGATACACCGTGCAATCCCGAATGGTGATGTACTCCGATGGCAGACCCAGTTCACGGCCTTCGGCATCCTTGCCTGATTTCAGACAGATCGCATCATCACCGACATCGAATACACTATTCTCCACTACCACATGACGGCAGGATTCAATGTCCAGCCCATCTCCATTCTGAGAAAACCACGGATTCCGCACACTCACGTTACGAATGGTGACATGCTCAGATGCCCAGGGGTGCAGATTCCATGCAGGCGAGTTCTGGAACGTTGGACCGTCCAGCAATACCCGGTTACATCTCCGTAAACTGACCATGTTGGGACGTAAAAAGTCTCTGACTTTTTCATAGGCAGCGACATCACGTACCTGCTCCTCATGCATTCGATTCGCGATAGTGCCGCCCTCAAGTGCAGCTGTGGTAGGCCACCAGATTTCTTCCTCTCCGCCGGATTGCTCTACAACACCACCGGAAGCGACCAATTGGTTCCATTGTGAAGTGGTCATTTTGGAGCGTTTTACCGGACGCCATGCCTCCCCGCCGCCATCCCATATCCCCTCACCAGTAATCGCAATATCCTCCAGTTGATCTCCATCGATCGGGGATTGGCAGCGTACCACCTGCCAGCCTTCGAAGCTTGATGCAATTAATGGGTATTGATCAAAATCTCGGCTAAATGTAACCAGTGCCCCTGCTTCCACATGTAGTTCGATACGGCTGCGCATTACAATCGGACCTGTGAGCCATACCCCGGCAGGAATTACGATTCTTCCACCTCCTGCTTCAGCACACGAAGCGATGGCAAGTCGGAACATCTCCGTATTATCTGTTACGCCGTCTCCAACAGCTCCATAGTCTGTAAGCTGAAAATCCTGAGCAGGAATGACAGGCAAATTGGCTTCATAATCTCGAACATCGGACTGGGCACTTGCTCCTGTCGACATTGGGGAGTGATATGTATTCATCGTGCAGAATCATCCTCTCTACATGTAATGGAATTGTTATGGGATCAATACATTGCTTTTACTTTCCTTACTTGCGTTCAAACGGACGCTCTCTCGCTCCATCATATCAATGGCATGACATGTAGGGTTGAGCTTTCTTGCCATGTACACGTGGAACTTGATGCTATTTGTTTTGTTAATCAGAGTCATAAATCAAACATCACTTTCAGTATACTCTATACAACTATTCCAAAGGTTGGAAAACAACTAGGAGAATAGATTCATTTTTCTGTCAGGATTCGTCACAAGGTATTTAATAACATGACAGATATATAACATATTTTCTGGCTATAGCCCTAGGTAACCTATTACTTATGTCATGTTTTATCACAAACCAATTGCCATAAGCAGGATGACTATGTATGATTAAATAACTAGTTTCAATTTATTCCTTATTCTCCCTTTTACACACAGACGTTGCAGAAAGGATGGGGTGTACTCTTGATTGAATTTAGGGGTGTCCAGAAGCATTTCGGTCATTTTCATGTCCTCAAGGATATCCATCTTCACATTGAAGAAGGAGAAGTCGTCGTCATTATCGGACCTTCCGGCTCCGGCAAAAGCACATTACTCCGCTGTATTAACCGCCTGGAGACCATTACCGAAGGCGAACTTGTTGTCAGTGGGGTCCCTCTACATCAGAAAAAGGTGGACATTAACCTCTTCCGCCGTGACATCGGCATGGTATTTCAACACTTCAATCTTTATCCTCACAAAAAAGTCATCGATAACATTACCCTTGCACCCATGAAGGTGCGCAAACAACCCAAAGAACAGGCAGCCGCAACAGCAATGAAGTATCTGACCCGGGTGGGCATTGCCGACAAAGCAGACAGTTATCCCTCCCAGTTGTCCGGTGGACAGCAACAACGGGTAGCCATCGCCAGAGGACTCGCCATGGAGCCCAAAATCATGCTTTTTGACGAACCTACCTCTGCTCTCGATCCCGAGATGATCGGGGAAGTCCTCGATGTTATGCGTTCCCTTGCCCATAATGGCATGACCATGGTCGTTGTTACCCATGAGATGGGATTCGCCCGCGAAGTTGCGGACCGGGTCATCTTCATGGACGAAGGCCGAATTGTAGAAGAGGCCAACGCTGCTGAATTTTTTGACAACCCCAGAGAAGAACGAGCACAGCAATTCCTGAGCCGTCTGATTCATCATTGAGAATAATCCACTATTCCATTTTGAAAGGGGTCTTTATTCATGAAGAAATTATTGAAATGGCCATCATTTATGCTTGTCCTCATTCTCTCGCTTGTATTGTCCGGTTGCAGTACAGGTGAGGAGAATAGCAGTAGCGGCGGTAGTGGCGGTTCTGGCGGAGATGCCGTAGCCAAAGGAACAATAGAGCAGATTAAGGAACGCGGCAAGCTCATCGCCGGTGTGAAATACGATACGAAGCTGTTTGGCTTGAAAGATCCCGCAAGTGGCAACGTTGAAGGATTCGATATTGATATCGCCAAGGCACTCGCCAAACAGATCCTTGGAGATGAGACAAAGGTCGAGCTGAAAGAGGTCACTTCCAAGACGCGCATTCCCATGCTGCAAAATGGAGACATCGATATCATCATCGCCACAATGACAATTACGGATGAGCGTAAAGAACAGGTGGATTTCAGTGATGTTTATTTTGAAGCAGGCCAATCCCTGCTGGTGAAAAACGACAGTGCGATTACCGGCCTGGAAAGCCTCAGCGGAGTGAAAGTACTCGCGGTGAAAGGCTCCACATCCGCTCAGAACATTCGCGAGAAAGCCCCGGATGCTGAGGTCCTTGAATTCGATAACTATCAGGATGCATTCACTGCTCTCAAAGCAGGTAAAGGCGAAGCGCTGACCACAGATAACATCATCCTCATCGGCATGCAACAGACGGATAACAGTTTCCATTTGGTTGGTGGCAATTTCACAAGTGAACCTTATGGTATGGCCATTCGCAAAGGCGACACCGCCTTCGTGGAAGAAGTCAACAAGCTGCTCAAAAGCATGAAAGACAGCGGGGAATATGACACATTACATGAGAAATGGCTGGGCTCAAAGCCCGAGTAACCCCGATTAATGATGAGCACGCGGCGAATTCGTCTGCTGGATGCGATGCATGAGCAGACGTAATCGCCGTTTCTACATCTGGAGAACGGAGGCTTTGCCTATATGGGCACATTGGATTTCAGCGTACTGATGCGACACTCGGATCGTTTTCTGGAAGGGTTCATGAATACCATTCAAGTGAGCATTATGGCTCTCATTGGCAGCTTTATCCTTGGCGCGATCCTGGCGATCTTTCGGATATCCCCTGTGAAACCGCTGAATTGGATTGGCACGGCTTTTGTGGAATTTATCCGAAACATCCCCTTGCTGTTGGTTGTGTTTTTCTTCTATCTCGGACTGCCTGCACTAGGCATCTCGCTGGATGGATTTGTCTCCGGTACTCTGGGTCTGACCATCTACACCGCCGCTTTCATTGCCGAAGCGATCCGAGCGGGCATTCAGACGGTGCCGCGCGGACAACTGGAAGCAGCAAGGTCTTCCGGCTTGTCCTATGTACAGGCCATGAATCTGATCATTCTGCCCCAGGCCATCAAGATTGTACTGCCGTCCATCGGCAACCAGTTCATCAATTTGGTCAAAAACTCATCTATTCTTGCCGTTGTTGCCGGAATGGATCTTATGTATTTTGCCGACTTGGTTAACTCGGATACGTTCCAGCCGCTAAGTGTGTACACCATTGTTGCCCTGTTCTATCTGGTGCTGACTCTACCACTCAGCTTTCTGGTGCATTATATGGAGCGCAGGTTTGGACAGAGCGATGCAGAGGCTCGCAACACCAAGGGCAAAACGAAGAAGAACAAATCGGCAGGTCAGGTCACCATGTAACAGATTAACTTGTACCAGCGCAGGTTTTTAGGGAAATATATTGGCTTGCCCATGTGGTTTAAATGAGTACTGGATCGTCTGTGTTTTGCTGGCATTGGTGATCATGTCACAGTGCATATTGTAATTCACTGCTACGGTGCTTGAGTTGCTTTGTACACAGTCCATGCCCCATCTATTGATCTTCGATATTCCATTCCTGCATACAGAAGGAGGCTAATAAAATATGGACTTTAGCGGGGCCTATGCGTGGCCCAACCTTCGTTTCCTGCTTCACGGATTCCTGATCACCCTGCAGGTAGCAGGGCTATCCATTGTATTCAGCTTCATACTCGGCACCGTGCTGGGTACGGTCCGGTTTACTCGCATCCCTGTTCTGTCACAGATCGTGGCGGTGATCGTGGATACGATTCGGAATCTGCCGCTGTTGCTCATCATTTTCTTCATTCACATGGTACTTCCACAGCTCGGGATTAAAATGTCCGTCTTCTGGTCCACAGTTGTTGGACTGAGTCTGTTTGAAGGCGCGATGATTGCCGAAATCGTCCGTAGCGGTCTGAAATCCGTTGAGCGCGGTCAGGTGGAAGCTGCCCGTTCTTCCGGCCTGAGCTACATGCAGACCCTCGGTGGCATCATCATGCCACAGGCGCTACGCCGCATGTCCCCGCCGATGGTCAGCCAATTCATCTCACTCCTAAAGGATACTTCACTGGCGATCATCATCTCTCTGCCGGAGCTGATGCACAACGTGCAGATCCTTGGCGGTCAAAGTTTTGATTATATTATCCCGGCCCTGCTGCTCGCAGCCGTATTGTATTTTGTGATCAACTACGCGCTGTCCATTGTCGCAAGACGACTTGAGGCACGCATGAATTGAATGACTGAATGAATGAAACGAGCTTCCCACCGATGTTCTAACGAACCGTGGGAAGCTTATTTAGCCATTTTGAGGACAGTTTCTAATCTAACGAATCGTAGACGCTCTATTCATCCGATTCATCCCGCTATTACGCCGTATTTCAGGTTTTTGAGTAAAATAACTTCACTGAGATTCGTTACATTTTTCATTTCAACTTATAGCCACAAATTAGACGTCTCAGGTTCGTTAAAACTAATGCCATCCGCGAATTAAATAAACATCCACGCCTACTATTAATGATTCATGCCGCTCCCAAGACTAATACTTAGTCCAATCCGCCCAATTTTGCCCACAATCAGCTCATCCGCTAGATCGCCGCTCCGTTGTGACGTAATTCCGCCTGTAGCAGCTCAATTGGCAGTCCCACCGGATCAAGCTTCATCTTCACGGTTAGTGCAGCTGCTGTCCCGGCGGCCTCCCCGGTAGCCATACAGCTTGGCGTCAGCCTTGTCGTTGCATGCGCCTCATGTGTGGTGGAGATGCAGCGTCCTGCCGCCAGCAGATTGCGGATGTTGCGAGAGATCAGACAGCGATACGGAATATCGTACGCCCCATCTCCTTCTATAAAGGCAGCCACAACACCTTGACCCGAAGGGTCATGAATATCAATCGGATAACCGCTTCTGGTAATCACATCCTCGAACTTCCGTCCTGCGACCACATCCGCCTGGGTCAACGCATAATGACCTATAATTCGCCTGGATTCACGGATACCAATCTGAGGTGCTACCGCTGAGATGGAAGCCCGTTCGAATCCAGGCACATCACGTTGCAAAAACTCAGCGATCATCAGTACCTGCTTCCTCCCTTCCTGTTCAGCAGAGGTCAGATCCTCGGCATCCGTCGCATCGAGTCCCTGCACCCGGGTACAATTAATCAGCACTTCATCGTCAGCCGGTCCGGTAAAAAACAGCACTTGGTCGCGATTAATCGGCACACCCGCTTTTTTCCATTGGGAATAGAAGCCGCTCACCCCGGTTAACGGAATACTGTCCAGCTCTGCAAAAGGCGTTTTCACATAGAAATCCTCCGGATGCTCCTGCATGTATTGCTTCACTCGTCCAAGATCCACACCACGCATGCGAAATTTCATGGTCATCGGCTGAGACTGGTTATCGCCATCTCTCCCCTTCGCCACCGAAGCCCCTGCAAGATAAGCCAGATCCGCATCACCGCTTGCATCCACGAATACGTTCGCCTGAAACTCCTTTCGTCCAGACTTGTTTGTCACTCGCACCGCTTTCACCCGATCATCCCCAACGACCACTTCATCCACGAAGCTGTGCAATAACAGCCGGACACCAGCCTCCTGCAACATCTCTGCCGCAACCACCTGAAAGATGGCTGGATGGTACGGTGTGACACTGTGCACAAATCCAACCGTATCACGCAAATGCCCCGGGGAGCCGCCACGCATCTGCAAACGATCCACAATCTCCTGCGCAATGCCTTGAATGACCTGCTCCCCACGTTCCGTATGGAAAGTCATCCAGGGATAAACCATAGCGGCAGTGGACATCCCACCAACGAATCCGTATCGCTCTACCAGGACTGTGCGGACACCCTGTCTTCCAGCGGCAATGGCTGCCGCTATACCCGCTGGACCTCCACCCACGATAACGACATCTGCTTCTTCCTTTTCCATGCTCATCCGTTCACGCAAATGTTGTCCCTCCTTCCGTTCTATTGCACGTATTGCTCGCCTTTGCACGTATTTCATGGCTTACTCTTTCAGTCCCGTCATGGCAACCCCCTCAATGAAGCGCCGTTGTGCCAGGAAAAAGACAATTAACAGCGGCAAGGTCGCCATAACGGTGGCGCTCATCAGATATTGCCAGGCTGTACCCACCTCATCTGTAAAGAGAGATAATCCAAGCGGCAGCGTCATTAGATCACGCGAGTTAATGAAGATCAACGGATCAAAGAACTCATTCCAGATCGTCACAAACGTGAAGATCGTCAGCGTAGCCATACCCGGCTTGGCAATAGGCAGCATAATTCGCGCATATATTCGGAATCGGTTGCAGCCGTCAATCATCGCCGCTTCCTCCAGTTCCGTTGGCACCGTAATGAAGAACTGCCGCATCACAAAGATGCCAAATACACCACCCGCGCCAAAGATGGGCAGTAGTATCAGCGGAAGATGGGTATCAATCCACCCCAGCTGCCGCATGAACAGAAACATCGGAATCGCCGTCACCTCATGGGGAATCATCATGGCACTCAGCAGGATGAGAAATACCACATTACGTCCCTTAAATGGAATTTTGGCGAATGCATAACCGGCGAGAGAAGCAAAAAATACGGTGCCCAGCACAACCAAAGCAGAAATGTAGATACTGTTCCAATAAAAACGGTGAAACGGAATCAATTGGAAGACATCGATGTAGTTCTGAAATCGGAATGATTCCGGTATCCACTGTGGTGGATAGGTGAATATGCTCTGGGGCTCCTTGAATGACGTCGATATCATCCAGATAAATGGCACAATCATGATTAGTGAAATCAGTGTCAGCAGCAAATACGTCCCAAGGGTACTTCCTATCTTCCTCCCCGAAGGACTAGGCATCGCCTTCATTGAATACCCACCTCTTTCGGAGCTGCCATTGCAGCAGCGTCAGGATCAGTACGATGAAGAACAGCACATATGCGAGAGCAGAAGCATAGCCGAACTGGAATAGTTTGAATGCTTTTTCCCAGATATAATAAACCAATACCTTTGTGCTGTTACTCGGCCCACCCTGTGTCATCACATAGATCTGTCCGAATACTTTGAGTGAACCAATCACGGTCATGACCACAGTCAGAAACACCGTTGGTGTAATCATAGGCAGTGTAACGTGAAAGAAGGTTCCCCTTCTGCCCGCACCGTCCAATGTTGCTGCTTCGTACAGTGAACGCGGTACCTGCTGAATGGCTGCAATGAACAGCACCATATTCAGACCTACATTTTTCAGCACACTGGTCACAATCACGGCCGGCATTGCCAAATCCTGATTGTAAAGCCAGGCCGGACCTTTAATGCCCAGCATCAACAGAAGCTGATTAATCAATCCCGACTCTGTCGCATACATCAGCTTCCACACGATGGCCCATACGATCAACGAGGTCATGACCGGAACAAAGATGGCCGTCCGGAAAATTCCGATGCCCCTCAGATTTCTGGATAATAACAAAGCAAGCAGCAGGGCGAGCACAATATTAAGCGGGACCAGCCCCACTGTGAAATAAACTGTATTGGCGAGCACTTTCCAGAACATGGTGTCTGTCATAATATTCCGGTAATTCTCCAGTCCCATAAAATGATGATCACCCAGCAGCGGCCAATCGGTCAGGCTCATGTATAACGCGAGACCCATGGGAAATAACAGCAGCAGGGTAAACCCAAGCACCATCGGCGATACAAACAGCCACCCCGCGATCTGGGCCTCTCTGGCGAGCGGTCCCCTTCTTTTTCGCTTGTGTGGATGGGTCACAATCAGGCCCTCCTTTTAATCATATTTCCTCCGAAGCTGAACTCTGTGACCATTCTATATAAGGTGAACTATACATTTACACAAGAACGTAGAGGACAGAAAAAACCTGAAGAAGCGAAGTGGTCGCCTAAAAGCTTTCTGGAAGAAAGCTGCATCGGAAGCATATGCTTATCCCCGGATTTCTCCCTCTATATAAGGGATTCAAAAAAATCTGGGGATAACAGCGATCGGAAGGTTGTTCTGGCATCGGAGTACATGTGTAAATATCCTTTAGTTCAACTTATATAGTCTGGACAGCTCAGACTGTCCACCGCATTGCGGAACCCGTTCACAGCCCTTCGCAGCTCATCCTCCGTGTTGCCTGTCACAACCGCTCCAAGCATAATCGCTTTGACCCCAGCTTGGCTTAGCACCCGAACATCCTCCGGTACCAGCTTTCGCTGGGAAGGAACCAATACCGGAACCTGGGCTTGCAAGACCAGACGGCGATACTTGAGCACATCCGCGAAGCTGAGAGGTGTACCATATTCTTTTCCAGGTACAATGGATGCCTCCAGAGCAGTGAAGCCGAAGTGAGCTGCCGATGTTACGAGTGAAGTATCATATTCTTCATTGATCGCAAACGTTGGGTCCAGCCCCAAGTCACTCAGCATGAAGGAGGGCAAGTGATGTGCATAGATGGAATAGAAATCAAAACCCAGTCCAGCAAGGCGCTCTACATCCTCCCGTTGTGCTCCATCTATACTGCCGGAAGGTACGACCCCAAGCGGACCACCAAATTCACTGCGGATCGCCCGAAATACCTCGGCATACCTGTCCAATGGGCCAAAATGATTCCCGCTGGCGCGATGACCGACATTATAGTGCACCTTGAGTGCATCAGCCCCCTCTTCCATGGCTGCCCGAGCCAAAGCAAGTTCATTTTCAGGCAGACTGACCACCAGGGACAACGGTTTCCGCTCAAGTAATTCTTTGAATTTGCCCATTATTCTCACCTCCGGTTTCGATCGACTTACTCAGGGTTGCAACACACTTTGGATCTCTTCCTGCATTTGTTTCAGGTTATCCTCAGCTGTCGCCGTCTTGGCAAACAGTCGGTCGAATCCCTGCAATACCGCATTGTCGATATCCTGCCAACGGATATGGCCGGGGATTAAGCGCGCTTTCGGCATTTCATCAATGACGGCCTGCACAATATGCTCTTTGCTCGGGTTATTCGGCTGAAGAATGAATGCATCCGAGTTCAGAACAGAAGTACGAGGAGGCACAAAATAGGTGGCTGTCGCCTGAATCCCCTGCTCACTCGCAAAATACTTCAACAGCTTCTTTGTTTCCTCTGGATGTTTGCTATCGTTGAACATGGCATATCCGGCCTGCCCCAGCATCGGTACACTGCCTTGTGAACCGGATGGCATAGGCGCGATGCTCCATTCAAAATCCGTAATCTCCCTTGCTTTGGAAACATAACTGTAATTATCGAAGAACATGCCCACATTACCCGCATCGAAGCTAACTTGCTCGCCCGCCTTCGGATGTGATTCATCGGTGAACATCATGCGCTCCAGTAATTCAAAGGTCTGTATACCGTAGGCATCGTTCCAGGTGAACTTCGTCATACCTTCATCAAACGGACCGCTTCCATTGGACCAGGAATAGGAGGAGAGCACCGCCCAGGTCTTCCAGTCGCGAAAAAAGTTGGCACCATAGACTCGGTTGGTCGCATCCTTGCTGGTAATGGCTTTGGCGGACTCTTCGAACTGTTCCCATGTCCATTGCCCTTGGGCGGCAAGTGTGTTTGGATCAGTCAGGCCGGCTTGATCGAACAGCGCTTTATTGTAAAACATGACCACCGGAGGTGTAGAAAAAGGTAGCCCCAGCAGCTGGTCTCCATCACGGAACAAATCCAATGTACTTGGAATATAATCATCCAGCTTAAACTGTGCATCATCCTTGAACTCGGATACATCGGCCAGAATGTGGTTGGACTTGAATTGTGGTACCATTCGCTCCGATACCCAGGCGAGATCGGGAAGAGAGCCTCCGGCAGCAAGCACCGAAATTTTTTGTTGGTATTCTGCGAAAGGTACGGATTCCATCGTGACTTTGATGCCTGGATTTTCCTTGGTGAAGCCATCAATCAGCTTGTTGTATACATCCATATGTGCCTGGTTGCCCCACATCATGAACTTCAGCTCCACCTCCCCATTCTCCCCGCCTGCACTGCCAGGTTCACTGCTGGAATTGGCGCTAGTGCACGCGATTGAAGCCACCATCATGAGTACAAGCATCAGTATCAGTCCCGCTTTTTTCATGGAAATCCCCCTTATGGACGTTGTGGTATACAGGTGCAACCAAAGTATATCGAAAGCTTCGTTCCCTCATAAATCACGTCAACTACAGAAATGGTATGGTTTTTCAAGAAATACTGAATCGGTCTCGGTATTCTCCCGCAGTCCATCCCACCTGCTGCTTGAACACCAGCATGAAATGTTTGGGACTCTGATGCCCGGATAACCGTGCCACATCATAGATTTTGAGACCCGTGTTGATCAGCAACCACTTGGCCCGCTCCATACGTGCCTCCGTGATGTATTCGGAATAATTAATGCCTATTTCGTTCTTGAACAACTGGCTCAAATAAGTAGGGTTCAAGTTAACGAGATCTGCTATCGTCTGGAGCCGCAAATCTCCATCGGGATGTTGCTTGATGTGCTCCTTCACATCTCGGATAATTTTCCGCGTATCTCCACCAACATGTTCTGCTTTCCCAGATGGCTCCGGGATCGAAAGGGTTGAAATACCATATCTGCGATCCAGCAGCAATTGAATCTTCTGTATGCATAATGCCAGTTCATAGCGATCGATTGGCTTCAACAGGTAGTTCAACACCCCGAACTCCATCGCTCTGCGCGCATATTCAAACTCGCCATAGCCGCTAATGATGAGCATGAGCAATTCAGGGTACATGTCTCTGGCTTTGCTTGCCAAAGTTAATCCGTCCATTTCACGCATGCGGATATCCGTGATTAACACATCCGGCACCTCACATCTCAGAAAATCCAGCGCCTCGGTGCCGCTCGATGCTTCGCCCGTTACCTGAAACTGAGAAGACGATTGTACGATCAGCTCTCTCATTCCCTGACGGATGACCGTCTCATCCTCTACAAGCAATACTTTATACATGCGCTTCAATCCCCTTTCGGTAGAATTTGAATGGATATCGTGACCACCAGGCCCTGCCCGGGACTTCCATCAATGCTTAGGCTGCCGCCTTCTCCGTACATGAGACGAAGCCTCTGGGCAATATTATTAAGCCCGAGACTGTCCCCGGCATGGCAACGTAATGCCTGACTGGAAGGCTGTTTTGTTATGGATTCGTTTAACTCGTCCATCTTAGCCTGAGTCATTCCCTTACCGTTGTCTCGTACGCTAATCAGCAGCTCATGGTCGAATTTCAAGGCAGATACCCAGATTACTCCTCCATTTTCCTGCCCTTCAATGCCGTGGTAGACTGCATTTTCCACCAGCGGTTGCAGTACCAGCTTCGGAATCAAATACTCGGTTATCCCTTCTTCGATATCATAGATAATCTTTAACTTGCCGTCGTAACGTACCTGCTGAATGCGTACATAGGATTGTACAAAAGCAAGTTCTTCTCCAAGTGGAACCATCCGGTCCACCTTATCAATCGTATAGCGCAGCAGCTTGCCAAGCGCCGTCACCATGTCCGATACCTCAGCATGCTTCTGGCGAATGGCCATCATGTTAATGGACTCCAGTGTGTTATATATAAAGTGAGGATTCATCTGGCTTTGCAACGCCGACAACTCTGCCTCCCGCTCTTGAATGCCCAGCAGGAACACCTCATTAAACAGTCGATGAATCTCTTCCATCATTCGGTTAAATCCCCGGCTCATCTGTCCGAATTCATCATTGCTGAAGTGTGCTACCCGCTGGCTGAAATCTCCCTGCTCCACCCGAATCATGTGGTGCTTCAGTCGAATCAGTGGCCGGGTGATACGATAGGATAACAGAACCGCCAGAATCGCTATACCCGCCATACATAACACTGCGAACCATATTGTAAAGGTGAGCATCTTACCCGATTCCTTTTGAATCACAACAATAGGTGTAAGACTGATCACCGAAAGCCCGGAATAGCTGGAATGGTGTTGTACATAGAGATAGGACTGCCCATCCAGAACAATTTTTTGGTTTCCTGCATAGCCTTGAAGCTGTCCATTCGTTAGCAACTGGTCGTAAGCAGACATTCCTCCGGTCGAGGTCCGTTCGAACAGCAGACGCTGCTTGCTGTCTACAATCATCAGGCTTGCATCTTGCTCATAATTCAGATTGGATAACAGTTGACCGAAGGCCTCTAGACGGATATCAATCAGAATGTAACCCAGTCGCTGAAGCGTGCCCGGATCTCGAAGCACTCTGCCCGCCGATATATACCATTCTTGCTGACCACCCGTGTAATAGCTGGGTTGATGCGGAGGAAGCAGGCGCCATGTCCCTTCCGAGTCTTCAAGCTCTGCAAACCAGTCATCCTGTCTGCTGTCCCATACCGGCTTGACTGCCAGTGAATCGAGATTGGAGAACAGGATGCCGCTATTGCTGATCAGATGAATTCCCCGAATCTCGGGTCGGTCATAAGCTTGACCAGATGTATAGAGCTTCATTTTCAGATAATCCTCAGACCTCGCCCATGTACCAGACCCCATTGAACCGTTGTATTTGCCCAGAATGCCAAGCACCATCTGATCGTAAAGCGGCAAGAGCGACAACCGCTCAAAGTCCTTCAGCAGCCGATTCAGATTGGCGTTAATCTGGCGAACCAGTTCAATGGTGAACTGCTCGGTCTTGCGATCCATCGTCTGCGAGAAATGCTTGTAGTTCATCACTCCCTGCAAGCCTAGCGGCAGCAACGTCAGCGCCAGGAACAACAGGAGTAACTTGGTGCGCAGGTTTACATTTTTTCTGAAATAACTGTGTACCTTGTCCATCATTTCCGTTCATCCCTCCCTCTCCCGATCATTGTATGAGCCCCCTTCACAGATCAAACTGGATATAACTGGGGTCATCATATCCAGTTTTAATGATCATTCGCTATCCTGCCAATTCTGGAATTGGTACGGAATTTCAAGTTATCCACATTGGTTTCAGGGTGAACGCAAAAAAGCCGACTGTATCGCTACAGTCGACTAAGGTATTTCTATAGAACACTAATTAGACCAAAAAACCGACTGCATTATGCAATCGGTTGTCTGTTCCTAAGATGGCTTTTATATTTGAATCGATTATATTCATTAATAAGCTCGTCCAGTACCATGGACTGTCGGAGGACTTGGTTGTCCTGCATGCCATGATTCTCCGCCAAACGACTTAACTCATGCCTATTTCGTTCGATTTTATCTGTGATCTGCTTCGGTTCACTCACAGCATGCACCCCCTCTTTGTATAACATTTTAGGATACATTGCCAAAAAATTCATATTATATTCCTTTGCAGAATAAAATATTTATTTACATAGAGATACTTTCAACATCAAGCAATTTGCATAGAGAGTTGACATCTCTTCTTTTCTACAAGATGTGGGCAAAAAAATTATAACATGTCTACATATCGTATTCGAGAATACGCAAATCCTTTACCTTTAAAGTGATTTATGGACATATTATCCATTTTACCCTAAGTGTCTCTTGCGCCTTTCTCTCGAGAGAAGTTAATAATTTTATTGAAAGATAATCTATTTGTATAGATAATTTTCATCACCGTTCTGCATACCAAAATAACGAAGTCTGTAGCCCTCTCGATAACGAGCACGTAATGGATTGATGAAGGAGTCATTCTCAAACTCAATGTAACCTGTTAAATAGAGTAGGATCAGATATTCCTCAAAACGTGGATTGCCAAGAGTCATCTCAGTCTCTGCCATTCCATAAAATACTTCAATTTCAAGAATTAATAGTAGCGAAAACCCTCGCACAGTGGAATTGATGATCCATGCAAACTCCAATGGCTCATGGATATCCTCATCCTTATTCAGGCTAATTAATTGCTTGGTTCCCCTCTCATCCTTAAATACATAAGCTGCAATCGCCTGATCAAATCCCGCATGAGGGTCGTTGCGTAAGTCTGAAAACTCTTCTAAATCCACCTTCTCAGCGTAAAATTTCTCTGTTAGTCGATCATGAATCTGCTCTAATGTGAATGGATTAGGAATGTCCAATGTTATATATTTGTCGTAAAGCTTTTGAATATCAATCTGCAATGATAAATCCTCTTTTCGTTATGGATGATCTAATGGATAGAACAAATAAGCGCCCCATCTCCATATCCCGGAAATAAGACGCATGTTAATGAAGACTTTAATACCAAATACTCCTAATATCCACCTGCACCATGATTAAAAATCAGATTTATAATATTATTTATACCACCAGTAATACTAGAAAACATAATGAAAGAACTAAACAGCGTTAATACCAACATTGCTTTTTTTCTCATATCGACCATAAACCTCCTTGATAATACTTTTATATTGGGACTCTATTGAATCAGAAGCCTGTGTTCTGTATTCCTCAAATAAACTCACACAATAAATTATGGTGGAGTCATCCTTGATCTTGTGAGCAGAACTCAAACAAGTAAGCAGATCCCTGAATCCTTCATTATGCCTGGCTTTAGACAACTGGTAGAATGCTAATTCAGCCCAAAATTTAGTATATCGATCATCTTTTATCTGAGTAGTATAACTACTCTCATAGTTAGAATCATTAACTAACATACGGATAAACGAATCAAATCTTTTGAGAACATGGTCAACATTCAGTTGGTATTGATTAGCCGCTTCCATAACTTTGACAAGTCCAAGAAGAGTTTCATTTTCATTTACTTCTATAAAGTCGAGATAAGAGTTAAGCGCATTATAGTCGCCCGTCATCAACTTATATAAATAGGTATTAACTTCAGCCCAATCTTTAAATCGCTTTATAAAGAGTTGATCTTCTGTAGTAGAGTCTTCAATAACAATATTTGAATAGAAAGAAGTATACTCTAGCGCCTTTTCATACTCTTTACGCTCTCCCCATACAGTTGCTATTAATAAGTAAGCATAAAATTTATAAGTAAATAACGGGTGTTTGGAGGCTCTAATAAACTCCAATCCCTTTTTTTTATTTTTGTATTGTTCCAGAAATTTGACCCGTTGTAACAGTTCATCGGCTAATTGGAATACTTTATCCCACTGACATAACCCATTGTATGTATTCGCCAACTCCCTAATCGCATCCAACTGCCGTTCCTCATCCAGCCGATTAATATACGGTTCAAAATGTACGGCTGCACGCAGATTCTCGTGTTGGTCCTGACCGAGAGATAACGTGAAGATGCGATACTGGCACAGCGCCAGACGTTCCGAGTGCTGATATTTCTCACACTCCGCCACACATTCGTACAACATCCGTGCGGCCTTCGTCTGTCCACGTTCAAGCATGCCTTCGGCCATCTCGAACAACTCCGAGATATACGAGCGATCATCCGTCACTTCCTGGATAACCTTATGAATACATTCCAGCTTGTCCAATTCAGCACAGCGTTGCAGGAATGGTTCCAGTCTCCTCCAATGAGGTGCCGATTCCACGAAACATTCAGCCCCATAAATCTCGTAGAAATACCCCTCTTCCAGCTTCATGCCTTGGGTAATCAGATCCAGTTGCGCCATAGCGATGGGCCGAGTCCCCTTAATAATTGCGCTAAGCGTTCCAGCGTTAACTCCCGATATATCGGCAAAATACTGCAGGGTGTACCCCTGTTTCCTGATGTAGTCCTCAATATATGAGCGTATCGTAGTTGTAGGTTCCATGTATCCCACCTCCACAATGAAAATCCATAATTTTGAATTTATATGATAAGCACAATTTTAATCCTAAATTTTACAGCGGTCAATAAAAATCGTGGCAATTTCCTTCGCATGTGTGCAAGGAAGCCTGAACTGAATTTTTGCTTATAGAAAAAATCCATTAGAAGAATTCGTGAGAACGTGATACATTTAATGCAACTTACATATCCAACTATTTCAATAGGATTATACGACACAGATACGATCAATTCAGTTCAAGGAGAAGGTCAGATGAAATTTGCCTTGTTTAGCCTCATGATGAATCTGCCTAATGCCGTTACCGGGGAGGCTCTGACAACTCAGCAGAAATTCCATAATATATTGGAGCAAGCGAAGCTGGCTGAACGACTGGGATTCGATGCCTATGGAATCGGTGAACGACATGGTGCGCCTTTTCTATCTTCATCGCCACCTGTCGTATTAACCGCAATAGCCGCAGCAACCACACGCATTCGGTTACTAACCACCGTCACTGTTCTTAGTATACTTGATCCAGTCCGGGTTGCCGAGGATTATGCCACGTTGGATCAATTATCGGGCGGACGGCTGGAAATGATCATCGGGAAAGGCAATGACCCTCGCCACTATCCGCTGTTTGGCATACGCGAAGAGGAACAATGGGACTCACTCGATGAACGGTATCATTTGCTAAGACGGTTGTGGTCTGAAGAGAATGTCACCTGGCAGGGGACGTATCGCCCTCCGCTTGAGGGAGTGACCACGTGGCCCAGACCGCTTCAGCAGTCCATCCCAATCTGGCATGGTAGCGCGTCCAGCACGGTCTCAACCGAACTCGCTGCCAAATATGGCGAGCCGCTCTTCACGTCGAACTCTTTTCACCCTCAGGCCAAATACAAAGCATTAATTGATCATTATCGGGAGCGTCTCGATTATTATGGTCATGATCCACAGCAAGCCGTGATTGGCTCTGGTGCCGGCAGTCTCTATCTTGCGGATACGGGTGAAGAAGCCATTCGCCGCTATAAGCCATATTATGAAGCGTTCCACGCCACCGCCGCCGCACAGCATAATCAGTCGCCCTTCACCGATCTGGAGGATAACATTGCACGAGGCCCTGCGTTAATTGGCAGTCCGGAGCAGATCATTGAGAAAATTCTGGACTATCATGCCGCTTACGGACATCAGGTGCTGAGTATCAGCGTAGATGGACTGACGCATAGCGAACAGTTGGAGCAAGTGGAGCGTTTTGCCAAGGAAGTCGCCCCTGTATTACGCCGTGAACTGCCCAGTTCGGTATGGAATGAACCCCCGGTGTTAACCCAGCACTCATCCTTCCTTTCCTCTAATGCTACAGACTCATGGCCCACAGCCATCTCACCTATATTCCAGGTATAACATTCTCCCACGTACAATATGCCATATGTGATCCCTTCCAGGGTGATTCCTAAGAATCGCCCTCTTCCTCTTCGTACCGGTTATATTGCCGCTATCCCTATGCCTACTTGATATCTACTCGGACTGAATGCCTTCAAACAATGAACGGAGCATCACATCTACAAACGCTTCATCCATCGCTTCCCCCGTCACTAACATACGATAGAACACCGGCCCATAGATCAGATCAATGTACAGTCCAATGTCCACCCCTGCCTTCAATTCGCCGCGCTCCACACCCTTCTCCAGAATTCCCCGAGCCTCACGTCGACGTGGTTGGATGTATCTTGTACGGTATTCTTCGGCAAGCCCTTCATCCGACTGCCCTTCTCCGATAATCTGTGTAATCACTTTTCCTTCCCGACTGGTCAAAAATCGAACCAGATTACTCGCATGTATGCGTATATCCTCCAATACCGAGCCTGTATCCGGTACTGGTAATCTTGCCGTTGCAGCAGACATATATCCGTCCATGATGACGGCGCCTTTGTTCGGCCACCATTTGTAGATCGTGGCTTTGCTCACCTGTGCGCGCTCAGCAATCTTCTCGATCGTAACTGCCCCGAACCCGTGTTCCAACAACAACTCATACGATGCGGTAAGAATGGCATTCTGGGTTTCCATGTTACGTGGACGTCCTCTTTTGGCAGTCATCTTGAGCCCTCCTGGATGTATAAAATATATTTTATCATCAGTAATATTCATAAAAACGATACGTTCATTATACTAAAATGCATTGCGTACACACAATTCACTCTTCGCTCATTTTTACATCCTCATTTAAATTTTCATTAAAATATGTTTAGCCTATTTACAATACTAAACGTTTAGTTTATTATATGTTTGTAATTAGTGAACACAACGTTTAGTAATTAACATTTTAAACAGCACCCGTTTATCTGGAATATCGAATTTTCAATACGAATATGAAATCTGTGGAGGATGATTAAGATGGATATGAGACAACAAGTGAAGAAGGCACCTGTACCTGCCTGGATTATTTTTTTGTTGGCATCCGCTTGTGGATTGATCGTGGCAAACCTGTATTATGCTCAGACCGTTATCGGACCGATTAGTATGACCACGGGCCTTTCTTCTGCCACTGCCGGATTGATCGTAACGTTGACTCAGATTGGTTATGTTATTGGTTTGTTATTCATCGTGCCGCTCAGTGACATTATTGAGAACCGACGCCTGGTCGTTCTTTTCCTCATCGTACTGGTTGTTGCCCTGATTGCTGCGGCTTTCTCGCCCACTGCTGTTGTATTTCTGACTGCCTCTCTATTCATCGGCATAGGTTCTGTTGTCGCTCAGATTCTGGTACCCTATGCGACATATCTTACTTCCGAGGAACAACGCGGGCGGGTTGTCGGCAATGTCATGAGCGGTCTGCTGCTGGGCATTATGCTCGCTCGTCCTGTCGCAAGCTTTATCACCAGCTTCTTCGGATGGCAGACGGTCTTTGTATTCTCCGCCATTGTTATAACACTTCTAATGCTGCTCCTATCACGTGCTCTTCCTGCTCGCCAGCCTGAACCAAACTTGAAATACGGTCAATTAATCGTGTCATTGGGCACACTGTTCAGAACGATGCCTCTGTTACGCCGTCGGGCGTTTTATCAAGCCAGTCTGTTTGGTGCTTTCAGCTTATTCTGGACGACGGTTCCACTCAGGCTCGCTAACGATTTCGGCATGTCACAGCAAGGCATTGCCTGGTTTGCACTGGCTGGTGTCGGAGGTGCTATTGCTGCTCCCATCGCCGGGAGACTGGCGGATCGCGGACTAACGCGCATTCTGACAGGTGCTGCCATGGTGATCGCTGCTGCTTCATTTGGTCTTGCTTATGTGTTCCAGAGCCACTCCACGTTTGCATTGATCCTGCTTGTGATCGTGGCGATCACACTGGATATGGCTGTCTCGGGAAATCTGGTGCTGGGTCAACGCATCATCTATTCGTTAGGAAGTGAAGCGAGAGGACGTGTGAATGGCATATTCATGTCGATCTTTTTTGTCGGCGGTGCGATCGGTTCATCTCTTGGAAGCTGGTCTTATGCTAACGGAGGCTGGAGTCTCACAACGCTGATTGGCCTGATCATGCCGCTGCTCGCTTTGGTGTATTACTTTACGGAAAAGAAAGCTGTAATCGTCAGCCATGAATAGAATGAATTGATCTTATAATCCGAACGACCAAATAAGGGCAGACTGATCCTAAGGATCAGTACTGCCCTTGATGTTGTAATCAACACTTGGCTCCCTCTGACAGAGCAAGGTATCACTATGATTAAGATGGGTACATCTGCATATTAGGCTTTACTGTGAAGGGTAACTTGGTACCCATCTGGGTCGGCAAATGTAAAGGTTCGCCCGAATGGTCCATCTATGGGTACAGATGTAATCTTTACGCCTGCTTCAACAAGTTTGTCATGAATCTCTTGTGTATCCGGGGCATGAAGCCACAGGGCGATACCAAGTCCTGGCTGAGTACCTGAACCGAGTTCGGTTCCTGGCAGTAGGTCACGAAGAGCAAATGTAATAGGCTTGGTATCAAAAACCACCGCATGAGGTGGTCCCGCCTGTGAGCGTACCAGTCCGAGATAGTTTTGATAGAATTCGGCAGAGCTTTCAAGATTGCTCACTTGAAGTGAAATGAAATCGGGTCCAATTACTGACATAATGTAATGTCCTCCTTAGTATTTGTATATCTTGATCATACAAGGACGCTCTTGCCAACAGTATGTCAGTAGCGTTCAGTCTTTTATTTAATTTTTCTTTGACTCGGTTTTCCCCTTTTACACCAACACGGGCAGATGCTTAGCTGCATCATACTCCACCAATGGCTCACCAGCATTCAATTTCTGCACCAGATCAGGGTTCGAGATAAACGGTCTGCCGAACGCAGCCAAATCTATGCTTCCCTTACCAATCGCGTGCTCTGCGGTCTGAACATCCAAATTCCCCACACCAATGATGATTCCTTCCCACTGACTTCGAATCCGCTCGTGAAAGGACTGCTCCCCTGCCCACGCTTTCGCATAATGATCTGTTGAGGGATGCAAGATTGTAATTCCCGTCTCGCGGAACAACTTCAGATATGCATCGATCATTCCAGCTTTGTCTACCCATGCATAGGATGCATCATCATCCTTTTTCTCGGAGAATCGAACCGATATGCGATCCACACTGATCTCTTTTTTTACCGCCAAAATAATATCTCGAAGGAACCGTAATCTGCCCGCAGTGTCGCCTCCATATTCGTCTGTTCTGTGGTTGGTCTTCTCATTGATAAACTGGTCGATCAGATACCCATGCGCAGCATGAAGCTCTATTCCGTCAAAACCTGCCAGAACCGCATTGCGGGCTGCCCTCTGAAAATGCTGAATCGTATCCGCTATATCCTGTGAACTCATCGCTTGGGGAATCTGATACGGCTTATGCAGCTTATGCACTCTTCCCTCTGCCGCAAGGCTGGAAGGTGCCAATGGAACAGCTCCGATCAGATCAGAATGGGACAATCTGCCGACATGCCACAATTGAGCAATAATGGTGCCACCATGTCTGTGAACAGCATCCGTTACTCTTTTCCAAGAAGTCGTCTGTTCATCTGTATATAAGCCGGGGATACCATAAGTGCCTTTGCCTGCCAGATTGGGGTTAATGCCCTCGGTAATAATCAGTCCCACACCATCCCGCGCACGCTGCTCATAATATGCCACCATCTCATCCGTCACGGTCCCCTTATGGTCATCAGCAAATCCCCGGGTCAACGGTGCCATCACCATGCGGTTCCTTAATTGCCACTGATGAATCGTCACCGGGCTTAATAGTGTTGAACGTGTATTCATTTTATCCATGTCATATCCCTACTCTCTTCGTCATTAGGGATATTGTACGGCGGCTCTGATATATCGTAAAATGATTGTAATATATAGTTGTATCTCTCAGAGAGATACCTAACATGAACATCTGCGGAAGCAATGTAAGTTAATCCACGTTCAGGAGGATACAGCATGGAACTTTCTGATATCGATATTATTCTTGCGGTGGCACGTTCAGGCAAAATCTCACAGGCCGCCAAAGAATTGAATTACGCCCAGTCCAATGTCACTACACGCATCAAAAAACTGGAACAGGAATATCAAATCCAGTTGTTCAACCGATTTCCCAAAGGTGTTGCACTGACCTCCAAAGGAGAACAGTTCGTCCAGTACGCCACACAGATTCACAACCTTTTGCACGATCTGAAGCAGGATATGACCGATCCAGGTGAACCTTCTGGCACGCTAAAAATCGGCATTGTGGAAACTGCGGCATCCAGCCGCTTTATGGAGATTCTGAATGAATATCAAATAACCTACCCGGAGGTGTCCATCTCACTCGTTAACGCCACTTCACCCAAAGTACTGCGCAAGAAAATACAGGACTATGAGATTGACGGTGCTTTTATCAGTGGGGCTTGTGTGAAGGAGGGGCTGAAGGTGGAATATGAGATGCAAGACACGGTTCATATCATCTCCAAGCGGATGGATATACCACCCGCAAGCCTGTGCCAAGTATCCTGGGTTGTTTTCCCCGAGGGCTGCCCATATCGTGAAATGACTGAAGAATTCCTGCAAGAAGAAGGGTTGTCCGCACGCAATATCATTGAAGTGAGTACGATGGAAAACCTGCTCAGCTGTGTGGAATCTGGCATTGCTTTTACCATTATGCCGTGCAGCGTTATTCACAAGAAACCGGATGATTTCTCCGTATTTGATCTCGCAGATCGTTATACTCATACCACAACAACCTTTGTCCGCGGTGAGGATCGGTATGTCAGCAGTGCGCTGGATCAATTCATGAAGCTGCTCAATCAGAAGTGCATTACATTTTGATATATAACTTTTATAAGCAGCAGTATAGTATGTACATTCACAGCAGTCAGGAGAAGATCAGATGAAACTCACGAATCTTTTATATAGGCTCATTGATGCCCGGCGTGTCGACAACAATGCTGAACAAGTGTCCTTTCCATCCCGTCCACATCATATGCTGCTTGTTGTGATCAAAGGGAGCTTAACCGTCAAAGTCGAAGACAAAATCATCTCCCTATGCGCTCCTCAAGTCCTTTCCGTCCCTCCTTCTCACACCTGTAACGCAACTACCGAGGTACAGCATGACTTTGAATGTGTCACCTTAACCTACAATGTCTACAACGAAGAACTGGATGGCAAGATGCAGCGAGTTATTGATCCACATCTTGAATTCATTCCCGCTGTTGTTCCCTCAGCTCCCGTGCTCGCCATTCAAATCCATGAAGGTGGGCAGAAGGAAGATCCATGGGCTGGAATGGCACGTCAGATCCTCTTTCAGGAACTGTGTCTTGTCCTATTGAAGCAGAAGAAGCAGAAATTCCAGGAAGATACAGCAATTGAAGCGGTAAAGCAGAGCCAAAAATATATCAATACACATTATCAGGATAACTTCACACGCGAAAAACTGGCTGAATTGGCTGGACTGAGTGTCAACCGTTATTCCAGATTGTTCAAAAAAATGATTGGACAAGGCCCCATTGAATATTTGAACGCCGTACGCATCCGGGAAGCCGGTGATCTGCTATTGACTTCGGACAACACGATCAAACAAACAGCCCGCCAGGTCGGGTATGAAGATGAATTCTATTTTAGCCGAAAATTTAAAGCAACCACTGGATTGTCTCCCATGGTTTATATTAAAAAGCATCGCTCCGTAACACGTATCGCTTCACTTGCCCATCCCTATACGGGGCATCTGCTTGCCCTTGGTATTGAGCCTTATGCGGCACTGATTAACCCGGTCCATAGGACATCATATGAATTCAAAAATGTGATTCAAGTGGGCAAAGATCAGCCTGATCTGGAACTATTAATGAACGCACACCCGGAACTGATCATTGGGTATGAAGGAACCGATTATGAAGAGCCCAAAAAAGCCGAATTATTTCGGCATATCGCCTCCACTTGCACCATATCTTTTGCAGAAAATTGGCGTAAACAGTTGTACTCCATTGCACAATCCGTTGGCAAAATAACAGCTGGTGAAGAATGGCTGGAACGTTATGATCTATCGGTCAAACAAAAAATATCCGGAATACAACGTGCCATGGATGACCGCCCTGTGGCTGTGGCGCAATACGAAGATGGACAGTTCCGGGTCTACGGCAACCGTAATCTGGGGACGGTTCTCTATGATGATTTGCAGTTATCCGTACCTCAAGCCCTACGCCACGTATCCCATTCCCGTTTAATGTCACTGGAACAGCTGGTTCAGTCGGATATTGAACACTTCATTCTGTTTACAAGTGGTCACGCAGAAGAGCGTACGCACACTGTAGCGTCGCTTATGCAAAATTCAATCTGGCAGCAATGGGAGGCGGTCCGTATGAATCAAGTCTATGAATTGGGCGATTCCTCCCCCTACTCCTGTTATACTTCCTTGGCTCATAATCTGTTTCTGAATCGGGTTAGTCAATTGTTCCTGAGCCAAACGTCCATGCATTAAACAGGAATATCCATGGATTACGATTTGGAATGGACCTATAATTATTTTGATAATGATAATCAAAATCAATTAAAGGGTGTGTACAACGTGTCTTTACCTAATAACCAACGCTTCTCTACCTTTTTCAAATCAGGACGATTCCTTATAACCGTTCTTGTTCTATGCAGCATACTTGCAGGCTGTGGGACTTCCCAGAACAGCGGGAACTCCGCTTCACCCGAATCTAATGGGGCAAAGCCATCAACCGCTGAACAGGGAAGTGAGAATACACGCACCATTTCTACGATCAAAGGGGATATCGAAATTCCTGCTGAACCACAAAAAATTGCGGGTATGCTCTACGTCTTTGCTGACCAATTACTCGCTCTCGGCATTGAACCGACAGCCATGGTAACGTATAACGATCTCGGATTCCCTGAATACCTGGCAGATCAGATGAAAGATACCACTGCCGTAGGTTCCGGCGAGTCTCCCAATTTTGAAGCATTGCTCCAGGCTGAGCCGGATCTCATTCTGGCCTCCAAAACGTTAAATGAAGCAAACTATGAGCAACTCTCCAAGATTGCCCCAACGATCCTTTTTGATAATGAAGAAAAAGGAGACTGGGAGCGATTCATGGAAACAGCAACCGTTCTTGGCAAAGAAAAAGAAGCCCAAGCGGTCAAAGACGCCTATGATGCCAAAGTTGCCACAACCCATGATGAGCTTGCCGTAAAAGCCAAAGACGAAACGGTGGCCTACATGCGTGTACAGGATAAACAGCTCCAGTTGATTAAACCTGATGATAACTTCACTCTGTTTGGTGCTCTGGGATTAATCCCTGCTTCAGTAGACAGTGTAGATTTCGAGGGATCATGGAATGTGGCAATTTCCGAGGAAATTCTGCCTGAACTGAACCCGGATCGACTGTTTATTATTCTTCGTCCAGGAGAAGAAAACAAGGTTGTGCTTAATAACATCATGGATACTTCCATCTGGTCCAATCTGAATGCAGTCCAGAACGATCATGTTTATATCGGTGATGCCAACCTGTGGTTTGCAGGATACGGTCCCATCGGTCTGAGCAAAATTATTGATGAGATCGCTGCTTCCTTCGAGTTATAGAGGGACATGATGAAACCTAAAACAAGTCTTAGGCAGACCGTGATCGAACGACGTACGATTCAGGAATTTAATGGCCTACCCATTCCCTTGGAAACGATTCATGAGATTCTGGAGGACGCGATATGGGCACCTTTTCATTCCAAAAAGGAACCTTGGCGTTTCATTCTGTTTATGAATGAGGGCAGAGAAACATTCGCAAGCGCTGTATTGAGTACACGCAATCCTGAATTTGTAGCAAAGTACGGACAACAAATCAGAGCTGCCTATTGTGCACAGACACCTGTGCATCTGGTTGTGGTTATGACAGCCAAGCTGCCCTCTAAAGCGTGGGAAGAGGCTTTTGCTGCAACCTCGGCACTGATCCAGAACATACAGTTGCTCGCCTGGGAACAACACATCGGCGTCGTATGGAAGACAAGCCCTTTTAACGAAAGTCCGCTATTCTGTGAAGCCATTGGTGTGACATCTGAGGAAAAAATAGTAGGTACACTTCACATGGGGTATTTTAACGCTGAAGATCAGCCTATGCCCAAGCCTCGCACACCTCTTCCTCAACTGTTGCATCTCATTGATCACTAAATGGATTTGGAATACATTGAATTTAGACTATAAAAAAAGAAGGCAAAAGACACTCATAAAGAGTGCCTTTGCCTTCTTTCTCTCTATATCACATAATGCTTACTCCACCTTGAATCGCGCAGCCGATTCAGCCAGTTTTTGCGTCAATTGATCGATCGTATCAACCATGTTGGCCAACTGCTGTACTGTTGAAGATTGCTCCATCATGGTTGCTGTTACCTCTTCAACCGAAGCGGATACCTGTTCTCCTGAAGCTGACAAACTATGGGCTGACTCCAGTACATCATCCTTGTTCTGTAACATCTCCTGCATCTGTCCTGCCATCGTAGCGATCTGTTGATTAATGACCGTTACCTTCTCCAAAATCACATCGAATGCCTGACGAGTCTGCAAGACAAGCTCATCCTGTCTGGACGAGATGGTGTGAATTTCGGCAACACTTTGGTTGTTCTCGGCGACATCGGCCAGATTCTGCTCAATAATGCTGGAGATTTCCTTGGACTGGCGGGAACTCTGCTCTGCCAGGTTGCGGATCTCCTCAGCTACAACTGCAAATCCTCGGCCATGCTCCCCAGCCCGTGATGCTTCAATTGAAGCATTCAATGCAAGCAGATTGGTCTGCTTCGCAATCTGGCTGATGGCTTCCGTGATCTGACTAATACTGCCCGAACTCGTTTGAAGTTTGACGGTAATCTCCGAGATCTTCTCCACTTCGCGCTCGTTCACCTCATTGATACGCATCAATTCATTGACGACTTCATTCCCGTTGTGGAATACAGATTCGATCTCATCCGCTCTTGCCTTCACATCCTGCGCACTGCTGTTCATGGCAGCCACTTTATCGCCAAAGCTGTTGAACTTGCCTGCAATCTGTTCGGTATCTTCCGATTGAGCCTCCATCGCCTTCGCAATCCCCATGGACGTCGCTGATGTCTCATCAATGGACCTTGCCGTCTGCCTGGACGTTTCCTCCAGCTCCTGGGTGCTGGCTTGAAGAACATGGATCGAACTATTCATATCGGTGATCAGGTTTCTGTTCTGCTCCACCATGCCATTGAAGCTTTCCGCCAGATCCTTGAATTCACTGTTATATCTACCATTGGCCTTGACGGTCAGATTCCCTTGAGCAAGCTGTTGGAACAGCCCGATCAGACGAACGATAGGTCTCGTAATACTACGAGAGATCAATAATCCTACGCCAATAGCCAGAGCAATTCCGATCAATGTCACGATAACCATCTGGCGTTGCATATCCTCTAATGGACGTTTGATATCATCATAATCGTCAATAATGACCACGGAGAGATCTGCGTCAGGAATCTGATTAACACGGTAGTAGATATCATCTCGATCCATCGAAGTGATTTTCATTTTATCGGTGGCTCTGGCCTCCATAAGTTCCATGGCTTCCTTGTCTTCTGCAAGTGTTTGTCCCACAACCGTAGGGTCCAGTGAGTCGAACATGATGATGCCACTCCGACTCAGCACTTCAACTCTGCCTTGGCCATTAATTTTAATGTCTCCCAGTTGCCCCAGGAAAAAGCTGCTGTCCACCGACATGGCGAACACACCCAGTATATTCCCCTGTTCATCGGTGATGGGCTCCGAGAATACAATAATGAGCTTCTTGCCAGTCTTAGAGACGACCGCGTCACTGATGAAGGATTTCCCCTGTATGGACTCCTTAAAATATTCCCGATCTCCCCGTGACTGCCCAATGACTTCCGGCATGGTTCCCGCAACCATGGTTCCTTCCTTGTCAAACACAAACAGATCCGGCTTGGTGCCTCCCGTGTCAGTTATACTGTCGGTGAGAATCGTATTCGCTCTGTTGAAATATGGATTCTCATCTGTGAAAAAGGTCTCATCTGTCATTTCATTGGTATCACGTAACTTCAAGAGTTCTTTAAAAGTACTATGTACGGATATCGCATGACTCATCTGCTGTTGAAGCTGCATCGCTGTCCAAAGCCCTTCCCCAAGGCGGTCAGCCATCACATTAATCTCATCCTTGCTTTTCTTGACCACAACATCAGATGAAATCATATAACTTGTGGTTGTTGCACCAAGCAGAACCAACACAACCAATACACTGATCATGAAAGGCAGCTTGATTTTAAGCGACATATTTTTGAGCTTATACCCTATACCTTTTCTTTTCCCCATTTCCTTCTCCCCACTTCCCTGAACCATCTGCATCTGAACGATGTACATACATTATCGGAAAAATCCATAGTAAAATTGATCAATTAGGGAGATATTGCCACTGTTTTTCTTTTTTTTAAAATTCTGATAGCAACATAAAAATGGCCTGTCAGATCGACTATCCATCTTGGAATGGATGTTGCCGTTATCTAACAGACCGTTTTAAGTTTTTTTTTATGATTCAATACCGTTTACTTGCGCAATCTCCGGGAACTCAACGCGTGGTGGCCATTCTGCAAGAATGTACTGCGCGTATTCTTCATCTGTTCGATTCGTCGCTCAGCCAGACGATCTGCGGCAACATAGGTAGCGATGCCCTCGGTACGTGAGCTTTCGAATATTTTCTCCAGAGTGGAATAGATCTCTCCGATCTTGCTCCACGCCCGATCCGCGTTGTAACCATTCAGCTCATCCGCAATGTTAATTACGCCACCTGCATTGATAACATAGTCAGGCGCATATACGATGCCCATATCATATAACTGATCCCCATGACGGGTCTCCAGCAGCTGATTATTGGCACAGCCCGCTACAACCTTCGCCTTGAGCGTTTTGAGCGTATCGTCATTAATCGTTCCGCCCAGTGCACATGGTGCATAGATATCGCAATCCACACTCGTGATGTCTGCGGGATCAACAGCTGTTGCGCCGAACCGATCCACAGCCTGTTTCACCGCGTCCTTATGGATATCCGTAACGATCAGATGTGCACCTTCCTCATACAGATATTTGCACAGATGCATCGCCACATTGCCGACACCTTGGACCGCTATCGTTTTACCCTCCAGCAGATCGGTACCAAATGCTTCTTTGGCTGCTGCCTTGATCCCACGATATACACCCCAAGCCGTTGCAGGTGATGGATTACCGGATGAACCATAACTCGCCGAGATGCCTGTCACATAGTCCGTTTCCTGATAGATCAGGTTCATGTCCTCTTCCGTTGTTCCCACATCTTCGGCTGTGATATAACGTCCGTTCAACCCTTGAATATATCGTCCAAACGCCCGAAACATTGCTTCGTTTTTGTCGCGCCTTGGATCTCCGATAATAACGGTTTTGCCGCCGCCCAGATTCAGTCCGGATACCGCATTTTTATATGTCATACCACGGGCAAGGCGCAGGGCATCTTCAATGGCGGCTTCTTCTGAAGCGTAAGTCCACATCCGCGTGCCTCCCAGCGCAGGGCCGAGTGTTGTGTCGTGTATGGCGATAATTGCTTTTAACCCTGAATTTCGATCCTGGCACAGAACCAGTTCCTCATAATCGTGATGCTCCATTGCTTCAAACCAACTCATGTGCTAACCGTCTCCTCCAACCATTTTTGCGATCCAATCGCATTGTTCTCTATTCATTGACCATCCTCTATTGTACCCATGAATACCCAGTTTGTGCAAAATCACATCGCAATGTCAGAGAAGCATCGATCGATGTTTCTCATATGGCGAGAGCAAAGCGGTCGAATTTCAGATTATAATTTTATCGTCTATCAATAGAAAAGCCTCTCTCCCTTACAGGAGAAAGGTACACTTCCCTCAACAGCATCAACTTAATCGCCCCAAGTAGGCCACTTGATCGTTCATATTTAAGGGAGCGTCTCAACCACATTAATTGGATGCAAATCGCCATCCACAGCAAATGAAGCCTGTCCTGTCTCCTCAGAGACAACCAGTACAACCGCATCCGTCAATTCACTGAGTCCCAATGCAGCCCGATGACGAGTGCCTATTTTTCGTTCATGCACTTCCGCTTGCGACAACGGCAACACATTACCAGCGGATACAATCTGATTGCCACGAATCAACACGGCCCCGTCATGCAATGGTGCACCGGGAATGAACAGCGATTCAAGCAGCGCATGGGTAACTCTGGCATCCACTGCCACCCCTGAGTGGATGATCGACTCCAACGGAATCTCCCGTTCAATCACAATTAGTGCCCCATATCTCCGGTCAGATAGATGCTGTACGCTCGATGTTAATTCGGCAAACTTCTCGGTAAAGGGCGACAGATAACAATCCAGATAAAACGAAGAGGCGAGCACCTCGATCTGCTTGATCTCCGCTCGAATCTCTGCAAATTGCCCCAGCAGACAGGCACTGTCATTGTCAAACCGGGATAACGTCAGATTCATACGTTCTGCTACACGATGGAGATCCGCTTTGAGCTTGTGTCTCATCGTGGAACTGTCACAGTCTGCTTGCCGATTCATCATACGTCGCCTCCTCCTTTAATTCTTTTAATGCCTCGCACACATCCTGAATACCCATACCTTCCCCTCAGGAGCAAGTATATATACCATGACAGTGCGGTATGAGCTAATCATGGTCATGACTGCAACTTTGTATAATAAGCAAAAAAAAACCTGTCCGCGAACAAACTTCCACGGTCAGGCCCTATTCGGCATGATGATATGATATCTATTTCACTTATTGTGCTTTTCCGTATGAACCTGCCTTAAATGTGGTCGGGTCATACCATTTGTACCCTGCCGCAGGTGCAGCCCATGGCTCAAGTTGCGGCTCGGTAGACGCAGCCGGAGCTTCGATCGGAAGCAGGCTTGTTGCCGTGTCCAATGTCAGTCCTGGCACTTGTGCCAGACTAGTGTAACTCTCTTTGACCGCGAGCCATATCACAGTATTTACAAGGAACGTTGCATCATCCACTTCTTTGAATCCATCGTAGGTCTTCTTGGTAGCACCGGTCTCTTCACGCAAATATTTCGGAGTCGCGTCTTCCACAGGTGAAGAGTCGCCGATAAACGCGGCTTTGCCCGCACCAACCTTTGCAATGGCGGCATAGGCTCCTTCAGCTCGTCCACCACCATTATATACGCCCTGATCCACGGCATTGCCCCACTTGGACACACCACTTGGTACATACACCAAACCTTTGGCCTTGTTAGGGTCTATAATCGCAACAGTCGATCCCGCATGCATGGCTACAGAATTAACACCAGCCGTAATGCCGAAGGATTGTGCAGGTGCAACGATATCCGATGCATTTACATCTCCAAGAGCATTGTAACGGAAACGGACACCAAAGTTCGTCGCGAGCCAGTCTGAACTCGTCACACTCTGCATCGCTGGTGATTCGGCTTCAGCCGAAGACATGCCTTTGGCTGGATTCAGGAAGGCACCGCGGCGATAACCGTTGAATACTTCGGAAGAATCCCAGCGGTTTTTGTTGCGGTCTGCATTATAGTGGTCGGAGATGAAGAAAATGCTCCCTCCGTTCTGCACATACTGCACCAGCGCAGCCTGCTCTGTCGCTTTGAACGGCACGTTGGCTTCACCAATGACAAAGACGTGGTAATCTTTCAATTTATTGTAGGTGATGGCTTGCTCACCGAATGTATACGGGATGCTGCGTTCCAGCTGATCCACGGCAAAGCCTGCGTTTCGCAAACCATTGGCAAAATCCGAAAATGCCCCGTCAATAATCCAGTCGGCAGCACCTGCTGTCTGGGCATGGGTATTATCGAACAATACTTTTTTACCGGTACCATCCGGTAATGTTGTACCTGGGTTCGGTTCTGGATCAGGGTTCGTTGTTCCGGAGGAAAATGTAATGGACGTTGGGTTTTTGACTCCTGCGTAGCTGTTGTAGGCACCGAGAGTTCCGGTTACGATGATCTTCTTGCCTACAAGACCGGGATTGGTAGCCAGTCCATATTGCGAACGGAAAGAAGCGGGAATCTGCACATCCAGTAATCTGGCATTGGTTCGCTCTGACGCTGAGTCCGCAACCAGAACATTAAAATCATTGGCATACGGAGATGTAAACTTCGCGGTAAGTGACCCGGTAGCATGTCCAACAATGATTCCTTCAACCGTCGCTGTTCCTCCACCGCTCTGGGCAGCGATGGCCTGAGATACCGTAAGTGGTGCTGCAGCTTGTACCGGACTTTGCGAACCCGGCCCCAGCAGTGCGGTTGCCATCATGATAAAGACCAGGAATGCCCCGATCCAATGCTGCCATAACGCCTTCTTCATATTCCCTTTCTCCTCCTCCAAATTACCTGATAATGGGTTATCCTCCTTTATTTTAATTGTTCATATGATGAATTCCTCTTTCGTTTTGTAAAATTGTTGAAAAAGTTTTGAGATGGCATCCAATTGCCCATACTGATTATCATTAGAATCCCATTTTCCGAAGGAGTAAAACGATGATGAAATTGGTATTTTTGGTGCTCTTGTTGATTGTTCCGCTAATTATGGCTTATGTTGCTCTTCGTTCCCGAATGGTTACGCGGCTATTCCACATCCTTGCATTGCTCTGCTTCTATAGTGCGGCAACCGTCATCGCTGGTGATGTGTATGCAACGAATGCTCATATGACCACGTTCACCACCGAAATTCATCAATTCCTAATGAATGGCTGGTTCCTGTATCCGTCTGCATATCTCGGTGTGTACATTCCCTATGTGATGTGGAGGAGCCTATTTTCAGAAAAAAGTTAACTTCGTTACGGACTTGATATTGCATTTTGCCAGCGTTCATTGCATAATGAATATACAACGTGATAATGATTATCATTCTTGAACTTGTCTCCATGTAACTTTCTACTGCATATGATTTTACGATTTTATAGATAAAGGGGAACGAACATCGAATGAATACAACTCTGCAAAAGGCTGATCTGCAGCTTGACGATTATTTGGATCTTCTGAACCTGGCAACCAACCTGGGTGATACGAGATGGCAAAAGGAAATTATCCGCAAGCTGGCTTATACTTATCCCGCAGTTCAATGTAAACAACCACAATAGCATGCCTTATACTTACATAGCTCATAACCCATTCTTTACATGAATCGGTTATTGGGCTATTTTTGTTTTACAATATAATTGATCTAAACATTTACACGAGAAACGGAGAGGACAGAAATAACCTGAAGAAGCGGAGCTAAAAGCTTTCTGAAAGAAAGCTGCTTCGGAAGCATACACCTCACCTTTATCCCCGGATTTTCCCCTTTGAAAAAGGGAATCAAAAAAATCTGGGGGTAACAGCGATCGGAAGGTTGTTCTGTCATCGGAGTGGCAAGTGTAATATTAGTCAATTGATATAGGAGTGAACAACGATGCAACTGGAGACGGAGAGACTGATCATCCGGGATATTCGGGAGACCGATTGGGAGAGGATTCATGCCTATACTTCCATGCCGGAAGTCACACAACATACCGCATGGGGGCCGAATACGGAAGAAGATACGCGAGAGTACGTGCAGTTTGTGTTGGACATGCAGCAAACACAACCACGAGAAGGTTATGAGCTGGCGATATGTTTGAAAAGTGATGGAACTCTCCTCGGCGGAGTAGGTATTCACGTGATGGAGAAAACCAATGCAGAGATCGGTTACGTCCTCAATCCCGCCTATCAAGGAAAAGGGTATGCCGCCGAAGCATCCAGTGCTCTACTAGGCTTCGGTTTCAACGAACTCGGCATCCACCGGATTTATGCCAAATGTCGTCCGCATAACACTGCTTCGGAGAACGTCATGAAGAAAATCGGTATGCAGCGTGAGGGGCTGTTGCGAGAGCACTGGTTCTACAAAGGTTCCTTTCATGACTCTGTCATCTATTCGATTCTCTCCAGTGAATATGCACATGAACAATTTCAAAGAAACACAAAAAGCTGACTCCCATATATGGGAGTCAGCTTTTCTTTTTACTCCGTAACGACCCCAATCGCCAATGGAGGTGAAGCCTTGAAGCCTCATTTGGAATCCAAATCGAATTTGTTCCTTGGGAATGCAACCGTTGTGCTTCCCTCAACTCGGAACACCGGAACGATCTACCTTACAACCGGCACAGCTCTACCGGGCAGCTTGGGAATGTCGGACATCCACACATACAGCGCAGGGCTGCCAGGTCACGAATCATCAGTTTGCCGTCCATCATATCCAGCGTACCTTGTTCCTTCCATGTCCCCAGCATCCGCGTTACACTCTCCCGGGTCGCTCCAATCATCTCGGCAAGATCGGTATGGTTCAGCTTCATGTCCAGCACAATACCATCCGGTGTAACCCTGCCATACGAATTGCTGGCACGAATCAGTGTCGAAGCCAGTGCACCCGCCTTGCCATAGAGCAGCAGATCACGGAATCTCGACTGGGTGATCCGCTGCGACAATGCCATCCATTGCAAGAATTTCAAGGCAAGGTCGCCATGTTTACTGAGTATATTTTCCAGATCGCCAAGCGAGATAATAGCCAGTTCCCCTTTTTCCGCCATCTCTGCACTATAGCTATGATTCAATCCACCGATACCGCCGAATTCACCGATGAGATCGCCGCTTTGCTGAATGGATAAAATAATTTCTTTGCCATCCTCCGTCGACTTGGTCATTTTTACTCGTCCCGAACGAATGTAGTACAGATATCCGGCTTCATCGCCTTCGAGAAAGAGACTATACCCCGACTTCACCCGTTTGGGTTGCATTCTTGCTTCAATCAGGTCCCATTGCTCAGGTGTAACGAACGAAAGGATTCCGCCTGTTTCTCGTGTCATTTTGCCCGCCTCCGTTTGTTTCTGCTCTGTTCTCTGGGTTGTTCTTTCCACAAATACTGTACCCATAACCTTCGTCCCCCTCGGTGATTCCTTATGTATACATCATATCGCGAAAGTAGCCTCAGGGTTATCGGGGGATTACCTGATCATTGACAAGAAACTCCCTGAATTTGCTGTGAGAAAAGTCACATTTCACCGATATGCCTCATCCATCGCATTTCTTCAATCCCTTGGTGCACCTGATTCAGGAGTCCTCCACTGCCCAAGTTCAGTAGATTACGGAGCGGAAATAGGGGTTTTCCCTGAATTACAATGTATAAGAAAGGGTCTACAATAGAATTAACATCGAAATACCCTTACTTTAAGATGATCCTAAAAGGTTAAAGATAATGATTACACCGTTACGTACGTTATAATCTGAAAAAGGAAGTGTCCTCTCATGCATGATGAACTGCCATCTGGCATTCAGGAGATGATCGACGGCCTGCGCCTGAACACATCCAGCGACTTCTGTGGACTTGCCTGTCTGAACGGGACGATGCTACGCTGGAAGGTTACCTCTGGGGCTAGTAATGAACGGGTGAGACGCATGGAAATGCGCCCCGGACAAGATCTGGTGGGCACAGCCCTTCGGACTGGACGCACAGCTCGATCTGATGCCCAATCCACCGGGGAGCATACGCCTGGTCGTTGCCCGTTAATGCTTGCTGAGCGGCTGGTAAGTGCCATAGCGGTACCTGTGTTCCAGGAAGGAAGTGTGCCTGGCGCCGTGCTGCTCGTTGGCAGCAGACTGCCCTGCACCTTCTCACCGGACATGATCCGGCAGACGGAGCAAGTTGCTCTACATCTTCAGCCGAAGGTATTTGGATAAAAGTATGAACTAGAGCGTGAGAGAAGCTATTCGGAGATTAAAGCTCTGAATGGCTTCTTTTTTTGTTATGATATAGAAAGAACTAAGGAAGCGGACAGGGGGAAATCATGTGATTCAACTATTAGTTGTAGACGACCATGTTGTCGTGCGTTCCGGGCTGATCGCCTTACTTGAAGGAAAGAATGATATACATATCGTTGGAGATGCCGCAGATGGCGATGAAGCCATTGCCAAGGCTCAAGAGTTGAAACCAGACGTAGTCTTGATGGATTTCAGCATGCCACCAGGCAAAGACGGTCTGACCGCTACCGCTGAATTGAAGAAATTGATGCCGGATGTCTCCATTTTGATACTGACCATGCATGACGATGAAGAATATCTGTTCCGAGCCATCCACGCAGGTGCATCCGGATATATCCTCAAAAGTGCGCCGCATGAAGAATTGCTTGCCGCAATTCGTTCCGTAGCAGAGGGTAGCGCCTATCTGTACCCAAGTGCGACCAAGCGGCTGATGAGTGAATACCTGGACAAAGCCAAACAGGAAAACGCCGGACCGTATGACACGTTATCCGAGCGGGAGAAAGAGATTTTGTCCTGGATTGCCAAAGGATACGCCAACAAGGAAATTGCCGAACATCTGATCATCAGTGTCAAAACGGTCGAATCCCACAAAAGCAATCTGATGGAGAAACTTGGCCTGCGTACACGACCGGAACTGGTGAAATTCGCCATGAAAAAGGGGTTGCTGAACTTTGAGTAGTGCACGCAAGAACAGACTAAGTGGACTCGCAGACCAGCCCGTACGCCTTCTGCTGAACGAAATCGATAATCACATTACGGATAATGAATTTCGCAGCAGGTTGAAGGGTTCCCTGCATCAACTGAGTGACCTGAAATTTGCCTTGGATGAATCCTCCATTGTAGCTCTGACAGACCGCAAGGGTAAAATCCAGTATGTGAATGATAAATTCTGTGAAATCTCGCAGTATGAGCGCGAGGAACTGATCGGTAAGGATCATCGAATCATTAATTCCGGATACCATGGCAAAACCTTTATGAAAAACCTGTGGGACACGATATCCTCAGGTAAGGTATGGAACGGGGAAATTCTCAATCGTGCCAGAGATGGCAGTCATTATTGGGTCAACACCACCATCGTGCCTTTCCTTGATAACGACGGCGAGCCATATCAATACCTGGCTGTACGTAGTGAAGTCACCAAGTTAAAATCCGTCGAAGCCGAATTGCAAAAGATGATGTCCCAAGTGATGAACATTCAGGAAGAGGAACGTCGCCGGATCTCGCGTGAACTGCATGACGGGATTGGACAGAGTCTATTCTCTCTGGTGATTCAGATGGACCGACTGCTGGCAGACCAGCCTCACCCCGGAGTTGAAGCCCTTCGTAAGCAGGTCACGGGTATTATGGAAGATGTACGCGGTATGGCATGGGAACTGAGACCATCCGTTCTGGATGACCTGGGTGTTGTTCCGGCGATTCGTACGTATATTGAGAATTACACCCGTCATTATGGAATTGAAGTTGATCTGGAATGTAATTTGCGTAAGCGACTGGAGATGAACCGGGAGATAGCCATCTACCGGATTATTCAGGAAGCCTTAACCAATGTCGCGAAGTATGCCGATGTTGCCGAGGCACGTGTTACTATAGAAGACGCTGAGAACATGACGATGGTTATTATTGAAGACCAGGGTGCCGGATTCAGCGAAGCAACTGCTGGGAATGGCGTTGGATTGTTCAGTATGGAAGAGCGTGCCCGTGGTGCAGGAGGAACGTTAAGAGTGTCTTCCGAGCCTGGCGAAGGGACCACCGTTACCCTTTTATTGCCCAAGACAGCCCAAGCATAAGCGGACATGCTTCGTATCACAATCTGCGCTTCACTCCAGCTTATCTATTAATTAACGGCTGCTCGCTATTGGACTGTGCGAGTGGTCTTTTTATTTTCCGATTGGTCGAAATGACAAAATGAAGGCTAAAAATCAGATAAATTCAATATTCATGATAATTAGATTGACTCCAGTTACGATTCGTCATTAAACTATGAATGCCACATACACATTGTATGTTCAGTAAAATTTCATTTTTCATTGCATATAGCGAAAGAAAAGGATGGTCAACATGTCAGAGAAACGCTCCTCCAAAGGAGGAGAAATTCCGCAAATGTACAATCTGGACGAGATGGATCGTAAAATTATCGCCGCACTTCACAAAAACAGCCGGATATCCTATACGGATCTGGGCACACAGATCGGGTTGTCGCGTGTAGCCGTTCAGGCACGCATTAATGCGTTATCCGAAAAAGGAATCATCGAACGCTTCACCGTTGTAATCAACCCTGGCAAGGTTGGGCTTCAGGTCTCGGCCTTTTTCAATGTCGATGTCGAACCGCCCTTCCTGGATGAAGTCGCTGAGAAACTGGATGAAGAGCCAGCCGTCACCAGCCTTTATCATATGACAGGCCCGAGTACCCTGCACATGCACGGTATTTTTGCGGATATGGAAGAGATGGAGCAGTTCTTGCTGGAGAAGCTCTATAAGATGCCGGGTATCGTCAAAGTGGAATCACAGCTATTGTTGAAACGTTATAAAAGCCGGATGGGCATGAGACTCTAGGAGGAAATCAGCATGGGTTGGAAAGATTACAACGGTCTCGTCATCGGAATGGTACGGACCGGAATTCTCGGATATGGCGGCGGCCCCTCGGTTATTCCGTTAATCCGTTACGAAGCCGTTACGCGTTACAAATGGGTCAGTGATGAGGAGTTCGGCGAGATTTTGGCTATCGCCAACGCCCTGCCGGGTCCCATCGCGACCAAGATGGCCGCATATCTCGGTTATAAAACCAAAGGTGTGCTGGGCGCCATTGTGTCTGTGCTCGCCCACATTTTACCGACAAGTATTGCCATCATTGCTCTGCTCGGTTCCATGTACGCGCTACGCGAGTCGAAAGTGGTAGCAGGCATGGTAGCGGCCGTAAGGCCCGTCATTTTTGTCATGCTGGGCATGATGGCTTATGAATTTGCCATGAAAGCCTGGAAGGGACTCGGTAAAGTTTTTGCCGCCCTATTCGGCGTAATTGCCTTTGTACTATTGCAGCTGCTGGATATCCATCCGGGAATTGTGATCGCGGTTTTCCTTGGATATGGTGTCTTCCATCTGGAGCTAGTCCAGCGCTTCAAGTCCAAAGGCAAGTCCGATAAGGGGGTGTCCTAAGGATGCTCCAGACCTGGTGGGAATTATTTTGGGGATTTTTCGTAGCAAACATCTTGGGATATGGGGGTGGTCCGGCTTCGATTCCGCTCATGCAGGAAGAGATTGTGAACCATTACCAATGGATGACCACAGAGCAATTCGGGGATGTATTGGCGATTGGTAACGCCCTTCCCGGGCCGATTGCAACCAAAATTGCTGCATTTGTCGGGTATCACGTGGCAGGCTGGTTCGGGGCATTTATCGCAAGTTTTGCCACAATCGTCCCTTCCGCAACCGCACTAATTATATTACTTCGTCTGTTGAACAAACATCGTACTTCACCGAAAGTCAAAGGCATGACCCTACTCGTGCAGCCTGTTATCGCTGTACTCATGATTCTGCTTACATGGGAATTCGGGCAGCTATCCACTGATTCCATCGGCCTCTGGCAGACGTTAATCATTGCAGGCATCTCGCTCTGGGTCATGACCAAGACCAAGCTGCACCCAGCCATTCTGATCGTGATCGCTTTTGCCTATGGTGCGCTGGTACTGTCTCACACGATGTAGTTATAGAACCTACAGGGAACGATCCCTGAATATGACGTTTCAGATTCGTCAGCGCTTGAAGACATGCTCTAGTTTATAGACCAAAAAACGGTGATACCAGCTATTAACTGGCATCACCGTTTTTTATTTGCGCGTTTCACGCTCACATTAAGAAAAGCAATTACTTCGCTTCAACCACTACCGTTACTTTGGTTTTCACACCTGCAAATGTCACCGTAATTGTTGCTTTACCTTTGCCGTTCGCCTGAATGATTCCATCTTTCACCGATGCTGTTGCAATACGGGAAGATTTCCAGAGAGCCGGTTTGGATACATTAGCTTCACTGCCATCAGCATACGTTGCAGTAGCCGCCACAGTTACCTTTTCACCAGGTTTCATGGTCAACGTCACTTTATCCGTCTGCAAATATTTCAGTGTATCCACATCTAGAGCAATCGTTACAGACTTGCTACCGTATTTGGCTGTGATTTTGGCTTTACCTGAACCTGTAGCTTTGACTTTACCTTTGGTCACTTGAGCTACTTTGTAGCTGTTCGTTTTCCATTCAGCTTTGTCCGTAACATCACGCTCGCTACCGTCGCTCAAGAAGGCAGTTACCGTCAGATCAGCTGTATCGCCTGATTTCAGGGAAAGGACCGGCTCGGAAGCTTCAATACGTGAGATGACATCCACTTCAACTTGGATCGTCACTTTTTTGGAACCATATTCTGCTGTGATGTTGGCTTTACCACTGCTGTTACCTGTGATCACGCCTTTTTTCACATCCGCTACACGTGCATTGCTGGATTTCCAGGTTGCTTCGGATGTAACATCCAACGTGTTGCCGTCCTCATCCGTACCTGTTAGAAGGATCGTCTGAGTTTCTTTGGCAGACAGAACAACGAAGTTCACATCTGCTTCCAGTCCACTAGCCATACCTACTTCAACAGGCAGAGTCAGTGTTTTGCCTTCAATCTTCGCGGTAATGGTTACTTTACCTGTAGCAACACCTGTGATAACCCCTTTGCTATCTACCTCAGCGATTTTGTCGCTGCTGCTGCTCCAAGTTGCATCTTCAGATACATCTTTGGATGTTTCACCATACAACGCCAGTACTTTGGCAGAAGTCGTTCCACCAACGGCTACCGATGCTTTTTTCTTGTCCATCTCATACTTGTCTGCTACGTCTACATTCACTGTGAACTTAGCTGTTTTACCGCCATAAGCTACAGTGATCGTAGCCGTACCGGATTTGTATGCAATCAGATCACCGTTTGATACATATACAACATCTGGATTGCTTGAAGTCCATGTTGCTTTGGAAGTTACATTTTCTGTACTGGCATCAATATATTCGGCATTGGCTACCAATGTCTTGGACTTGTTATCACCTGTAACACTCATGGCGAGTTTGTCATTTACATCTTTGATATCCAGATATCTTGCCGTATCTACATCTACAGCAATTTCTACAGTTTTTCCACTATAGGTTGCTTTGATCGTTGTTGAACCTGCACTAATCGCTGTGATCTGTCCCTTGAACACCGTTGCAACCTTCTCGTTGCTGGATGTCCATGTTGCCTGATCCGTTACATTCACATCGCTGCTGTTTGGATACGAAGCCGTTACAACGACATTAGCCGTTTTGGTTGTCTCGCTCAAACGGAAGAAAATACTTTGTTTCTCCACACTCAGCTTGCTGGTCAGATCCACATCCACGTCAACGGATACGGATTTTGTACCGTATTTGGCTGTGATCTTGGCAGAACCTGCCGAGTATCCTGTAATTTCACCTTTAAGAACGTCTGCGACCTTCTCATTGCTGGACGTCCATTCCGCCAGATCGGTTACATCTTTGGTTGTGCCATCTGGATACGTAGCTGTCACTTTCACACTTTCACTTTTGTTCAACAACAGGTTAACCTGTTGTTTATCTACATCTACACGTTTAACCACTTCAACGTTAACATCCACAGTCACGCTCTGGCTGCCAACTTTCGCAGTAATAACTGCCGTACCCGCGCTTTGTCCAGTTACTTTACCATTCACAACGGTAGCAACCTTCTCATCACTGGTAGACCATTCTGCCGTACTTGCTGCTGCATTATTTGTTTCATTGTCACTATAGGTTGCTGTCAAAATAATTTCTTTTGTATCTCCCGTGCGCAAATCCAGACTTTGCACGTTTTTCGAAAGGGCTTTGACCTTCTTTGTCACTTTCACTTGAACGGTCTGACTCTGACCCTGGTAAGCTGCGGTAATCGTCGCTTTACCTTCCTTTTTGGCCGTGATTGCACCATTATATACAGTTGCTATCGAAGTGTCTTCGCTACTCCAGGTTGTACTAATCGTTACATTAGCCGAGGTATTATCTGAATATACCCCTGTCACCGTAACAGACCCAGAATCACCAACTTCGAGCGACATCTCATTCTTGGAAACCACAATTTTGGACAGTTCTTTGTCTGCCGCAGCGGCCAAGCCTACGTTGGAAATACTCAGCATCAACACCAGCATCATCACCATGTACTTGGTCAATCTTGGCTTTAACATCATTTCCCCCCGATTATCATCATTTTTTTCCTTATGTTTTATGTCGGCAAGTCCTTTCCAGATGTTTAGACTTTCAGGAAATTTTCAGGGATTCTATGGAAATTAATTTATCTTCTATTCCTGTTTCAACCGATCATACCTGCGAATATTGCGCATACCTATGTATATTGACTGTCTTGAACTTCTTTTAACAGGATTGGAGGAAACATAATGCGTCAGCCTTTTGATTACATCGGGTATTGGGAGGAAACATATCGTTCGGGTGAAACTTCCGGGAGGGGTTCATACGGGGTTTTGGCTGAATTCAAGGCCGAGGTCGTGAATGGACTGATTCAACGTGAAGGGATTCATCGTGTCATTGAGTTTGGATGTGGGGATGGCAACCAGTTGCAATACATGAATTATGAGGACTACCTGGGCGTGGATGTAGCGGCTTCTTCAGTAAAGCGTTGTGCTTCCCAATTTGCCAAGGATTCTTCCAAGAGTTTCATGCTGTATACACCAGGACTATGGATTAACCGAGGTTTCCTGCAAGCCGATCTGACGGTCTGTCTGGATGTGTTATATCACATCACGGATGAAACGGATTTTCGTAATACCCTTTATGATATTCTGCACTCCTCAACAGCATGGGTGGTGCTTTACACCCGTTTGAAAGAAAACGGCAACCCGGGGATTGATACAATCCAGGACCGTAATCTGTTCGAATATCTCTTCGACTACCCTGATTTCAAAGTTCATGAGATTATTCCGCAGCGCTATCCAGATCAATCTTCTGCCGACTTTGTCATCCTGAGACGTACGCCTTCGAAGTGAAAAGTGATTCTTTTCATAAAGTTATCATAAGCCTGTCCGCTGATATGATTGGTCTATTCCTAGATCAAGCTTAAGTATACGCCGCCTCCAATAGAAGGAATATCGTTCCTCCTATTGGATACAGCCTCAGGCGGACAGCTGATGATCGTTTGTATCGTTCTTATTTCCTCTTTAAAATAACCCCGCATGTCCACGCAGCTTCGCCAGCGCTTCCATATAGAAATAATCGCCGTATATAATCGGCACATTCAACCCTCGTCCTTCCGGGTAATGTACCGTCCCCTGCATGATCAAACCTTCTTCCGTTGCCGAGTCGCCGGAGCTATAGTGCTCATGCAAGCCGCGGACGATACGTTCTCCCGCGGCGGCATAGGTCTCCCCGCGTGACGACAGCTTCGCCAGCTCAAGCAACCCGCTCGCGGCAATCGCCGCAGCGGACGAGTCCCACGCCACCTGATGCTCCGCAGGTGCGCGGAAATCCCACACCGGCACGATCTCTTCGCCAAGCATGGCGAGGAAGAAATCGGCCGCACGCTCCGCTGTCTCCAGATATCGGGCTTCGCCCGTATACCGGAAAGACAGCGCAAACCCGTGCAACGCCCAGGCGGTGCCCCGCGCCCAGGCGGAACCTGGAGCATGGCCCTGTCCGCCATGCTCTCGCAGCTTCTGCCCCGTGTGTGGATCGAACTCCACCACGTGGCAGATGGACCCGTCAGCGCGGATGAATTCGCGCGCCACGGTGTCCGCATGAGCTTCCGCCAGCCAGCGGAAGCGAGGGTCGCCGCTCTGCTCGGATGCCCAGTAGAGCAGCGGAAGGTTCATCATGCTGTCAATGATGGCTACGCCGCGCGTATCCATTGCTGACGAGCTGAAGTTCCAGGCGCGGATGAACTCACCGCGCACGTGGAACCGGGCAGCGAGCAGATTGGCGGCAAGCATGCCACGTCGCCGTCCATCCATGCTGCCCGTCTGGCGGTAGTTGGCTACGCCACTAAGCAGCCAGATGAACCCCAGATCGTGATCCACCGATTCAGGATCACGCAGACACCCCTCCAGTTGCCGCTCACAACTTTCGGCAATGCGATGCAGCGGAGCGACCGCTTCACTTTCCGGTGCATCCCCATAGACCAACCATAACAGGCCAGGCCAGAAACCTGCTGTCCACCATTCCGGATCATTCTGGTCATACGTCCCTTGCGGAGCAATGTGCGGAAATGTATCCTTGATCCGCTTTACATTCCGAATCGTTTTGGCAGCTCCCTGTTGCCACGCTTCCTCGAGCCATTTTACCGACGTTGATGTGTTCATAAACATATCCCTCCCCGATTCAATACCGGACATCTTTGCGTGATGCTCCAGTTCGACCTCAACTTATCTATAATGTCTTCTGCCGTCACTGCAATATCGATCAGTTAAATAACACCAATCATCCCACGTATAACACGTTTAACTATCATCGAGATGTTTCGAGGTCTAATGATCCTCGACCTAAACGCCTTCCTGTGTAACCTCACCCAATCGGATCGTAAAGGACAGACTACGCGCTCCATTCACTTCAATCCGCGCTTCTTTCAGCAACCCATTACGGGAAGCCACGGCCTGATCCTCCAGATGAATAATGGCTTCCTGATCCAGCGCTGTAGATTCTACATATGCCCCCCGATACGTAGTGCGCACACTTTGGTCCGTATGGGTAATCACCGCCTGTTCACGACCATCATGGAACATCAACGGAATGAGTGCACCTGCCGCTGCGATCTCACCTTCGAATTCATACGTTATGGTCAGCAAGTCTGCCTGCTGCACATAATGAGTGCGCAATGTTTCCACGCCGGGCAAGGGACCAACCCATGTCACAGCAAAAGAATTCTCGGAGGTGTTTACTCCCTCTTCCGCCGCTCTTTCCGCCAGATGTCCCTCTACTTGATTCGGCGTATCCTGGCCCACCTTCTCGTACACAATGGAACCTCCTCCCTGTGCAGGGTCCAATCCAACGTCACGATCATATGCACCACCGGATGGAATCCCCTCTGCAAGACTGTGCCATATCCCATCTGGTGTCTTCCATGCAGGACAATAGCTGAGCGGGCGGACCACCCCTTCGGCAAATTCCGTGAATCCTGCCTGCACATGGCTGGCAGCGGACGGACCAATCAGACCAGGTAACCCCGTCTGCTGAATCCGTACCAAACCAGGGATCGTATACGGATCATTCATCGCCGTGTGTAATACCAGTTGCTGACCAGGTATGGAAGCAATGACAGTTTCAAACCACCCATCGGTCTGCAAAACCCTGCTGCCTAACTCGGAAGGAAGGTACACTTCGCTCACATCGTCTCCCGGATCACTGAGACAAGCGTGAGCCAGCGCTGCTGCCGTCCACAGGTTGTAACAGGTGTGGTTGGTATAGATCTCGTACCCGTGCCGATCTTCTGGCGCGTATTCATTGCGCACAATTTTCAAGCGTCCATCATCCATTTTCCAGCGCTCAACAGCAGCAAAACACCGATTGGCTGCACGTGCAAAAGCACCCGCCATCACCGGATCACCCGCCTCCAGAGCCTGCGTTGCATGTGTAGAACATACATAAGCCGCCGCCGCTTCATTCCACTGATGCTGGGAGCTGCGACCACGCGGTGGAATCTCACCTAGCGGCGAGAGCGTCAGTAACGAGCTGAAGGCACCATGGCGCAGCTGCTCACGTAACCTATCGGCAGTGGCTCCCTCGTAACCCGCCTCAAGCATCACCCCAAGGTGATAACGGGTGGCAATATCATAGGAAAATGGACAATTCGGGCGGTCCAGCGGTCCATCCTGATACAACCCAAGGGCTGTAAACCGGGGCAGATGATAGGCTTCCAAATAACGATCCATCCACGCTGTACCCTCATTTGCCAGCTGTTCATGCCACCGCAGATATTCACCAGAGATCATAATGGCATTCCAGTTAATCATGCGATTGGGATTGTTCATCTTGCTCATCGTAAATACATAGTCTTGTTCAGGACTGATCGTCTTGAGTGCCTCAGCCCAGATCTGTGCTTGTTCAGGCAGATGTGACTTCAACAACATATAAGCTCTCATCATGAGCACCGGAAAAAAATCAGGGTGATTGTCAGGTGCGCTACCTTTGACCACGGCATCAATGCTCTGTGACAGGGCTACCGCTGCGGAATCCAGCAGATCTGTACGTCCCGCGTCAACCAGAACTGCTGCAGCCATCGCATAGGCCGGTGTAGAATAATACCTCTCCACACCCGAGAACGGGTCGATAATTGCACCCTGGCTGTCCTGATATGTTGTGTAAGCGCGAACAACACTTTCAACAAGTGCCAACTTGCGCTCCCGATTCCAGCCGTCTGTCGGAGCGGGGCCCGCTTGTTCTGCCAATGTATGGTAATGTACGAGTTCGTCTTTCCATGGATACGTGGACGCAGATGTATATTTATTCACGCATGCTCACCTCGGTTTCTTCCATTTTCGGTTCAATGATGAAGCGTACCTCACATACCGTTTCAAGTGGATTAGGGCGTTCTGTCCGAACATCCGTCTCATCAATCACACCTGTCCATGATAGTGACGTCCGATAGAATGTGACGGGAACATTGCCATGATCAACTGTGTCTATTGCCTCCGTATGGACTTGCCACTGGTTCGCATCATACGCCATATGGACCGTTCCATGTACTCCTTGCCAGCGAAGATTACCGCTCTTCACCACCTCAGGCTGTAATCTACTTATCCATCGCTCCACTACGCTCGAACATCCTGCATCTGAATCATCCACCGAAGAGAATCGTTCTGCCGAAGACTCCCTCCTGCTCTTCCATTGAAAACGGTCAATCAGACGCAATTCCGCTCCATCTCTACTGCCGTCAGGATTCAATGCCCAATGGAATTGACGTGTATAACGAGCCAGTGAAGCAGCTCCAGGGTATGCGGATGTCAGATCCAATGTTGTATTCAGCTCACCGCCATCCGCTGCCAGTTTTGCCTCTAACACATGGGCTTGCGCTTGCCGGCCCGAGCTTTGCTCCTGGCCTTCAATGAGCGGAACGTTATGACCGGATGACGAGATGTGGAACAGGCGCTCTCTGCCTCGCGCAAAATACGCTTGGGTATACAACCCTGCTCCCGGATCACACAGGATATTCTCACCACCGCAATGGATAATGAACTGACCCAGATCATTATGGTTGTGAGGTTCATCGTTATGCCCGCCTTTAACGGAAATAGCCACATGAAGGGGCGCGCCGCTGGAACGTTGTTTACCCGGAGAATGAAGCACACCCTTCGCAACCATCCAGCCCAGATTTTGAAAAATAAATCCACGTTCAACCTGTCCAGAGGCACCTTCACCACCATACACTGCCGGATCGCTCCACATCACGTTCCGCAACAGATGAGCCCAGCGATGACAGGGATCATCTGTAAGGAGTGGAATATGAAGCGGCAGATCCACCTGCAACCCAACCCGTGACGCGAGTAGGGAGAGTAATCCGGAAGGGATCTCTTCCTGCTCGGCACTGTCCGAATAATTTACGAATGTTCCGCCTGACAGATGAACTCGCAGCGGGAAGGCTGCAATGGCTGTTATTTTGGAACCCGTTAGTAGATTGTGTTCACCCTCACTATATTCGCGAAGCAATTCGGCATAATAGGTGAAGTAACCGAAGCCATATACCCAATATCCAATACCTTCGGCACAGCCGCCATCCTCGCCATATCCGCTCAAGAATGCGTTCATACAGCTGACCGTATGGGAGATCGATTCCTGTAGTGTGGACTCATCATCGAGCAGCAACAATGCGGCCATGCCACAGCACCCACCACAGACCGCCGACCAGTTGTGATCCGCTGTCTGCCAGTGGAACTTCCGTTGCTCCCGGTATAGCGGGATGAAGATTCGTCGCTCTGCCTCAGACCTGATTCGCTCTATGACAAGGCGATCCAGCCGCTCGGCGTGAATGGTCACCATCTCGGCCAGCATATGTACTGTCTCTGCGGCGAACAGATCGATGTTCCCATTCACCTGGTTGACCTCTCCCGTACCCAGATGCGCGGGCAAACACCACGTATACTCACCACACACGTCCCACAACATTTCTTCCAGCGCCTGCAGTGCATCCGGTCTAGCTGTGTCTAATGCGAGCATCGCCACAGCAGCCAGCCTGCCTCTTCGATTGAAATAAGCCTCTTCATAGGCTTTTCGCTCACCCATATCACTGAACTGTCGATATAGACGGAACGACAAGGAAGGCATGGGTTCTTTCAAGGCACGTTCAGCGTAAGCCTTCAAGTCTGTGTATAACGAAGCCAAATCAGGCCGGGATAACTTCTCCAAGAGTCTGTCGGCACTTAAGGAACTCAATGTTCTGCTCTCGTTTCCACGTTGAATTATATTTTCATTTTCGACTTCGTGAATGGAATCTTCCACTGGATTCACCACTCTTCGTTAATGGATTGTCATACTCACATTATAATGTAATCGATTTCATTTTACCGGATATAATAGCACTTTTGAAGAATTATCCATTAGAACCCTTTCCACGACGTAACGTCCTTCTCCTTCCCAACACAAAAAAACGAAGAACCTTCGTCAGGTCCTCCGTTACATTCTGCCTGTCACCACAGGCTTTTTATGGCTATCTCATATTCTTAACTATCTTATGTCCTCAACTAATCCTGAACACCTATAGTGCTGCTGTCCATATCGCAACTGTCCGTTGTTGTTATTACACAATCGCAAGCGAAGAATTCTGTACAACACACAACCATTGGCGTGCAATCAGCTCATGACCTGCTGCGGTTGGGTGTACGCCATCCCATAACCAGTAGGCTGCATCCGCCTGTTTCAGAGCGTCATTAAACGTCTGCTGCAATGGTACCCACACAGCTCCAAATTCCTCAGCAAGACCTTGAGCCAGTTTCTGATATTGACCGATATACGCTTCCCAGGCTTCCCATTTCTCCGCGGTTGCTCCGGTTCTCAGAATAAACGGTTCCATCAAAATCAGCCCCGTGTCCGGCATCACTTCCCGAGTTTCTTCGAGCAAATGGCGATACGCCCGTCCGAAACGATCCGTTACCCCGCTAGGTTCACCATTCATCGTGCGCCAGGCATCATTAACCCCAATCAGGATGCTGATCAGGTCCGGTTTTAGACTAATGGTATCCTCATTCCAGCGTGCGTACAGATCGGATGCCCGATCCCCGCTGATACCTCTGTTATAGAAGGTCTTATGCTTGCCCGCCAGTTCCATACCCAGTTTGCTAGAGATTAGATACGCATATCCGTGTCCGAGAAAATGATTCGGATCGTCATTGCGTGATCTTCCCCCATCTGTAATTGAGTCTCCCTGAAACAATATAACGGATGGACTTGTACTCATGATTGAAATCGTTCCTTCCTCTTGTGCAAAATGGAAACACTGAACACCTCAGTCTCCATTTTATCCCTTTCGGTCACAATAGAAAATAGCGTTTTCATCACCGAGTGTCGCCATCTTATGAATCTTTTGGTTCTTTCTCCACATGGCCTCCGCCCTGATAGGCTGTCTCATCCTGTTTGTCGGGTACGCCTCTAAGCTTTGCCTCTTCCCACAACTCGGCTGCATCATCCTGTGGGCGGTATCCAATCTTCTGCGCCAGATAGCTAATATCATAGTAATTATCTGTATTCGCAGAAGTCCCGTACAGATTCAGATACTTCATATCTGGATCGGCTTTAATACAGCACTCAGCAAGCTGGACCATGTCCCTTGGTGATATCCAAATATGAGCCGAGCGCTCCGAGTGCGGGTATGTATCACCTGAGAAGTTTCCAATCCGAATGTTAAATGAGGACAGGTCATATTTGTCAACGTAATAACGTCCCAGCAGTTCAATATAACATTTGCTAAGTCCATAGAAGCTGTCCGGTCGGTACGGGTCATCCACTTCAATATCTTCACCAGTAGGATAGAAGCCTGTTGCATGGTTGGAACTTGCGAAGATCACCCGCCGAACACCATTCAACCGAGCTGCTTCATACACATGGTAGGCTCCGGTTACGTTGATCGGCAGAACTTTGCCCAGAAAATCTTCCTCATCCTTGGCCCATGCAATGTGCAGAACGGTGTGAACCCCCTGCATCAGTTCCTTCAGGCGTTCCCCATCTGTCACATCCATGGCTACAATGCCAGCTTCCTCGTCTTCACGCAGATCAGCCGCAACGATGTCATACGTACCCTTGGCTCTCAGCCCCTCCAGCAGACTGCGACCAATGACTCCTGCAGCTCCCGTAATTAACAGCTTACGCTTCAGTTCACTCATGAATCCAGCTCCCTTCGCTCAGATAGGCTATCTGTCCTCTATAGAACAGTATTAACCGATCAGGCGAAGGAATTACCGGATTTTACAATACAACCTGGCAATTATCCGATCCAATATCGCAGTATCATCATAGCCACAATACCAACCAATACGGTTCCCAGCAGACTGCGTGTCCAAATCGCTACTGCAATCGTAGGCAGAGATGCCCACAGAGCTGCATTTTGCGTAATCGGCACTAACTGGTTGTCCGACATGAACAGTTCCTGACCAATCAGTGCTGCCATGACCGCTACAGGTACATACTCCAGCCAGCGTAACAACCACACCGGAATCTGTATCTTGCTGAACAGCATCAGTGGCAGTACACGCGGAATAAATGTTAACAGCGCTGACCCCATAATAATCCAGAATACATCCCATCTTACTTCCATCGTTCCATGAACACTCCCATCGTTGCCGCAATGACCGCAGCCACAATGACACTCATGCTGCCTAGTGAAGCCATGCTGGCGAAGATTACACAGACCACAGCGATGATCGCCACATTAATGTGTATTTTTTTGTTTTTACGATGCACCAACTGGAGTACAACCAGTCCGATAAACATCGCTGGCAGGGCATAATCCAGGCCCAGTCGTTCCGGATTGGTGATCCAGCGTCCAAAGTACGCTCCCGCCATATTAGCCACGAACCAGTTCAGATATGCGGTAATATTCAGACCGTGCATCCAGCGTTCACTGAGCCTTTCCCTGCCAATCGCACGTGTCATCGCCACACCGAAAGACTCATCCGTAAGCAATGAACCGATCCACATATTTTTAAGCGGGGTCAGATGCCGAAAATACGGTGATACAGCTGCGCTGAGCAGCAAATGACGAAGATTCACAAAAAATATGGTGAACATGATAGCTACTGCTGACCCATTCGATGCGAGCATGCCTGCTGCAATGAACTGAGCCGATCCTGCATATAAAATCAAGCTGAGCAGAGCTGTTTCCGCCAGACTCAGACCTGCGGTCATTTCAATGACACCCGCCGCAAAGCCAATACTCAAATAACCAAGCAGGGTTGGGATACAATCTTTGACCCCCTGCATGAATGTAGCTTGATCCCGGACCTCTTCCATGTTCTCCTGTCCAGATATCTGTAGTGTACTTTGGTCCAACTGCGGTACAACCCCTCTCCAATTTTTGTCTCCATCAACCGATATATATGGATGTAGATCCATTCAGGTCCATTCTTCATGAAAACAACTTCTTTGTGTATTCAACATGATCAGGTACATGCCTTGTGGATTTCGCAATTTGCAAAATTTCATTTCACATTAATTCAGAAATATACCACAAGATGTGCACTAAGGGAGAGACAGATTCCTTTTTATAGAACAGATGTAATCCTAAATACCTATAAAATCAAAAAATATTTTCGCGAAACTCATAAATTATGTTGAATAAACGCGAAATTTGTCATACGATAGCACCAGAAACTTCTGGAAAGGTTGGAATGAAATATCTTTTACCAGATGAGCTTGTCCACTAGATATGGGATGGGTTACACAGAGGGGGAATGTGTATGAAAAAAAATCGTAAACAAGGGGTCAAAAGAACAATGCAGATGAGAGAGAAACTGATTTTGTCATTTGCCATTGTATTGCTCATTCCAACCATTAGTCTCGGCATTATCTCTTTCCAAACAGCCGATGCCAAGGTTGAAGAGAAAATGTATGAGAACGCGATCAGCAGTGTTACTGTGCTCAACCAGACCATTGACCAGATCATTGGTGCAACACGCAAAAATGTTGATTTCCTGGCAAGTCAGCTGGACGCAGGTAATGTCGGACCCAATCAGGGTGACGAAACAGATACCATCCGAACCTTGCTCGACGCTTATAAGGAAACGCATGATGACGTGGAACTTGCCTCCATCGGTACCGATCAGGGCGTGTATATTAACTCCCCTGTAACTGCGGTGAACAAAGAAGGATATGACCCGCGCGAACGCCCGTGGTATCAGGCTGCTACGGAGAACAAAGATGTCCCTACCGTAATCACCCCCTACTTATCAAGCAATACCGGCAATGTTGTTGCTTCGGTAGCTCAGACCTCAGCGGATGGCCATGGTGTCGTCTCTGTCAGCCTGTCGCTTGAAGCCCTCTCGAAGACGGTTAACTCCACGAAGATTGGCGAGAAGGGTTATATCTATATTATTGATAATGCCAATAAAATCATTGTACATCCTACCGAAAAACCGGGGACCGAAGGAACCATGGCACCCTATAAAGACATTTTTGCACAGAAAAACGGAAGTCTGACCTATACACTAAATGGAAATCAGGAACACGCCTTTTTCTCCACCAATGAAACGACGGGCTGGACCGTGGTTGGTGTCATCGACAGTGGGGAAGTGACGGCTTCTGTCCGTCCGATTCTATACACCACACTTATTGTTGTAGCGATTGCAATTGCGGTAAGCTCCGTCATTATTTTCTGGATCGTGCAATCCATCACCAAACCACTGAACCGCTTGGTGAAGGCATCTGACGAAATTAGTAATGGTAATCTGACCATCGAGGTTGCTGTATTAGGACAGGATGAATTCGGCAAGCTGAGCACCAGCTTCAATAAGATGAGCGAATCCCTGCGAACCGTTATTCAGGACGTGCGACACACGGCTGACGAGTTAACCGCCTCATCCACACAATTGGCAGTCAACTCATCGGAGACAACCAAAGCAACTGAGCAAGTCGCCCTGATCACGGAAGAATCCGCAGCTGGACTTGAGAAACAAACCAGCAGCCTGAAACATACGGCACTACAGATGAATGAGCTTGCTGGAGGTGTAGGACAGGTAACGAACAGCACACAGCAAGTATCCGAAGCTGCCATGCAAGCAAGTGAGCTCGCGGATAAAGGGAATGCAACCATGCAGACGGCCGTATCCGAGATGAGTTCCGTGAGTCGCTTTGTGCAAGGTATGGCAGATACTGCTGGACGACTTGGACAGCATTCCACATCCATTGGTGAGATGGTATCTGTCATTACAGATATCGCTGCACAAACCAATTTGCTTGCTCTCAATGCTTCTATTGAAGCAGCACGTGCAGGTGAGCATGGACGTGGCTTCTCCGTTGTTGCCAGCGAAGTCCGCAAGCTGGCAGAACAATCCAGCCTTTCAGGCCAGAAGATTGTAGAGATGGTCGGAGCGATTCAACAGGAGATTTCATTGGCCAATCACAATGTACAGATCGGGCAACAGGATGTAAGCAACGGCATTCGTGCCGTTCAGTTTGCAGATGAAGCTTTTGCCCAGATTAGTGAGGCTGTTGGGGTCGTCAATCATCAGCTTGAGAACATTGCAGCCGCCTCACAACAGATGTCTGCAAGTACAGCCGAAGTGGTGCAATCCATTGATCAGATCCACGCCATATCTGAAACCAATGCCGATGGAACGGAGAACATCTCCGCTGCTACGGAGGAGCAAGTGGCTTCCATGCAGGAGATATCATCCTCTGCTGATTCCCTTGCCCATCTGGCCCACAAGCTGCAGAAGCTGGTGGAACAATTCAAGCTGTAATCGTTATCGTGTAAAAGACTGGTTCAACTTATTTAACAAGTAGTCTATGATACAAAAGCCCCTTTGCCATCATATTGGCAAAGGGGCTTTTGGGTAATGAAAGGTCAGGAACTTTGGATAGGAAATGACTCTCCTATTCAGCAGATTGCTTTTTATCTCCGTGGTACCCTTGATCTCCGTAGGGCTCTAACTGTTCAAACCAGCGATTCAGACATTTGGCGAGTGCATCTTTGGGATCGTAATACGGATTGTCATCTTGCTTCAATGTCTCCAGCACTTCGATCACAAACGCATTCTCTCCATATTCATTCCATTCAGCCTGCAACCTTCGATTCAGATGGCTACCCATCTGTAACATAAACCGTTGTCCGTTAATGGTTTTCAGGTTAAGTGTGCTGTCGATATAAACTTTGTCGTTACGTTCATTTCGAATCTGGTAGACACCCGCTTCCGTTTTGACTTCTTTGGCCTGTTCCTGCAATTCTTTGCGACGATTCATCTTCTCCTGCTCCCTCTTTTCTTTACGTTCCTGTTTTCCATCTCCGGCGCTCTGTTGATATGCGCGGCTTCCCACCCAATACTGACTGCCGTCTGACTCACGTTCCAGCAAACCATAATCGATGAGATACCTCCGTATTTCCACGTAATCGTCATGAACTTCCTTCAGCAGCTCATTGACCTGTTTTTCGGAATATTGGCGCTCTGTCTCGAATCGTTTGGCAATTTCGGTGAGCACGATATATTTATGCTTTTGTTGCATATGAAACGTCGTCAGTGGACCGCTGGTGCCTTCCGGAAAAAACTTGTTTAGCACCTTCTCACGATCCTGTTCTGTAATATCAAATGAGTTCGGATGGATCGTATGTTCGTGCCTTGTCACCGGCGACACCCATTCGGCTGGACTCTGGGTATCCTTGCTTTTGAGGAGTTCCATTAATGCCAGGAATATTTTGGCCTGCCGTTCCTTCTCCTTCAATACAAACCGATGATTCCGAATCGTGGAAGCACTCCCGATGCCAAGGGTCTTCTGTACTTCAGCATCCTTCTTGCCTTCATAGAATTGTGACAACAAGCCCCGCTGGACATCAGACAATCCGGTTACGCTTTTATCCAACTCCAGTAAATACTCAAATACCGACCCATGAACCTTCTCAATATGCACTCGCATATAACGGGCTGCTTCATAGAGCACTCCTTCTTCGGGGTAGATAATCCCCGATTCCGTCCTGTATCCGCAACAGACACATATATAGGCGGGACCCTCCTCCATATAACCACGCTTGATCTCTTCCAATGAAGCGGTTTGCAACCAGGATTCCGATGATTTCATGTAAAGCTCCTTTTATCATTGTATGGTGATTCCAACCGTATAATAATCAAATATTTTATAATTTTGTTTGTTTATTTATAGATATAATATATTTTTGTTTATTATGTGTCAACATGACGGAAAAGAATGCTGTGTTTAAAAACATAACGGATGCCCCTTGTTCAACAGAAAAAAGACCGCATGGTCGCAACCCTGCAGTCTCATTTCAATCCCTGTTACAACTTAAACCGTTCAATCATGCTTTGCAGATCTTCAGCCATACGTGACAATGCTGCCGAAGAAGCTGCAACCTCTTCCATTGTAGCCAACTGCTCTTGAGCCGCCGCTGATCCGTCTTCCGTTCCAGAGGCAATTCTGTCCGACAGAACCATGGTATCACTTACTGCCTTGTTGACATGACTCATGCCACCATCAATCTGACGGGAAGCCGCGGATACTTCTCCAGCTTGTGCAGCCACCAACTGTACCGCAGTACGAATGTTATTAAATGCTTCGCCTGCCTCTGTAATCATCTGCGAACTCTTCACCATACCTTCTCCCGTACGGGCAAAAGTGGATTGCACCGCATTGGTTTTCTCCTGCATCTCATGCATAAGCTCATTAATCCGCTCAGCTGAAGCGCCTGAACTGTGAGCCAGTGTCTTCACTTCGTTGGCTACAACCGCGAATCCACGCCCTTGCTCACCAGCTCTTGAAGCTTCAATGGATGCATTCAATGCGAGAATGTTCGTCTGCTTGGCAATAGCCGTAATCTCGGCCACAATCACCAGAATCTCTTCATTTTTCGCGCGCAGATCCTCAATGACCACAGACATGGCTTTGCTCTCGTCATTCACCTGCTGAATATGGGTAACCGCTTCTTCCACTGTCACCATGCCCGCTTCCGACTTGGTGGAAGCATCCAGAGCGATACGAGCGGTGTCTTCAGCACTTGATGAGATCTCTTTGACTCCAATGGACATTTCGCCCACGAGTTGACCTGTAGCAGCAAGACTATTGTTCTGCAAAGTCGTTCCTGCAGCTGCATCCTGCATCAGTTCAGCCACCTGTTCTGTGGCTTTCGATGTCTGCTCCGAACTTGCCATCAGCTCTTCCGAAGATGCCGCCAGCTGGCTGGACGTATCATGTACCTCTCCAAGCACATTACGCAGTGAAGTCGTCATCGTGTCGAAGCTTTCTCCAAGCAGTCCGAACTCATCCCGGCGCTGCAAACCTACCCGAACGGTGAGATCCCCGGCACTTACTTTCGATGCTGCCTGTGTTAATTGCAGTAATGGCCGATGAATGCTGCGAATAATGAAAACAAGCAGAATCAGCCCAATAACCAATGCAGATGCCACAATTGTAATGGAACGAATCAAAATAGGCATTACGGCTTCAGTTGCTTCCGAAGGAACCATCTCGCCAACAATTTTCCAGCCTGTAACCGGATTGGTGAAATACACAGCTTCCACTTCGTGACCATCATATGTATACTTCACCGTTCCACTTTCCTTCGTATACATCTCATTAATGTAGCTTTCATCCGACTGTGTACCGGATTCAATATTGTAGTGGAACAGGAATTTACCCCCGTTATCCAGCATGTACAATTTTCCTGCTTTACCGATACGTATCTGATCTACGGATTCTTTCAGATGATTGAGACTGACATTGGCCCCGAATACCCCTTTGCCATCAGCCAGCTTGACCGCCGCGGTCACAACCCATTCACCCGTCGAAGCCGATTGGAATGTATCTGAAATTACAGGCTCATCCTGAGACATGCCCATCGTATACCATGAACGTTCTCGAGGATCATAATTCTGTTCCTCGGATTCTGGAGATTTCATCCAGCTGCCATCTTCCGCACCTGCGGTGAGTACACCCAATTCCTTATGACTCTGAGACATCCGATCCATCTGCCTTTGAAGTGCAGGGGATTTATTAATGATATCGTTTGAAGTCATACCCGCAGCCATCTGTGCTGCGTTATCCTTCTCCATATCCAGCATTTGATTTATCTGCAGACTAAGCATTTCTGTTTTGGCCTGTGCGGAACGAATAATTTCCTGCTTAACCTGGTCAGCAGCTTTTTGATAAGACAACCAACCAACGGTAATGCTCGGTACAATCAGGAACAGGAGCAATGCAGCAATCAGGCGTTTTTTTACGGTTAAAGTAAACCAATTTCGAATCCTTTTCTTCATATAACTATCCCCCATCATAATCTTCACCCATCCTTTTATCGGACAATCGCTGTAAAAATATTATGTATAGATACTAAATTGGTACAAATTTAATTTAAATGATTTGATCACATGATATGAAATATATCCGCTAATCGTTTTGACCCTCTAAGCGAGATCGTTTACAATGCTCATAAGTTGTCTATTCATGAAACGATTGGAAGGGGAGGATTCAAATCTTACGCAAGTCACACATGCAACAACCTGTTTCCACGGTATATTCATCCATGTTTCGTATCCTGTTAGCGTTCATCCTGTGCGCAGGCCCGATTCTGGGACAAGTCGGTATCACGGCATCCGCATCGCAGGCAACGCAAGCAGTTCACATTGAAGTGAATGGTGAGCAACAATCCTGGAAGAACGCACCACTTATCATCAAAGGCTCAACGTTTGTTCCATTGCGGGATGTAGTGACATCCGTTAAAGGCACGTTGAAATGGGACAATCACACCAAAATAGCTACCATTACCGTTGGCAGAGACAAGCTGGTCCATCAGGCTGGCAGCAACTCCATTAAGGTAAACCAGGTTAATCTCGCTACAGGTGTGAATTCACGTACCATTAATGGTACGTTGATGGTGCCTGTCCGGGCCATGGCTAATGCAATTAAGGCAGATATCAAGGTCCAACGTACAGCTACGGGTCAGATGAGTGTGAATATGTTCACGGATCAAGTCAGCCTGCTGAACAGTGAAGTTGCCAGCGTAGATACGTATCTGCGCGAGATCAACTATCCAGGTATGGCACTGATTGCCCGCGATGGTGAAGTTCTGCTAAGACAAGGCTACGGACTTGCCGATGAACAGACGCTGAATCGCCCGGATCAGAAGACCCGGATCGCATCTCTGAGCAAATCCTTCACGGCCGCGTCCATTCTGAGTCTGGTGGAGGATGGTAAGATTAATGTGCAAGATCCAATCTCCAAGTATATCTCTGGTATACCAAAGGGAGATCAGATCACGCTGCATATGCTGTTATCCCAGACTTCAGGTCTGCCATCCGCATTTGGTCGGAGTGAAGGAACTTCTATGGAAGAGACTGTAGAAGAAATTCGTCAAAAAACGCTGAAGTTTGAACCGGGGAGTGCCTATCTATACAGCAACAGCGGTTATGTTTTGCTTGCATACGTCGTTGAACAGGTATCCGGCATGAGTTATGCCGACTACGTGCAACAGACGATATTGAAACCACTTGGCATGAAGAATTCGGGAGAGGCTTCCCGTAAAGTGCACACGATTAGTGGTTTTGTTCAACAAGATAACGCATGGGTAACTGCCCCTTATTATGTTTCCCAATCCGGATCAGGAACCATCTATTCCACGGTGGACGATATGCTGAGATGGGATCGTGCGCTGTATACGGACAAGATTCTAAGCCAGGATACGATTGAACAGATGTATGAGCCTTACTCCGATAAAAACTACGGCTACGCGTGGATTCTCAAAGAGAATGGAACCAACCGCACCGTCTTCCACAACGGTAGTGGTGGCGGGTTTGCTACAGCCTTTTCACGTAATCTGTCCGATGATATCACCATTATCCTGCTTGGCAACCACGCGGGTATGGACATGACTTCACTTTTGGATGAAGTTGAAACCAAAACAGCAGCAGCACTGCAATTGCAATAATCTATAATTAATCGCTTATATACAGCACAAAGAGACGGTCCTTTAAAGGATCGTCTCTTTGCTCTATATATGTTTTCATTTTAACAACTCACATTTCCGTTTCGCTCAACCCACAATTCATCTCTTCTCCATCCTCAAAAGGCAGATGTACTCATATTCTTATCACTGCCTAGGAGACATCCGCTCTTTCATCATCTGTCTGCTTTAATGTTACAGGAAGTTTCCCAGCAAAAGGAATGCGCCCCATCAGCGCCTGAGCGACGCTATCCATGGCAAGTAGTCGGCTCTCGTAATCCGCTACATAGACTTGGGCATCCGGAATTGCGAGCAGATCATAGGGACTTCGCAGTGCCACAACTGCCAATGGCTTGCCCAGTTGCTGCAACCAGCCGATTAGTCGGCACTGTGGATCACCTGAAGGGCTTCCCGCATTGTAGGTGCCTACCACAATCTGTCGAACGCCATCCTCTTCCGCAGCTTGAAGCAGACGTGCGGAACGAATGGCAACTTCCTCGGGCGTAACCACCCGATCAACAACATCCAGACCATACTTGGATAAAGCTGAGCCCAAGGTGAACGTCTGACTCAGCTGTTCATCTGCAATCGTCGTCACGGACGTGGCGACCGTTATCACCAGTGTGCGTTCCGGCTTCATAGGCAGCATATTCAGCTGATCGCGTACCAGCGTGATACTGTTCTCGCTAATTCGGCGGGCAACCTCTTGGTGTAATGAACTGTTGCGCTCAGACCCGCTGGAATGTGAAAGATCCTTTGATGAATGCAGGGAGGGTGCATTTGAGAATACACTATTCACTTCATCATCACCTGCACCGCCCATTCCACTCTCCAACAAACCACGTTTCGCCTTGTACATCAGCAAGCGGGTTACCGACTCGTCAATACGCCTTTCGCTAATCCGCCCGCTCGCCACAGCTGCTAGCAACGCTTCAAATGCCTCTGCCTGAAGTTTAGCCGTATGGCTAATTAACACCAGATCCGCTCCGGCCTCTACCGCCATCACAGCTGCATCGACCGTGCCATAGTTCACAGCAATGGCATCCATCTCCATGCAATCTGTCACGATCATGCCCTCATAACCCAGTTCCTGGCGAAGCAGACCGCTTAATACGCTGTGCGATAGCGTTACGGGCAGACGCTCTGGCTCCAGTGCAGGGAAATAAATATGCGCCGACATCATGGCATCGACACCTTCGGCGATGGCGGCTCGGAAGGGAATCAACTCCAGGCGCTCTACCCGATCACGATTATGAGTGATGATCGGCAGGTCCAGATGAGAATCGGTGTCCGTATCCCCATGCCCCGGGAAGTGCTTGGCTGTCGCTGCAATCCCGGCGTCCTGTATCCCCACAATGGTTCTGGCCCCATATTCTGCAACGGATTGTGGAGATTCGCCGAATGATCGTACACCAATGACCGGATTTGCCGCGTTATTGTTCACATCCAATACCGGAGCAAAGTTCATATTAATGCCCATGGATTTCAGCTCCAACCCACTGATATATGCCGCCTGATACGCATCGTCAATGGAACCAGCAGCGGCAATAGCCATTGGTCCAGGCATCAAAGCGATTCCTTCGGTAATTCGTGCAACCATGCCGCCCTCCTGATCAATGGATATCCAGAGCGGCACATTACCGCTGCTTTTAGCAATCTGTTGTAACCCTGACGATAACCGCTCTACCTGCTCTGGCGACTCAACGTTGCGTGCAAAATAGATCACGCCACCGGTTGGATACTTTCGAAGAAAGGGTTCCACATCGCCAGCAGCTTCAGTGCCATGAAAGCCGCAAAGCAGCATTTGTCCAACTTTCTCGCGCAAGGTCATCTGTTTCAGATGAGACTGGTATAACTCTTTTGGCCCACTCATTTCATGCCTCCTTCCGATGACAAACATCCGTTTATGGATATAACAAAAATGGCTTTCGCCGCTCCTTCCATTCTGCTGCCTGTACATTCCACGCATCCATTAAACGAATGAATTCCGCATGGTCATGAATGGTTTCCCTGACTGCCTTCCCCCCTGCCAACAGGTCGATAAAGTACCTCGAACCCGGCTCTGGTGGCTCCAGCCAGCAGAATTGCTCCGGATAGAGTGAAACCAGTTCATGCAATAGCACTAGCCCCGTCTCTACCGCCCGGAATTTCCTGCTGTCCGTTACAAAAATCCTTACACCACCACACAGCTCACCTGCATGTTTGGAGAATGTTGGGGACATGTACACTGGATGCACATGTACACCTTCCAGCTTGTATTCCCGAAATCGTTCCGCCAAACGTTCACCCTCAACCCAGGGTGCCCCAATCCACTCGAATGGGCGGGTCGTGCCCCTGCCCTCCGATACATTAGTGCCTTCGAACAGGCACGTACCCGCATATACCCGCACACTGTCCAGCGTGGGCATATTCGGAGAGGGTAACATCCAGGGAAGACCACAATCCGCAAACTCCATGGAACGCTGCCAACCTTCCATCACAACTACGTCCAATTCGCAAGGTACATCCATCTCGCTGTTGACCATCAGGGCGAGTTCACCTACCGTCAATCCGGTACGTACAGGGACACGCCAAGCGCCAACGAGTGATTCATATCCCGCGTTCAGTACACCGCCTTCCACAACGTTTCCACCCAGTGGATTGGGACGGTCCAGAATCAGCATACGTTTGCCTGCTCCAGCGCAGACCTCCATCATATAGAGCAAGGTTGAGACATACGTGTAATAACGGATGCCCACATCCTGAATGTCAAACAGGACCGTATCGACTCCAGCCAGCATTGCAGGCGTAGGCTTCTTGTGATCTCCATACAGGCTGAACACCGGAATGTCCAGACGCGGATGACGCATGTCTCCGAATCTGACACCCGCCTGAAGTTCTCCATCCAGTCCGTGCTCACAGGCGTAGAGCGCTGTAAGCTCGGCATTAGACAGTCCTGTGCACACATCTATGGTCGATACAAAATCCGCTGTAATTCCAGTCGGATTCGTAATTAGACCGATTCGAGCACCTGTTAACCATGGATGCGATAACCCTCTCGACAGAAGGTCAACTCCCGTTTTTACAGCCGGAATCTGCTCGCTTCCATTCAACCGGCCCATTACACATTCTCCTGGCTGATCCACCCTGTATGCTGGTGATCATTACCGCCTGTTACGACAGGTTCCTCTTCAGGCTCCAGCACATTGAGAGCCACCTTATGCTGATAGATGGCAAACATGCCCGCGAACAGCGCTCCAAAGCCAACAACCGTCAGCATCAGCAGAGCCGTCAGACATAGCGCCTGAAAACAAGCGCCCATCGTATACCCCGGGTGACGGAAGAACAGCTTTACACTTTCCCCCATCGCCTGAAGGATGCCCATGTTCTTTTGTAAAACAAGCTGCCAAGTATAGAACTGTGACATCAGCGCCATGAGGACGAAGAAGGTTTGGAACATGCTCACTGCTGTACCTGTAATCCCGCCCTGTCCGCCGTAATACCACCAGGTTGACCAGAGAATGAAGCCAAGCACGGCGAAAAGCACACCTACTGCCCCTCCCGGGATGAATCCCTGCATCGTTCCGTTCCAGATATCCTTAAGCCCATTGCGGCGTTCCTTGCGTTCCAGCCTATGATGTACGGCATAACTGACACCGAACAGGATGGGCATATATATCAAGGCCAGAAGCAGCACCGCGATTGGCAGTGGAGCAAACATCAGAATAGGAACCAATACGATGGAGCTAACGACACTGTACAAGGCTACCGGAATAATATCCCGATAGATTTCTGCACCTGACTTGATCAACACTTCACTCAGCTTACGCATCTTCACCCTCTCCTTTCTAACCGTTCCTTCTTCGCCAGGCCTCGTCTTTTATTCCCGTCCAATCGCAAGCTCCGTCTCTGGATCGAAAAAGTGCGCCTTACGCAAGTCCAGCACAAAATCTTTGTCCATTCCTACATACGCATGTATTTCCGGATGAACCTTGGCTGTAACCGTACGGGCACCAGAATGGAAATACACTAAATTCTCGGAGCCCAGATGCTCTACAACCTGAACTCGCGCCTGCAGCATATGGTCTGTCGGGATATTCGGAGCGACATCGTCACCAAAAATATGCTCTGGGCGCAGTCCCATAATCACCGGCTTGCCCTGATGGCTCTGCAAACGAGCAAGCACATCGGCTGGCAAGGTGAATGAGGCTCCCTCGATGACAACCTGTGTGCCTTCAATCCGTGCATCAATAAAGTTCATCGCCGGGGAACCAATAAATCCGGCAACAAACATATTTCGCGGACTCGCATACAATTCTTTCGGTGAAGCCACCTGCTGAATATCTCCATGATTCATAACCACGATGCGTTCTCCAAGTGTCATGGCCTCTACCTGATCATGCGTCACGTACACAATCGTGGCACCGAGACGTTTATGCAGCTCACCCAACTCCACCCGCATCTGTACCCGCAACTTGGCATCCAGATTGGACAGTGGTTCGTCGAATAAAAACACCTGCGGATCACGGACGATCGCCCGTCCTACCGCAACACGCTGGCGCTGACCACCAGACAGCTCGCGTGGTTTGCGCTCCAGCATCGCTTCCAGTCCCAGAATGGAGGCCGCATTCTGTACCTGTTCATCAATATAGGACTTTGGCTTTTTCAGATTTTTCAGGCCAAAGGAAAGATTTTCACGGATGGTCATATGCGGATAGAGTGCATAATCCTGAAACACCATCGCGATATCCCGATCCTTCGGATGCAGATCGTTAACAAGCCGGTCACCGATGACAATATCACCGCTTGTTTGCTTTTCAAGTCCGGCAATCATCCGCAGTGACGTTGTCTTGCCACAGCCCGAAGGACCCACAAACACTACGAATTCCTTATCCTCTATAACAAAGTCCGAGCCGGCCACAGCCGTGAACGTTCCTTTATGATCGTCTTTGAATTCTTTGCGCACTTGGCGAAACTCCACGCGTGCCATAGGTAGATCCCCCTTTACGTTGTCGCTTGTCCTGAACTAACAGTTCAACTTAACCTTTTACCGCACCGATCGTAATGCCCTGCAGGAAGTAACGTTGCAGTGAGAAAAACAGAATGATCATCGGCAGTGCACCTATTGTTGCCCCCGCCATCATTGCGCCGAAATCAGTTGATTCGGCAAATACAAACGAGGCTAGCCCCACCTGAATGGTACGCATCTCGTTGGAATTGGTAATGAGGAACGGCCAGAAGAATTCGTTCCACGAAGCGACAAACGTGAATATCGCCAGCACCGCGATTCCCGGCTTTGCCATCGGCAGAATGACTTTCCAGAAGATGCCGAACTCGCTGCATGCATCGATACGCGCCGCATGTATCAGCGATGTGGGCAACGTAGACATGAACTGTTTCATCAAGAAAATGTTACCCACACTAACGGCAGCAGGCAGAATAATGGCTGTATAGGTATCCCCCAGGTCAAACACGTTGACCATCAGAATGTACAAGGGAATCAGCGTCACCTGTGCCGGAATCATCATGGTCCCAAGCAAAGTCCAGAATACCGCCTGACTCCCCGGAAACTTTAGTTTGGCGAACGCATACCCCGCCAGGGAGGCGAAGAATACATTGGTTACGGTCAGAATGATCGAGATGAGCAGCGAATTGTATAACCAGCGCCAGGCATCAGTTTTGGCAAAAAAGCGCTCATATGGTGATAACGACAACTGCTCCGGAATCATCTGTGGTTTAAACGACGCCGACATCGCGCTATCCTGCACCGAACCGACCAGCATCCAGTACATCGGAATGACCGTCACCAGCGCCCAAACCACCAGCAGAATGGATGCAACGACAAGCAGTGTCTTTTTCTGTGTTGATTTCATGGATTTCATTCACCCCCGGATGCTTAATGCAACGTGCCTACCTCTAATACGTGTTCAAAAAGAACGGTTTTCAGTTGAACTACCTCTAATACTCAATATCGCTGGAGAAATATTTGAACTGTATGACGGAGATGACTATGATGATAATCGCCAGTACGAACGACTGAGCCGAAGCCAATCCGAACTCATAGAACTTGAAAGCCGTCTCGTAGATCAGATAAGCGATTGTAGTTGTCGCAAAGTTTGGTCCACCCTGTGTCATCAGATATACCGAGATAAACACCTGGAAAGACGTGATCACACCTGTAACGAGCAGATACAGCGTCGTTGGTTTGAGTAGCGGCCATGTAATCTTGCTGAACTGGGTCCAGCCGCTGGCATGATCAATATCCGCCGCTTCGTACAGCGATTTCGGAATACCGCCCATGGCTGCTAGGTACAGAATAATGCCCGCCCCATGCGATCCGAGCCAGTTCATTAGAATGAGGGAAAAGAGTGCCGTTCCCGACTGGCCCAGCCAGATCACCGGGTCAAGGCCAAACAAGCCGAGAAAACGGTTGAGCAGCCCCGAATCCGTCGGGTCAAAGATCGCCAGCCATACAATGGATATGGTTACCCCGGAGGCTACCGCAGGCAGATACATGGTAGCTTTGAAAAATGTCTGCCATTTGCTTTTCATTTGATAGATGAAATAGGACAGTACAAATGTAATGAGAATATTGACCGGGACTGTGCCTACGGTGAAGATCACCGTATTTTTAATCGACTTCCAGAACGTCTCATCCTTCACCAGTCGTTCGTAGTTGTCCAAACCGACCCACGTTGAGTTCATAATGTTGTATTTCTGGAAGCTCATCACGAGAGCTGTTAGTACGGGATACAGTGTGAAAATGAGAAACAGCAGGACAGGCGCCAAAATAAACAAATACGCCCACCCGTAGTCCCGCCAAAACCGGGCAACCCGGGAAGTCCGGGGCACGGACGGCTTTGGCGCAAGGGCGGTCTGCATGGCGAATCCTCCTCTCCTAATCAGTGTGGTTTTACGTTATGTTTGATTGTCCGAGTTATTGTCCAAACATCTGCTCGCCCTTGCTCTTGAAGTCTTCTGCGATCTGCTCCGGTGATTTTTCACCCGAGAACAGCGCCTGAATATTAGGCTTCACAACCTGTTCCTTGAATTGTTTTTGCTGAGATGCTTTGTCGATATCCAGTTCAAGCACTACCGGCATAGCGATATTCTCTGCCATGACTTTCGCAGCGGCCAGATTATCCGCTTGACCAAGCTCTTTTCCTTTAAACAGTTCCACTTGGGATTGTCTTACGAATGGGAGCGCCAGTTCATTGGCCGAGTTCCCTGCTTTGGCACCACTAAGCGCCTCCATCACCAAGAAGGTATTTTTGGCATGCTGTTCGCCCTTGTCCTTTTTCTGTTTAAAGGCTACATACCCTTCGCCACCCATTGTTGTGGCCGCAGGTTGATCATCATTATGCGGTACAGGTAACAGGACAAAATCAATCTTCTCTCCCTGCACCTTGCCATCATCAATATCCTTGTTGCGGTTCTGAATCATCACATCATAATAAGGAATCGCTTTGGAAATAATCGCCGTTTCCCCCGCGTAGAACATATCCGTCCGTTTTGCTGGAGCAAGAGCCGCCGTTTCCTTCGGCATATACCCTTGATCCATCAGGTTTTTGATAAAAGAGAGAGTATCCAGAATGCGACCATCATTCCATTGGAACGTGCCGTCTTTATCAAGAACATCAATCATCCCGTTGTTCCGGGACAGCATTTCAATGAAGTCAAGCGAGGTTCCGTCGGTAACCAGTGCATATTGCTTGGCCCCGCCATCCAGCGTTTTGGTCAGCTTGGCAGCAGCATCGTTGAATTCGGACCAGGTCCAGCCATTTTGTTGAATGGACTTCCAATCAATGCCCGCTTCCTCCAGAATGCGTTTGTTACCACCCCAAGCCCATTGGAATTGATACAAGGGCAGTCCATACTGTTTCCCCTGAATCTGGCCTAAATCCAGCGTACCCGGCAGGTAGTCGTCCTTGATCACAGATGTCAGGTAACTGTCCAGCTCAAGTGCCAATCCCGTATTCACATATGTGCCGTCTACACTATGAAAGTAAAGATCTGGCGGGTTACCCGCGTTCAAAGCGACATCGAATTTTTTGGGCCCTTCCGCCCAGGAGAGCATTTCCGTCTTCACGGTAATATTCGGGTGTTCTTTATTGAAATCAGAGATTAGATCCTTCAGTTCATCTTCATATGTGCCATGTACAGGATAGGTCCATACCGTTACCGTATCATCGGCATTCGGGTCATCCGAAGCAGCACCTCCGCTACTCCCACAGGCAGTAACCAAGACCATCATCAACAACATTGTCCATACCAGACCCTTCTTTTTCATCCCTTCATCTCCTTTGCATGTCGTCTTCCGATTCTTTCATTTGCCTAACCATGCTACCCCTTTGTGATCATTCGGCCTTCAAACGCCATCCACCTATACACGCGGCAGTAAGGAAAAGCACCTCCCCTGTAGATTGGGCCTGCCAGTCGCAGGCTAAATCTCTTAAATGCAATATTAACGTCAACTTAATTGACATTAACAGTATTAATTCCTTCCAAAATTGTAGATTGAATTCATTATATGAGTTGTAAAATAAAAATTCAAAATTATTTTTTATTATAAAATTTAATTTTACTTTTTCTTTTCATGCAACTATACTATGTAAAAAGAAAACCCAAGCAAGCGAGGTGAACCACTTTGCGAGTGTATGTAGGCGTAGATGGAGGCGGTACCAATACTGATGCAGCAATCATTTCTGAATCTGGTGAAATTCTCGCCCGACTCAGCGGCGGTCCCACGAATCCTCACACCGTATCAACTGAACAGGCCATTTCCGAACTGCAACGAGTGCTGGAACAGCTATTTAAACTAATAAGTGATTTATCGACAAATTGTGAGGGTATATGCCTTGGTATGTCAGGTGTAGATACGATCCAAGAACGGCAACTTATAGCCAAAGCAGTAAATAACTATATGAAGAGTCGTAATCAACAGGCATCAGAAGGTTGTCCCGTCTGGGTTGTATCCGAAGGAGAGATTGCTCTGATGGCCTCTCTCGGACATACGCACGGTGTATTATGCATCTCTGGAACGGGGTCCATCGTGTACGGATTTACGCTGGAAGGAGAGCGATACCGTGCAGGAGGCTGGGGTCATCTGCTCGGAGATGAGGGGAGCGGCTATCGTATTGGGCAGCGTGCACTCCAAGTGGTTATGCAGAGTTATGACGGTGTTCTTCCTCCAACCTGTTTAACCCCGCTTCTTCTAAAGAATCTGAGCCTTCGGGATATATCGGAGCTAAAGACGCGAGTGTATCAGACGGATTGGGGCAAAACCGAGACCGCATCCATCGCCCCCCTAGCTATAGAAGCTGCTGAACTCGGGGATGAGGCCGCCCGCGCACTGATCATCGACGAAGCCTCACAATTGGCGGATACCGCCAAGGCGCTGGTTGCCCGTCATCCCGAATTTGAATCCACTCCGGTTGTCCTGTCCGGATCACTGTTTCGATACGCTGCACTTTTCCGAAATACATTTATTCAGAAGTTATCTGAATATTATGGAGAGTTGGACTTTGTATATCGTGAAGATGCCCCCGCTCCAGCGGTTGGTGCAGCACAACTGGCAAGAAAACGCCGTTCCCTGAATGAATCATTTTAAAAGAGAGAAGGAGGCCATACGGATGAATCACATGCTGAATTCACTACTAACAGAACAACCCAATCCACTAACGGATCATATAGATGAATTGCCTTCGGCAGAAATTATGGAGCTCATTAATAAGGAAGATCAACGGATTGCGGAGCTCATTCAGCCCCTCATTCCGGTCATTGCTCAAGCTGCGGATCGGATCTTGGAGGCGTTTCAGTCTGGCGGCAGGCTTTTTTATGTAGGCGCAGGTACCAGTGGACGATTAGGAATACTTGACGCTTCTGAATGCCCGCCTACCTACGGAACCCCGCCATCCATGGTACAGGGTATTATTGCAGGGGGATTCCGGGCAGTGAAGGACCCGGTTGAAGGTGCTGAAGATAATGAGGAGTTGGGAGCTGCCGACCTTGATGAACATGGCTTAGACAAAAACGATGTCGTGGTTGGCATTGCAGCCAGTGGACGAACGCCGTATGTGCTGGGTGCGATGAGACATGCCAAGGAGATCGGGGCTACGGTGATCAGCCTGAGCAATAATTCAGGCACGCCGATGACCCTGTTGGCTGATGTGAGCATTGAGGCTGTTGTCGGCCCAGAGGTTGTCATGGGTTCAACACGTATGAAGGCAGGCAGCGCCCAGAAAATGATTCTGAACATGCTCACCACTACCGCCATGATTCGTCTGGGCAAGGTTTACCGTAATTTCATGGTTGATCTGAACCCTTCGAACGAAAAGCTTGTCCATCGGGCCAAACGCATGATCCATCTGGCAACCGGAGCAAATGAAGCGGATATTGAAGAGGCTTTTACCGGTGCAGACGGTCATGTAAAAACGGCAATCGTCATGCTGATGGCAGGTGTGGACGCAACGGAAGCCCAGCACAGGCTTGATCTGGCTGACGGATTTGTCCGTAGCGCCATTGCGGGGCCTTCCTGAGCCGTACAAGGGGTATTATTAGAGGTTGAAAGAGAGGAGCCCAACATTAGTCTGGGCTCTTTTTTTTATTTTTTTATTCTAACAGCGGATATAATTCTCAAAAAATCCCCTCCTGCATAAACAGAAAGGGATTCATATGGTTCTACTTCACTTGTGCTCCAGAATAGCCTGTCGGCTCTTCTCCAAATACTCCACCGACTGGTTGTAATCCCGGCTGGCAATCGCCAGATACAAAATGTCGATCACGTTCAGCTGTGCAATCCGTGACGAAGTTGCTCCGCTCCGAATATCACTTTCAGTGGAAGTAATCATCAGGGGCACATCCGCCATACTACTGAGTGTATTGCTGCCCCACTTGGTAATGCTGATTGTCGCTGCCCCACCATCATGAGCATGCTTGAGACAGGAGATTACGTTCGACGTCTCCCCTGAATACGAGATACATACAACCGCATCATCCTCACGAAGCGTCGTTGCGGACGAAATCTGCATATGCGGATCGGCGAACGAAAAGCTTGTGCGATTGATTCGCATGAACTTGTAATGTGCATCCAGCGCAATCAGGTTGGAAGCCCCTACTCCATAGAAAAAGATCCGGTTTGCCTGATGAAGCACGTCCACAGCTTTTTCCACCAGACGTGGGTCCAGAATATGAACCGTATCCTTCACCGACTGAATATTGTTTGCGGACACATGCTGAATAATGCTCTCCATGGAGTCCTGGGGACGAATCTCCGTATATTGATATGGCTCACTCGTCTGCAAATCTCCGGCAATCTTCAGCTTCAGCTCCTGAAAACCCGTTACACCCAGTGATTTGCAGAGACGGATAATGGCAGCTGGGCTGCCTCCACTCCGTTCAGACAACTGGGCCACCGAGGATTGAACAGTTTCTTGCGGGTGATCGAGAATATAAGCTCCGATCTTCCGTTCGGACGGGGTCAAGTCATCCATTAATGCGCGTAAACGTACAAGTCCACCTTTCATGCCTTCCATTCGCTCCTCCTTTCCGTACTGCATTCATGTACAAGCATTTTATCTTATAATTCCACTCGCGTCTAATCGAATTCCTCGCCCTTCCATAACTGAACTCTAATTAAAGTCATACCTCACTAGAGTGTGAGATTACCCGAGATTACGGCGTGTTTCGCGCCGGTTACTGCCGGGAGTGTATTAGTTCTTCCCATAAGTGCCTCATGGCCAAGTAAAGCAAATCCAATGGCTTCCCGAACATCATCGGGTATACCATAATCTGCTGTTCGTTCCAAACGGATATCCTTCGGTAGTCTCTGACGGATCATTTCCATTAACGTGGCATTGGAAGTACCACCACCGCACGCGAGCATGGCCGATATTTGCACCTTGGGCAGGATAAGATCCTTCACTGCACGCACGATGGTTTCCGCGGTCAGACAGGTGGCAGTAGCCAGCGTATCTTCAAGAGATAAGGAACGCGCTGCGGCCATCTCCATCAGTCTCACTGCGTACGCTGTTCCATACACTTCTCGCCCGGTACTTTTTGGCGGAAGTCTTTTGAAATACTCATCCTCCAAGCACAGTTCAACCAGACGCTGATCGACCTTCCCCTGTGCGGCAATACTTCCATTCGGATCATAATGCTGCCGCCCATCCGTTGTCTGTCGAACAAGGGCGTCCATCACCATATTCCCCGGTCCCGTATCAAATGCCGAAATAACTTCGGTAGATGACTCGGAGGGAAGCACCGTCACATTGCCAATGCCACCAATATTCTGCACTAGCCGCCCTTCTGTCGGGCTTCGAAACATCAGAGCATCCGCATAAGGCGTAAGTGGAGCACCTTCCCACCAGCCGCCATATCCCTGGCTCGCAGGTTGCCAATCACGGGCAGTCCTGTCCGTTCTCGAACAACAGCACATTCACCGATCTGCAATGTCGATACCACATCAATACTTGCCCCCGTTGGCCCTGGAAATGCGGATGCTACAGGCGCATGCCATACCGTCTGCCCATGCATGCTAATCACATCCACTTGCTGTGTTGAGATACCGGCAGACTGCATCAGTTCCCTAACACTATGTGCATACCACTCCGATACACCAAAATGTGCGGCTGTCAGCTCGTCGATACGAGCTGTCCCCGGTGAACATAACCGGATCAGTACGTCTCTCAATCCATTCGAATACGGCACACATACGAAATCAACCAGCTCGATCTGCTGTAATGCCCCACTCATATCGGTTTGAATACGGACTAGCGCCGCGTCTGTTCCGTCCAGAGACGTCCCTGACATTAGTCCGATGACCAGATGCTCCTGCTTCAAACGATACTTCTCCCACATCGGATAGCTGCCTGTATCCATCCATTTCCAACCTCCTGCAAGACCCGATGAACACGTCATCCTGCCATAATTTCACCCAGTATATGATATTAAATTTCACAAGTCAAACATTATATGAAATTTAATTACAACATTGAAAATAAAAAGAGAGATATTCATCCCATTTGCGATCACACATCATGTTTTATTCCATCAATTGATAATTAGATATCAGAAGAGAAACATTTTTACATTTTTACCGTTTATAATATGTAGGTATATTTTGGTAGTCAGATATAGATCTAATACTAGTCGAGGTGCATAATGAAGAAAACCATTTTACTACTGTTTTTGAGTCTGTTCTTACTCGTTTTGCTCCCTAATCAGGGAAATGCCGCTGCAAGCACGTCGAAAATTTTTATGGATGGAGAGGAATTAGTCCTCCCAAGTGATGTACAGGTGACGATTATCAATAAAAACGTGATGATTCCGATTCGTGTCGTTGCCGAAAATTTGAAATTCAAAGTCGATTGGAACCAACAAGCACGCACTGTAAAAATTCAGCAAGATCAACAGACGATTTCCCTAACCGTGGATCAAAAGCAAGCCATGGTTGCTGACAAACAAGTCACTTTGAACACAGCACCGCAAATTTTGAACAATACGCTGGTGGTGCCCATTCGATTTGTCAGTGAACAAATGGGGCTTAAGGTAAGATGGAATAATCAAGACAAGATCGTATACTTAACAAACACCAGTAAGGGACCTGCTATCGATCCAGGCAATAGTTCTGGAAAAGGAGATTCAACGTCTAACGCGCAGGTTACCGATATCCAATTTGCCAATAATCAGCTCGTGTTATCCACGGATGGAGCCGTTCAGCCAATAGTAACGACCCTCAAGTACCCTGATCGTTTGGTTGTGGACTTGCCTGGAACCGCCTTTGGTGATATCTCCCAACCGCTGGATCAAGGACTCAATGGCAAGTTGGATGTGAGTGGTTATCCCAATGTGACAGAAGTGAGATATTCACTGTTCAAACGAGATCCGGCGCAAGTTCGCATTGTCGTAGAATTGAATAATGTGAAGGATGTCCAGTACAGCCAGAACGTCATTGCCGATAAACTGATTATTGATCTTAATGTTGCGGGAGACAATGTCACACCTGCTCCAGTCACTCCAGTAGGTGATTCAGGACGCAAGGTTGTGGTCATCGATCCAGGACACGGTGGGAGTGACCCGGGGACGAATAGCATCACGAACAAACCCGAAAAGGAATACAATCTGGCATTGGCTCACAAAGTACAAGCCCTGTTGCTCAATGAACCCAATATCGAATTGGTGATGACTCGTGAAGGTGATACCTATCCGACCCGCCCTGAGCGTGTTCAGCTCGCCAATCAATTAAATGCGGATGTATTTGTATCTATCCATGGCAATAGCGTAAAGTCTGCTCCCCAAGCCACAGGTACGGAGACATATTATTATCAACGCAGTAATAGCAAGGAATTAGCCACTATTATTCATCAACGTTTGGTGAAAGCCATGGGTCTCAGAGATCGTGGTGTGAAAAATGGCAACTTGGAAGTAATCCGAGACACGACCATGCCTGCAGTGCTTTTGGAAGTGGGATTCTTGAGTAATGTGCTCGATGAAGAACTGATGTCGTCCGAGGTTGTTCAGATGAAAGCCGCTCAAGCGATAGCCGATGGAATCAAGGAGTATTTGGGGCTATAAATCATCAAATAAATCAGATAAAGGAAGTGATTCTTTGAATAAGAAGCTTGGTTGTGCACTTATATTATCATGCTTGATCCTTATCGGAGTTGGATGTGCCCAGAAGCCAGTGAGCCAATCCGGTTCGAATGAACCTGCTGTTCAGGGAGGACAGGTGCAGGCACCAAACCCATCCGAGACGGAGGTGGATCTGGGCACAATGAATACACAAGTCGTCGATGTATATTTGGCAGATTCTCAGGTACTGGCGCTTGAGAAAACAGAGCAGGAAATTGAGTACAAGGATGACTCCGAAAAATATGAAAAAACATTTGCAGCGTTGCAAACGAACACCGATTCGGAGCTTGTTTCCCTCTGGGAGCAGGTTGAATTGCTCTCTATCCAATATGCTGAGGGTACAGTGACTTTGGATGTTCATATCCCTGCTGAAGCCAATCTCGGTACCAGTGGAGAATTGCTCGCATTGGAAGCTTTAACAACAACGATGTTTCAATTTGATGAAGTGAACAGCCTGGATATACTGGTGGATGGTGAAGCCGTTGATAGTTTGATGGGCCATGCCGAACTGGAACACCCCATTCATCGCGAACCCTAACTGATCAGGCAACAATGGAAAAAGAACGTCCCCAGGGACGTTCCAATCTGACGCATCAATTCGATTCATGCTCAATTCACACATATAGCTCGTCACCAGCAGACAGTGAATGTATAACTGTTCCCGGTGACGGGCTATTTCTGAGCAATCCTTCCTTTAATCGGTCCGTCTCTGCCCGGTCAGCATGCACAAGGACCGTATGCCTTGCTGGAACCTGATGCAGCATCCGTTCAACATCCTTCCAGCCCTGATGCACTTTATATCGTATTTTCCGCACCTCACACACTCCATACTTGTCAGGAACCCGTAGCAGTTTATCAGCAAATGTGCCATGAGCAACATGCCCGGTGAGCAGAATCAGATTCTCCTCCCTGTCCGATAATTGACTATAATACCAACGGGCAAGCGAGGACTGCATCATGCCGTCCGGAATAAACCATAACGAAGCAGCATGATGTTCCAACAGTTGTTCCCGCTCTTGGGTAGTTGTAGGCAGATCCCATCCTCGTCCAGTCAGAAAACAATCGATTTTGTCTTTCAACGAACTTCCGATGACATGCTCTCCCTTCTCCCTCAACCAATACGGAACATGCATAAGCTGCTTCATACCGTCCACCAGCCCTTGTTCCACTACCATTGGAACAGCCGGGAATTGTTGCTGTGCCCACAGTATGATCTCCTGTCCACGCCCTACGACAGGCATGGGTAAGAGCACCTTTCCGCCTTGAGCAATCGTCTGGCGAATGGCTCGTTCAAGCTGTTCCAGTTTGTCGGCCTGTGTATCCTGATCCGTACCGTAGGCCGCATCAACGATCGCCAGATCTACCAGCCCGACGGAGGATTTTGGCGCAGCGTCTGCTACGTTTGCTCTGCTTGCTCTGACTGCTCCATCTGCACCATTGGATATGGAATTTCTCTGCTTCATGGGTATCTCCATGGATACAAGCGTTCTTGACGACGCCTCTGATGCAACAGATGTCTGATCTTGTGACGTTATAAATTCTCCAGCCTTTTGCCCGCTGTTCATAACGATTAGTTCCTCCATACCCCACCGCTCGCTGCTCGGAGCATCGAACAACGTATCTTCACGAATCATGTTTGTCCGTGAGAACGCCTCCGCTGGGCAATCCTCCTGTAAAAGCATTGATTCGGACGTGTAGTCCCCGGAATAAAAAATCCGCTTCGCTTCCATTTCAAGTCCAAACCACACCGATCCAGCCAGATGTCCACTCCGGCCCCACATCACTTTTACTTCGGGAATCGGTTCGAACCAGGTTTGGGATACGACCTCATCTTCCAGATAACGATAACGAATAGCCTGCTCATCTGCTTCATCGTAAGGGAGTTTCTCTCCGACACGTTCTGCAAATCTTCGCCAGTTGGCAAAATACGTACGCAGCTGTGCCCTCGTCTCTCTCGTTGTCCATACTTCACCCCGGTAGCCCATCTTATACAGCAAAGGGATGGCGACCGAATGATCCTCATGGGCGTGGGACAAAAACACCGCATCCAGTTGCGGGACAATCTCCGGGTCAATTAGCGGATACTGGCCCGTGCCTTCTTTTTTCACACCACAATCCAGCAAAAGGCGAAACCGGCTCCCGCTCAGGAGATAGGCGGAACGTCCATGTTCCCCTGCACCGCCCCATACGTTCAGTTTGATCATGATGCATTCCACTTTCTCTTTGAATTCAGCAGTTCGATTCCAAGCAGCATCAGCACCGTCATACCTACAGTTACAACGGCCATCGCCATTCCGAGTGATACCTGACCTTGTTCAAACTGGGCAAAAATATACGTAGCTGACGTCTGCATGGACGGCGGAAGAATTAACAACGAACCTACTAGCTCCCGGGTAGCAATCGTAAAGGTCATCATCCAGCCGGCCAGCATGCCAGGCAGGATCAGCGGTATCAAGATACGCCGCAGAATATACAGCGGCTTCCCTCCAAATACTTGCCCAGCCTGGAACAACGTTCCGTCAATCTGGGTAAAGCTCGATTTTACATACTGCACGGTGTAAGGCAAGAAGAGCACAACGTACGTGAGCACAACCATGCCGTAGGTGTTATACAACGTGACAGGCATCCAGGGTGAGTTCCAGAAGAGAATCAGACCCACAACCATCACGATACCCGGCACCGTATTAGGCAACAGACTGAACAAGTCAATCACACGCTGCATGAATGAAGATGATCTGCCGATCGCGAGCGCAAAACCCGTACCAATAACAACAGCAACGGTTGAAGCCGCGAGGGATAGACCGAGACTGTTCCCGATGGCCTTCATACTCACCGATCCCCAAGATAACAGCTCTTTGTAATGATCCAAGGTCAGATTATCAAAAGCAATTCCCGATCCTCGTAACTTCATGGTCGAAGCGGCGATGATGGAGAAATACGGGATACCTATCGATAGGATCAACAGGATTGCAAGATATGCCCCACATAACCATCCGGCTCCGCCACGAAGGGAATATCGCTTCGAACGTTGCCCTTTGCCACCAACCAGACGATACGTGAACTTTCGACTCATGGCAGACTGCATATACCACATCACCAGACAGACGGACAACAGCACCGATGCCAGCGAAGTCGCCTTGCCGAAGTCAATCGGCCAACTGGAGATGTACTTATGGATCTCGGAGGTCATGACATAATAGCCAATCTTGCGCCCGAAGGTTGCCGGTGTTCCGAATTCCGCAATCGTTTTGACAAAGACCAGCATGATCCCCATGCCGTAAGACGACAACAATAAAGGTAAAATAATGCGTCTGAAACGGTATCCTGCACGTGCACCGTGCACGGCTCCCGCTTCTTCCAGATTGCCACCGATGCGAATCAACGCATCTCGAAGCAGCAGGTACAGGAATGGGAACAGGTGCAAGCTCATGATGAGCACCATGCCCCAGAAGCTGAAGAACAGCTCACTCCAGCCTGCAGATGAAGGCACCCATTGTTGCAGGTATCCCCCTTTTTGCATAAACAGAATCCAGCCCATCGATCCGATATACGGCGGGGTCATGAACGGAATCATCAGGATTACATCCACCCAGCGATGCTCGCCCATTCGGGTCTTCGCCATCATCCAGGCCAACGGTAGCGCCAGCAGCGTGGTTACTGCTACAACGCAGATGCCAAGCCAGACGGAATTCAGCAATACACCTGATAGATGATGACCCGTAATCGTGCGAATCGGAGCCATCCAGTCCCATTGTCCGTCCGGATACACACTTTGCCAGAAGATCAGCAAGAGCGGCACGCCAATACTTATGGTCAGCAGAACGAGGGCCAGAATCACGCCCACTCTCCGAAAAATTCGGTTGTTGTCTATTCCAACAGGTTTCACTACGTTCACCTCACATGACTTTCCACAGACAGCAGGTATTCCTTTTGCCTAATTGTCTCTATCCTATTGTTTCTTACTTAAAAGTCTCGGAAAAACGCGCTGCTGTCTCTTCGCCATGTTCGCTCATCCAGTTCCAATCCACTTTAAGCTGTGGAATATCCTTCACATTGGCACGGTTAGTCGCTTCAATGTCTTCGCGGCCCGGGATTAGATAAGCATCTGCAACAAGCTTCTGTGCTTCATCAGACAACAAGTAGTCGATGAACGCTTTGGCATTCTCTACATTCGGACTGGATTTCAGAATTGCTGCCGGTCTTGGGCTGATTACCGTGCCTTCCTCAGGGTACACGATATCCAGTGGTTCACCTTTTGCCTTGGAGGAATACGCCATGTAATCCACACCTGCAGCTACGATGCTTTTGGCACCCGTAATGACCGGATCAAGGGCTTCCTGATTGGCTCCTGCCATCGCTACACCATTGGCTTTATAGGCACTCAGCAGATCCCAACCTTTTTCACCATTCGCACTCAGGTATCCTGTGATGAAGTCGAGTGCTGAGCCTGATAATGTAGGGTCGGGAATGTTCACTGCATCTTTCCATGCAGGCGTAGCAAGATCTGCCCAACTTGTTGGGGGTGTAGATACCAGTTTGGTGTTATACACAATACCCAGTGCGGAAGCACTGCTGCTAAAATAGTTGCCCTCTGCATCCGACCAGTCCTTGTTCAGCTTGTCTGCATTGGCTGCTTCAGGGTATGGCATAGTCAGTCCATCGGCTTTCAGAGCCTGTGCGGAAGGTAAAGAGGCCAGGATTACAACGTCTGCCACCGGATTGGATTTCTCAGCTTCCATACGAGCCAGAATTTTGCCTGTCGTTCCCTGGAACATCTCAACTTCGATCCCTGTTTTGTCTGTAAATCCGCTCACGATGTTATCGGCCAGCTTCTGTGGGCCAGCACTGTACAGTACCAACTTGCCGCCAGCCGGTTTCGTTGTTTCTGCCGCTGCTGCTGTGTTTCCTTCACTTGCGGGTTGCGCCGCATTTCCTGTGGTCGAGTTCCCTGTACTACATCCGAACAAACTGATACTCATAACCGCCGTTAATAACAGCATTGCGCTCTTTTTTCGTGTTTTCATCCCCAACATATTCATCCATCTCCCCTGGTTTCTTATAAAATGTGTAATCCTGCTTCCAACTGTGCTCGTCCAACAATTTAATATGCCACTGCGATTGCTTCGTTCTGTTTCATACTTGGGTGGTCATAACCATCCATGCGGCATATCCGCTCGGGAGCAACATAGAGCTGAACTCTCTCCCCTACGCGTACTCTTTGGTTCATATAGGCTGTCCATACGCCCAGCCCTTCCATCTGCACCCGCACTTCGTAGCGTTCACCTACATAGCTGACGCTGAGTACAGTTCCCGGATAACACAGATCGTCATGATCTGTTTTGTTCCAGGTGACATGCTCTGGACGCACCATCGATTGATTAGGCGTGAGCCAGTTAGACTTTCCGATAAACGAAGCGACATACGGATCACTTGGTGCCGAGTAGATCGTTTCCGGGCTTCCCTTTTGCAATATCCGCCCCTTCTGCATCACCACAATCTCATCCGACATCGACATCGCTTCAATCTGATCATGTGTGACGTAAAGCGCAGTCAGCCCCATATCCCGTACCAAGGACATCATCTCAATCCGCATCTCTTCCCGAAGTACAGCATCCAGTGCACTTAGTGGCTCATCGAACAGGATCACACCAGGTCTGACCGCTACGGCTCTGGCAAAAGCAACCCGTTGCTGTTGTCCACCAGACAGCTGATGAGGATATCGACCTTCCATGCCTTGCAGGCGAACCATGCCAAGTGCTTCGTTCACCTTTTGCCGCAGATCAGATTTCTGTTTTCCGGCCTTCAGGCCAAACGCTACATTTTCGTATACGGTCATATGCGGCCATAATGCAAAATCCTGAAACACCATGCCCAGATTACGCTTGTGTGTTGGTATATCAATCCGCTTCGCCGCAGAGTAGATACACTGACCATCTGCACGAATCTCCCCCGCGTCCGGCTGTTCCAGCCCGGCCAACATGCGGAGCAGTGTTGTTTTGCCACAGCCCGACGGGCCAAGCAGTGTCGTGAACTTTCCATGTTCAAGCGTTAGATCTGTCGGCAGCAGTGCGGGTGTTTGATTAAATGATTTTTGAATTCCTGTCATCTCTAATTTCATAAGCATCCCTGCCTGTCTTCTGTTACTTGATCTCTTTTGTTACTTAATCTCTTGCACTGTTATCAGTCTAACGTCCGCTTTCGCGAGTTGTATGTCTTGTATGTAAAATTGGAATTAACTTTTTAGATGAATTCTGTTGATGTTCATAGATTAAATCTATAGTAGGTGAACTAAATTAATTTTCATGTTTTCGCTTCGATTACAGCACCATCTTCCGATCGCTGTTATCCCCAGATTTCTTATACTCCCTTTTTAAAGGGAGAAATCCGGGGATAAAGGCGAACGCTTCGCTTCTTCAGATTGGTTCTGTACTCTCCGTCTTTATGAAAAACATTAGATCATCTTATATATTGGGGTTAGTAGAAGTGAGAGGAGTGTTGAGACATTGAATCTGATCAAACTGCAAATTGTTGAGCTGATCGACAAGCATCATCACATGACCAGTGTGGCCGAATTACTGGGGATCAAACAACCAACCGTTACATTTCATATGAAGTCATTGGAGGAAGAGATGGGCGTGCGATTATTCGAATCACGCAGTGGCAAGACCTTTCTAACTGAGGCCGGACAAGCCCTGCTCCACTATTCCGTCAAAATCAATGCTTTGACCCAAGAGGCAAGGCGGGTCGTAAAGGAATATGACAGTCTCTATCGGGGCACCCTGCACATTGGGGCAAGCTATGTACCGGCTACATATCTGTTGCCCAGCATACTCAACACCTTTTCTCAGGAATTTCCGGGCATTCGTATCGTCTTATCCGTCAAACCATCACCTGTTATTCGCGAAATGTTAATTCGGCATCAGATTGATCTGGGGGTGATCTCTTCCGAGCCATTTGTTGGACCCGCCCTGCAAGCTGAGACGCTGTGTGAAGACGACTTAGTATTGATCTGTTCTCCACAACATGGGTTGGCCCAGAAGGATGCATTAACACCTAATCATATCGCGCAGATTCCTTTTGCCTTACATGGCAATGAATCCAGTACACGGCGGCTAACCAATCAATGGCTTGCGCAACATGACATTCGTTTGAGGAGTACCGTGGAGATGGATTCCCTGGAAGCGATCAAACAGCTCGTGTTAATCGGGGGGCATGTCTCATTCATGTCTCGGATGGCGGTACAGTGGGAGGAACAGCACGGGCTCATTCAAGTTCTTCCCATTCCCGGAGAGCAAGCACCGCGCCATATCTATACGGTACATAACAAGGACCGCCACCCTTCCGTTCAGGTAAACCGCTTCAAAGAAGTGCTACGAGAGGTGAGTCACGGCTCCCCCATTTTCCATGGCAGATTGCCCTGATCCGCTATAAACTATCGTTTACCATTCATCAAATCTATGCAGGATTAACGCAATGTGCGCTCCCCTTTAATCGCTTTCATATATTCGGGCGATAAAGTGAGTCTGTACGTTAATCCAGATTAGGAGAGTGATTGGTTTTGAAAAAGTGGAAAAAGGTAACCGCCTCATTGATGCTGAGCATCGTAACATTGGGAAGTGGAATGACATTTCTGGGAGCACCCCAGGCTTCAGCTGCTGCCAATGCCGTTCCTGCTTATGAAGTAAAGTTTCTGGCCAAGCCGGAACTTGTATTGAATATAGATGGGACACCACGCAGTGAAGTGATTCAGACACTCGGCCTGAGTTCCACGCCAAGAAACATTAACGTAGAGTACTTCGACACCAATGCTCTCGGATTGGATCAACAAGGATGGAACGTTCGTTTTCGCAAAAAGGATGACAAAAATAACTACGAATTGACTTATAAAAAACGCTACCCTGTAATCAATGGCGACATCAACGCAGCGCTGACCCTGGCTAACCAAGAAGGATTCGACATATCAGATGATAACTACGAGGCTGAAATTGATTGGGGATACGGCAAACAGACACTGAGCTTCTCCAACACCAAAAAAGTCGATACCAAAGCGACAGGTGTTCAACTTCCTTCCCAGCAAGATGCCCTGAACATGTTACTGGACAAGCTTCCGGGCAAATTGAAGAACTGGTCTGCTTCCAACTGGGGTAAACAACAACTGACTCAATCCCGTGCATATGGCCCAATCACATTCCAACGTTATGAAGGTACATGGAATGGTCAAGAGCTTACACTCGAAGTATGGCCAATCCGTGACGCAGCAGGTACAGGTATTGAGAATATCGTAGAGGTTTCTTTCAAAACCGATGATACTGTAGCCGTATCCGGTCTGCGTACTCAACTGCTGCAATTGCTGGAGAACAAAAACTGGCTGATTCCGGCCGATGGCTTGAAGACACAGACTATTTTGGAAAGATACTAATCGCTGGCTCTAATTAAAAAGACAAGTTCCTCTTCCTGCGGATATCGTAGGAGAGGGACTTGTCTTTTTTTGTGTAGAGAACGAATTAAAATCAGTTAATTAAGTAATTCTACGTTTATCAACAGTTAAGATTTTTGCTTATCTATTTCATCTGTTCAACTCGAGTTGACTACTCACATTAAACTCTGGTTTTCTGAAAATCACCTCTTCTTATAGGTGAAAACAAAAAAGCCCTTGCTATAAGCAAAGGCTCTTCTATATATTACTAGGAAGCGGGTGATGGGAATCGAACCCACGCTATTAGCTTGGAAGGCTAAAGTTCTACCATTGAACTACACCCGCAAATAAAAAAAATCGGGATGACACGATTTGAACATGCGACCCCCTGGTCCCAAACCAGGTGCTCTACCAAGCTGAGCTACATCCCGATACTTATGAGAATAATGGCGCGCCCTGAGAGATTCGAACTCCCGGCCTTTTGATTCGTAGTCAAACGCTCTATCCAGCTGAGCTAAGGGCGCAAATATTGGAGCGGAAGACGGGAATCGAACCCGCGACCCTCGCCTTGGCAAGGCGATGCTCTACCGCTGAGCCACTTCCGCAAAACATATGGTGCGGTCGAGAGGACTCGAACCTCCACGGGGGGTTAGCCCACACGGACCTGAACCGTGCGCGTCTGCCAATTCCGCCACGACCGCAAAATATAATGGTGAGTCATGAAGGGCTCGAACCTTCGACACCCTGATTAAAAGTCAGGTGCTCTACCAACTGAGCTAATGACTCGTAATGAAATGGCTGGGGATATAGGATTTGAACCTATGCATGACGGAGTCAAAGTCCGTTGCCTTACCGCTTGGCTAATCCCCATTAAAAAATCATGGGGCGATCGAGGGGAATTGAACCCCCGAATGCCGGATCCACAAACCGGTGCGTTAACCACTTCGCCACGACCGCCATAGAGTAAGCCATTCATCCACTAAGAGAATCTTAGTATTACCAATTTAACTTGTAATATACATTCTATCACAAATTCATATGTAAATACTAAAAATGGTGCCGGCGAGAGGACTTGAACCCCCAACCTACTGATTACAAGTCAGTTGCTCTACCAGTTGAGCTACACCGGCACGGTGTATATTTTATTAAAATGGCGGAACCGACGGGATTCGAACCCGCGATCTCCTGCGTGACAGGCAGGCATGTTAGGCCAACTACACCACGGTTCCATAGTACTTTCTCAAGGAAAGTATAATTGCGGGGGCAGGATTTGAACCTGCGGCCTTCGGGTTATGAGCCCGACGAGCTACCGGGCTGCTCCACCCCGCGTCGTTATAAAGTTATATGGTGGAGGCTGAGGGGATCGAACCCCCGACCCTCTGCTTGTAAGGCAGATGCTCTCCCAGCTGAGCTAAGCCTCCATAATATGACCCGTAGGGGATTCGAACCCCTGTTACCTCCGTGAAAGGGAGGTGTCTTAACCCCTTGACCAACGGGCCTTGCTAAAAAATTATCTGGCGGAGAGAGAGGGATTCGAACCCTCGAGACGCTTGTGACGCCTACACGATTTCCAATCGTGCTCCTTCGGCCAGCTCGGACACCTCTCCATATGGCTCCCCGAACAGGGCTCGAACCTGTGACAACTCGATTAACAGTCGAGTGCTCTACCAACTGAGCTATCAGGGAATGGTGGAGCCAAGCGGGATCGAACCGCTGACCTCCTGCTTGCAAGGCAGGCGCTCTCCCAGCTGAGCTATGGCCCCATACACTGTGTATTTCTTGTTGTGGTCTTGCTATGGGCCCTGGTGGACTCGAACCACCGGCCTCACCCTTATCAGAGGTGCGCTCTAACCAACTGAGCTAAGGGCCCTAATATATATCCCTTATTCCTTTGCAAGGGGGCAAAAAAAATACCCCAAAGGGAAATCGCTTGGCGGCGTCCTACTCTCCCAGGACCCTGCGGTCCAAGTACCATCGGCGCTAGAGGGCTTAACGGTCGTGTTCGGGATGGGTACGTGTGGAACCCCTCCGCCATCGCCACCAAACGCGATTTGTCGAAGCATAGCTTCTTGAAATCAGATATGGAACTGAAATTCATACACACGTTCTGTGATGTACCAATTTTCATTTCAGAGATCGTTCTCTGAAAACTAGATTCGAAACGAAACATGCGAATTACAACTTGCTATTGGATAAGCCCTCGACCGATTAGTACTGGTCAGCTCCATGCATTGCTGCACTTCCACCCCCAGCCTATCTACCTCGTCGTCTTCAAGGGGTCTTACATACTGGGAAATCTCATCTTGAGGGGGGCTTCACGCTTAGATGCTTTCAGCGTTTATCCCGTCCGTACATAGCTACCCAGCGGTGCTCCTGGCGGAACAACTGGTACACCAGCGGTACGTCCATCCCGGTCCTCTCGTACTAAGGACAGCTCCTCTCAAATTTCCTACGCCCACGACAGATAGGGACCGAACTGTCTCACGACGTTCTGAACCCAGCTCGCGTACCGCTTTAATGGGCGAACAGCCCAACCCTTGGGACCTACTTCAGCCCCAGGATGCGATGAGCCGACATCGAGGTGCCAAACCTCCCCGTCGATGTGGACTCTTGGGGGAGATAAGCCTGTTATCCCCAGGGTAGCTTTTATCCGTTGAGCGATGGCCCTTCCATGCGGTACCACCGGATCACTAAGCCCGACTTTCGTCCCTGCTCGACTTGTAGGTCTCGCAGTCAAGCTCCCTTATGCCTTTGCACTCTTCGAATGATTTCCAACCATTCTGAGGGAACCTTTGGGCGCCTCCGTTACTCTTTAGGAGGCGACCGCCCCAGTCAAACTGCCCACCTGACACTGTCCCCGCACCGGATTACGGTACCAGGTTAGAACCTAGATACGATCAGGGTGGTATCCCAACGTTGCCTCCACACAAGCTGGCGCTCATGCTTCAAAGGCTCCCACCTATCCTGTACAGATCGTACCCAAATTCAATATCAAGCTGCAGTAAAGCTCCATGGGGTCTTTCCGTCTTGTCGCGGGTAACCTGCATCTTCACAGGTATTAAAATTTCACCGGATCTCTCGTTGAGACAGCGCCCAAGTCGTTACGCCATTCGTGCGGGTCAGAATTTACCTGACAAGGAATTTCGCTACCTTAGGACCGTTATAGTTACGGCCGCCGTTTACTGGGGCTTCGGTTCACAGCTTCGGGATTACTCCCTAACCACTCCCCTTAACCTTCCAGCACCGGGCAGGCGTCAGCCCGTATACTTCGCCTTACGGCTTCGCACAGACCTGTGTTTTTGCTAAACAGTCGCTTGGGCCTTTTCACTGCGGCCCCCTCGTGCTATTCACACTACCGGGGCACCCCTTCTCCCGAAGTTACGGGGTCATTTTGCCGAGTTCCTTAACGAGAGTTCTTCCGCGCGCCTTAGAATACTCTTCTCGCCTACCTGTGTCGGTTTGCGGTACGGGCACCATCACCTGGCTAGAGGCTTTTCTTGGCAGTGTGAGATCATGACCTTCGCTACTATAATTTTCGCTCCCCATCACAGCTCAGCCTTACAATGTGCGGATTTGCCTACACATCAGCCTTACTGCTTAGACGGACATCCATCAGTCCGCGTCACTACCCTACTGCGTCCCCCCATTGCTCATAACGGCTTACGGTGGTACAGGAATTTCGACCTGTTGTCCTTCGACTACGCCTTTCGGCCTCGCCTTAGGTCCCGACTTACCCTGAGCGGACGAGCCTTCCTCAGGAACCCTTAGGCTTTCGGCGGATCAGATTCTCACTGATCTTTTCGTTACTCATACCGGCATTCTCACTTGTATAATGTCCAGCGCTCCTTACGGTACACCTTCAACCCTTATACAACGCTCCCCTACCCCTGATGCAAAGCATCAAGCCATAGCTTCGGTGGTGTGTTTAGCCCCGTTACATTTTCGGCGCAGAGTCACTCGACCAGTGAGCTATTACGCACTCTTTCAATGGTGGCTGCTTCTAAGCCAACATCCTGGTTGTCTGTGCAACTCCACATCCTTTCCCACTTAACACACACTTGGGGACCTTAGCTGATGGTCTGGGCTGTTTCCCTTTTGACAATGGATCTTAGCACTCACTGTCTGACTCCCGGAAGTAAGTCTATGGCATTCGGAGTTTGACTGAGCTTGGTAACCCTTGCGGGCCCCGCACCCAATCAGTGCTCTACCTCCACGACTCTGTTTTCCGAGGCTAGCCCTAAAGCTATTTCGGGGAGAACCAGCTATCTCCGAGTTCGATTGGAATTTCTCCGCTACCCCCACCTCATCCCCGCATTTTTCAACATGCGTGGGTTCGGGCCTCCAGTGCGTGTTACCGCACCTTCACCCTGGACAGGGGTAGATCACCCGGTTTCGGGTCTACGTCCACGTACTATGTCGCCCTATTCAGACTCGCTTTCGCTGCGGCTCCGGCTCTTCACCTTAACCTTGCACGGGAACGTAACTCGCCGGTTCATTCTACAAAAGGCACGCCATCACCCCTAAAACGGGCTCTGACTTTTTGTAAGCACACGGTTTCAGGTTCTATTTCACTCCCCTTCCGGGGTGCTTTTCACCTTTCCCTCACGGTACTGCTTCACTATCGGTCGCTAGGAAGTATTTAGCCTTGGCAGATGGTCCTGCCGGATTCATACGGGGTTTCACGTGCCCCGCACTACTCGGGATCCGTCTCGGAGGGAACAGACTTTCAACTACAGGGCTTTTACCTTCTTTGGCGGGCCTTTCCAGACCTCTTCGCTTAACCGGTTCCTTTGTAACTCCATGTGAGACGTCCCACAACCCCAAAGAGCAAGCTCTCTGGTTTGGGCTTCTCCGCGTTCGCTCGCCGCTACTGACGGAATCACTATTGTTTTCTCTTCCTCAGGGTACTTAGATGTTTCAGTTCCCCTGGTATGCCTCTACACAACCTATGTATTCAGTTGTGAGTAACTGGAAATTACCCCAGCTGGGTTTCCCCATTCGGACACCCCCGGATCAAAGCTTGCTTACAGCTCCCCGAGGCAGTTTCGTTGTTCGCCACGTCCTTCATCGGCTCCTAGCGCCTAGGCATCCTCCGTGTGCTCTTAGTAGCTTAACCATTGCGCTCGTGTTCGAGCTGTCGCTTCCCTTGTTTTGGACTACGTCCAAAGCCAAAAGTCACTCCATTTCGATCACTCGCTCCAGCAATCTACCGTTTTTATTGAAACTTGTTTAACACAAGTTCAGCTAAAAAGGAATGTTCTAATTCGCGTTTGTTTCGTTTCGATATCTAGTTTTCAAAGAACAAGCTCCATGCAAAAGCAAGCTGTTTGAGAGTTTGAGCTCTCAAAACCGAACAACGAGTGAGTTAAAAGCTTTACGAAGTAAAGCTCGCTTCGGAAGCATGCTTCCTGAAGACTTATATTTGAATGTTTCCGTTGCAGGAAACGATTCTCCATAGAAAGGAGGTGATCCAGCCGCACCTTCCGATACGGCTACCTTGTTACGACTTCACCCCAATCATCTATCCCACCTTCGGCGGCTGGCTCCTTGCGGTTACCCCACCGACTTCGGGTGTTATAAACTCTCGTGGTGTGACGGGCGGTGTGTACAAGACCCGGGAACGTATTCACCGCGGCATGCTGATCCGCGATTACTAGCAATTCCGACTTCATGCAGGCGAGTTGCAGCCTGCAATCCGAACTGAGACCGGCTTTGTTGGGATTGGCTCCATCTCGCGATTTCGCAGCCCGTTGTACCGGCCATTGTAGTACGTGTGTAGCCCAGGTCATAAGGGGCATGATGATTTGACGTCATCCCCACCTTCCTCCGGTTTGTCACCGGCAGTCTATCTAGAGTGCCCACCCGAAGTGCTGGCAACTAAATATAAGGGTTGCGCTCGTTGCGGGACTTAACCCAACATCTCACGACACGAGCTGACGACAACCATGCACCACCTGTCTCCTCTGTCCCGAAGGAAAGATACATCTCTGTATCGGTCAGAGGGATGTCAAGACCTGGTAAGGTTCTTCGCGTTGCTTCGAATTAAACCACATACTCCACTGCTTGTGCGGGTCCCCGTCAATTCCTTTGAGTTTCAGTCTTGCGACCGTACTCCCCAGGCGGAGTGCTTAATGTGTTAACTTCGGCACCAAGGGTATCGAAACCCCTAACACCTAGCACTCATCGTTTACGGCGTGGACTACCAGGGTATCTAATCCTGTTTGCTCCCCACGCTTTCGCGCCTCAGCGTCAGTTACAGCCCAGAGAGTCGCCTTCGCCACTGGTGTTCCTCCACATATCTACGCATTTCACCGCTACACGTGGAATTCCACTCTCCTCTTCTGCACTCAAGTCACCCAGTTTCCAGTGCGATCCGGGGTTGAGCCCCGGGATTAAACACCAGACTTAAATGACCGCCTGCGCGCGCTTTACGCCCAATAATTCCGGACAACGCTTGCCCCCTACGTATTACCGCGGCTGCTGGCACGTAGTTAGCCGGGGCTTTCTTCTCAGGTACCGTCACCTTGAGAGCAGTTACTCTCCCAAGCGTTCTTCCCTGGCAACAGAGCTTTACGATCCGAAAACCTTCATCACTCACGCGGCATTGCTCCGTCAGGCTTTCGCCCATTGCGGAAGATTCCCTACTGCTGCCTCCCGTAGGAGTCTGGGCCGTGTCTCAGTCCCAGTGTGGCCGATCACCCTCTCAGGTCGGCTACGCATCGTCGCCTTGGTGAGCCGTTACCTCACCAACTAGCTAATGCGCCGCAGGCCCATCCCCAAGTGACAGATTGCTCCGTCTTTCCAGTTTCCTTCAGGCGAAGAAAACAATTATTCGGTATTAGCTACCGTTTCCGGTAGTTGTCCCAAACTTGAGGGCAGGTTGCCTACGTGTTACTCACCCGTCCGCCGCTAAGTATCAAGGAAGCAAGCTTCCTTGATACTCCGCTCGACTTGCATGTATTAGGCATGCCGCCAGCGTTCGTCCTGAGCCAGGATCAAACTCTCCAATAAATTATTGAAAAGAGCGATAAGCTCATTTTGAATCTGACGAGATTAAAAATCTCATTTATGCTCCAGTCGATTCAAGCCAAGGCTTGTCTCAAACTTTCGCGTTCATTCTGCAAGCAGAATGTTCACTCACTCGTTGTTCAGTTTTCAAAGATCAAACTTATTTCGTTACCGAATGTCGTTCTCTCCAGCAACTCTTATATAATATCATGTCCGAACCAACTTTGCAAGTTCTTTTTTTAAGTTTCTTTCGAAGCTTATTTCAATCGCTTGCCGCACCGTGTAAACCGTGTTTTCTTGGCCGGAATTAGAATATATCATGTACAGATTTCAATTGCAAGTCTTTTTTCAAAAATGATAATCAACTCACATCATCGGCACAATATGTAATCTGACGCTCCTGTACATACAAATCACTCTCAGCATCCTTATTACGGCGCTTCTAATATACATATCCATTAAACTTAACCAGGGAAGCCACTTTCACTGTGATAACAGTGAACAATTGATTGTGACTAGCCCTAGTTTTCGGAGATCTCAGTTTTCTTTCCTTCTATATAAATAAGACAGTCATTCCTTGAGCACAGCTTACACATTCCGATTCACTTCTCAGTGCTTACAATATACGCTTACCGAGCAAAGAAGCGATCAGTTCGACACCAAGCCTTGCCGTATGCCTATTATGATCAAATAACGGATTCACTTCCACCAATTCCATGGACGTAACTTGATTTGTGGAAGCAAGTATCTCCAATGCATAATGTGCCTCTCGGTAATTCAGACCACCAGGTACCGGGGTGCCCACACCCGGAGCCTCCCGCGGATCCAGACAATCCATGTCGAAGCTGACATGAATGCCATCTGTCCCTTTTCCCGCTGTAGCTATTGCTCGCTCAATAACTTGTTGTATACCCAAACGATCAATATCATGCATCGTAAATGCTCGGATTCCCAGTCCCTTAATCTGCTCTTTCTCATACTCATCCAGATCACGCAGACCAATATAGACCAAGTTAGACGGATCAATAAACGCGCCTGCTCCAGCAATGTGCGACAGATTGAATGCAGTATGCCCCAAGGATGCAGCCACACTCATGCCATGCATATTACCGGACAAACTGCGCTCTTCCGTATTCAAGTCTGCATGCGCATCAAACCAGATCACACCCAAATTCGAATAGTGCGCTGTTAGCCCGGCAATAGTACCAATCGCTACACTATGATCTCCCCCAAGCACAAGTGGGAAAGCCCCCTCCTCTACTGCACCTGATACTTCACTACACACCTTCTCACTGACCTGACGTACCTCATTTAAGTGTTTTACACGATTTCGCTCAATAGGGGCAACAGGTTCAGAAGGACAATCTACCCGCACTTCTTTGGAAAGCACTAGCCCAAGACTCGCAATCTCCCGCTTAAGCCCAGCTGTAATCAATTCATCAGGCCCCAACTCTGCTCCACCTCTTGCTCCACCGAGTCCAAAAGGAACTTTAATGATAGCAATATCACGTCGCATAGATGTTTGACTTGTATCAATAGAAGTATCTTTTATTTCACCATGTACATCATCATCATTTTTCATGTAGGTCAGCTCCCTCATTGTTGATCAGTACCTGCTCAATTCTCTCCAGTGCCCAGTCAATCTCAGACTCTTTAATCGTCAATGGTGGAGCAAATCGAATGGTTGTCTCATGGGTTTCTTTACACAGCAGTCCAGTAGACATCAAACGCTCACAATAGGGACGGGCTGATTCATACAGTTCAACACCAATAAATAAACCTTTCCCCCGAATATCCCGTATGGCTGAACTGTGGATACCTCGAAGTCTTTTCATAAAATAGTTCCCCAGACGCTCCGATCGCTCGGCAAGCTTCTCATCTTCAAGAACTTTCAGAGCTGCTATAGCCACGGCGCAAGCGAGTGGGTTACCCCCAAACGTAGAACCATGAGACCCCGGCTCAAACAAATCAAGTATCTCCGCATCAGCAGCGATAGCCGAGATGGGCATGACTCCTCCCCCCAACGCTTTGCCCATAATCCAGATGTCTGGTTCAACACCTTCCCAGTCGGAGGCAAAACGGCGACCCGTTCTTCCAAATCCGGTCTGGATCTCATCAAATACAGTCAACACCTGCTGGCTCTTACACAGAGCAAAAGCTTCAGCCAAATATCCATCAGGCGGGATAACGATTCCAGCTTCGCCCTGAATAGGCTCTACAAGAAAACCAGCCGTATTTGGCGTAATGGCCTTTTTCAGCGCTTCTATATCTCCATAGGGAATAATCCGGAATCCAGGTGTGAACGGTCCAAAATCTTTTTTATACTCCGCTGAAGAAGAAAAGGACGTAACCGTCAGAGTTCTTCCATGAAAGTTACCAGAGCATACGATAATCTCGGCTTGATTTTCCGGTACACCTTTGCAACGATAAGCCCATCTACGTACCGCCTTCACCGCAGTCTCCACCGCTTCCGCTCCTGTATTCATGGCGAGAATCTTCGATTTCCCCGTGAATTGTGAGAGTTTCTGATAAAAAAGAGAAGCGGAGCTGCTGTGGAATGCCCGTGATGTCAGCGTAACCTGATCTGCCTGATCCTTGAGCGCCTGTATGATTACAGGATGTCTATGACCATGATTCAATGCAGAGTATGCACTTAACATATCCATATAACGGCGGCCTTCAGGGTCTTCCACCCATACCCCTTCCGCCTGCTCAATAACAATAGGGAGCGGATGATAATTAGGTGCAGCATAACGCTCCGACCAATCCATTAACATTTTGGAATCTGACATACACACCCAACACCTTTCCGAAATATTGTATACAAAATACAATAACAATGTATGCGATGCCATCGCCATTTACGACTACATCCCTCTTTTTCCACTCCAGCCTAATCCAAGCCTTTCTCGAATCAAATCCTATATCAATAGTTAGCGAGAAGCAGAAAGTCTACGTTCCAACCAAGAGAGTAAATTAGCCAGTGTAAATGTGATTATAAAATAGAGGCCGGCGGCAACAAGCAGCGGAGCAAGCGGCTGGAACGTAACACCCTGAATCGTTCTGGCCGTGTATATAATCTCGGCTATGCCGATCATGGAGACAAGCGAAGAATCTTTAATGATAATAATGAATTCATTACCGATGGCTGGAAGCATGTTACGAAAAGCCTGCGGCAGTATAATATAACGAAGTGTCATACCATTTGTCATACCGAGGGAGCGCGAAGCTTCGGTCTGTCCTTTATCAATCGCTTGAATCCCGGCCCTGAACACCTCCGCCATATAAGCCGAGCTATTCATCGTCAGAGCTACCACCCCCGACATAAATGCCGGTAAGTTCACACCTATAACCGTCAGACCATAATGAATAATAAGAATCTGTACGAGCATCGGTGTTCCTCGAATGAGTTCAATATACGCCGATGCCACAAATTTAATTGGCCATATTCGGGATATTCGCATTAGCGCCATGATTACACCCAGCAACGTACCAAACAATACACCGAAAAAGGAAAGCTCAAGCGTGACCCACGCACTTCGTGCATAATCCTGCCAATGTTCTAATAGAAAGGAAAAATCTAAATTCACGGCATATCCCTCACTCGTCCGGTTTATTCACCGAGCATCTCATTCGCTTTAACGACAAACCGTTCAATATCTCCGTTTGTTTTGAGCTTTTCCAATGTAGTGTTGATCTGATCCAGCAACTTCTGATTACCTTTCTTCACCGCGATGGCTGAACCACCCTCGTCTTCAGCCTGTTCAATCTTCACACCTGCAACAACAAGCCCCTCTTGGTTTTTCACATACTGTTCAGCCACCGGCTTCTCCAGGATGAGTGCGTCTACACGCCCCGTCTGCAGCTCCAGAATCAGTTCAGGTATTTTGGCCAGAGAAGTGAGCTTTGCCCCCTCTATTTCCTGAGCAATCCCTTCCTGAATGGAACTCTTTTGCACGCCAACCTGCTTGCCTGATAGATCACCTATGGACTTTACTGCGGTATCTCCCCCTCCTCTAACAAGTACAGCCTGCTCTGCATAATAGTAGATATCCGTAAAATCAACATTCTTCTTTCGTTCTTCGGTAGGGGTTAAGCCTGATATTACAAAATCAACCTTATCTGTACCGAGAGCCATAAGAAGGCCATCAAAGTCCATGTCCTCAATCTTCAGCTCGGCTCCCAGATCAGCCGCAATTGCCTTGGCGATCTCGATGTCAAAACCTACAATGGTATCTTTACCATCGATTTTCTTATGAAATTCATAGGGTGCATAGTCCGCACTGGTTCCAAGTACAATTACTTTCTTTTCCGCAGAGCTACTGCCCGAAGACGAAGTAGCGTCTGATCCGGTTCCTGTCGTTTTTTCCTGCCCACATGCGGACATGAATACAACCACTAACAGCAGAATCATTGGCAACAATACTTTTCTCACACAGCATACCCCTATTCTTTTTTGGACTTAGTAGCTTAATGATAAATTTGTATACAATATACATAAGACAATATATGGACTTATATGTAAGTAATACTAACAAATAAATCGGTTTATCACAATCATTATTTAAACATTTATACGCTTTAATTCCATAAAATGTACTATATATGACACGGCATTTACATCGGCTGAAACATGAAGTTTGCTTGCCCAACTTCCCCCTCGGTGTTAAGATGATAAAAACTTGAAACTCCTGAACGGCGCGTACAGTACAGCCTCACACCCATCTATTTATTCACTATACATAGAAAGGAGGATTCGGTATGGAGGTACCCAAATACCGGTCCTTGAAAGATCACGTATACGATTACATTGCCCAGAAGATTCAAGACGGGACGCTACTTCCCAACCAGAAGATCAACGAGGCCGAGATATGCAAAAAGCTGGACATCAGTCGCACACCTACTCGGGAGGCGCTTTTCCAGCTGGCTTCAGACAATCTGCTGCAATACATCCCACGCAGGGGATTTATTGTCACTCCTTTTGATGCAGGCAAAAAACTGGAGTTTTCCCAAGCAATCGGTGTGCTGGAGGCACTTGCTGCCACACTTGCAGCAGACCATCTCAGACCATCTGAACTTTTGGAGATGGAGACTCTGGTTGTTCGAATGGACGAGGATATCAGCCAGCTTGATCTTGCTGCCTACAACAAAAACCAGTATCAGTTCCATAATCTGTACATTCAGCGATGTGGTAACGCTACAGTCATTGAGATGTTAAATACATTGAAAAACAGTTTCATCCGCCAGTCGTATGTTAGTGATAATAAACCAAAGCTATCTGAGGTACTGTTGGAAGTTAATGAAGAGCACCGGCAAATTTTAAGTGCTTTTCGAGCCAAAGATAAGAACCAACTGGAAGCCCTACTCAAACACCACTGGCGGATTATCGACAACGATATGCTATAGTACGTGCTGTCGAAACAAACCAAAGGCAACCCACACGATTGTGTGAGTTGTCTTTTTCCTATTTTTCGTTTTTGACCTCCAACGGTGCTTTAGCCGCAAAAACAGCATATCCCAACTTATTGCCGTATTTCGCGAGCAAACGATCATTGGTTTGACTCATTCGCTGCATACGTTCATCCTCAAACCAATTCATATCGATCTCGCGATGCGGATCATGATCAACGCCCCATTTCCCCATGGATCGCGAATGTTCTTTGACTTCAACCTTGGTGAAACCACACTGTTTGAGGCGTTTTCTCCATGCTGTGGTCGTTACCAGGGTTCGTATACCGTAAAATTGCTTTAACCTGCGACACATCAATTCGGTCTTCTGGCCTGATAGAACCATCTCCCGATCCACCAAAAGTCCACCGGGCTTCAACACTCTTCTATACTCAGCAAATGCACTCCGCCATGGGGTAAAGATCGTAACCGACTCCACGAATACCATATCAAAATGATCTTCCGGGAAAGGTAACGATGCTACATCAGCCTGAACAAAACGAACATCCACCCCTTCTCGTCTTGCTCGCCGAACGGCCTTATCCAGCATCTGACGATTAAGCTCAATCGCTGTTACTTGATAACCCCTTTTAGCCAAATAACACGCAGTCCTCCCAGTGCCACATCCAATCTCAAGGATATGACTATCCACAGGCAGAGATAAACTCTCCAGCAACTTCAGCGTTGCCAAAAATCCTCCGGGATGGGCACTCCCCTCCCCTAACCGAGCCAGCATGTCATGATAATCCATGCAACATCCCCTCCTCACTCCTCCCAGTGTATGGAATAGACTCAAAAACGGCTTCTCCCTATTCGATTTACCGGGTACTCGTCCATACCAAATCCTCTTTTATTTACTATGATATACAAACCGTTGAATTCAAGCGGCAACCACATCTAATGAGGAGGATATGCATGTACAGAATTAATCGGGTATGTGAAGAAACGGTTTCTCCGCACGTTGGACGTTCCGTTTGTCTTGTTATGAAAGACGGTAAGCATATGTATGGTACGCTTAGCCAATGTCGTGATGGCAAAGTATATTTGAACGGATGTTTCGAGGGACCACGGCTGTGTTCAGTCAAATCCAAACAGCAACTGGTAAAAAGCAGCAAGAAAAACGCTATTGCATCAAAGAAAGTTAAATCTTCGGCCTATGGTCCATATGGTTACGGAGGATACGGTGGGGGTTACGGCTATGGAGCTGGAATCGATCTGGCTCTGGTAGCAACATTGTTTCTGCTGCCATTCCTGTTCATCTAAATTCCAATCTGATCGTGGTAAAATTGTAGTCATAATAAAGACCCTTTTTGCTTATAGCGAAAAGGGTCTTTATCTTTTTCATACAATTCACGTCAATTACACTATATTTTCTGTTAAAAAATGATACAAAAAAAGGCATTCGCCAAAACGAATGCCGGGAACTTCATATTTAATACCCTTACCTTCGCACAGGGTGTCTATTTAATCTTAAAAAAAAACACCTCGTTAGAGGCGGGTAAGCTATGTTAAATCCGATTTCCTTTAGGCATCGTTTTCAGATTACTATTCGAATTCTCAAGCAATGGTAGCATCCTAGTCGTGCTGACCATCTCAGAAGCACATATCGGACAAGTAGGTACGTTATCAAACGCAAAATTGTCCCGCATCCATCCTTTGCACGTATCACTCGTACATTCCCAGATTGCCGCATCAGCTTGTGGAATCTCTTCCAACGGTTTTTTGCGATTATACATGACTTCTACCCCCTTTGTTATGGAAAAACATCTAACCGACGTTATTTCACAGAAGCCTACACTTAGCGGAAGTTTCACGTCCCACCGGACTCCTACCTCGACAACTAATGGGCGACTTTTTATATAACTGATCAAAAAAAAGAAGCTGCCTTTACCATTATAACATGTTAAAGGCAGCTATGCTTTAATTACAGTTTTACAACTTCTTCTGCTTGAGGACCACGGTTTCCTTGTACAATTTTAAATTGCACGCGTTGACCTTCGTCCAGCGTTTTGAAGCCTTCGCCTGTAATAGCGCTGAAGTGTACGAATACATCTTCTCCGCCTTCAACTTCGATGAAACCGAAGCCTTTATCAGCGTTGAACCATTTTACTGTTCCGTTTTGCATGTGAATTACACCTCCAAATAAAGATTAACATGTTCCTTTGTTCTTTGCAGCAAGCAAATAAAAATTCACACATTGAAAAAGGTACCAGTCATAAACCTATAAGTGATCGCCCTTTACAATATATGAATTAGGTTTTCCACTCTCTACAACTTGTTTTTATTATAACTCCAATTCAGCCAAAAAGCAAATCTTTGTATTTTCTTTTCAAACAGCTTTGGAAATACATGTTATTAACACGTGTGGGGCCAAGGTTTATCACGCTTATGTGCCTGGTCACTTGTGTACGGTCTTATGAAAGGATATGCAGATCTAATCCATCTTATACATTTTTTATATAATATTCTGACATGCATATCCAACACAACCAATGAATCATCTTAATCCAGTATAACACACTATGTCCATGCCCACATAAATGCATCCCGATCCCAGGCGATCTGCCCACGATGAAGCTTACGGAAAGCTTTCTTCACTTCTTTGGACAATGATGTATTGCCGTTCTCGTTCACAAAAACAAACTCTTCGCCGAAATGGGTCTTCACATATTCTATGGCAGCTTCCTGATGAAGTGTTCCTGTGAATTTAATCTCCTGTACCATCCATTCTGCTACACCTTGTGCTGTCTTCTCCACTATATCACCTACTGTCTAAACCTTAATGTACGGATGGGCAGACCTCGTATCATGAACATATCTGTCTTCCCGCCAGACTGAAGTATACCATGATCCAACTGCTGACGGGAAACTGTATGATAACTACTTTCAAGCAATACCCGCAATACCTTAATGAACAACCGTATTCGCTTGCTCACTCCCTTTGGATGGAATAGACGAATTTGTTCGAATGCTCCACACTAACCATGCACAGTAAGCAATCAGTACTGCCAGTATAAACAGATCGTAAGGAAGTGTACCTGTGTCCTCCAGATCATTCCCTAGAAATTGAATCAGATTATGTATGAAATGAAACAATATAAGCGGTACGATATTTCCGTTCTTCAGCATCAATAACGCAAGTACAACTCCCAGGAGCAGCGCATAGATCAATTGCATGATCGTATCCGTCATATCCTGACCAGACAATGCGTTCAGCAGATGTGTAATCGAAAACAATATGCTGGAGGTCACAACTGCGGCCACTGCACTTTTTTGAAGCAATGTTTTGAAAATAAGTCCACGATAGATCGTTTCCTCAACAAAAGCTACGAGCAAGGTAAAAAAGATGAAAAAGGCTACCCGTGACAAGCTCAGCTCCCCAAATCCTTTCAGTGAAAGTGTACCCAGTACAAGGAGTAGTGGAATATAATACTTTGCGTGGCCAGCCGGGATACTTCGCAAAGATCGGAATCCAGTCTCTCCCCACTTGCGCCTTAACGTCAGATAGATCATCAGAACAATTGCGATGGGTGTAAAGGAAATGAGTACAGGGGAAGTGTAGTCCAGTTGCTTTATCGTCGCAATGGCCCCTGCTGCAAATACGGCTAACAGGAGAAGCAGCTCAATAATTACAACGGTGAGCACAGGTTTGCGCTCGGAAAAGGAATGTTTCGGCTTGGATTGCGCATTAATCATACATTTGCCTACCTCGTTTCATTTATGTTTTCCGTTGTCATAAGAACTTATATGCCAATATAGTTGTATCACATCATCCGTATATTGAATATCCCTATTATGGATAAAACTATAAAAGTAACAAAAAAGAGACTTATACTAACCTCTTTTCCCCTAAAATCAGGTATGGCTTATACCTTTATCTGTCCATTATAGTATTACAAGAGTTCAATGCTGCAGGGGTGTCGCGACTCTTCAGCGTCATATATCTATGAAGTACCCATTAACGATAGTTTCACAATGCATAATGAAATCAGGGGGATACTATGAAAGCATTCTTTCAGCGCTGGGGGCATTTACTGGCTATTCTGTGCATACCGCTCCAAGGCTCCATTTACGTATTTCTAGGCAGCAACACCGGAAGTGATGTCTTCTACAATTATGCCTGGATTGATACACAGATTCCTTTTCTCAAAGAATTTATTTATCCGTACATTAGCTGGATGCCCATTCTGTATCTTGGATTTCTCTATTTGGGTCTGACGAACAAGTCGCTATTCTGGCGCACGCTGATTACCTACAATGTTGGTGTCATGGCTGCCAATGTCTGTTTTGCGATTTTTCCTACCCATGTCCCGCGCCCTGAGATCGGCGGAACTGATCTGAGTAGCGTGTTAGTACAGTTTATCTATATAAATGATGCGCCCTTCAACTGTTTCCCAAGTGTTCACGTTCTGACCAGCTATTTGCTGTTTATTGTGATCAACAGACACTTGAACTTTAAGCCTATGGCACGGATTTCTTGGTCGGTATGGCTGTGGTTGATTATTGCTTCAACGGTGTTTGTAAAACAGCATTCCTTGCTGGACATCGCTGGCGGCATTTTGTTTGCTGAGGCCGCGTATTGGACTGTACATGTCTTTGCTCTTCGTCTTGGGCAGGCACGAAAAAAAGGCAAGCAGCCACTCACAGCTTCTAACCCAAGCAGTCATGTATAACGACATTTATATAAGTAACAGGTGGGATGATGATCCTGCTATACAGCAAAAGAGGGCCTAGGCCCTCTTTTTTTGTACTCATTTAATTAAACCTACTTATATAGAAGAACTTTATTTGGGTTGGACTACGCGTTTCATGCTATAGGTGGTCGTTCATGAAGAAGGTCAGACGGTGGACTTCCGGTTATACGTTTGAATATGCGGTAAAAATAAGACAGATCCCGGTAGCCGAGAAATTCGGCAATTTCCTGGATGGAGAGTTGTGACTCGGTGAGCAGATATATGGCTCGTTTCATCCGTTGATCATGGACATATTGACTGATGGTCTGATTTGTCATGCTTTTGAATAATGCAGCAGCATAATTGGGAGTTTTTTTGATCTCGTCCCCGAGTTCTTCCTTCGTCACTTTCTCCCGATAATGCCGCTCTATATATCGCTTCATCCGTTCAACATGATTATGCCTCTCCGGCGGGATAACTCCACGATCAAGCTCCCTGTTCATATAAATCAACACTTCCATCAATAAGGCTTGGCTCATCATGACATAATAAGAAGGACGCTCTTGCCATTGTTGATAAATAGCGCTCATGCGTTGATGGATCAGTTCGTAACATCCAGGTTTATGCCGCAATGCCTCATACCGTTCCAGTGCAGGCAAAGTTTCCATATGGTCGCGTTGCAGTTGAATTACAATCTGTGTGTGCGTTACTGTAGGAATACTCTTGCCGTAATATGGGGTACCACCTGGAATGAGGAGCAATTCACCTTTTTCCATGATCTGTTTATCACCGTTCACCCAATATACACATTTTCCATAAGTAACCAAGCTAAGCCGCCAAGTTTCTTGAGATTGCACAGCTTCTTCGTACCAACCGACACCATTAATATGTCGTACTTCAAGTGGAGTGACCATAACACACCTCATTATCGGACTATACTCTAATCATTGTACTATAGTTCATACCCTGATTCGACAGAAAACGCTACAATACACATATAAGCTTAAATATGAGGAGGAAATCAGCATGTTAAAAACAAAAATTATTTGTACCATGGGACCTGCTTGTGACTCAATCGAATTGTTAAAAGTAATGATTCAGGAAGGTATGACCGTTGCCCGTCTGAACATGGCTCATGGCGAACTGGAAGATCACGTTACACGGATTAACAATATCCGCAAAGCAGCTTCCGAACTGAACACCTATATACCGATCATGATGGACATCAAAGGGCCGGAAGTACGTATCGGCAAACTGAAAGAAGCATCCTGCCATCTGCAAGCTGGTAAAGAGCTGATCCTGACTACTGAAGAAATTCTTGGTGACGCTGAGCGTATCTCGGTAAACTATCCAGAACTGAACCTCGTTGTGAAACCTGGCGATCGTATCCTCATCGATGATGGCCTTGTGGATCTGACTGTACTGTCTGTGGAAGGATCCGATATCCATTGCAAAATCATCAGTGGCGGCATTCTGAAACCACGCAAAGGGGTTAACTTGCCAGGAATCAAAACGACATTGCCAGGTGTAACCGAGCGTGACGTTATGCACATCGGATTTGGGATCGAAAACGATATCGAAATTATCGCAGCATCCTTTGTTCGTAAAGGTGATGACATCCGTGAAATCCGCAGCATTTTGAAAGAACGCGGTGTAGACCACGTTCAGATCATCTCCAAAATCGAAAACCAGGAAGGTATGACCAACCTGGACGATATTATTGAAGCATCTGACGGCATCATGGTAGCTCGTGGAGATCTCGGTGTTGAGGTGCCAATCGAAGACGTACCCATGATGCAAAAAGAAATGATCGATAAATGTAACCGCGCTGGTAAACCAGTTATCGTAGCTACACACATGCTGGAGTCCATGCAAGTGAACCCACGCCCTACTCGTTCCGAAGTTAGTGATGTGGCCAATGCTGTACTTCAAGGTGCTGACGTTGTGATGTTGTCCGGTGAATCCGCTGCTGGTAAATATCCGGTACAATCCGTGCGCACGATGGCTGCTGTTGCTCGCCGTGCTGAAACGATGATCGATTACAAAGAGCAATTCGCACAAAAATCGGCTCAACAGATCGCTGATATTACTGAAGTTATCAGTCAGGGCGCTGTAAGTTCTTCCCTCGTACTGAATGCAAAAGCAATCATCACTTCGACTGAGAGTGGATTCACAGCACGTATGATATCCAAGTATCGTCCAAAAGCACCAATCATCGCAGTTACACAACATGAAGAAGTATTGGCGAAGATCTGCCTGCTCTCAGGTGTCATTCCGGTTATGGGCGACAAAGTAACAACAACGGATGAAATGTTCGAATCGGCTACGCGGAACGCAATCAAAACAGGTTACATTGAAAAAGGTGACATCATTGTGTTGTCCGCTGGTGTTCCAATCGGTCAATCCGGTAATACAAACCTGATCAAAGTTCAACAAGTTTAATTCAATAGCTAACGGAAGCTATATATCTTAGCTATAAAATAGAAATACAAAAAACCACCGGGAGCAGAAATGCTTCCCGGTGGTTTTTTATTGATGTTGTTGCCAATGATCGTGATGTTATAAGAAACGGCTTCGAGATTATAGATTCCGCGAGTAATTAACCAGATCCTGTGACATGGTGTTGATCTCATCCATTGAAGCATTCACCTGTTGTGTCAGAGCAGCTTGATTTTGTGTTAACGTGGACATATTACCGATGTGCTCAAGAATCTGATCAATCAGTGTTTTCATCTTCTGCATGCTATCTTCGATATTTACTGTGGCCTCCGAACTGTGATCAGCCAGTTTCCGCACTTCTCCTGCAACAACGCCAAATCCCAGTCCCAGCTCTCCCGCTCGTGCAGCTTCAATGGCCGCATTCAACCCCAGCAGATTGGTCTGACTGGCAATCTCTCGAATAAACACGGTGATATTCTTCGTATCATCTGCACTGCTTTTCACTTGAATGGCTGCATCGGCAGATAACTCCTGTGCAGTCACCAAATCCTGTGCCTGATCCGTAATCGAATTGATTCCACGCACCATCTCACCTATGGACTCCGACAATTGTTTTGTTTTCAGATTCATGGCTTCCACGATCTGTTCCTTATTCTTCTCATGGGTGACATCCCGAATGGTGCCAGCTACACGGAGCGGTACTCCATCCTGATCCCTAATGGTCTCCCCACCCGCGTGATACCACCGATACTCCCCGTCTTTGCGCTGCAGACGATAATCCAGATCGTACGGCGTACGACCACTGTAATCGTTCATATGTCTGGCAAATTCGTTGATCGTCCGATCATGGTCTTCCGGATGAAGTCGGCTGCTCCAGCTGCTGAACACATTCGGGAAATCCTGCTCGTCTTTAAACCCTAACTCTTTACGGAACTGGGGTGACCACCAAAATTCATTGTTCGGATTAACCACATCTCCAGCCACAACCGTCATATCCCACGGTGCCTCCACCAAGGCGCGGTTAACCAGATCATATCGGGTGACGAGTGCTTCTAACTCATCAGACTTGCTCTTCTCCTCATGAATATCAAACATGATGCCCAGAAGTTTGACTGGAACTCCAGCCTGATTTCGGATGACTTGTCCAAGGCATCGGAACCAGCGAGTCTCTCCACTTTTTGTAATCATACGGCTGATGACGTTATAGGCAGTTGTTGCTCTTGTGTCATTCACATGTTTCATAATCTCCTGCACCAGTTGAGGTCTGTCATCCGGATATATTGACTTCGCCCAGCTTGCAAATGAATTGGGATATTCCTTGGCATTATGGAATCCTAACATTTGGCGGAATTCATTCGAAAATGAGACGATGTTATTGTTATCCAGTGGATCACCAGCAACAATTTCAGATTCCCATAATCCCACATTCATCGCCTGATTCAGCATTTTAAGGCGCATTTCCACGTCTTCGTTTTGAGCTTTCATCATATGTACTGCTTTTTTGATATTACTAGCTATTTCATTAGTATCCTGAAACTCAATGCCATCTTCGATCCATGCGTCATAGTTGCCCTTTTCTGCGTTTGCTACCAGTTTACGACTATACTCCAGTAAATTCTGATGCGCATCTGTACGAAGGTGTTTGGTCGATTCAGTACGTTTACGAAACATGCTCATTTCTCCTCTTAGCTCATATGATATATATTTCGACATTATCAGACATTAAGTGTAGAGCAATGAACTCAATTTTGTATAAAAACAAGAACCAGCGCTGAAACAGCACTGGTTCTTATAGTAATTGCCTTTATTTTTATGAAAATAAATCTTAAATGACTGCCTCTCACCAGCTACCAGCCAAAATTCAGTGTTTTCCCCGTTTCCACCCAAGTTTTGATGCTGCTTAGAATCATCCACCAGCTGCTCTGTGCATTCGCAAAGGAAGGATGGTTATCTGTAAATTGATCATTGATCAGCGTCAGCTTCGTACACTCACCTACAGTTTCCAACTGGAAGACCACTCTGGATTGAAGCTCGGCATGATTCGCATGGTACGACGGTCCAGGATGCTCCTGATAACTAAGTCTGGACAACGGTTCAAATTCTAATATATCTCCATACACATGGACAGTCTCCGCACCATCATTGCCCGGCCCTACATAAGCAAACGGCTGGCCTGGTTGGAAATTGGTGCGAAGTTCGCTGCCGAAAAAGCTGTTCCGTGTGCCGTCTGGTGATATTAGAGCATTCCACACCTCTTCCAGTCCTGCATTGATATAAAATTCATATTTCAGTTCCATGGACTCACTCCCTTTATGTATTGGATAAGCGATCTGCCAACCTCGCACTCCTATCCTATCGTTATACCCCAAAGGCCGTATTGTAAAAACGCGACAACAGGTAAAATATAGCTCTTTATGTTTTCGGGAACGTTGTTATACCATGTTCCAAAAGGATTGCGCCCATATAGTGCTTTCCTAGAAGATCAGATATACTAAACTGGAATGAAATAACAGGTCTGTTCAAGGTAATACGACTAATTAAGAAAGGAAATGAGATATGAGCCAATCAACAAATATTATGGGTATCCCTTTTCCCAATGTCACGATGGATCAAACGGTTGCAATCCTTGATAAAGTCGTAGATCAGGAAAGCAATGAACTCTTCCATGTCATCACAGGTAATCCCGAGATTGTTATGTCCTGTCAAAAGAATGCATCTCTTCGGAAAGTCGTCGATCAAGCCGGGTTGGTCACAGCTGACGGTGCTGGCATTGTGATGGTATCCCGTTTCCGCGGTGGACAATTGACTGAACGGGTAACCGGTTGTGATCTGCTGTTTCGTTTATTGGAGGAAGGCGATCAAAAACACTGGTCATTCTACATGCTGGGAGCAGAAGAAAGTGTCAGTGAAGAGGCCGTAAAAGTTATAGCGCAACGTTATCCGGGAGTTGTTGTAAAGGGTAGACACCATGGTTACTTCCAGGCAGATGAGGAACAACGGATTGTGGAAGAGATTTGTACTGCTCAACCAGACTTTCTTATCGTGGCTCTTGGCGCCCCCCATGCGGAACACTGGATTAACAAGTATCGCCACCAGTTGAACGCTCGTGTAGCCATAGGTGTTGGAGGCAGTCTCGATATCGTGGCTGGCAGAACCAAACGTGCCCCTGCGATATGGCAGAAGCTTAACCTGGAATGGCTCTATCGCCTCCTCAGTCAACCTTCGAGATGGCGCAGGCAACTCATTTTACCCCGTTTTGCTATGCGGGCATTGTTGTTCAGAGAACCTAAATAATGTGAGATGAGCAGGAGGGATGATTCAGATGAAACAGGTAGAACAAGGAGACAGACAAAGTATGGGCCTGTTGAATCTGAATGAAGGTGATCATAAATATCAACTGACACGCCATGCTCCTTCCGAAGCACTTCGCCCTTTTGTTAAACATTACTGGATCGTATCGTGGGATCTGACTGGACTTGAACCGTATCCCCAACATGTCGTGCCTAACCCCTGTGTCAATCTGGTTGTGGAACGTAACAATACGTTTTTCTTCGGACCATCGGGACGTAAATTCTCCTATCTTGTGAGCGGGAAAGGACGTGTATTTGGCGTGAAGTTCAAACCAGGAGGGTTTTATCCCTTCCTCCGCGCTCCTGTCTCTTCATTGTACGGACAGCCGATGGATGTCCCCAGTATTCTGGACGTCACAGCGGAATCCTTGGAAGACCGGCTTCTTGGGGCGGGGGATGATGCGGATAAAACCAATTACATCGACCAACTATTATGTGCACACCTTCCTGCTGAAGATGCTCAAGCGAGAATGGTTCATGATATTGTACAACAGATTGAACAGAACCGGGAGATGCTGAGAGTAGATGATCTGTCTTCTTATTGGAATATGCATACCCGAAAGCTTCAACGCCTGTTCAATCAGTATGTGGGCATAGGACCCAAAACCGTAATCAAGTTGTATCGTCTACAAAATGCTGCAGAATGGATGGACCGCGGTCTTCACTGTGACCTGATTAAGCTATCTCAGGATCTTGGATATCATGATCAATCCCATTTCATCCGAGATTTCAAGTCCATTATTGGCAGTACACCAGAGGAATACTTACACTCTAGACATCCGCATGGTGAGCGCTGAGAGCTGATCAATTAGAAACCTGTCTTGAAAATCAGGACAGGTGAATGACTTCTATGGTATCCCCCGTGTGAATCACACCTTCCCGTTCAACCGAGCATACAATCCCGCGTTTTTTGCGAGCCGCAGGCACGAATTTTTTGCGCAAACCGTCCTGTTCATAGAATTGTTCAATCATTTTTCCCGGATGTACACAGGGAAGGTTCTCCCCTTCGCATATTAACCCTGTCCCGTTTGGAAATAGGAGCCGCGTTCCAGCAGGCAGTTCCGTCAATCGATCAATGCCACGGACCAGTATATTGGCACCCAGCCACTCTGGACGCACTTCAGGAATGTTCATTTTCTCAGCAATAAGAGCACATTCTTCCTCAGACACAATACTGATCTGGCGGCGATTCACAATCGGTGTGCCACGCTTGTAGATTTTCTGACGTGAGTCCGCCGGACGAAGCAGACCATAATGACGGTCACCCGGAATTCCTGCAAGCTCAATGTCGATAAAAGGTACAACTCGGGTTACAAATGTGGATGGATCATCAGCCAACATGACGAATTGAACTGTTCCCATAATAATCTCCTCCCTTTCCTGAGCAATATTACTTCTTTATTGTTCATTATTACCCAATGAATGGATTGTCGACAATCGGCGTATGCTTACCTTTGTAACCATTTTTTAATTTCAACATCAATAACTCAACTGGAAAACGATATATTATTTTAATAATACGCAATTAAATTGTTACAAATTAAATTTACTCTTTCCGTTCTTGTTGCAAACACTTATACTAGGATGGACAAGTAAATAAATTACATATCAGAAAGCAAGGTGTTTCCTTTGATTAGTATCATTTTTGTAGCTCTTGTAGCTGTCGAACACTTCTATATCATGGTGATGGAGATGTTTATGTGGACTCGTCCACGCACAATGAAAACCTTTAATCTCACGCCGGAATTCGCCAAATCCACCAAATCCCTCGCGGCCAATCAAGGTCTTTACAATGGATTTCTTGCAGCAGGTCTGATCTGGGGACTCTTATATCCGGATGCTGCCGTTGGACAGCATATTCAGATTTTCTTCCTGGCGTGTGTGATTATTGCGGCTCTTTATGGAGGAGCAACTTCTTCACGGTCGATCATTATCAAACAAGGTTTGCCTGCGATCATTGCGTTGTTGCTCGTTCTGTTCCTGTAATTTCTGTCGAATGGTGCATTGCTTCGATTCATGTTAACTCCTTTATGGTAAGGTAGTGAATAGATAGCAGTGTACAATGACCAGAATCGTTCTGGAATTGGAAGGAGAACATGTCATGGGATTGTTTGACAAGCTTCGGCGGCGCAAAAAGGAGAAGGTACCTGCAGGTGGTGCTGTCGAATCGACGAATTACAGTGAAACCATCGTGGGTTTTGTCCTGCTGGAGCGTGACGATTGTGATTTTGACCTCTTCATCAGGAACATGAAGAACGAATGGGATATCGAGATTGAAGAACGCCCGGAGGAGGGCAATCTCTTTTTCGAAGTGAATGGAATGCAGGTGGTATGTGCCCACATTGCCGCGCCTGTGCCTGACCGTGAAGTTGAAGAGAATGCCAAACTCAACATCCTTTGGCGAGAAGCGGAGCAAATTACCTCACGGCACCAGTCTCAGATTATTGTCTCTGTTCTGAACGCAACAAATGCTATTGATGGACATGTTCTGTTCACTCAAACAGCAAGTGCCTTGTTACAGTTGGATCACGCGCTGGCCATATACATGGCCCCACTTGTTGTTGAAGCCAGTCAATATGTCGAAACCAGCCGTGGGATCAAACATGATGAGTTGCCAGTCTCGCTCTGGATTTTCATCGGACTATTCCAAAATGCCGAAGGCGCCTCAGCTTACACTTACGGACTACGTAACTTTGGAAAAGAAGAGATGGAGATTATGCAATCGTCGGAGTCCTTAAGCGATGTATTTGAGATGATGTTTATGACCACAACGTATGTGGTTGAGAACGACGTCACACTGCATGATGGGGAAACACTAGGCTTCTCGGCAGAACAAAAGCTGAGCATTTCTCTTTCCAAAGGTGTAGCAACGGAAGGTAACAGTTTGAAGATTGGCTTCTAATTTAAGTAGTTATCTTAACTTTATCGTGTACAGTTGTAGAAGCCGTCTGGAGTTCAACCTCTGGGTGGCTTTTAGCTATTCAACCTTCCTCCCCATGACGATATGATAACAATCCCTGAATTTAACTCCCCTAGGAAGAAGTAGTTCATAAGAACCACTAAATTATGAATTTAGTTTTCATTCTCGCTATAAAAAGGTATAATTAATAGGCTTATAGTCTCATATATTACATATTATTTTATTATCGAGGAGTTGCCTACATGTCTGTTAGACGTTTGGATTCAACTAAACCTATTATTGAAATTATCTGGGAAGGTATTGTTTCTCCTGAACATGTCGAACAAACGAATACAGAAATCCAGAGAATAGCGGAACAATTGGGAAATTCGTTTGATGTGCTAGTAGATATGCGGAACATGAAGGCTTTCCCTCAGGATACAAAAGAAAAAATTGTGGAACACCAGAAACTACTGGCACAGTGGGGGATGAAGCGAGCTAGTGTAGCCGTAGGTGGTGCGATAGCCAAAATGCAATTGAATCGGATCTCCAAAGAGTCGGCGCACCAGACTGAATTCCAATGGGAAACGTATGACGAGGCTTTGGCATTTTTGTTGAAATAATATTGAAGTGATACGGACTAAGTAGAATAAGAGAGATACTGATGCTGTACATGGCACACAGAAGGAGGCGTTCCCATGAGGAAGCGCCTTTTTCTTTTGCAGTTCCACTTGGCTTACTCAGTTTTGCCAGTGATCCGAACGCTCGTCATTTAAGATTCAAGTTTACTTACACGCACCATCGTTACCGATGTACCATTTAGGGACTCCTCCACGAATCCTAACCGCCTATATAAGCGAATTGCTTGGTTATCCGGGTCAACACTAAGCGAGACTGCTTCAAATCCCCGCCGTTCAACCTCATCTAATGCGGTCTGAAGCAGTAAGGTCCCTACTCCTTTTCCACGTGCATCTTCCGTTACAGCCATCCCCATCTCTGGCGTAGCTGCATTCACATAACCGTATCCCGCATTCTGATCCGTATAGAATCTTAATGTTATTGAACCTAGTCTCTTGCCCTGCTGGTCAACTGCAACATATCCGAAATCCCCTTCTCTCCCCCAGTCTTCAACGTATTTGGACAGTCCGGGAGTATGAATACTTTCGATTGGAAAAGGTTCATCACCATCTCTCCTATGCAGGGATGCGTATAACATTTCCCACAGGAAAGGGATATCCTGTTCGTCAATAGGGCGTACATAATAGTTGGATATAATGGTCATGTTTGCTCCTCCTTCAGCTTTCCAAAAAGGCGGTCCATCTCATTCAGATCAAACTCATTGGTAATCTCGTAGTCCTCAAGTTGGTCTCTCGTTTTCGCCTCATTGTAGATGGAGATGGAATTTTCATTATAAAACGTCAGTCCGAATCCATCGGTAAAGCGACCTTCTTTATTAATGGTAAGTCGCCACTCATAGTAATGCGGATTCCTTTCGGAAACGTCGAATTCCCGTACTCTTTTAAGATCAACATCCTTTAATAGCTTCAGCATGTCTCTAATCTCTTTGGGATCTGTAATCGTTATTTCATCATCTTCATTATACGGTTCATTGTCGGAAATTTTCCTAATCGTCAGTCGATCCAATGTATCCAGCATTGTCATATGATCTGTGACCTCTGCTCGAAACGTCGTATGTTTGCTAGGGATATACATGGTGTATTGACCGGAAGTATACATACGCACTGCAATAGCTAAAAAAACAATAATTATGGAGATACCCCATATATATTTGATTCTGTTTTTCACAGTCTAACCTCCTCCTGGAATTGAAGCCTTACACATTATATATCAAATAAAACCAGTTTTGTGTTCGTTATCTTCCCACATTTTATTCAATTGCAATTTCCATTCTTTCTCCCTACCAACCCTCATCTATTCACAAATCAAAATACATTTGGTCTCACCTAAGGATTAAATATTATTTGACGATATATATAATAAGCTTCAAACAAACTGACACATTCATGACATCTAGGGGGAAAAGTATGAAGTTAAAACTCAAATTGATGTTGGCCTTCTTCGTCACTGTTCTGCTTACAGCAGGCGCGCTCGCACCACTTGGTTTGGTTCAGACGGAAAACCAAGCTTCTCAGAGTGTGAACAACAAACTAGAAGGATTAATATCCACCGCAACATTTCAGTTGGACGGCTGGTTACACGGAAACGAGAAATTAGTGGAAACATTAGGCCTTGTCATTCAGGAGGCTGTTGCAGCTTCCGATCTCAATGAAGATTATTTGTCTATCATGTATAAGGGTACCAACCCTAACAATTTAGAGGACATATTTTACGGAGATGAGGAAGGCAAGTTTATGAACGGTTCTGACTTTGTCCCAGATACAGATTATGATCCCAGAGATCGTTCTTGGTATAAAGAGGCCAAACAAGCGGACAAGCTGATTTTTACCGACCCTTACCTTGACAACAAATCCAAACAATTTACAGTGTCTATCGCCATGCCAGTAAAGACAGAAAACGGTGCATTACGTGGAGTGGTTGCTTCTGATATTCTACTTTCCAAGTTAACCGATACAGTCAACCAAATTAATCTGGATGGACTAGGCTACACTTTTATGCTCGACAAAAAGGGAGTTATTTTAGCTCATCCCGAGGCTGATCTTGCAAGTACTTCAGCTGTGGACAACGGTCAATTGGGACCGTTACTTGCTGAGATGCAAACTAATCCATCAGGGCAAAAATCATTTCAATATAACGGAGAACATCTGCTTCTCTACTTCAAGCAGATTCCAAGCACAGGTTGGATCGTCGGTTCAGTCATATCTGAGAAACTCGCCTATGCTGACTATTATCAATTGCGTAACAATTACATTCTAATTATCGCCATTACATTATTGGTTGTACTTGGAGGTGCCTATTGGATCGCAACACTCTTCATCAAGCCACTGAGAAATCTCCATGAGACTTCCCTCCAAATGTCGAGTGGCGATTTTACAGGAAGGGTGCAGATCAAAGGCAAAGATGAATTCGCTGAACTCGGTATGGCATTCAATCAGATGTCCGATCAACTTAGCTCGTTGTTCAGGCAAGTAACGACTTCTGCCGATCGCGTACAAAGTATCTCGGGTGAGATGCAGGAGCATACAGATAAAACCAAGCGCATCGCAGAGCAGATCTCCATCGCCACGGATGAACTCGCTCAAGGTTCCAGTGCACAGGCTGAATCCGTGTATGATGGCTCAAGCCGTCTGTCAGAGATGAGTGATAGTGTCGGTGGCATCAATCGCAGTGTCGAGCAGTCCGTAACGATGATGCGTGAGGCAGGAGAAGCCATGCTAGCAGGACTACAAGCAGTAGATCATCAGGTGGAGCTTTCGGATGGTAACCGCCAATCGATTGACCGTGTAGGTGAATCAATCACTCTACTCGCAGACAAATCACAGAAGATTGAAGACATCGTCAGCATGATTCAAGGTATTGCTTCCCAGACCAACCTGCTGGCCCTGAACGCTTCGATTGAAGCCGCCAGAGCGGGTGAACATGGACGTGGATTTGCGGTGGTTGCCGAGGAAGTACGCAAACTGGCTGAACAATCCGCAGGCTCTGCTCAGGACATCATCGTGTTGCTGAATGAAATCCAGGCGGCTAGCCACCAAAGTGTGAGCGAGGTCGATTCTGCTGAACATGGTATTGAACAGCAGGTTGCTGCTGTACATGAGATGCGCAACTCATTTATGCGAATCAAGCATTCCATTGAAGGCATTGACACCCAGCTTCAACAAGTATCCTCTGCCACAACCGAATTGGATAACAACTCTGGCAAGATTGCTGAAGTGATCTCCAGTGTTGCGGCCATGTCCGAACAGAGCGCCGCTTCCACCGAAGAGGTTGCCTCTTCAACGCAAGAACAGTTCAATTATATTACCAGTATCTCGGAACGCTCCAATGAACTGGCCCAACAAGCTAATACACTCGCTGAAGAAGTGAAAAAGTTCAAGATATAAATCAACAAGCCGCGTTCCCCTATAAGGTGAATGCGGCTTGTTTGTTATGTTGATACGTTACATATTCGTAATAAGGGATGAAGCAGCCCGTATCTGCATAAAAGAATATGACACACGTAGACTTGGCCGCACAACTGATCAGGTTACATCAGAAACCTAATTGTTTTCAGCTCAATACACGACCTGCTGATTCTCGGATAACCAGCTCGGGCTTCAGGACAATCTTCTGCGGTTCTTTTTGCTCATCCTTTAACTCTTCAATCAACAGATCTACAGCGCGATGTCCCAGTTCTTCAATTGGCTGGGCAACGGTCGTAAGCGGTGGACTGGTTACCGAAGCAAGAATGGTATTATCAAAGCCGATAATGGACACATCCTCTGGCACGCGTAGACCCAGCTCTTTGGCTGCTTGAAGTGCACCAATAGCCTGAATGTCATTACAACAGAACAAACCTGTCGGGTGATCCTTCTCACCGAGCAGCAGTAACGCCTCTTTTTTGGCCGAGCTCAAGTCAGCTGCCGATTCTCGGATCTGATTCGGTTCCAGCGTATGACCTGCCTTAATCAGCGTTTCACGGAATCCACGTACACGTTCCTGACTGCTGCTGACTTTGGACGGTTCCGACAGAACCGCTACACGGGTGTGTCCAAGTTCAAGCAGATGATCCGCTGCGAGTGCTCCGCCAAGTATGTCGTCAATGGTGACCGTATGTACCGACAGGGATGGCATATGACGGGCAATCAGAGCAACAGGGATAGACTGCTGCAAGAGGGGTGACAAAATTTCGGCATTATCGATCCCGGTTCCGATCATCATGCCATCGACCCTTTTTTGCTGGAGCAGATTCAGGTAACGCTCTACCCGCTCGTCCTTATTATCCGTACTGCAGATGACCACGCTGTAACCCAATTGACGGCTTCGATCCTCCACGGCTCTTGCGAGTTCTGCGAAATACGGGTTTGAGATATCCGGTACGAGCAGCCCCAGTGTATACGTCTGTTTACCTGTAAGTGCAGCTGCGATCGCACTGGGTTGATAATGAAGGCGTTCCATGATCTCCATAATCTCGGCGCGCCGCTTTTCACTGATCTTGCCTTTGCCATTAATGACCTGCGAGACGGTTGCAATGGATACACCCGCCTCGCGTGCTATATCGTATATGGTTGCTTTCATTGTTTTTCCCCATTTGTGCTATATATAATATACATAGATAATTATCCTCTTCTTCTCATTATGCAGGGGGAAGTCTGCATACGCAACTTGAAGCGAGCAAAATGTGCGTAACATGAACTGTTTTACTTTTTCATCAACCACTCATGGTCAGGGTCGTTATGGAATTTCCATGTCCGAGTAGGGCCGGCCATCACGTTCAGATAGTAGACCTCATACCCCGGAGGAGCACCTACCGGATGATATCCGTCCGGAACAAGCACCACTTCACCGTTTTTCACTGCTAGCGTCTCATCCACAGAACGATCATCCGTGTATATACGCTGAATGGCAAACCCCTGCTCAGGCTGTACACGGAAATAATACGTTTCTTCCAGCAAAGATTCATCCGGGAGTGCGTCTCGATCATGCTTATGTGGCGGGTAACTGGACCAATGCCCATCTGGTGTGAATACCTCAACAACGAGCAGACTGTCCGCTTCCTTCTGTTCCGGCAAAATGTTGTGAATCTGGCGTTCCAGATTACCATACCCTCGCGCCTCTACCCCTACATCTTCGGGTGTAATGAGACGAGCCGGGTACGTGCCTTTACCGGGTGCAACACATATAGCGATTTCCAGTTCGGTACGTGCTGTGATCTGTACTTGATCGGAAGTTGAGACGTAGACCGAGTACGGAGGTATTTTCTCGAAAACACTCATTCTTTTTCCGATATTATCCCATGTGTGCTCCCGGGTACTTACATTGGCGAAACCACTGAGAAGCACTACACAGAGTTCCTGATCACCGCTCTCACGGGTTAGCGTTTCCCCCTCCGCCAGCTTCGCTACCTGAAAGCCAACATATTCCCACCCAGCCGATTCCGGTGTTACGTTTATAAGCGTACCGTCTCCCTCCGGGTTGACCACGGGTTTCACAATACGTTCTGACATCTTGTCATCCACTCCTTTCTGTATTCGTCCATAACAACCTGATGCATATAAAAACAAGAACTTTGACTATTCATGCGCTCTATTCAAAAAAGTGACTTTAATCATCCAACTATGGCGTTGCCGTTTGCGATTCCAGTGACACCCCAGTGACTTCACTCAGCTTCACAGGTCTTCCCTGCTCCATCGACATCTTCGCTGCCAGCGCAATTCGTTCTGCCTGTACTGCATCGTGGCCATCTACGATAACCGGTGTATCATGGATGATTGCATCGATAAAGAGGGCTGTCTCCTGTACATACGCTTCATTGTAGCGTTCCAGGAAAAAGTGCAATGGTTTGTCGCGCATGAGTCCGGCCGCTGTACTGATCTCAGCCGTATTCGGATGATCATTCGCCGCTGCTGCGCTGCCCATCGAACCAAATACTTCAACACGCTGGTCATACCCATATACAGCCTGACGGCTGTTATCAATAACACCAATCGCTCCATTAGCAAAGGTCATCGTAACAATTGCCGTATCCACATCGCCATGTTCTGCAAAGACCGGATTGATCAGCACGTTGCCCTGAGCGTACACTTCTTCCACTTCACTCCCGGACAGATACCGAGCCATGTCAAAGTCGTGGATCATCATGTCCATGAAGATCCCGCCAGACACCCGGATGTACTCCGCAGGCGGCGGACTCGGGTCGCGAGAAGTAATTTTGATAATATGTGGATCACCAATCGTACCATCCTGCACATGCGCACGTATCCGTCTGAAGTTGTGATCGAAGCGGCGGTTAAATCCAATTTGCAGCTTCACGCCAGCCTTCTGAACTGCCGCTACAGCCGCTTGGGTCTGTGCCAGATCCATGCTGACTGGCTTCTCGCAGAAGATATGTTTGCCCGCCTGAGCGGCCTGTTCGATCAGCGGCACATGTGTATCGGTTGAAGAACAGATCAGCACCGCGTCTACATTAGGCATCGAGATCAACTGGCTACTATCCGTTGTTACAACAGGGATGCCACGGTTGGAAGCCCAAGCCTCCAATTCAGGACCTGCAAATAAGTCGCTGATTCCCACAATCTCGGCATGCGGGTTACGCAGGAGATTGTCTGCATGAATTTTGCCGATCCGTCCAGCACCGATGATGCCAATTCTCACTTTGTCCTTGCCCATTCCGTTATCCTCCCTATGTGCGTCCATATGGGCTAGGCGTTCCCTTAGCCCGAGTGATGCTCTGGTTGTTACCAGCGCGCCGTTACCATCTTCTTGCGAGTGTAGAATTCAACACCATCCGTGCCATTAGCGTGCAGATCACCATAGAAGGACTTTTTCCAACCGGAAAACGGGAAAAATGCCATTGGCGCAGGTACGCCCAGGTTAATACCCAACATGCCCGCATCAATTGTTTCACGGAATTGACGCATACTCGCCCCGCTGCGAGTGAACAGACACGCCCCGTTGGCAAAATCAGAACGGTTCGCCAGCTCAACGGCTTCCTCCAGCGTAGACACTCTTGCCACCGAGAGTACCGGAGCAAAGATCTCATCCTGCCAGATTTTCATATTGCTATCAACTTGGTCGAATACCGTTGGCCCTACAAAATAACCGGATTCACCTGTCGCCTGATCCTTACGTCCATCCCTGATCAATGCCGCGCCTTCCTGCTCTCCGGCTTCAATGTAACTGAGTGTACGCTCTTTATGCGGTCCACGGATGACAGGACCGAGGAACACACCCTCATCCATGCCGTTACCAATGGTAATGCGGTCTGCCGCTTCCACCAGCTTTTGTACCAGTTCGTCAGCTACATCACCCACAGCCACAACAACCGCACATGCCATGCAACGCTCCCCTGCTGAACCAAAAGCTGCACTGGTAATCTCTTTCACGGTTAGATCCAGATCGGCGTCCGGCATAACGATGGAGTGGTTTTTGGCACCAGCCAGTGCCTGTACCCGTTTGCCATACTTGGATGCAGTAGTGTAGACGTATTCGGCCACAGGTTGTGATCCGACAAAGGAGATCGCTTGAACATCCTTATGTTCCAGCAACCCGTTCACGACATCATGTGCACCGTGAACAATGTTGAGCACGCCGTCAGGAAGCCCCGCTTCCTTGAACAGCTCTGCCAAGCGGCCTGCCAGCAGCGGTGTACGCTCGGACGGCTTCAAGACAAAGGTGTTACCACACGCAATAGCCAGCGGGAACATCCAGCACGGCACCATCATCGGGAAGTTGAATGGGGTAATCCCCCCAATAACTCCGATTGGGTAACGGTACATGCCTGACTCCAGTCCTGTCGCGATGTCAGGCAGTTGTTTACCCATCATCAGATTCGGGGCACCTGCCGCGAACTCGACGCACTCAATGCCACGCAATACCTCGCCATACGCTTCGGCATAACTTTTACCGTTCTCCAGCGTTACCAGGCGGGCGAGCTCCTCCCAATGTTCAACCAGTAGCTGCTGGTAGCGGAACAAAATACGTGCACGGCGCGGAACCGGTGTGCTGCTCCAGGATTTAAACGCTTCTCGTGCTGTCTGAACCGCCAGATCCACGTCCGCTTGTTCGGACAGTGGCACATGTGCAATAACTTCTTCCGTGGCCGGATTCACAACCGGCTCCGTACGAGTTGACGCTGGGGTTACCCAGGCACCTCCGATCCAGTTTTGTACCATTGTCGCTGTTGCAGACGCTTCAGAAATTCCTTTTCCCATAGCCCTGTCTCCCTTCGCTTATGTGTGATCCCTTATGTTGAACTTATATCATTGATGTTGATCTGTATGAGTGTGTTATTCAAAGTATTGCAACGAGTTTCAAGACACGGTGATCTCGCCCCGATTGCAACGTTCGATGTAGTCATTCACCTGTTCCACCGTTGGCATCGCATCCGAACAGCTGTGGCTTGAAATGACGATACTTGCTGCGCCACTGCCATATGCCATGCTGCGCTCAATCGTCCAGCCCTGCATCAATCCATACAGGAACCCAGCTGCGTAGGAGTCGCCTGCCCCGAACGTTTTGACCACTTTGGCCGGATAGCTGTCCGCACGGTGAGAAAGTCCTTCACGCGTATAAGCAATGGACCCTTCCTTACCGTGTTTAATGACAACGATGTTGGCTGAAAAATCAAACCATTTCTGTGCAGTCACCTGATCACTATGATCCGGATTGTGGTCGAATGTCTCCATCATGTCGAACTCTTCACGTGTGCCCAGGATGATATCGCATTTCTCGGCTGCGAGGTTGTAATAGACCGCTGTCTCTTCATCCGATGTCCATGTGTATGGGCGATAGTCCAGATCAAACACAATAACCGTGCCATGCTTCTTCGCATACGTTAGTGCCTGCAATACGGCTTCACGGGATGGGCTCTGCGCAAGGGCTGTGCCCGAGATTAGCAGCACTTTGGAGTCAGCGATCAACTGCTCCTGCACCTCTTGCGCCTGTAATAACAGATCCGCTACATTGTCCCGGTACATCAGGATACTGCAGTCGGTTGGGCTTTTGATTTCGGTAAAAGCAAGCCCCGTTACCGCTCCGGTGTCGTCCGTTACCACATTCGATGTGTCGATGCCGTTCTTCTCGAGATAGTTCTGGATGAATCTGCCCATTTGGTCACCTGCAATTTTGCCGATAAAAGCTGTCTCCATACCGAGCCTGGACATGCCAATCGTAATGTTGGCCGGAGAGCCACCCACATATTTCGTGAACGTCATCGTCTCTTCCATCGGGCGATTGATCTCATTGGCGTTCAAGTCGATGCACAAGCGGCCAATCGCGGTGAAATCCTTCTTCCTGGATACCGGAAAGGATACGTAAGTCATTGCATGTGAGCCCCTTTCTGTAGTGGGATTTTCCATGTTGTATATCGATATCTAGACTAGTTATTCATTCCATCGTAAGAACTCGTAAACGGCTAGAGTAAGTCAGTTTTATTTTCCAATCGTAACGTTATACTCTTGCTGGCCTTCTTCCTTATTCACTTCATAGGTGTGGCCTCTGACCGCTGCAATGCTGAACGAATCAGCTGTGTTGGTATAAGGACTCCATATAGTTCAAGGAGCGTTTGGCATACTCATACGGGTTATGAATCGCAGGGTCCTGCTCTCCTTCAAGCATCGCCCAGCCATCGTACCCTCGTGTGATCAGTTCTTGCAGAATTGGCGCAAAATCAATGCATCCATCCCCTGGTACGGTGAACACGCCTCTACGAATACAACCGACAAAGTCAGACTGCTCCGCGCGTGCTTCATCCAGCACATGCGGGCGGATATCTTTCAGATGGATATAGGCGATCCGATCATAATGTTTGCGCAACAGTTCAAGTGGGTCGGCTCCGCCATAGTAGGCATGACCAGTATCATAGAGCAGATACACGAGAGAAGGGTCTGTCAGCTCCATCAGTCGATCAATCTCATCCGGTTGCTCTACCACTGTGCCACCATGATGATGATACGTAAGCTTCAACCCATGTTCACGAGCAATAGCTCCTGCTTCGTTCAACCCTTCAGCAAGAATATGCCATTCAGATTCACTGAGTCTGAGCACTTCTTTTTCATTCGGAGTTCGTCTTGGATCAAAATGAAGTGACCCGCCTACCTCCGCCGTACTGATCACCTTACTGCCCATGGATTGCAGAAATTCCGCATGTCTGCGATAACTGTCCAACTCCGACTGACGATACGCCGGATCGGAGAACAGTACGGATTTCCACTGGGAGACCAGATTGATATTCCTTTTACTCAATTCCTCACGCAATATATCGGGATCGGTTGGATACTTACGTCCCATCTCTGTGCCTGTCAGCCCAAGACGCTGAATGTCATCCAGAATCTGTGCACACGTTGTCGCATCACCATGCTCCTTCACATCTTCACCGACCCAATTGATCGGATGAATCCCAAGCTGGAATGGCAGCTTGCTCATTGCTCCACGTCTCCTTTGTCGTTCAACATTGTGGTTCACTATATTAAACCGGATTAGATCGGTCTTGCTTTGGCACGGTTGGCTTGCATGGTGTGATGAGCATGAACTACTTTTTCTTCGGCAGATACCTCAGGTACACCTACATTCCACCATGACTCGTATCCACCTGCATTGGTTCCAGGCACGACTTGAATCTCAATCAACGTACTCACTGTTTCGTTCTTCGCATCTCGGAGTGCTTGTTCCAGCTGTTCTGCTGTCTCCGCTCTATAAGATTTGGCTCCCATGCTTCGGGCGTGAGCTGCAAAGTCCATTGGCATGTAGTCCCCGGTCAATCGTCCGCTTTCTGATTCCCGATAACGGAACTCATTGCCAAACCCGTCACTACCATGTTCCCGCTGCAAATTATGAATACACTGGAATCCATTGTTATTGAATAAGAGAACGGTCATCTTCTTCTGTTCCTGCAAACTGGTCACAAACTCCGAATGCAGCATCAGATAACTGCCATCACCAACCATGGCGTACACTTCACGATCCGGCTCGGCAAGTGCTGCCCCGAACGCTCCACTTACCTCGTACCCCATACAGGAGAACCCATACTCCATGTGATACGTCTTTGGTTCAGACGCACGCCACAGACGATGTAGATCACCCGGCAGACTGCCTGCCGCACACACTATGACGGAAGACGGATCAATGGTCCGGTTAACGATGCCAACTGCTGTAGTCTGTGCCAGCCCTGCTTCATGTTGAGCTGCATACAGCCGATCCACTTCTGCATTCCATTCAGCGCGGAGATCAGCAACTTCGGATGCGCCATATGCACTTCGGTATTGTCTTTCCTGCAATTCCTTCTGCAAAGCCTGCAATCCTTCGCGAGCATCTGCCAGAATGGCTTCTCCGCCTAACTTGGCGGCATCCATACTGTTCAGGTTGATGTTGATGAATGACGCTTCTGGATGTTGAAAAGCAGAGCGGGACGCCGTCGTGAAATCCGAGAACCGCGTTCCGACGCCGATCACAACGTCTGCTTCTCTCGCCAGCCTATTGGCTGCCAGAGAGCCGGTAACCCCGATGGCCCCCACATTCAGTGGGTGGTCCCAAGAGACTGCGCTCTTGCCCGCCTGCGTCTCGGCGATCGGAATACCAAATGCCTCGGCGAATTCCACGAGCTGGGCGGATGCCTCAGAGTACAACACACCGCCGCCTGCAACGAGCAACGGCTTACTGCCACGGGCAATCTGCTCCGTTGCCCGTTCAATGGCTGCCTGTACCGGGGGGCGACGATCCAGATAATGTACTTTGCGTGCAAAGAACGATTCTGGATAATCGTACGCCTCTGCCTGCACATCCTGTGGCAATGCGAGCGTTACTGCTCCCGTCTCTGCTGGATCGGTTAGCACACGCATCGCCTGTGTAACAGCAATCATCAGCTGTTCGGGACGAACAATGCGATCCCAGTACTTGCTGACGGCTTTGAATGGATCAGTGGCTGAGATTGTATAATCACTGCTCACTTCCAACTGCTGAAGTACCGGGTCTGGTTCCCGTGTAGCAAAGTTATCTCCTGGAAGCAATAAAACCGGAATCCGGTTCACCGTTGCAGTAGCTGCCGCTGTAATCATATTCAAAGCACCAGGTCCAATGGATGTTGTACATGCATAGATCTGTTTACGGTTCTTCTGCTTGGCATAAGCCGCTGCCGTATGCACCATGCCTTGTTCGTTCTTGCCTTGCATATACTTCAGGCTTCCCGGACTGCGCTCCAGCGCTTCTCCAATGCCTGTTACATTGCCATGTCCAAAAATACCGATGATTCCCTTCACAAACTTGGTTTCCACCCCGTCAACCGAGATATATTGCTGATCCAAGTATCGAAGCAGTGCCTGAGCCATCGTCAGTCGAATTGTTTTCATGAATTTGATCGCCGTCCTTTCCTTTACGGGTTAAGCGCTTAATCTACGTTAAGTTTAAGCGCCTTACCCCTAAAGGTTAAGCGCTTAATTGATATGGTATTACAGGTTAATGATTTACGCAAGCTATTTTTGTAAGCGTTTTTATGAAATATTGTAAAAAAAGATATTCTTGTGTTCGAACATGTGTTAGACCTTCTCTATTTGAACACTCCACAATGACTAAGAACAGACTTAAAAGAGAGGGAATATTATCGTGAGGATGGAATACTTGATGGTACATGCTAATCAGCCATATAATCCGTGATCTTTATATACAATCATGATCAATATGCCTGTGAATGCAAAAAAAAGAAAGAGACGGTGAATACCATCTCTTTCTTTATCAATATATAAGCGGGTGATGGGAATCGAACCCACGCTATTAGCTTGGAAGGCTGATTCTCACCCTATTCTGAGCTAATCCAACATAGTCAAAAGATAGATATACCGCTATTCCAACTGCATGGGGGCAGTCATGAACAGCGCATACAATTGTTGAACACACAATTAATTGCCCCATGACTGCCCCTTTATAATAGTAGAAACAAGTTAACCCCAGGTTATCCTATGGGCTTTAATCTTTTATATGTTCACTGCTGCAACTCTCGCTAATGCGTATATTTACACGCATTTTTATTTGACACGCATAATAACACGTGCTATAATCATAATATAGAAAGGAGGTAAACGATGCCGAAACAGCGAACGGTACGAGAAGTGCTCAAACGGTTAAAAGAAGAAGGATTTATAAAATCCCCTTCACATACTGGCGGCGGAAGCCATAGTAAATGGATACATAAAGATGATCCATCCAGATTTGCTATCATCAGTTTCCACAACAGTGGTCAGACGATACCGATTGGCACACTCAAAAGCATCGAGAAGTCATCAGGGGTTATTTTTTAACCCCTCCCTTCTCTTAGGCCATCGCTTGCCTCCGGCATAGACCGGTTCGTCATCTTCTATATACGAAGACGACAAGAATAAAAATAAGTATTAAGGGAGCTAGATAAATTGATACTCACATGTATATTATCCTAGCGTGGTTGATTACTGCTTAAAAGTTGAATTTCATAATTCAATAGCTGCCCAAAAGCTGAATAATGTACTGACACTTTTTTTAGCATTAAGTTATTGTTATCAATAATTTTTTCTGCGATAAGTTGTTGATATCAATAATAATAAAATAATATTAAGGAGGTTAGATAAATTGGTGAACACATTTATATTTCCTGCGGTGGTTGAAAAAGCAGATGACGGTGGGGTCGGTTTGTACTTTCCAGACGTGCCAGGTACAGCGGTGCTTGCCCCTAACATTCAAACAGCTGTTAAAGATGCCAAAAACATGCTGATCGACTGTATACTTGAGATGGAGCATAATAATATGGCAATTCCCGTGCCTTCCGATCCAGATGACATTGAGTTAAACGATGCCAGTGACCGGATTGTATTTGTTGAGGTATTTCTACCTCCATACCGTGATGCAGCGGCAAATAAGTCTGTCACAGTAAACTGTACCGTTCCGCAATGGCTGCGGGATGCCGGCAAGGATGCTGAACTGAACTTCTCTCAGCTTCTGCAAAATTCAGTCAAGGATGCACTTGGGATTAAATAAACACAATGGCGACCTTTGGGTCGCCTTTTCTTATTAGAGACTCCTTCATTAGATGCGAAGCAAAGAGCCCTGCTGACCAATTAAGGTTAACAGGGCTCTCTTTTTTGTAAGTATTAAATTCTACAATACTACTACCTAATTAATAAATCCTCCCCAAGTGCCGGTCCATGAGAAATTCAAGGTTCCTTTGCGAGAAGAATTGTCAATATTCTTTACTGCTATGATGTAAGAATCTGAACCAGTAAGATTTGTGAATTTACCAGATGGACTCGCTTTAGTTAACAACCTTTCAACAGAGTTTCCGGTATTCCCATTAGTTAGGATCACCTTTATATTCCAATCTTGATTAGTAATATTATTTATACTAAATTCAACTGTACCTTTTGGATCAACATTCAAATAAGAGAAAACGTTTATAGATGAACCATTTTGGGCTAAATCAAAATTTTTAGAAGATACTTCAGCAAAGGCAGGCATTGCAAAAGAAAACACCATTAAAACAGAGAGTAAAGTCATAAATAATTTCTTTTTCACAGGTATTCCTCCCAAGATCATTTTTAAGTTTTAAATTAGTTCAATTTGTTGCTGAATACCTAAGATTGCATAAAAGTAAAACCAATTTAAGTAATCTAATCCACCAACTTTCATTTAATGGAATATTATTCAAACATAATGTTACATCATATTCTAGTATTTTACAATATTATCAATCGAGAAAAAAAAGAGCTCCACCAGCGTAATGCCAGTGGAGCTCTTCTTACCGATGCTATCGGATTTCTTTTATATTACCACAATTATCCTTTTTGTTCAATATAGCGTAACATCCGGCTAACCACGGTCCCCAGCTCCTCACGAGTAACAGTCGCACCCGGGCGTGTACCGTCAAAGAATCCTTTATCCGTTACTTCCTTCCACGTCGTCTCAGCCCATTTGCTTGGCACGTTAACGTTTTGCTCCTGTGTCACTGGCTTGTCTTCCTTTGTTTTGACCAGCCCCAAGTATGTAGCAATCCCTTGGACATGGCCATCGATAATTGCATCGATCACACTCGCTTGCTTGAGACGATCCGCGTCAGCTGCCACATCAACAAACAGGTTTTCTGTCAGGACTGCCGGCATTTTGGATTCGCGAACCATGTGGAGGTTCTGCGCCTTCTGACCACGATCTATGCCGCCCAGTTTGGCCGTGATCGCCTTGTGCAGCTTGTCCTGAAGCTTGATGCTGTTTTGGGAAGCAGATGTGTATCTGAATGACTCGAAGCCACCTTTGCCGCCGCCAGCGTTACAATGGACGGATACCAGTATATCAGCACCTGCAGCATTAGCCTTCGCTGTCCGGTCACGAAGATCCAGGAATACGTCCGTGGATCTGGAGAGTAACACTTGCACGTCCTCATATAAGGATTCCAGTCGATCCTTGATCCCGAGCGATACCTTTAGTGCGATATCCTTTTCCAACACTCCATTTGCAACAGCTCCCGGATCCTTACCACCGTGTCCTGCATCAATCCATACTTTATACATTTGTACCAGCTCCTCTATCTTTATCATTGCCGCCTTTGCCCTTCAGAACCTCAATGGCTTGTTTAATTACGGCCGGGATAGGCGCTCCCATTTTCCCGCCATTTTCAGTGATGGATAGCAACTCGTTCGCAATATAGAAAAACGCCACCGTATCCCTGAATAAGTGGCCATCACCAAGGATGCCATCCACCAAGTGGCCGACCGCAACCATGGCAAAAATAAATACCTTACGGGCGATGCCGAACATCCCGATTTTGCTTCTAAGCTCCCCTGAAATCCAACTAGCAGCAACACCAGTCAGGTAGTCCAGCACCACGAATACAAGCAATACACCCAACACTCCAGACCAACCCCCAAATAAATAAGACACCGACCAACTACCCACAGCCAAAAGCCATTTCCCCACGTTTTCCAATTCCATATCCCCCGTCTGTCTAATATGAAAAAGCCCCCTGACCACTCCAGAGGGCATAAAAATAGCGCTCCATAATTGGAACGCCTGTTAAATTCCTTCGGTATTTTCCAAAATATAATCTTCAACGGCTTGTCGATAATCGGTATTGGTGATGTCATCAAGTAAGTACACTTGACCCGTCTTTGGATTCATCCCTTTATTCATGATCCGATCAGCAGCAATCCGAGCAACAACTGAGTTTACCATTATAAAATACCTCCCGTGCTGGCATCAGCCAAAAGTAATAGTTGATCTTCCAAATCTTTTATACGTTGTTCTTCAGGCGTTAAGGTTGATTCGATGTCTTCCAATATAGGTTGTTTTGTATCGGGATCGATTTTCACAATACGCTGTTTATTAAAGTCAATTACGCCGTAATCCAAATCAACAAAATCTAAAGATGTGATCTCTGCACGAGGAAGCAAATCTCCTTGCACCTCACCTGTTTGATGAACGATATATCCGTCTTGGTTGTAGATAATACGATTCCCTAACTGCATGTTAACCCCCCTTTAGCTTATAGCTATATATTTATAAGTTAATCCAGTATTCCCAGTCGAAGATACTGCGAATGGGACTCGAAATCCGTCATTATATATAGTGAACGGATCTGTATTCTGAAGGAGCGGACTCCCATTCACAGCCGTTATCCCGTAGAGGAATCGAAACATTGTATCTAATCCATTACCTACATTTCCGTATTCGGAATATATTTTAAAACTGCTAATGTATATAGTAGATGATGCATCATGAGGTTTTGCTGATAGGACTGATAAAAATATCAATTTAGGCTTAAATGCCATTCCTCTCTGAGTTATGAAATTATCTGTTGTCGTACCAGTACCTTCAACAAACCGAAGTCCTGTTGCAATTTGTCCAATCTTCGTAGCCAATTGTGGAAATGTATCGCTGCCTGATGCTGCTACTCCCTTGCCAGTGATAGCGGCTGCGATGGCTGTTTTCCCATCACTGACAGATTGAAAAAGCAATCGATCATTAGAATCTTGATTCCATAGGTCTCCATCCGTACCAGTTGAAAACATAATTTTCCGAACCCTACGATTAACTCCACTCAGACCCAACGGAATAGAAAGCTCAACATAGTACGTGCCTAGACCTAATGCGAAGGTATTTGCCTTACGGTGCCAGGATGTTCCAGCATCGCAACTAATGGATTCCACTAAGGACCCACCAGAAGCATTTCTAAGACTTACAATTATTTGTCCAGCAATTCCCCCTGGGTTTATAAAATCAGCGCTTAGCGTGTAAGTTACGCCAGATCGAATCGAAATATTGTCAGATTTTAAGATACTACTGGTACTTGTGGTTGCTCCGTTACTTACAAATGCTGTAGAAACTTCATCATTTACATCATTAGAAGATACGAAAGGGACAGAGGATACATTAGTCCACCCCTGTATCTGCATTTCTGCGGAACTGTTTGGCAAAAGATTAGATGGACGGTTCTTCCGAATGTACGTCTTATCAACTTCTAAACCTGCATCTCTTATCGCAGCCTTTCGCGCATCATTAACCGCTTTCTCTGTAGCAGCCACGTTTTCTGATTCACCGTCTGTTGCATTGGACAGTTGGACGATACCCTTATCTGTTAAGGATGCGTCATCAATAACGATCTCCCCAACTTTCTGATCCGTATACGCATTGGCTGCCTGTTCGGCTGCGTTTGCCTTGGCCTGCGCCCCTGTCTTGCTCTCCCCATCCTGCCGGACAAACTTGGCATCCGCTCCACTCATCAGGCCACTGGAACCGCCAATCACAGCGTCAGGGATGACGTCTGTACCACCAGTGATATGGGATGATGCATGGGCACCTGGCGTTGCTTCACCCGTTGCCGTGAATACAACACGTTTGCCTTCTGGATCAGTCGTGACCGTGATCCCCGTACCGCCTTCAAATGTGACTGTATCGGACTTGCTGGTTGCTTCCACGTCATTCACCTTGGCGAATGTATTCTGGTTGACCTCAGCTCCGGCAGCAATACCATCCAGTTTGTCGTGTTCGGCCTGTGTGACGTGCTTTACAGTATCGCCCGTATGGCTGTCCAGATTGGTTTGTATGGCGTCTGTCTCTGCCTTCCGGGCAATGTCATCTGTTGCCGCTGGAGCCGCTACCTTCGCGCGGCCTGCGGTGTCACGTTGCATGAGCGTGTCAGGGGTTGCAGCGCTGGTGCTGGCATCAGATTTTAGCTTGTCGGCCGCACTCATAAAACCTGCGGCATTTCCCTTTGCCGTGGGATGCTCATCGGCTCCACGTGCCTTATGTGCAGCCAGATCAGCAGCGGCTGCGGCAATGGCTGCCGTCTTAGCTGCATCGGCTTTAGCCTGGGCATCGGCTGGCGTGCCTTTGGTATCCATTTCAGCCTGCACACGGTCAAAGCCGATATTGATGTTACCAAAATCCTCATTGATCTTTTTACTTCCGACCAGATTCGCGTAACGGTTCGCCATTTGTTTCAGCTCCTTTCAAAAAATGATCCACGTCCATCTTGATTGTGTTGAGTAAGGCAAGCTTCGATTCGCTGTCGGGCATCGTATCAAGCAAAGCCCGCAGAATATGTGGCAAATCATTAAACACGTTATCTACATCGATGGACAGCTCTAGCACTTTCCTAATTTTCACTTGTGCCACCCCGATTCATATTCTTGAGAACCCCAAGCATAGTTGCTTTCATCTGATCATTGACTCTGATCGTGATAACCTCAGCCTTAATCCGGTCGTCATGGGCAATCAATTCCTCTCGGATAATTTCCCGAATACGCTGTTCATCCACGTTCTTTACCCTCCCTCAATGTAAAATCAGATTGAGTCCAAACCTCGCCACAAGTAGCGCATCGTGGTTCCTGCTCCGGAAACGGATCAGGCTGCGGTGGAATCCCTTTGGATTTCAGAATGCTTTCAAAAATCTGTTCCTTTGCCTGGACATCCTTGTGCAGAACAAAAACAGACGTGCCACAGTATCCGCAGCACGCCAATGGTCTTTTATAGGTAATACCGTCCACTTCCAAGAAATCATCCCCTTTTTGGGCAACAAAAAAAGAGCCCATGAAATGGACTCTCGGTAATGTTGATATTATTTAGCTGTTAAGAGTGCTTCATCGATCAGCTTCAGATCGGCGTTTGCATCCTTGATAATCTTGTCATAGGAAGCCAGTTCGTTTTCAAAAACACCAATATTGCTCACGGGTATTCCATCAGCTTCGGCTTTTTTGAGATCAGTTATTTGATTGAGAATACGTTGTCTGCCTTCCTCAGTGGGTTTAATAGTATTGTTTAATATACTATCTCTTAAAGTTTGAAGACTAGACTTAGAACCACCAATATATTTATTGCTTGATGTCGTAGCTGCTGGATTGTCCGTAGGCTCTGAACCTGATATATTCTGTAAATCGTCTGTTGACGTGATGGTGATAGTCTTACCTGACACTTTTACATCAGCCCCTAACGCTTCGGACAGTGCTCGTGCTGGAACATTTGCCCGCGAGTCAATTACTGCACCCTTGTCCGACAATTTTTTACCGTCCACGATCACCGTATACTCACCCGTAACCTTTTTGCCAACTACACTTTTCACAGTGTCAGCAAACGCGCCGCCTGCTGTCGAAACAACCATTCCAATCAAGATACCTCCGGCGATGTATGCAGCCTTTTTCATATTCAACCTCCGTATTGGTTCAATTTACCTATTATGATACATTACGGGGTTGATGTCGTAAAGGTTCCGCCACCTGTTCCTGGTAGGTTTGCATTATTCCCGTGATTATGGTTAGCAGTAGTTACAGTATGTCGGTGATTGTTCAGGGTGTAATTTAAAGTATTAATTTGATTTTGTAAGGATTGCAATTGAGACTGAAGTCCAACAACCTGATCAGTGCTTAATGACAAACCACTCACGCTGCCACCTGTAAATCGCACATTCCCTTGCAAAGTTGTGATCCCTGATGTCGCACCAATTAGCAATCCATTATTGCCTATGACCGCCAACTCGCTAGAATTGGCATAGATAAGCCCCTGGGATTGACCACCGGAATTATAGTACGTATGACCTGAGATATTCGCAGATGGATTGGTACCCAAAGTGACCCGGCGTGCATTACCAGAATCATAGAAGGTGAATCCATTAGGGTCTAGCTCGATCCGATCTCCACTCGCTGCTGTCCTAATCTTACTACCCAGGATGTCAGCACCTTGGATGTATGAACCAATGATTTCTCCACCCTCAACCCGACCAGCAATCAACGTGCCGTGAAATGTTCCGTTAGCTGCCTGGAGTGTTCCGCTGAACGTCCCATTCACACCCTGCAATGTCCCGGTGAATGTGCCGCCTGCGGCTCGAAGGTCACCCGTGAATGTTCCACCAGCCGCCTGCAAGGTTCCGCTGAATACTCCATCTACGGCTTCCAGAGTACCATTGAATTTATATCGGTTACTTGGCAAGTCAAACCAAAGGGCCTTATCCGATCCACGGTAGAAGGTCAATTCATCTGAGTTGAAAACCGCCTTGCTTCTGTGGTCTTCCCGCTCAATGATCAATCCCTCAGTACGTGTGATGGTCGCCCCGTAATAGGACTTGCCTTCCTTGAGGGCATCCTTATTCAGCTTGTTTACTTGTTGCGTTAGGCTGCCTTCAACGATAAACTCACTGCGTTGTTCGGACACAGACGGTGCTTCCAAGCTCATCTTCAAGCCGCCTGCAAAACTGAATACTTGATGCAGGATAATGGTCTTGTACCTGACAACGCCATCCCATGGAATATTCGTATCCTGCCAAGTGGATACCGTTTCATCCCATGTCGTGCCCTCTTGCTGTTCAAACCCGATGACGTCACCTTGTTCAAGCTGCGGGTATCCCCTCGCTTCCATCGTCAAAGGCAGATACGAGAAGCCGTTCAGCGTAGCCTGCAAGTTGTTTACTTGCGATTGGGTCATAAACGGGTTTTCCAGGTAGAGGGTATGGTTCTCATCCCCGGTACCCGCTTCATATTGAAGCTCATCCTCAGTGTTGTACGTCACCACTACACGACTGTATGACTTAACAGGATTGGTCATTTTGGCAACCACGTAATCGGCGGTTGTCATTTCAAATACAGGGTTTTCGGAAGCTGTAAACCGCTTGAATTTCAAGGTGCCAGCCTTATCAATAAAAATACTTGCGCTATTCGCGGAAGCAATATATTCAAGCACCTGACGCATCGTGTACCCTGCTGGCCCCGCCTGCACCTGATAGGCCGGATTAATAACTACGCTGCTGTCATACGTCCATCCAAGCCGGTTGCAAATTTCGTTGAAGACCGCTCTTTGTGTGGTGGGATACGTCAAAGATGATATGTACGCCACATTAGCCATAACCAGCTTGTCGTAACAGGTGTACGTCCAGACATCATTGATCTTCTCCCGATCATCTACAAAGAACTCTCCCAGCGGCAACCAGTCCGTCCCTGAGCCCGTCCAAGTGATGTTCATGTCTTGCCATGGGTACTGTGCTTCTAGCCACGTCAGACCAGCCAGAGACAGGGAAAGGTACGGCACGATACGGGCATTCGCCGGAATGATCTCAATTGTTCGAAGTTTGATTGTCAGTTTGGAGGGAATGGCCGTCCCGATCTGGAAGCCATCGGTCAGGCTCAAACTGTTCTCAATACTGAAATCCACAATTCTACTGCTATCGTATTCCTCACTACCCACCAGAGCCTTGACAATGAATTCCCGGTCTGGCCGTCTTAAATAATCCGTGTAGAGCGGCGATATTGGATACATCTGATCACCTCTCTGTCAGCGTCAATTTGAGCCCAGACCAGTACATCACGCCGCCACTCATCACACTGAACGGTGCAGGCCGGTTGCCGACATACATCCGTTTGGTTTCGTGTTTCCCTGTCATCGGATCTGGAAAAGTGCAATCAAAAAACACATTGGACATGGATTGAAGGATGGAGGACATTTCTGCCCATGTCAGCATCCCCCAAGTCATGTCTATCTGCCGTTTGACTGCTATCCGGTCCCGGTTCAAGGTCCCGTTTGCAGTACGCACGGATGAATTTGCGTCATCCAAGTCAAGCACCGTCACCTGGTACGATGAAGGATAAGCGGCAATCACTTGACCATTAATTTTGATTTCCAATCTGCATCCCTCCTATGTCGTTAATGGTGAACGGCCTTGACGCCTTGTAATGTCGTTTATTGCACTCACAGTAGCACGCCCCAGCTCCGTACCGTTGAGCTGGATGACGGTCTGTTTGTCTCCGTTCTTGATGGCATCCAGAATCAGGAGCAAGATTTCCACCATCGGCTGATTGTTGCCACCGATCATGTCTTGAAGCTTGGACAACGGCGACACGACTTCTGGGTCAACGGAAGCCCCTCGGTTATCCCCGACCATGGCAAGCGTAGGCCCGTAGGCCAAACCGCCTTTTGCCAGCTTCGGAATTTTCGGGATCTGTGGTACCCCAATGTTACCCCCGCCCACTTTCTGACCAAAGACCTCAAACTCAGGAATGCTCACACTCAAGCTGTTGAATCCTTCAATGACCTTGTTAATGCCATCTATGATCAGGTTCAGCGGTGCTTTGACCAAGCTGTACAAGGAATCGAATATCCCGCCAAAAATGTCTTTTACGCCTGTCCAAGCTTTGCGCCAATCACCAGTGAAGGAACCCGCCACAAAATCAATGACCCCGCCAAGTGTTTTCAGCAGCCCTTTGATGATGCCACCTATGCTCTCAATGACCGTTGTCACGATGTTCAGTATGATGTTAAAGCCCTTCGTGAAGCTTGGAGCCAGCTTATCAATAACATAGCCGATCAACGGCACAATGAACTTGTTGTAGATATCCAGCGCAGCGTTAACAAGCTTCATGACCACTTCACCGATTTGTTTGATAATCCCCTTGAGTGTTCCGTCCCAAATTTCATTCAGCTTTTTGAGGAACGGCTCTATGATCGGTTTCAGGATATCGTCCCAAAGTTTCTGGAACAGCTTTCGCGTGTTCTCCATAAACTCCGTCAGCTTCGCAAGTAGCTCGGCCCCGTATTTATTCCACAATCCTTTAATTGTCTCCAACGTGTCCAGAACAATTTTCTTGATCAAATCAAACACGGGTTTCAACACAGTGTTGTAAATGTCATTGATCATTTTTACAGCAAATTCAAACGTGTTGGCTGCTTCCTTGAAAGCCCAAACGAGTGTGTCCGTGAACACAGGTACCAGCGTATCAATGACTCTCGCCGCAATCGGAATGATGAAGTCGTTCAAGGCATAATCCACAAACGGCTTTAACGTACCATTCAGCAAGTCAGAAAATGATTTCCCGATCTGCGGAATGATGTCCAAGAACAAATCCCTGAACTTCTCCAGCGCCGGATTCAGCGTGCTGTCCCATAGATCGTTGATATGGTTGACTGCATTCGTGAACGTTTTGGTGAATGTGTCAATGGCCCAGACCAGTGTATCTGTGAATATGGGTACCAGCGTCTCAGCAAGCACCGTAGATACCGGGATTGCAAAGTCATTCATCATGAAATCCGTGAACGGGTTCAATGTTCCATCCAGTAGGCTTTGCAGGGCTGCCGCGATTAACGGCATATTGGTAACAAAGGCGTTCTTCACCTTCTCCAGACTTGGTAACCAAACGTTTTCCCACAACTTAATGGATTGATCCGTGGAATTCCGGAATGTCCGATCCAAGAAATCAAACGTCCATACGATCTGCTTTGCAATGACAGGAGCGAATGACTTAACGAATCCAGTAACGATTTTTGGGATAAAGTCACCCAAAATGTACTTGGCCATCGGAACAAGAACCTTGTCTTTCAGATCCAAGAACGTCTTGCCCATGTTTGATACCGATTGACGAATAGGCACCATCATATCAATGAACGGTTGCAGTGCCGGCCGCATTTCGCCCCAGCCCGAAGAGATATACGCCCAGGCTTTACTAAATCGGGATTTGATGTCTTCCAAGAAGGCTGCCACTTGCTGCTTGATCGGATCGATCTCAATTGAAGGTGTGCCCAAGTCCAGGTCACCAAACCCAGCCAAACCGCCCAAGCCCCCGCCTATACCAGCACCTGCGCCCTTCGCCTTTGACCCGGCATCATCCAGAGCGGACGCTGCGGATTGTGCCAGTGTATTGAGCTGATCGAATCCGGCCAGACTGCCCTTCATGTCTTTTCCGGCTTTCTTCGCCTTCTTGCCTGCCTTCTCAGCCGCTTTCCCTGTATCTTCTACAGCAGGAGCTGCGGCCGCTGCTGCATCACCCATACCGCCCATGGCATCGGTGGCCACCGTCATTCCGGCACCACCAGCGTTCACTGCATCCCCAAACACCAACTCCGTGAATGCCTTGAAATAAGCCGCCGCAACTTGTAGTTTGGCAATGATCCAGTTGAGCCCTTTCAGGATCGGAGTGAGGATATTAATAAATCCCGCACCCATTGTGCCCTTGAAGATGTTCCACTGTTCCGACATCATACGGACTTGGTTTGCCCAGCTCTGACCATTACGGGCAAAGTCACCCTGAGCATCGGCCGTAACCTGTAACAAATAGCCATACCGAAGCATGGCCTGTTCAGATTGGGTCATGGCTAACCAAGACTTTGTGATGCCCTGAGACATGGCGTAGGCTTCCATATTGACCACGGACATGTTTACGCCCAATTGCTTCAGCGGCTCAGTCTCACCGACCATACCGGAGAACACTTTGTAATACGCTTCGTCATTCGTGATGTTATAAAAAGAAGCCATGTCAGCAGATAATTCCGTCAACTTGACAGACATCTGTTTCATGGCTTCACCGGAAATCCCGGATGACTTGAGCATGGCACCCATAGTGGATGCATATCGCTTCCCTGCCAGCTCCGACAAACCAAAGCTGTCAATAAGGTTAGTGGACCAGTTATTAATTTGGCTAGTCATGGCACCGAACGTGACGTTAACCACGTTCTGCACTTCGGCCAAATCCGATGCCAGGTTAATGGCTTCCTTACCAAACTCTTTTAAGCTATTGACAGCAAAGGCCGCGGCAACGATCCCGCCCAGCTTCTTGAAGGCCCCACCCACCAGGTTGGTAGCGGTACTGGAGATACCGTTGAGCTGCTGTTGAAAGGCTCCGTAGTTCAAGCCCAAGTCTAAATCTACGTGGCCTGCACTTGACATCTACTCACCCCCAAAGGCCCGAGCCATTGCGGCTTCCAGATTCTTCATCTGCTGATCCAACTCAACAGGGTTGTCCAACTGTTTGACTGCCTGCCGTTTTCGCCACTCGTTATAGATTCGGCGCTGATCTGTGTTGAATCCCTTAATAGTCTTGGGGTCTTGCTCTGCACGGATCGATACAATGCTTCCCAGCGGTGTATCTGGCATAAGGCCCCCGACCAATGTACAAAACTCTTCCCACGGCATATCTCCCTGCTGCCGAATACGGATGCCGTACTGCTTGGCAAGACTGGATTCAATCAGTTCCCAATCTTCGTACAGGTCATACCAGCCGTCAGGACTGGACTTCCCGCTGAAATCGCGCATTCGCTTCCTCATAGGTAATGTTCATCATCGCCGCAAGAACTGCCGATGCCAGAACCATGATATTTCCCATGCTCATGCCCTCGACATCCATTTCCTTATATGCCTTTTTGCCAAACGCGCCTTCCAAGGCTTTCAAAATACCAGTCAAGCCGCCTGTTGCCGCTTCTTCAAACGCCATCATGGCTGAAATACCGTTATTGACCGGATACAGCTTTTCACCGATCTGAATGGACGGCAGTTCTGTAGAAAACTTGTCTGTGATATTAATAACTTTTGACATGGATAAATCCCCCTTGGTTTATGTTTATGGTGTGGTTGGTGCAGGTTCAAATTCTGGCTTACCGTCAGATAGTAGCTCGAACTCCAGACCGTCGATGTTCGTCGAATCACCACCTGCTGGTGTGGTCAAGTTAATGACACAATCCATGGTCAGCTTCGCGCCGGATGGCATGGTCCATTCGAAGATGGTTTCGACCTGTTGACCTGTACCAAGCATCAGACCCGCAACGTAGTCATTACCTGGATCGCCATAGTTCCGCTTCCCGCTGAAACTAAAGGACAACGACTTGCCTGTCACCGCCCGTCTTGTCCAGCCCCCTTGGTCCATCGAACTCCACTCTTCCGTATTACCGTCAATGGCTGGCGCGAAATTCTCCAGATCCTTGATCGTTTTCATGTCTGAATCTGTGGAAACGCGGCCCTTAATACCTACTTTGAAAATATTGTTATGAACCGGAAATACGCCTGTTGTCGGCATTCCATTCCCCTACCTCTCGTAATAAATCGTTGTCTCAATCACATATTCGTAAATCCCTGCATCATCCGTGCCCACATCAATAGGCCACGGTGTCCGCATCTCAAAGGCAATGACACGGTGCCCTGCTATCTCGCCATCAGAACGACCAAATAGCGCAGCATAGACCTCATGGGCCTTACGCTCCGCTGTATCTGCATTCTTGGACCAGTGCACCAGGATGGATATGGACTTGCTGGCATAGCTGGTGTTCTCCAGCCCTCCGATGGCAATGTAAGGTTGTCCGGTGTTCAGGTTGTAGATCCCAACGGACTGTTCCTTCTTCCCATCAATCTTGCCAATGTACCAATTTGGGGAATCGATCTGTGTTTTAAGCCAATCCCGAATCTCGGACAGCATCATTTGATGAACCCACCCCCGAACTTCTTGATCAGCTTTTCAAACGTCTTACGTATCCAACCCTTCTGCTCTTGTTGCCAAGCTTCCAGCCACAACCCTTGGGCGTTGGCGTTCTTATCCCTGCGGAAGTTGTATTCTGGGTGCCAGTATAGACGGCGTGCATACGGCGTGTCATACACAATCTTGACCTTGCCTTTTTTGAGCCCCGTAGTATCTACCCAGGCACTGCGTTCCAACTCACCTGTTTGTTTTGGCACGACCTGAGCGTTTGCAATCTCGGTCAGGATGCTTTCTGCTTTCCCGTTGGCGACTTGCTCCAGTGCTTTCAACGGAGCATTTGCGATTTCACGCATTGCCCTGGGATCCATCGTCACCTTCACTTTAACCATCAGCTCAGCTCCAGTTCAGTACTGAATATGCTGCCATCTGGATTTCGTGGCCGCTCGGATCGAAAAATTGTTCTTTCAGCACCGACAACACGAACAAACCCCTCGATCTGTTGACCGGGGGCTATATCGCCTTCAATGATTATTCGGCCAGACAGGCGGACCAGTCGGCGCTCCTTATCCAGCACTTGTTTTGATTTCTCATCATAGTTACAAGGCCCTGAATAGAGCTGTGTCTCAACTGGCTCCCCGTCTTCTGACAGCTCGGTTTTAAATACTTCAACCGTTGCGTTATTAATCCAGTGCGGAAACGGAAACTTACCTCGCATCCTCACAACCCCCTATTCATCAGCCCGGTTGCCCTCAGCAGGCTTGTAACGCCTTCGGTAGTCTTAACCCCTCCAGCACCTTCAACAGCTTTAAATGACACGCTTACGCTGCCTGCGGAGTATCCCGACAAGGGAAAGTCCAAGTAATCCCCATACTGATACTGGAAATCCGCTTGTTGAGATACTGCCTTGACCACATTTTCCCGCTGAAAGGCTGTCAGGCCGTCCAGGCTACGTTGCACGATGCGATTATAAGTCAGGCTGTCTATTTGGTCGGAAGCCCGACTAAGAGCCTTGTTCAAGTCCTCAGCCGGGATAATTCCGTTTCCATACAGCTCATATTCATCCGGTGTAGCGTAGGGCATATGGCACCTACTTTCCGGCTTTAGTGCTTTTTGCCGATTTATCTTCAGGCGGATCAGCGGGCAGATCCGTTGCTTTACCATCTGTGATATCACCAGGCTCCAGATTAAGAACAGGTACATCATCAGGTTGATCTACGGGATCCTTCTCAACCTCGTAGCCCTTCGACTCGAACCAGCTCAGCAAATGAGGGTTGTCCGTCTCACCCACGCCATTTGCGAAGGCAACGCCTGCGGACAAGCCTGTGTATTCCTTATTTGGTGCAAATACTTTAGCCATGGTCTATTCCTCCTAGGAAACTTTAATTTTACGCATTACGCCAGCTGCCTTGGTCGCTTTCAGTGCCACGGCCGCAACCATCTCCACCTCACCCGTCTTCACTGCTCCCGATGTGGTGAAGTCAGGCAACCACGTCTGAACAGGCGCTACGCCTGCCATAGATACACCGTGGAATCCGTCTAAACCAAGGCGCATAGCGAAAAGCGGTGCTTCTCCGGCGCCATTTGTCGCTACTACAGGATCATTTGTTCCTGCTTTCTCACCCAAATCAAGCAAAGGAATGCCATTGTATGATTCAACTTGCTCTCCAAATTCATTAGTAGAGATTTGATAACGTCCAGCCAACTGAGCGCAAAGCTGAATTGCTGTAATCATGTCTGAGTTACTAGCTATAACGGAAGGTTTTCCGTCCAGTTTCTTCAGGAATTTATTCAGCATGTGGAGGAAATCAACGTAGTTTTCCTTAACTGCCGCAGCATTCGAAAGGTCAAGAGCGGTTCCCGGGATAAACTCTGTGCTGGAACCTGTCAAGGCTTGGTCAAGGCCATCAAAAGCCAAAGCGTCCACTGCGGAATCACCGTTGATAACCGTATCGTTAAACAGCGCTTGTGCAGCTTTAACCTTCTGTTCCATTTGCAACGTAACCTCGCTCACGATTCCGCCCATATTAGCGATAACTCGGTCAATCTGGAACGTACCACCGAACACCTTCAGATCAACGGTGTGACGCTGCTTAGTTACTTCGTGGGGTACGTACTCAGTATTAATTGCACGGAACTGAGCTGTAGGTTGCGTGACTAAACGGGTATAACCGTAAGTCAATGTAGAGCCCCCGCCAGTTGGGGAAACCGCATCATCAAAGGTTAGGTTTTCCAGTAGAAAGTTATTCTTCCGGAATTCATCAATCACCCCAAGTGTAATTGCATCCTGTACGTTTTTCTTTGCTTCTGCCAATGTTACTGCCATTCAAATCAGCTCCTATTCTATTTTGTTAATTGTGCAGCAATTGCATCTCCCAAGGAGAGTTGTCCACCAGCAGGCGGATCTGTTCTACCTGCGCCTACTCTAATGCCGGGTTGTTGCTGTTGTTGCTGGCCTTGCCCTTCTTCAGGCTTGAACAAATAAGCATCTGACGTCTTCAAGCCTGTTAGCTGCTCATCAAGACCAACAATCTTGCCATCGTCTCCAAGAACCAGCTTCGTCTTATCGATCAGACCTGTGACAACTTTCTCGTTATGCACCTTGCCGGTTAGTGCAGCCGTAATGGCGTTGCTGATTTTGACTTCCTTCAGATCCGATTCATACTGCTGCTTGGCCGTCTGGTTCTCTGTTTTCAGCGTCTCGATCTGTTGTTTCAGATCCTCAGACAGTCCCGCAGATTTGCCCAGATCATCAATCTGTTTATCACGATCTGCAACGTCCTTCTCCAGCTTCTTCCTAGTATCGGATAACTCGTTGTACTGCGATTTAGGTACAAAGTGCTTCGGTAATTCCTTATTTACGTCCCCAATAAATGCATCGATCTTCGCATCTTCCCAACCTGCTTGTTTCAACAGTTCTCTAAGCCAATCCATTTGTCATCAGCCTCCATAGATTTATATAGCTGCTCTCCAGCTAAGGGAGCGGACCGTGATGCTCCGGTCAACGAGCAATAGGCCCCAGCAGTCTCAGCTAGGGCCTTCAAACTCTTACCTTCTCCCGTTTGGGATCTCTGCGTAAGTAATCATGTTCCTTCAGGTGAATCCGCAATTGGGCTTGCCACTGTCTAACCTTAGCCTTGTAATTCGCCTGGTTTCCTTCATCCACACTGCCCGTTTCCAGACGCTTGTACTTGCGTATCTGGCGTTCCATGTAGCGCTGTTTCTGCTCTGCCTGGTAATTGGCCAAAGCTTTTGCATCATCGACAGGCTTAGGCAGTGAACTGGTGCCTGGAATGAACGTAGTCATGTTATGACGACAGTTCGGGTGGAACAAACCAGCCGCAATGGCGGTACTCAGAAGCGGATACCTGCCATCAGCTATGGTCCCGCCTGAATAAACGTCATCAATGAACACCTTGCCCTGATATGGCAGGCACAGCTTCGAACAGTTGGCGTGTGACGATATCACCACAGTTCGGATGCCTAGCTGATCCCGTTTTGCACCCTCTCCAGCAAACACTGCACGCTGGGAGGATGTACGCAACGCCATTTCCGCATAACTGGCCACATTCACCCTTCGACCATTTGCATAGGTGATGGAGTCGAAGCCCTTTTCAAGAAAATCCTTAGTAGCCCGGTCAATAGCCTGATTCAGCGAAGCAGCTCCACTGTTCAGATATACCTGGCTCTTATAGATGGTCTGTCTATACACGTCATCTGCTTGTCTCAGCATGGCGTGGCGGGCTAATTGCAGATTGTTCTCTGCTGCATCTGCGAGAGCGTTAACCCGCTTCTCATTGATCCTGAAGAAGGTACGATCTGAACCATCCTCCGGCTCTATTCCTGGCTTTTTGCCCGTGATCTTGTTCCACAGGCCCTTAACCGTGTTAGCCACCCGATCTGCACCACGCCGCCATGCCCCTTTGACCTCTTCCTCTGCGGCTTTCTTCACTTCCGACTCATACTTCTTGGATATCTGGCGTGTCTCCTTACGGTACTGCTGGATATCCTCCAGCTTGCGTTGTTGCCATTGCTCCCACTCCTTGCCCTCTCGTTCCTCGTCATCCTTGTGACGCTGAAGGTTACGCTGCATGGACTTGATCAGATCCATTTCCATGTCGCTGAAGATCTGGCGTATGTCATATTTCTTCTTCATGTCTCATCATCTTCTGGAACGTCCTCCTCTGTATCTGGTGGAGCATCACGATTCAGTGCCGGTTCCTCAAAGGTGATCCCCTGTTCATCTTTCAGGCGTTTAACCTCTTCTGCCTTCTCCTCATCCGTCCAAGTATCGCCATACATCTCTTCGACCGCACGCTCTACGCTCATTACACCGAACGTCCGGGCCTTGCCTACCGTCTCAACAACAGCATCAAATGAAGGACTAGCGTATTCACCGAACTTGACGGATGCTTCATACTCCCCTAGATTCCGTTGCAGGTTGTTATCGTGTACCCTCAGCACAATAGACACCAATTCTGGAATGACTTCATTCAAGCGTTCAATGATCTTGCTTCGGGTGTACAATGTGGCCTTCTCTTTCTCCCGTTGCGCCTCGGCATTATCCATCTTCTTCAGATCGATGCCAAGTGTTGACGGCGATACAATCCCTTGTAAGCACATATCCAATGCAGAAGCATATGACGATACGAATGCTTCATAAAGTATGGCTGGCTGCACTAAGGAAATTTGCTCTTTGGCTTCCTCGGCCATTGTCCTACCAGCCGCGATAAAGTCCATATCAAATGGATTTGGCTTGATGGGCATTCCGTTATTCGGATCTCGGGGGAGCAAGTCTTCCGGAATGTACTTCTGCACTCGTCCGGATCGGATGGCATCCCACCACTGGCTGATAACCTCGTCCAAAGCGTCAAAGCTATCTGCCTTGCTCTCATAAATGGACTTGCCTCGATCTGGCCACTTCGATGATTTGAACACAGACAGCGGCACACCCCAAATAAAGTCACCCGTAAATGTCGTTTCATCCAAGCCAGTCAATTCAGGCACCATGGCCAGGGGAACCTCTTTCCCATCCGCACTCAGCAGCTTATAGGTGATCTTACCTTTGCCAAATGTCTCTTCGAGCTGGTAATCCTTATCGTTATGGCGGTACTCCGTGTAATAGATGATCTCCTGGAGCCTGCCCCGTTCTCGTCTATACCGAACCTTATCGCCTGCGTAGAACTCTATAATCGGGTACGGGGTAATGTCGGTATCCAATGTTACCTTGAACGCCCCATCCCCCTCGACCAAAGCCTCAATCAGACTGCTGCCCAGCAGCTCATCAAAGTTATTATCCTTGGCGATTTCCTCCCACAGCTTCGTCTGTTCCGATGTCTTCAGCTCGATCTGGTCCATATCCGAAACCACAATGTCAGATAGGCGCTCCACGATCATAGCCGGTAACCCTGAATGGATCTTCCGGATATGCCGGTTCTCACTCGGTACCGCTGCCCAGAATCGGGAACGGCTCACGTTATCTGTGACTGACTGCTTATAGAACTGTTCCAGCTCGGACGGATCTCCACGATACCAGAGCCGGTTACGCAGGACACTGGTCCGATAGCTGAACGGCTCACGAATGATGAATGACTTGTTCTCCGGTGCTGGTTGAATCCTCAATATCTTCATGACCATATTCTTGATCCACCCCATTTCTATACCTCCAGTCTCTTCTTGAACGGTTGAACGGCGTATTCGCTACTATCCAAGCAGTCCACTGGGTAACTTCCGTCATCCGTCCGCACCCATTCACCCTTCTGGCGCTCGTTCTCGTCCCAAGTGGCATTCTCTATGGCTTCAATCCAATGTTTAAGATGGGCCATAACCTTGTACCGCCCTTGGTTAATCAGAACGTTCGTCAACCTGATCCGGTCTACGATGCCCTCTTTCTTGTAAGCAGGCACTACCTGAATGTGTATACCCCGCCGCCTTAGCTCATTAGCCAGCGCCTGCCGGAACAGTTTGTCAGCAGATTCAGCAAAGATATGAGCGCATGACAAAAAGGCCGGATAGGTTTCCGACCATTCGACGATCTTATTCACGACTTCCTTGGCGTACCGGTCATGTGTATAACCAGACTCCTTGCCCTGCTTATGGTAATAACCATCCAGTAGGATGACATCTTTATACCTTGGCGTGAATCCGGTCAGCGTTGCCACCGTGGCGTCTGTACCCCCAATGTCGATACCTATGGAGAACTCAATATACCGGAAATCCTTAATATCCTTACGAGTAACAACAACTCCCGGCTTAGTGTATCCCGTGTAGATCCGCCCTGTGGCCGCTGTTCGCTTACCCAAAATATCAGCTTGATACCACAGGCTGCCTTTGTCATACGTGGATAGCGTGGTCTTGAGACGGTCGTTAGGGATAGAGAGGTTATCAAACACGGTAAAGTGTTCGTAATTGTATCCGGTATTCTCTCCAAGCTTCAGCAGCTCGTCCTGGTAATCCAGAATGTCACGGTAGAACCAGTGAGAGGGGGGCTTAGGATTCAAATCGAAGAACAATTGCCTGAAGCTACTCGCCAGTGTCCGGTCAAATACCTCCTGCACAAACGACTGATGGCACTCATTGACCTCAGTGATGTACACCGTACCGTACGAGTTACCTTTGATACGGGCAGCGTCATTGGCTTTACCACCACCAGCGATAATGACCACTTTCTCCCCAGTCTTGGTCTGAATGTACAGTGCATCGCGGTTCTTGTATTCTCCCTCACGGCAACGCCCCGCAAATAGGTGCTGGAGTCCGAAGCCGTTCGAGTCGATGGCGTTCATCTTTGCTGCAGCCAAGGAAACACCCGCAACCAGATGTAGCTTGTCCGGATGAACCTCCAGGCACATCGCATAAGCAATCAGGTTGATGATGTTTTTCCCCGCCCGCTTACCGCCCTCAGCAACGTTCAGCCAGGCGTCTTTACTTCGGGCAATATAGCTTGCCTGTTTTTGATTAAACGGCGCATACGGGATCAGAGCAGCCTCAGTCATCATCCATCACCCGTTCAGCTACCGGATTATTAATCATCTCAGCCAAAGCCAGGATCTGAGCGCTTGGATTGAAGCCGTCCTTGTCTGGAACCTTCGATTTCAGCACAGCAACACGGGCTTTCTGCTCCTCAGTCAAGTACCCAGCGTACCGGTCCAGCATCTTCAGGGCTTCCATCTTGTCAGCAAGCTTGACGGTGGTCCCGCTCTTGCCTATCTTGATTTCACTGACAATCGCCCCGTCCACTTCGTCTGCATTTTTGAAATCGACGAAGTTGATTTGCTGTGTGATCGGTTGGCCTTCTCCATCCTGGCCAACGGTAATTTCCTTGCGACCAAAATCCACGAAATCCGTGATATCTGCAAAGGCAATTTTCATGTATTCAGCGATGATTCGTTGAATGTCCAAGCCCAGCGCCTCGGTGTACATCTCCTTATGTCGCTGGATCTCCGCGTGCACTTTAGGATTTCTTAGCGTCTCCCATCCAACCACATGCGCTGAACGTTTGCTATAGCCTGCTGCCATGGCTGCACGTGTGATGTTGAAGTCCCTCAGGTACTCCATGATGAAAATGCGCTGCTTGTCAGTCAGCTGGCTGTCCTCTGAGACTTTTGGCGCTGCGTGTTGCAACGTTGCAACGTTGCGTTGCGTCGCGGCTCCTCGTTGCCAGTTCTCTCGGTTCTTACGGCTTCGGATCGTTGAATCCTTGATGCCGTATTCCTCAGCAAGCTCCTTCAGCGTTAAATTGCTTGTCTCAAATAATCGTCTAATCACTTCCCAATTCGGCGTCAATTCATCTTCACCACCTCCGCTGTCGTTTTGTTTTGAAAGATTAAATTAATATAAAATATCTATTTTTTTCTTTTTTTGTATTAATTAATAATAATTTGGATAATATAGAAATCGAGGAGGTGATAACATTGACAATTAATAATTCAGTGCTCAATGATGCAAAGTTAACTGATAAAATTTCCCCAATAGAGCTCACGCAAATTTCACAAATTATTGAAGTTAGCTTTGAGGCGAAAGGTGTCAACGGTACATGTGAAATTCTTTGTGAAACAGCCGGAAATGCTGCAAGGGTTGCCTGTGAAGGGCTAAACAATCCGATTGCACGTGCGATTTGTATCCAGGCCGCAAATGCTGCGGAATCTGCGTGTAAGGATCAGTGCTAGCTAAAGAAAATTTCGGCCCCGCTACTCTTGCGGGGCTTTTAATCAAATATGTAAAGGTTCAATCTAAGCTTGTCACATCCAAACTGTATTAAATCGCAAAAAAGAGCCCTCCGCAATGGAGAGCCCTGTGATAAGTTTATTTGTAGATAACTATATTTCCGTATCTTGTATTGTTATGTTTATGCTCTCCAACAAAAATACTACCCGATTCCGTGTCGCTATAGAGGAACCAATCTCCTTGCAGTTGGAGCTTATAATTTGATTCCAACTCATCAATTGTGAGGTGTTGTCTCCTGATTTCGTTATCCCCTTGCCTGATTTCAAAATCAATTATCTCTACGGATTCAAACTTTTTGGACAATACAATATCCTTAGGATCAAGTTTAGGTAATTTGCTTTCCCACTCTCTTAACTCCTGTCCTATCTCAATAATCTTTTCGTTAGTGAGCTCTTGAGAATCAATTTTAGTAGTCATTAGCTTGATCTCCTTATAAAGACATACGTATAGTGGGACACTTGCATACACGGTGTAATACAGTACGTAATACAAGAATCAAATGAAATCTTGTTTAAGCTTAGCTTTCGCCCGCTTTACATACTCATACGCCGCACCTCTTGACAAGTTTAGTTTATGTGAAATTTCCAAAAGCGTCAAGCCTTGCGCCATGTGAAGCAGAAAACATGTTCGCTCTCTGTCACTCAAAGCCAGCAGCGCATCCACCAGACGTAAACGCTCTGCATCTGTGATCTCCTGTCCGGACAGTTTGATATAAATTTCCCGTTGCCGATACACGTCGGTAATCTCGACGCCACGGCGGCTACCTGGCCGTCTCCCGCGTTTTAACCATGTCAGGGCATATCTCATGTCCGATAACATTTCAGAGACCGTGCCAGCCTCCTCTTTCTCTTGGGGATCATCCAGATCCAGACTCTTCCGGTAATTGTCCAATGCTCGGGAATCCGTTGCATATTGACTGATCAGCGTCTCAATCCACGTTGCTTTAGTCGTTGTTGTCATCTATTTCACCCTCTCTATTCTTGCTTTAACTGCATCCATCAAGGCATCTTGTCCGGTAGCTTTACGCTCCAGTGCTGCTACGGCATCCTCGTCCATCGTACCTTCAGCCACCAACCGGATAACGACAATATTGTGTTTGACTCCCTGCCGGTGAACCCTGGCATTGGCCTGCTGATCTTCTTCCAGGCTCCATATCTGATCGAACCACACAACCGTCCGGCAGCTGGACTCCTGAAGATTCAGGCCATGGCCTGCAGATTTCGGATGAAGCAGCAGCAGCGGGATCTCATCGTTGTTCCAGGCCCGGATATCCTCGTTGCCGTCTTTTCCCTTTCGCAGGATCTGGGCTTGCGGGAACCGTTGCCGGATCCGGCTCAGGCTATGCTGAAAGTTGTAAAACACCATGACGGGCTTACCATTTGCCGCCTCGATCACGTCCTCCAGTGCATCAAGCTTGGCATCGTGAATCTGCTTCACGCCGCGATCCTCGTCATACACGGCTCCACTTGCCATCTGCAAAAGCTTGTTACTCAAGACGGCAGCGGTCTGGGCCACGACATCAGCGTCTGCGTATTCGATCAGCAGCTCCTTCTCCAGCTTCTTGTACAGTTCAGCCGCTTTACCTGCCAAACGTACCGTTACCGTTCGATCGATCCGTTCAGGCAGCTCCAGCCAGTCTTCCGCTTTCATGCTAACGGCAATATCACTAATAGCCTCGTAGATCCGATCCTCAGATTCCTTTTTCTGTTTCCAGTTGTAAACGACATGTCCGCTACATTCACCTGGAACGAAGTACCGATCCCGGTAGGCAGATACGGTTTTTCCAAGTCGTTCTCCCTGATCCAACAGATACACAGGAGCCCACAGGTCCAGAAGACTGTTCGGGGCTGGCGTGCCAGTCAATCCGATCAGCCGTTTGATCATAGGCCGGATCCGGCGAAGCGCCTTAAACCGCTTGGATTGATGGTTCTTAAAGCTGGAAAGCTCGTCGATCACTACAGTATCGAACGGCCACTTGCTACCGTACTCACCAACCAGCCACTCCACGTTCTCCCGGTTAATGACCCAGATATCAGCATCGGACTTCAAAGCTTTACGCCGCTGATCTACGCTGCCAAGTACTTTGCTAATCCGCAGATGACCTAGGTGATCCCACTTGTGAATCTCACGTGCCCAGGTATCGTCTGCCACACGCAGTGGTGCGATAACCAGGACCTTCTCAGCCTCGAAGTAGTCATTCAACAGTTGGTCGATCGCTGTCAGCGTAGAAACTGTTTTGCCCAAACCCATTTCCAGAAACAGCCCGATGAAAGGCGTGTCCAGAATCCGCAACGTTGCATAGGCTTGATACTGGTGAGGAATGAACTTCATTTCGGCATCACCTCATGTATGAACCGTTCAATGTCAGCCTCACTATCTATTTTGTAATGTGGATGCCCTAAGGCCAGCAGATCCTTACGCCATTTTCTTTGCAGGGGTTCCAATGGCTTGCCCGGTGCTTTCAGCTCAACATATACAGTCAACCCACCAGGTAAGATGGCCAAGCGATCGGGTACACCACGGTTACCTGGACTGACCCACTTCGGCATCTTCCCGCCAATCCGTTCCACAGCCAGTCGTGCTTTCCGTTCCAGTTGTGATTCTCGCATAGAACCTCCTGTTCAGTTGACGTACTCCATACACGTGTGTGCACAGAATGTACGTTTAACCCATATTCCGTATCCCTATATATAGGTTAATTACTATTCTTATTAAAATAGGATAATTTACTGTATCAACTGCACCCGCAAGCTTTTAAGCGTTGGTGCAGTTGACTTTAGGTATGATGCAGTAAAGCAGAATTCACTGTTTCATGCCTGCTTCAACTGCATCATACCTGACGCAGTTGATACATTAGAGATGCAGATAAAATTAAGGATTAATGTATCGGGTAAACGCGGTCTGTTGACCGTACCCCGTTATGCGTAACCGTCCTTTGGCTTCATGCCATCCTGGAATCTTCCGCATAATGTCGCATATCTCTTTTGCCTCCCAGGGCTTCATGTCACCCTTTCGCTTACCAAGACATTCCACCCATATCTGGGCTGCACAAACCCGCTGCCGCATTTGGCCTGAAGGACGGTCAAGCTCGTCCACCTCTTCCGATTCCAGCCACTCCTGGATAAGACCCTCACGCGGATCACTTTCCATATGTGCAGCTTGTTGGCGCTCTGCCTCCATGCGTCCTTCGTTATCCAGCTCCAAGGTTTCCCCCGCCTTAAACCAGCAGAGTACCTCCGCCCAGATTTGGCTCACTTCCACCTCTTCTAAATGGTCCCAATGGCTTTTCTCTGCCCGATCTGGGAATACCTCAATGGGCCAAAAGCGACGGTTTCCTGTCATGTCCCGCAGGAACCCCTTCGTATTGGTCGTTCCGAAGAACACACATTTCCGTGGAAACTCCGATACCTGTCTGTCATATGCCACGCGGTACCGGTCTTCTGTCTTGGACAAGAAGGCTTTCACCTCTTCCACTTCCGTCTTCTTCATGGCCGACAGCTCGCCGATCTCGAAGATCCAACCTGACTGCAGGTGTTCTCCCGCTTCCTTATTCTCAAACGTACGTAGGCTATCGGAAAACCATTCTCGTCCAAGCTTCGACAGTAAAGAACTCTTGCCGGCGCCTTGTGGACCCACAAGCACAAGCATCTGGTCAAACTTGCACCCTGGCCGATATAAACGTGCTACAGCCGCCAGCAGCATCTTGCGAGTCACCTGACGTACATAGTGGGTGTCTGCTGCCCCCAAATAAACGGTAAACAGTCGTTCTGCACGAGGCAGACCATCCCACTCTGTCGATTCTATATAGGTCTTAATTGGGTGAAACGTGTTCCGATGGACCACTTCCGTAAATGCGTTCTGGATCGTCTTCGCACTATTGATGCTGTGAGCCTTGGAAAACCAATGCTGAAGCCTTTTATCATCGGCACCCAACCACGGCTCATAGGATCGTCCTGGACGCTCTTTTTCACGCCACGGCAGGGGCTTACGGATGACCTCTGAGTTACCAAATGCGTCATACCCTAGAATGTCATTCCAAGTACCATTCGAGAGGATCAACTCAATATTTCCTGCCGTGGGGAGCAACTTTCCCGTCTTATGGTGGCGTTCCAACTCTTCTAGCCAACTGTCATCCTCCGGTTCAGCTTCTTCGTCAAAATCCACATCTGCAAAGTCCGCCTGCAGCTCAGCTCCTGCTGTCCGATTCACTTCCGGGAGCCGAATGGCCCAATGTTCCATCGCCATGTGACTTGGCTTTTTGGCATCCGGCGTAAACTCTTTCACACGTTCATCCAAATGACCAAACTTATGAATACGGACAAGATCAAACAGGTTGTATGTCCGGCCATCACTTATGGGATCACTGTCCTGATGCGAATATGCGAGATCCTGATCCGGATACACTTCCAATCCGTTTGCACTGGAGCCACGGGTATAGGTGTACCGATTCGTCATCGTGCCCTGGCTATATATGTCCGATAGGAAAGCTTCAATCCCTTCCTCGATGCTGTATGCCCGGCAGAACAGTCCAATGGTACCTATCTTCTCCCGCGGATCTTGGGCCTTCGTGGTAACGTGGCGTAGCGCCCGGCCCTCTTCTGGGTGCCGAGGCCACGCCGCTACATCCTGCCAATCCTCATATTGGTCCAATACTGCATCGACCTTCAGCACATCCCCTTCGCCGATCTCCAGCACCGGATCAGCATCTTTGGAACACGAAGGCCAATACATGAGTCGGTGAATGTCGAAGGTTGTTTTATCGAAATAATTGATGCCGATCTGCTCCGCCAGCTTGCGACTGACAGCGGCATATTCGTCCGGACTCATGGAACGATCTCCTGGAACGATAAGACGATACTTTTGTTTGTCAGGCCGGTGACTATGCGTCGAATAGATCGCATACGCCCGGCCACCCAAGATGAGCTCCACGGCGAACGAGAACCCATCATCAGCAAAGTCAGCATCCAGCGTAATCAAGCTGCGGGAGTCCACGTTCTCCTTCTTCCGCCGTCCGCCCAGGATCAGACCACCGACAAATGAGGGCCCATCTTTGGCCTTACCTTTTGCAGGCACATTCATTTTGTCGTAAACTGCCATCGTCTCGGCTGTCCGCCGTACCTTATGCAGCCGATCAATGAACTCGTCCCACGTCCAGTATTCCGGCTTCCAGCTTGTGTCTGCACGGTGCTTACCGAGCGATATGTCTAATTCGTGCATGCTTCCACCTCAATCTGTGTTTAAAGAATTGACTTAAAAATTATGTTAACAAGCCACTTGATTTGTGGTAATATTTAACTGCTCCAGAGAAATGTTGATAGACAATAGTCTGTCGCATTTACTTATTGTTGGTAACAGCAATAAGTAACTTGTGGGACCCATGACATGCACACACACATGTCAATAGAGTCACCACACCAGGACAGGTCTCCTTCATTATTAATGGGGAACAGCCTGAAATGGGATTCTCTTGAAAGGAGCGTGGAAATATGAATTTAGAGTTCAAAGACTTTAAGCTCATCATCGCCCCGCGTGTCTTAATAATGATCCTTTTGATCATTGCTGGGATATACGGACTCGATGTAACCCTTCTCAAGTAGTCAAGGATAACCAACCCTTCCTACCAGAAGGGTTATTTCTGTTTAATTACAAACTTTGATTAGTCCTTCTGATAAAACTCGCATTCAAAGCCGGCTGCCTTTAAGGGCAGTCCTGGCGCCCAATCAATGGGTTGCCCCATCAAATCCGTCACTTCCTCAACCGAGCTAATTTCCTCCGGCACATCCAGTACAACCTCGTCATGTACATGCAGCGGAATATTGAAGCCCGCCCGATCCATCCGAAGCAAACTCTCCGCAAGACAGTCCCGCGCAATCGCTTGGACCAAATTCTCCACAAGCGTTCCGCCCCAGGTGCGCTGCCGAACCATACGGCCTGTTTTGTCAGGAGCCTTGAACGACAGTCCCTCTTTGTTGAACTTGGGATCGGGCTTGATCTCCGGTGAAGGATAGGACAAGCTGTGACCACTTGGTAGATCCGCGAACAGCATTCCTTTGGCATATCGGTAGCTCACGCCATGAGCCAGTTTGACAACACCTTTTGTCTGAACAGCCTCCATGGCTGCGGCCTCTGCACGGTACCAGAGCTTACGGATTCGTGGATTCGCATCCCGCCACTGTCTTACCAAAGGATCATACTGATCTGCAGGAATTTCCTTCTTCTTATCCATTTGTTCCATAGCCGCTGCACCACCACCGAATCCGCAGGCCAAAGTGGCCACTTTTCCGGATGCCCGATATTTATAGTTTTCATGTCCCTTTACAATCGTCTCGAAGTCAATTCCAAACATACGCGAAGCCGTTGCCTCATAGATCTTGCCATGTCCTTGGAATACGTCCAGTACCCACATCTCGTCTGCTAGCCAGGCAATGACGCGTGCCTCGATTGCCGAAAAGTCAGAAACAATGAATCGATTACCTGGTGAAGGAATCAACGAGGTACGAATCAGTTCAGACAACACGAACGGCGGGGCGCCATACAGCATTTCCAGCAGTTCATAATCCCCAGAAGAAAGCACGTTGCGCGCTCTCCCCAGATCTTCCAAGTGATTCTGAGGCAGATTATGCATCTGCACTCGCCGCCCAGCCCAGCGCCATGTCCTGCTTGCCCCACAGTATTGCAAGATCCCCCGCACACGGCCATCATCACAGGTACCCAGCTTCATAGCATCGTATTTATTGACAGAGGTTTTCCCCATTTCCTGCCGTAGCCCAAGCATGCGTTTTGTCTCATCTGTAGGTGCAGCGTCCAGCAGTTCAGGCATATTGTCTTTATTCAAACTGTCGATTTGCAATCCCTGATCCGCGAACCACTCTTTGAGCTGCGGCAGGCTGTTGGGATTATCGACTCCCGTCAGCTCCTTGGCTTCAATGAGCAACCGCTCCGTGTACAACTTTGAGCAAGCAATCGCGTGACTCACAAGATTGTCATCCACGCCTATGCCATAATCATTAATCTTTTGATCCAGTGCCCATACTTGCCACTCACGTTCAGGAACCGGGAACCGCTCCAGGCGCTTACGCACCTCGCGTTCCACTACCACGTCCTGCCGGTTATAGTCCACATACTGTTGCCAGCGATCCATGTCATGGTACGAATAGTTACGCGTACGTCCGCCGTTGACCTTCGTGGGCTTGCAGGGAACACTGAAATACTTGATCAGGGTTTTACCCTTGCTATCCTTCTGCACTTCGAGTCCAAGGGCCTTGGCTGCCCCGTCTAATGAGCCAGGAAGACCCAGGGTGTAGGCATGAGCCATAGAACAGCGCCAGTGCTCAGCAGGACACGCTATGCCGAGATACTTGGCGATGGCAGCACGTTCAAAACCAGCATTCCATGCCGTTTTGGTCACGTCCATCTGGAGGGCATCCAGTACGTCTTTCGGGATATCCTGAAAGTCGGTTAAGTCGATGACCTGGACCGGATCATCGTCAAAAGCAAAGGCGAACAGCAGAATCTCGAAATCCTCTGCTTCAACATAGCGATGAACACCGCAACCTTTCAGATCAATGCTGCTGTACGTCTCTAAGTCAATCTGTAACAAGCTCATGAATCCCCCTCTCAAAGACTCAAAATACAAAGCAATATTCAAAAAAAGAGAACATATTTTCTTAATTACACATAAGGAATATTATGTTATATTAGTCGTGAAGCACCGCAGTTTTCTCCTTTTCTCGTGAGTAGCTCACTGTTTTCTTGATACATACAGTGGGTGTAATTCTAGCCCTCTGATATGTGTAATGTGTAACTTACATTACATGTACATAAAAAAGGAGCTGAGAAAATGCAACTCAAATTTCGCGATTTCGAGTTAAATATCAAACAATCCATAATTATTGCGGTGATTACTTTAATTAGCGTGAAAATGGGATTCGATGCCTCTCTATTCAAATAGAGGGGTTTTCTCAATTTAATGAAAAAGGGGACCCTCGCGAATCCCCTAAAAAATAATTAGCTCAAGAAATCTTCTTCATCACCGTCAAAATCATCTGTATCAAAATCTTCATCAGCAAAGTCATCCGAAACGCTACTGCGTCCACCGAGGAAGTCCCCGTCCTGTACCTTCACAATATTGTTCAACCCTGCCGCAATACCTTTGTTGCCTTTAGTATCGAACAGATAGAAGTTTACGCTGACTTTGGCGTAGCAGCCGCTGTATACTTCGGTGGTATCCGTAATATCTTGGAACTTGGTTTTACCATTGCCGTCTTTGCCCATTGGCTTCACGATACCCGGTTTGTTCTTGGAGCTGGCGTTAAAGAAGTAGTGTCCTGCGTAAGCCTCATCGTCCGGCTTTTCCTCATCCCCATCACGAAGCGGTGAATGGAATTTAGCAGGCAACTTACCACCGTATTTTGCCTTCGCTTGTTCTTTAAGCGTATCAATGATTGCTTTGTACTTTTGCAAGGTTACCTTGTCGTCTTTCGGGATCAGAAGAGCAGTGCTGTATTTCGGATCTCCACCGTCCATGGATTGCGGCTCCCATACGTTTGCATAAGAAAGTCTTACTTTTCCAGTCACCAATTTAGTTGTTTGATTGTCGATTGCCATTTGAACATTTCTCCTTTGAGTTGGTTTTGTATGTCCTGAACTCCAGCGCCCAGAAGTCATTTGATCAACATGATAGTCTGCGATATCACCCATCGAACTCTACTCCTTCAAAATCATCGGCCACACTGTTAAGCTCGGACCGCCTATCTGTCTCGACCACGAGAACCGGTTTGCCTTGTGGTTTTATAATTAAATCACTGATTAATGAGGACAATTCTTTCTTGCCAATCCGTTTCTCCAGTTCTCCGATACCATGTAGCTCGCGTGGCTTGAGATACTTGTCTTCCGGAATTTCAGCATCCTGAAGAACTTTCCAAGCCACATCCTTGTCTTTGATGGCGCGATTACTGCGCCCTTCGACCAACTTCCAGCCTTGTATTCGCTGACCGGCCTTAGCCTGGTCGAACGCATATCCTTGAACATCCTTAGCCCATGACTGGAGCTGTTCAGCAATAGGCAGGATTGCCCCGATTTCGTCCAGATCAAGTAGTGCCGGATCTTGGAACTCGTAGGCTATAGCGGCCATGTTGGCGTCAGAACGGGCACGGCAGTTTCCTTTGACCTTGCACCACCGGCAATGATCTCCGGGCTTAAACTCCCCTTCGCCTGCATCGGCCAGAGCGGCAGCAGGACGAACAATTTCCTCTGCCCACGCCAACAGCTCGTCCACTGTCATCGTGTCCGTAGTGATACTGTCGAGTCGTGGCTGAACAATAGTCATCCGAACTTCCTGAATGTCATAGAACATGTTGTACTCTGCCCAAGTACCCAAGGCATATAGGCGAATCTGTGGATTGCCGAATGCACTAACCGGTACACCTTTACCGTATTTCAGGTCAATGACTTCCATGATTCCATCAGAGATCAGTACGACGTCACCGATCCCCTTACCATCGGGCACCCATTCCGAGAAGTCAGCCTGAGCTTCCAACAGGACTGCAGCGTCCACAGACCGTGCCTTGGCTTCCATAAACCGTTCTTCTACCAGCTCACAGTATTCCGTGACGGCCGTCTCCATTTCAGGACCATAGAATCGATTGGATTCCATGAAGGTCTTCATCTTCTGTTCCAGATCCTTACGACGCTTTGAGTCGCAGATGGTCAAACGGCGCTGTAGGCGAAGCTCTGACAGCTCATGGGCTGCCGTGCCCTCATCCGCAAATTCACTCCGCGTATCCGGAATATGTTCCGTGAGCCTGGCGCTCGGTGGGCAGTTGATCCACTGCGAAGCCTTGGAAGCACCCAATAAGGCATGCTTCCGCTCCGAATGTGCAGGGGCTGTCATTTCGACAACCCTACCAACTCACGAAGGAAATCAATGCGCTGGTCGTTCGGGATAGCTGTAACATTCTTAACTTCATACTTAACAAGCAGGGCCTTAACTTTGGGATTACCTACCTCTTTTGACTTGTCCATAGCCGCTGCTCGAAGAGAAGCATCATCGGGGATATCCTCAGCATCGTCCGCACTCGCATCAGGATCAGCAGAACCTGTGCCCGAATCAGGATCAGAATGCGGCTCGTCTTTTTGTGCTACTTCAGGCTTCTCCTCTACGGGTTTAGTCGTATCCGATTTGGTAGAAGCGCGGCGGGACTTCGCCTCCTCTTTTACTGGAGCAACAGGGGCAGCAACTTGAACATTGCCACAAAGACCAAAGGATAGTGCGGAAAGCTCACGAAGGGATTCGGCTGCATCAGCGCCGGTGATGTTGATTTGAACTGGCATGGATAATTCCTCCTAATAGGGGTTAGTTTTTAGTAAGCTCTGTTGCTTTCGTAATACAAGGTGTGCAAATGTGTTTACCATGAAATAAGTGCAAATGATCACTTTGGCCACAGAAAATGCAGCCTGGTTGGTACTTGCGAAGAATGATCTTGTCATCGTCGACAAAGATTTCAAACGGACTCCCGTCCTCAATAAAATGAACCGTGCGAAGCTCTTTCGGAATAACCACGCGACCAAGATGATCAATGCGGCGAACAATACCAGTGGCTTTCATCAGTTTTCATCTCCCTTGGTATATTTACTTTCAATGTTGCGCCAATCATCTGCCACGGCTTCAAGTGCGTACTTGGCTTTTTTCTCCCTGCCTCGCGCTTCTTCCAGTAGATCCAAGTCACAAAGTTGAGTAACTGCATTCCGAATCAAACCGTCAATAACATCTGGACGCAAAGCATCAAGTTCCCAACATTCGTAGCCGAAATCTGCAATGTATTTTGTAGCCCTACTGTCTGTTAGTTTTGTGGGGTTTGGGGGTGGGCTGTATTCCTCGATTTGGTCATAATTAAGAGCAATCCGCTGAAATTCTACACTAACTCCAAACAGCTCCAGGCGATCCACAATGTCACGGCTCATGTCTCTTCCACTCGGATCATGATCTCCAAGATGAATGATGTGGATTTCTTTTTGTCCTGCAATATCGTTCATCCTTTGGGCTGCGGACCACATCTCAGATTGACTCACATACCCACGGCATGAGAAATACGGAATGTCTAACTCTTCACAAACCTGTCCAACGATTCCGACCAAGGCGTCTTTTTCGACCCAAACCTCAACGTAATTATCCTGGTCAGCCCATTTATCGTAGGCAAAAGAACGGGCCGCCGAGTAGAGAATAGATCCTGGTGAACCCCAATGACTATTTTCTTGCAGATTACGTGTACGATCCTCAATGGCATTCCAATCAATCATCCCTGACATCCGTCCATCTGAAATCAAATTCCCAAGGTTTTTGTAAGAACGTTCATTGTTCGGAATGACATCGCGAGCTACCAACTGATAGTAAACTTGGCGAAGTGTGAGGGAATAGCCCATCTCCTGATATTCATTGATGATGCTATTTACTTTCTCAATGAGTCGAAGGCTTTCAGCACGGAAATTAATTTCCCTGTAGCAGACTTTCATTGCATAATCCTTTCTGTCAGGGTAAACTGACGGTAGAGTTTTTAACTATGTGCAGCTGTTTCGGGGTAGGAGCCGATCAGCTGCATTTTTGCGTGTAGACGATTACGATATGTGCGGTACTGCTTGTCCGCATGAGTAGCGACTTTGATATGGCCACTCCGGCGCATCTGACTTGCAAGGGCCAAGTAAAAGCCACAGGCTGCTTTGAAATGCTGTTCTGTCATCAAGGGCAAAATTCTCACCTCCTTTCCTAATCCCCCGCGGTGATCGTCACAGCTCCGATGGACTTTGCCATACAACTCAACTTGCAATAGAGATCTTTGCCATGATGTACAGCGATCTGACCCTCTACGATTTCAGAGGCACATTCTGGATTAGCGCAGTAATCCATCACTTCTGGCAGTACCAGGCTTGGCATTTTACTCACTTTGTTTGCTCCTTTCCTTCTAGCCATTTATCTAATGCGATCTGACGAAAGTGAATTAGTGTCCGATTCCTAATGAAAGGAATCTCGCCGTTTTTAACCATCCGCCGTAACGTGGAGTCCGAAACCTTCAGATATCTGCATGCCTCAGCAAAATCAAACACATTAGCGTATAAAAGTTGTTCGATGGTAGGTTTAAGCTCGGCCAGGATCTCGGCTCTTAGTTCATGCTTGATTTCCACACGTAGTGCTTCGATAAATCCTGCTGTTGATGTCACAAGACCACTTTCTTTCATTGTTAAATGAATTAATTGAATGTTTAAATTATGTTAGAGATACACTTGGATAGGATTTAGCAAACCTCGCTCTCCATGCCTAACAGCCTTGCGATCATAGGTTTTTGCTTCTTTCCTTCACGTGTTCCTTTAAGAATCTCGGAAACATAAGTAACTGAGACACCAAGTTCACTAGCAAGGTCCTTCAATTTAATGTTGCGTTGGAACATGATCTTTCTCGCTTCAGCTCCAAACTCAGTATAATGTGGCATTTAACACCCCTCCTTTGTAAGAGTTTGTAAAATAAACAGCTTAATTATTGACAATGAACCGAAAATAATCTATTATCGTGAAGAAGACACAACCAAATAAACGTCGTTGGGGAACGATTTTTGATACGGGGTCAAGTGACCTCTGGTTTTTTATTGCCTTTTTCGCTGTTAATTAAGCTGTTGAAACAAATATAACCGAATATTTTAGTTAAGTCAACAAATAACCGAATATTTTAGTTAGAATATTTTCTGTTAGGAGAGTTGATATGAATATTGTCGATAATATACGAGAACTTTGTAAGGAATTTAACACTTCTATCCCAAAACTTGAGAAAGAGTTAGGTTTTGGGAATGGCGCTATATACAACTGGAATAAGAACTCCCCTTCCATTGACAAGTTACAAAAGGTAGCCGACTTATTTAATGTATCTGTTGAGCGAGTTCTTTACGGGTTTGAACTATCAAGATTTGAGCAAATGCTCCGGATTATAGTAGGGAATAAACCCATTGAGGAAGTTGCAAAATTAAGCGGGGTTGACTCCGAAACTCTAGATAATTATTTGATGGGTATTTGTCTAATAAAACCGGAGCCTGAGTTTGTAGAAAGGTTAGCTGTTTTTAATCCTTATGAGATCTTAGTCCTTCGAGAAGACTTTATGGAAGCGGCAGGGTATAAAACAATGACCTCAAAACCCTTAAGTGCCAACATAGAAGGTGAATCTCAACAATATGTGCCTCAAACCATTGCAGCTCACCATGACGGTGATGATTGGACAGAAGAAGAACTTCAGGATATCGAGGAATTCAAAGAGTTAGTAAAATTAAGAAGGCAGCTTAGAAAGAGCAAGGAGTGACGTGATGGTAGCCTACAACTACGAAAAACTATGCGCTGAGGCTTGTGTGTCAGACGTCGATATCGTCGAGAAGCCCTTACGGGGCAGAAGCAAGGGCTTCTATGCAGATGGGTTAATTCTTATAGATAAGCGAATCTCTACTATCATTGAAAAAGCCTGCATACTTGCTGAAGAACTAGGGCACCATCACACGAGCTTTGGCGATATTCTTGACCAAAGCGACATACATAAACGAAAGCAAGAGCTTCGCGCCAGGCAGTGGGCATATCAGTGTATGCTGCCCTTAGACCAGATTGTCCAAGCCCATCATGCCCGAATCTCAGGCCGATATGATCTTGCCGAATACCTAGGGGTAACAGAACAATTTCTCCAGTCAGCCATTGACCGCTACACGGAGAAGTTTGGTCTATCTGTCCGAGCGGATGAACGACATATCATATTTTTTGATCCACTGGGAGTCATTGAATCAACTGCGTAGCTTTCGAGATGAGCTTATTACTAGTGGCTTCTCATACCCAAAAACAGAACATACGTTCTTTAAAGGAGGTGTTTTTCATGTAATTGGAAATATAAAAATCCATTATCAATGCTTAGAAAGGAAGAATGACATGGCTTGGAATGAACATCTAGGAGGCAACAAGTATAAAATTGTTGAGCGAGATCCCTCAAAGGCGTCCAGACCGAAAAGGTCTGTTACTGTCTACATGCCGGAAGAGATCGCACGTTCAAAATCAGAGAAGAAAAAGGAAGCCTGGCTTGCGCTTGAAGAAGCTAAATGGAGTGAACAAGTAATAGCAGGAAAAGCAGTCAAACAGGAGGATATCACCTTTAATGACTTCATTCCGAAATGGGAGAAAGGCTACGCTGCAGGGAATATGGGCGAATACACGCAGAACGTGAACCTCTACAATCTGAACAAATATGTGGTTCCAGAGTTTGGCCACCTGAAAATTAGTAAAATAACAACCCTGCAGCTTGTTACCTTCTTTGGAGAGCTGCGGCGCGAGAACGGGAAAGAGTTCGCTACTAATTCGAAATTAAATATCTACAAAGCGGCCAAGTCGGTTTTTGACGCTGCCCATGATTGGGAACTGATTACGAAGAACCCGATGGATGGCGTTCAGCGACCGAAAACCAGCAAGAAGGAAAAGAAAGTTATGCGCGGTGTAAAGAAGGCATTTAATAGCTCAGAATCAGAAACGGTCCTGCTGGCTCTCTACGACCTGCCAGATAGGTGGAGGCTCTATTTTACCGGGTCACTCCTTGGCGGCTTCAGACGGGGCGAATATTTAGCTATAGAGTGGCCGGACGTCGACTATGATCGGGGAGCAATCTGGATCGATAAGCAAATCACATTTGATAAAGAAGGTAACAAGATTGAAGGCGAAGTTAAGACAGAAGAATCCGAGGGTTGGGTAGCTATGCCGAAGTGGTACATGGCTCAGCTCAAGGAATACGAACGAATATGGAAAAAAGAGAAATTCCAATGCAAAGATTGGGCTGGAGAGAACAAATCATATGTATTCCATGGTGGGAAAGGAATTATGTACTTCCCTACGACCCCCACAAGCACCTGGAGGAAGTTTTTGCAGAAGAAGGGCATTCCACATGTCAAACTACACGGGTTGCGACACACGGCAGCCATGCTGCTCAGAGAAAGCGGCGCGGATCTCAAGACCATGCAGGAACGTTTAAGGCACACTAAGATCGGAACCACAGCCGATATCTACACACATAAGTCTGAGATGATCTCAAGAGACGCTGCGGACCGTTTAGAGGTGTTTGATCCTAAAAGATTGAGAATTGCCCCATGACCTGCCCCATGAACAAAAATAGTCTAGTCCTATGTCGAATTTTAAGCAAACAAAAAACCCTTGTAGGGCAAGGGTTTAAGGTCTTACAAAGTATGAAGCGGGTGATGGGAATCGAACCCACGCTATTAGCTTGGAAGGCTAAAGTTCTACCATTGAACTACACCCGCATAACAACAATCGGGATGACACGATTTGAACATGCGACCCCCTGGTCCCAAACCAGGTGCTCTACCAAGCTGAGCTACATCCCGTTATCTATACCGGCGAGAGGACTCGAACCTCCACGGTTTCCCACTCGATTTTGAGTCGAGCGCGTCTGCCATTCCGCCACGCCGGCAAAATATGAAGTTATAATGGCGCGCCCTGAGAGATTCGAACTCCCGGCCTTTTGATTCGTAGTCAAACGCTCTATCCAGCTGAGCTAAGGGCGCAAAATATTGGAGCGGAAGACGGGAATCGAACCCGCGACCCTCGCCTTGGCAAGGCGATGCTCTACCGCTGAGCCACTTCCGCAAATAAGGGATGCGCGTGGAGGGACTTGAACCCCCACGTCAAAGACGCTAGATCCTAAGTCTAGTGCGTCTGCCAATTCCGCCACACGCGCATATAATGGTGAGTCATGAAGGGCTCGAACCTTCGACACCCTGATTAAAAGTCAGGTGCTCTACCAACTGAGCTAATGACTCATAGAAAAACTGGTGGAGGATGATGGATTCGAACCACCGAACCCGTACGGGAGCAGATTTACAGTCTGATGCGTTTGGCCGCTTCGCTAATCCTCCAGGATTACATGGTGCCGGCGAGAGGACTTGAACCCCCAACCTACTGATTACAAGTCAGTTGCTCTACCAGTTGAGCTACACCGGCGTATTACATGGTGTTATAAATGGTGGCTCGGGACGGAATCGAACCGCCGACACGAGGATTTTCAGTCCTCTGCTCTACCGACTGAGCTACCGAGCCTTACTACATTAAAAAAATGGCGGAACCGACGGGATTCGAACCCGCGATCTCCTGCGTGACAGGCAGGCATGTTAGGCCAACTACACCACGGTTCCAGATCACTTTCTCAAAGGAAAGTATAATTGCGGGGGCAGGATTTGAACCTGCGGCCTTCGGGTTATGAGCCCGACGAGCTACCGGGCTGCTCCACCCCGCGTCGTTATAAAGTTATATGGTGGAGGCTGAGGGGATCGAACCCCCGACCCTCTGCTTGTAAGGCAGATGCTCTCCCAGCTGAGCTAAGCCTCCATAATATGACCCGTAGGGGATACTCTCACTTCGTTCGAGACTGCGAAGCTGTTGCTAACGAAGTGCATCCTCCGACGAACCTTTGGGATTCTCATCCCTTGTTGAAGCAATAGATATTGCTATGACCCGTAGGGGATTCGAACCCCTGTTACCTCCGTGAAAGGGAGGTGTCTTAACCCCTTGACCAACGGGCCTTACTGGCTCCCCGAACAGGGCTCGAACCTGTGACAACTCGATTAACAGTCGAGTGCTCTACCAACTGAGCTATCAGGGAATGGTGGAGCCAAGCGGGATCGAACCGCTGACCTCCTGCTTGCAAGGCAGGCGCTCTCCCAGCTGAGCTATGGCCCCATACTCTTGTGTATTTCTTGTTGTGGTCTTACTATGGGCCCTGGTGGACTCGAACCACCGGCCTCACCCTTATCAGAGGTGCGCTCTAACCAACTGAGCTAAGGGCCCTTATCAATTTTCGAAAAAAAATACCCCAATGGGGTTTCGCTTGGCGGCGTCCTACTCTCCCAGGACCCTGCGGTCCAAGTACCATCGGCGCTAGAGGGCTTAACGGTCGTGTTCGGGATGGGTACGTGTGGAACCCCTCCGCCATCGCCACCAAACGCATAGCTTAGCTTACATTTCAGAGATCGTTCTCTGAAAACTAGATTCGAAACGAAACACGCGAATTATCACTTGCTAATTGGATAAGCCCTCGACCGATTAGTACTGGTCAGCTCCATGCATTGCTGCACTTCCACCCCCAGCCTATCTACCTCGTCGTCTTCAAGGGGTCTTACATACTGGGAAATCTCATCTTGAGGGGGGCTTCACGCTTAGATGCTTTCAGCGTTTATCCCGTCCGTACATAGCTACCCAGCGGTGCTCCTGGCGGAACAACTGGTACACCAGCGGTACGTCCATCCCGGTCCTCTCGTACTAAGGACAGCTCCTCTCAAATTTCCTACGCCCACGACAGATAGGGACCGAACTGTCTCACGACGTTCTGAACCCAGCTCGCGTACCGCTTTAATGGGCGAACAGCCCAACCCTTGGGACCTACTTCAGCCCCAGGATGCGATGAGCCGACATCGAGGTGCCAAACCTCCCCGTCGATGTGGACTCTTGGGGGAGATAAGCCTGTTATCCCCAGGGTAGCTTTTATCCGTTGAGCGATGGCCCTTCCATGCGGTACCACCGGATCACTAAGCCCGACTTTCGTCCCTGCTCGACTTGTAGGTCTCGCAGTCAAGCTCCCTTATGCCTTTGCACTCTTCGAATGATTTCCAACCATTCTGAGGGAACCTTTGGGCGCCTCCGTTACTCTTTAGGAGGCGACCGCCCCAGTCAAACTGCCCACCTGACACTGTCCCCGCACCGGATTACGGTACCAGGTTAGAACCTAGATACGATCAGGGTGGTATCCCAACGTTGCCTCCACACAAGCTGGCGCTCATGCTTCAAAGGCTCCCACCTATCCTGTACAGATCGTACCCAAATTCAATATCAAGCTGCAGTAAAGCTCCATGGGGTCTTTCCGTCTTGTCGCGGGTAACCTGCATCTTCACAGGTATTAAAATTTCACCGGATCTCTCGTTGAGACAGCGCCCAAGTCGTTACGCCATTCGTGCGGGTCAGAATTTACCTGACAAGGAATTTCGCTACCTTAGGACCGTTATAGTTACGGCCGCCGTTTACTGGGGCTTCGGTTCACAGCTTCGGGATTACTCCCTAACCACTCCCCTTAACCTTCCAGCACCGGGCAGGCGTCAGCCCGTATACTTCGCCTTACGGCTTCGCACAGACCTGTGTTTTTGCTAAACAGTCGCTTGGGCCTTTTCACTGCGGCCCCCTCGTGCTATTCACACTACCGGGGCACCCCTTCTCCCGAAGTTACGGGGTCATTTTGCCGAGTTCCTTAACGAGAGTTCTTCCGCGCGCCTTAGAATACTCTTCTCGCCTACCTGTGTCGGTTTGCGGTACGGGCACCATCACCTGGCTAGAGGCTTTTCTTGGCAGTGTGAGATCATGACCTTCGCTACTATAATTTTCGCTCCCCATCACAGCTCAGCCTTACAATGTGCGGATTTGCCTACACATCAGCCTTACTGCTTAGACGGACATCCATCAGTCCGCGTCACTACCCTACTGCGTCCCCCCATTGCTCATAACGGCTTACGGTGGTACAGGAATTTCGACCTGTTGTCCTTCGACTACGCCTTTCGGCCTCGCCTTAGGTCCCGACTTACCCTGAGCGGACGAGCCTTCCTCAGGAACCCTTAGGCTTTCGGCGGATCAGATTCTCACTGATCTTTTCGTTACTCATACCGGCATTCTCACTTGTATAATGTCCAGCGCTCCTTACGGTACACCTTCAACCCTTATACAACGCTCCCCTACCCCTGATGCAAAGCATCAAGCCATAGCTTCGGTGGTGTGTTTAGCCCCGTTACATTTTCGGCGCAGAGTCACTCGACCAGTGAGCTATTACGCACTCTTTCAATGGTGGCTGCTTCTAAGCCAACATCCTGGTTGTCTGTGCAACTCCACATCCTTTCCCACTTAACACACACTTGGGGACCTTAGCTGATGGTCTGGGCTGTTTCCCTTTTGACAATGGATCTTAGCACTCACTGTCTGACTCCCGGAAGTAAGTCTATGGCATTCGGAGTTTGACTGAGCTTGGTAACCCTTGCGGGCCCCGCACCCAATCAGTGCTCTACCTCCACGACTCTGTTTTCCGAGGCTAGCCCTAAAGCTATTTCGGGGAGAACCAGCTATCTCCGAGTTCGATTGGAATTTCTCCGCTACCCCCACCTCATCCCCGCATTTTTCAACATGCGTGGGTTCGGGCCTCCAGTGCGTGTTACCGCACCTTCACCCTGGACAGGGGTAGATCACCCGGTTTCGGGTCTACGTCCACGTACTATGTCGCCCTATTCAGACTCGCTTTCGCTGCGGCTCCGGCTCTTCACCTTAACCTTGCACGGGAACGTAACTCGCCGGTTCATTCTACAAAAGGCACGCCATCACCCCTAAAACGGGCTCTGACTTTTTGTAAGCACACGGTTTCAGGTTCTATTTCACTCCCCTTCCGGGGTGCTTTTCACCTTTCCCTCACGGTACTGCTTCACTATCGGTCGCTAGGAAGTATTTAGCCTTGGCAGATGGTCCTGCCGGATTCATACGGGGTTTCACGTGCCCCGCACTACTCGGGATCCGTCTCGGAGGGAACAGACTTTCAACTACAGGGCTTTTACCTTCTTTGGCGGGCCTTTCCAGACCTCTTCGCTTAACCGGTTCCTTTGTAACTCCATGTGAGACGTCCCACAACCCCAAAGAGCAAGCTCTTTGGTTTGGGCTTCTCCGCGTTCGCTCGCCGCTACTGACGGAATCACTATTGTTTTCTCTTCCTCAGGGTACTTAGATGTTTCAGTTCCCCTGGTATGCCTCTGCATAACCTATGTATTCAGTTATGAGTAACTGGAAATTACCCCAGCTGGGTTTCCCCATTCGGACACCCCCGGATCAAAGCTTGCTTACAGCTCCCCGAGGCAGTTTCGTTGTTCGCCACGTCCTTCATCGGCTCCTAGCGCCTAGGCATCCTCCGTGTGCTCTTAGTAGCTTAACCATTGCGCTCGTGTTCGAGCTGTCGCTTCCCTTGTTTTGGACTACGTCCAAAGCCAAAAGTCACTCCATTTCGATCACACGCTCCAGCAATCTACCGTTTTATTGAAACTTGTTTAACACAAGTTCAGCTAAAAAGGAATGTTCTAATTCGCGTTTGTTTCGTTTCGATATCTAGTTTTCAAAGAACAAGCTCCATGCAAAAGCAAGCTGTTTTGAGAGTTTGAGCTCTCAAAACTGAGCAACGAGTGAGTGTTTTGCAGCTAAGCTGCTTATTTGAATGTTTCCGTTGCAGGAAACGATTCTCCATAGAAAGGAGGTGATCCAGCCGCACCTTCCGATACGGCTACCTTGTTACGACTTCACCCCAATCATCTATCCCACCTTCGGCGGCTGGCTCCTTGCGGTTACCCCACCGACTTCGGGTGTTATAAACTCTCGTGGTGTGACGGGCGGTGTGTACAAGACCCGGGAACGTATTCACCGCGGCATGCTGATCCGCGATTACTAGCAATTCCGACTTCATGCAGGCGAGTTGCAGCCTGCAATCCGAACTGAGACCGGCTTTGTTGGGATTGGCTCCATCTCGCGATTTCGCAGCCCGTTGTACCGGCCATTGTAGTACGTGTGTAGCCCAGGTCATAAGGGGCATGATGATTTGACGTCATCCCCACCTTCCTCCGGTTTGTCACCGGCAGTCTATCTAGAGTGCCCACCCGAAGTGCTGGCAACTAAATATAAGGGTTGCGCTCGTTGCGGGACTTAACCCAACATCTCACGACACGAGCTGACGACAACCATGCACCACCTGTCTCCTCTGTCCCGAAGGAAAGATACATCTCTGTACCGGTCAGAGGGATGTCAAGACCTGGTAAGGTTCTTCGCGTTGCTTCGAATTAAACCACATACTCCACTGCTTGTGCGGGTCCCCGTCAATTCCTTTGAGTTTCAGTCTTGCGACCGTACTCCCCAGGCGGAGTGCTTAATGTGTTAACTTCGGCACCAAGGGTATCGAAACCCCTAACACCTAGCACTCATCGTTTACGGCGTGGACTACCAGGGTATCTAATCCTGTTTGCTCCCCACGCTTTCGCGCCTCAGCGTCAGTTACAGCCCAGAGAGTCGCCTTCGCCACTGGTGTTCCTCCACATATCTACGCATTTCACCGCTACACGTGGAATTCCACTCTCCTCTTCTGCACTCAAGTCACCCAGTTTCCAGTGCGATCCGGGGTTGAGCCCCGGGATTAAACACCAGACTTAAATGACCGCCTGCGCGCGCTTTACGCCCAATAATTCCGGACAACGCTTGCCCCCTACGTATTACCGCGGCTGCTGGCACGTAGTTAGCCGGGGCTTTCTTCTCAGGTACCGTCACCTTGAGAGCAGTTACTCTCCCAAGCGTTCTTCCCTGGCAACAGAGCTTTACGATCCGAAAACCTTCATCACTCACGCGGCATTGCTCCGTCAGGCTTTCGCCCATTGCGGAAGATTCCCTACTGCTGCCTCCCGTAGGAGTCTGGGCCGTGTCTCAGTCCCAGTGTGGCCGATCACCCTCTCAGGTCGGCTACGCATCGTCGCCTTGGTGAGCCGTTACCTCACCAACTAGCTAATGCGCCGCAGGCCCATCCCCAAGTGACAGATTGCTCCGTCTTTCCAGTTCCCTTCAGGCGAAGAAAACAATTATTCGGTATTAGCTACCGTTTCCGGTAGTTGTCCCAAACTTGAGGGCAGGTTGCCTACGTGTTACTCACCCGTCCGCCGCTAACCATCAGAGAAGCAAGCTTCTCATCAAGTCCGCTCGACTTGCATGTATTAGGCATGCCGCCAGCGTTCGTCCTGAGCCAGGATCAAACTCTCCAATAAAGTATTGAAAAGAGCGATAAGCTCATTTTGAATCTGACGAGATTAAAAATCTCATTTGTGCTCCAGTCGTTCCAAGCCAAGGCTTGTTTCAAACTTTCGCGTTCATTCTGCAAGCAGAATGTTTACTCACTCGTTGTTCAGTTTTCAAAGATCAAACTTGTTTTTTCTACCGAGTGTCGTTCCCCTCAGCAACTTTTATATCATAACACTTCCGAACCAACTTAGCAAGCTCTTTTTTTAAGTTTCTTTTCGAAGCTTATTTGTTTTGCCTACTGTACTTTGTTTCTCGTTTTTTTTGGCCGGAGATAGAATATATCATATACACAACACAATTACCACTTGTAAAAAATTCCATTTGGAAGCTGATTTTATATCTGATTCAATCTCTTCATAATCTCTTTTTCCAATGGCAATATCCTCTTACTATATCCTATATACGCTCACCGGTCGAATCTCTCTCAATATAGGTTGTGAACTAATCAACCAGCATCATTACATTCGTTCTATAAAATAAGAAACATCATACCTCTACTCAATAACGTTGCTATCTGTTATGTGGATTTCGAATCTAATAATTGAACTCCATAGGCTGTGGACTAAATAGATTGTGTTTTTACTTTTTTTACTATTAGTCTTTGAACCTCCCCATCACTATTGTGTCGTGATACTGTCCTTCCATGTGTCGCCGATCCTTTTTCAAAATACCTTCGATCTCGAAGCCACTCTTTTGGTATAACTCGATTGCCTTTTCATTGGATGCCAGCACGTTCAACGTCTTCTTCTCTACACCAGTCTGGTCTGCCCATTCTATCGACTTCTCCAGCAAGTTCTTGCCAATCCCATGTCCCCAGAATTCTCGGGCCACACACACGCCAAACTCAATCTTATGGCAAAAGCGCTTCAACTCTGTACCTTCACATCGGGAGTATCCCACAATTGCGTCCGCCACTACAGCAACAAGGAATAGATTCCGTGACTTCTCAGTGTCCAAATGGATGATCCGCCTGAACCCGGCTGCGTCGATATACGCCTCGCCCTCTTCACGATCCATGTTCTCGGTTTCCCCATCGATTTGTACACGAAGTGAAGACAAGGCCTCAGCATCCTTTTCCTCTGCCGATCTAATGGAGTAAGATAAGCCTTTAATGTAATATTCCTGCTGATCGATCATCATAAGAACCGTACCTCCTCTTCTGCTTTGTATAATTACTATACCTGTATCGCTCTACCCCACCTCAGACGGACTCTTGCCCGTAAGCATTTTGAACACTTGGCTGAAATACGTCGCATTACGGAACCCCGTCATCTCGCTCACCTCATATACCATGTAATGTCCCGACTGCAACAGTTCCAACGCCCTCTGAATCCGGTACCCGTTCAAATAACTCACGAAATTCTCACCGGTCACCCTTTTGAAAAGTTGACTCAGATATTTCGGATGTACGAACAGCCCCTTGGCAATCGCTTCAAAACTAATCTCTTCGGTGTAATGCAGCTCCACATACTGTTTCACCTGCTCTATCAGTTTATTGCTCTTCTTCTCACCCATCTCTTTGCGTATCTGATCGAGCCAGTTGCAGATAATACGATCCATCCAGCTTACCAGATCATGCAAAGCATATTTCGATTGAATTTCACGCAGAAAATCACTCATCGCGAGCGGCGGGGGTAACATAGGGTGAAGTCGGTTCCAGCTATGAATCAACGTGTCAAACAAACTGACGACCACCACCTGTACACCCTGTATCCCAACACAGTTGCCCTCTTTCAGCAAAAGCCGAATATGGTGCCATACCTCTTCCGCCAGATCAGGTCTGATATCCGTCCAAGCCTCATTCCATTGACGAAGCATTAACGAATAATCGGTCAAACTTGGTTCTGTATCCTCTGACGCTTCATAGTGGTAGATACGATTTCCACCTTGAAACTCTGCTGTTTCCACCGCTTCCCTGCTCTCCAGATAAGAATCTATCACCTCACATGGGTGACTTTTGGATTTTCCTATTCCAGCACTTACTTCGATTTTCAAATACGTAAAGATCTGATCCATCATCCTTTCCACGAGTGGCAAGATCTCCTCCAGCTGATCCTTATCCTCTTTGTCTGCTAATAGAAGCAACACAAATACCTGATCCGAATAATCAACAATCTCTACCTGACCATTCATGCGCGCCGCCTGTTCCTTCACCGTCTCCTGAATAATATCAGCCGCCCCATAGCGGAGAAGCTGCCAATCCCGTTCTTTCATCCGTGTCAAAAATACGGGGCGATTCAGTTGCAGACTAATGGCGCGTGCCTGTGAGGACATATGAATGCCTATATAGTCCATGCGTTCTTTAGGCAGTTCATCTGCCCGATATCGCGTAGTCAGCAGTTCGTGAAGAAATTGTTTGCGCAAATACGGAAGTACCCGTCCGACCTCCTGCTTGTACGTCTGCTCCAGCCGTTCATGCCGCTCTCGCACATCTTGTTCCAGTAGCACCTCCCGCAGCACAGACTCAATCTCCTCAACCTCTGCCGGCTTCAGCAAAAAGTGATTCACCCCCCAGCGCATGGCTGCCCGGGCGTTCTCGAATTCGTCATATCCACTAAGAATGATGATCGGCAAGTGGGGATGATCACGTCGCAACGTCTGTGTGATCTCAAGCCCGTTCATCCCCGGTAGATAGACGTCAGTCATAACCACATCTGGATGCATGCGTTGAAACAGCTCCAGCGCATCCAAGCCGTTGGAAGCAGTGCCTGCAATGCTGAGGCCCAGAGAAGGCCAATCGATATGATCTGTTAATGCCTTTACAATATGAGGATCGTCATCAACAAGCATAATGGTCTTCATCATTTTTCACCGTCCAGCCATAGATTTAATTGCTCGTCGGTCTCAATACGCGGCAGCGTAATGGTCACTTCCACGCCACCTGACTCTCTATCGCTCAGTTGAACGCCATACCTCTTCCCACAATAAAGCTGAATGCGCTGATGTACATTCCGTACACCGATGCCACACGTCTCTTCGAGTTTCCACCCCTCCGGCAAACCCCGCCCATTATCCGCGATACGAATGACGATATCCTCATGCGGACCAACCTCTTCGTGCATATGCACCTGAATTCGAAGTGTACCTTCTTCAGGGTGCCCGTGCATAACGGCATTTTCGATAAAGGGCTGCAAAATGATCTTGGGAATGTAACAACCACGAATATGCGGATCGATCTGCTCCTGATATTGAATGGAGAACGGTAGCCGCTCTGACTGGATGTTAACGTAGCAACGGGCATGTTCCAACTCATCACGAACCCGTATAAACAATCTCCCTCCACTCAGTCCGATCCGTAACAGCTTACTGAGCTGCACAATCATACGACTGATATCCTTAGCTTCATAATCAAGTGCGCGCCAGTGGATCATGTCGAGGGTATTGTATAGAAAATGGGGTTTGATCTGGGCCTCAAGCAAGCCCGTCTGGGCTTCACGCTTAGCCCGGCTCTCATCCTTCACCTGTTCCATCAGCGTCGTGAGCTGTGAAGCCATGTGATTAAAGCCATAAGCCAAATGGGCATATTCCTCCGTAAACGAAAGTTGGACCCGGGTATCGAAGTCCCCTTTCTCCAGTTGTCTCATTCGCTTGATCAATTGTCTCAGTGGGCGGATGATCTGCCTTACGAACAGGTACGCAAGCACAGCGGAGCATAATAGTCCCAGTATGGCGATGCCGAGAATCTGCCAGCCCGCATGCCTGACCGGAGATAGAAGTGTGTACACCGGAATAGTCTGTACGAGTCGCCACTGAAGCATGGCTGGTCTGGAGTAGAGCACCAATTGGGCACCTCCGGATTGGCCGGAAACGACTTCGTATCCATCTGCGCCAGGCTGTACATGTTCCTGAATCCATGCACTATCTATAATAGAAGAAGATGAATTTACAGCTCCACCCGTTTCTTGAATGGTACTCGCTTCATTTCTTCTATCCGCTCGTTCATTTTCCTCTGCTGGATCAACTCTCCCCATCTGCATTACGACATTACCAGCCGTATCTACCAACAGGACTTTTCCATCAAGCACCATGGGCACATCGGCAAACCTGCGTACGATGTCCGCTCTACTCAGTCGAATGAGCACATAGGCCACCGTTCCGCCATGACTGTCGAAAATCCGTTGGGCGTATCCGACCAGGGATTGGCCCGATTCGTTCTCGCGCAGCGGCACCCATGCCGCATCAGCCTTTTCCAACGTAGCAAACCAAGAGTCGTGTGCGATGGTATCCACCGGAAATATGCGATCAGCCATAGTCACTGTCACCTCATTAAAGACATCCGTATACAGTTCGATGGAGGTGATGCCTTCACTCACGACCATGGTATGATCCAGGATTCGAGAAACCTCTCTCCGCTGGTGAATCTGTGCAAGCCTGCCCGTATCGGCCTTTTCGAGCAGATTGGACAGTTCCCGATTGCTTGCCAAACCATATGCGGTTCCTGTTACCCCTGTAATGAAATCAAATCCCCGACGTGTGCTCTCGTTCAGAAGAGCCAGACGTGCTTTGCTAATCTCGGCAAATGTGACCGCAGAGAAAGACTGATATGCCAGCCAGACCACAACGGAGACGAGCAACAGGTTAAACGCAATAAAGCAAGTCACCATCAATGTGGAGAGCTTGCTTTGTTGCAGCTTTTGATTAATGAATGCAGACCATCTTCCTTTCCCCATGGAAAAATCAACTCGTTTCGTCTTGGAATTACCCTTTGAGCCCAGAGGTCGCGATTCCTTCCACGAAGTACTTTTGACACACGATAAATACAATGAAACATGGCACCAACGACAACACCGACATGGCAAACATCGGGCCCCAATCGGATTGAGAACTCGAATCAAGGAACAGACGCAGACCTAGCGGCACGGTGTATTTGCTAACGTCACTCAAGTAGATCAACTGACTGAAGAAGTCGTCCCATGTCCACAAGAACGTAAAGATCATCGTGGTAACCAGTGCTGGAAACGCAAGTGGAATGATGATTTTGGTGTAAATTTTCACAGGACCGCAACCATCAATGGTAGCCGCCTCATCCAACTCTTTGGGCAATCCCCGGAAGAACTGTACCATGAGAAAAATGAAGAAGGCGTCGGTCGCGAGCCATTTTGGCACCACAAGCGGCAGATACGTATTCACCCACTCCAGGTGGTTGAAAAGGATATACTGCGGGATCAGCGTCACATGATGAGGCAGCATAATCGTCATGAGCATCAGGCCGAAGCAGATGGCTTTGAAACGAAAATTCAGTCGGGCGAAGGCATATGCCGCCATAGAGCAGGAGATGACATTGCCCAGCACGGCGCCAAGCGACAGGATGACAGAGTTGGTCAGGAAGCGGGAGAACGGATTCCCCTGAATACCGGACCAGCCATTCATGTAATTTTGCCAATTCCATTCCTGCGGCCAAAACCAGGTCTCTGTAAAGATCATATGTCCCGGTTTGAACGAGCTGCCCAGCATCCAGAGGATCGGGTAGAGCATGACAAAGGCGATGCCTGAGATCAACACATGTTTGCTGACGACCCATGCTGTAGAGTTCCGTTGTCCAATCATGATTTTCCACCATCCTCATAGTGCACCCACAGCTTGCTGCTGCGGAATACGAGCAATGTAAATACGCCAATCAGGATGACCAACACCCAGGCCATCGCAGAAGCATAGCCCATCTGAAAGAATGAGAATCCTTTTTTGTACAGATAGAGCGAATACATTAAGGTTGAGTTCACTGGCCCTCCGCTACCATTACTGATTACGAAAGCCTGCGTGAACGATTGAAAGGACGTAATCAGCTGCATGACGAGATTGAAGAAGATAACGGGTGACAGAATTGGCAACGTTATATAGAAGAATCTCCGCAGAGGGCCTGCACCATCTACCGCTGAGGCTTCATCATATTCGGGTGGAATCTGTTTCAAACCTGCCAGGAAAATAATCATGGATGATCCAAACTGCCATACGGATAACAGCACGATGGAGTATAGGGCATACTTCGGATTGGCAACCCAATCGGGCGCCTTAATGCCCACCATGGCAAGCACACTATTGAGTAGCCCGTCCCCGCCCAGCATTTTACGCCACAACATTGCAATTGCAACGCTACCTCCAAGTAATGTCGGAATGTAATACACCGTCCGGTAAATACCCAGCCCTCGAATCCCTTTATTGAGCAACATGGCTACCAGCAGCGCAAAGATCAATTTGACCGGTACGGATACAGCGACATACGTGAATGTAACTTTGAGCGACTGAGTGAACAGTTTATCCGATGTAAACATCGTCGTGTAGTTATCCAGACCGACCCAGGAAGGGGCGGCCAGGATACTATAATCGGTGAACGAAATGTACAAGGATACCAACATGGGACCAAGGGTTAGAAATAACAATCCAACAAGCCATGGGGCGAGGAACAGAAGCGCTGCTCCATTGTGGGCATATCTCCGTTTGACCCGCCGGTTAGCTACACGCTCGATTCGGGCTTGACTGACCTGTGATGTCGTCATCTTCGCAACCTCCCCGCAGAATTAGAAGTCTGGAACAGTTTCAATGCTTTATTGACTCGATCCAAGCGTAGCCTTGGCTCCTTCAATAAACTGGGCAATGACATCTGGCGTATCACCTTGACCGAAGGCGATCTGCTCGCTTGCGCTCTTGAAACTTGTGTCCACTTCAGCAAATCCTTGCGGGTACGGTGGATCAATCTCGCTGGAGTGCTTCGATACAGTATCGATAAATTGGAAAATGGTTTGCTCCGCTTCCGGCAGCGTAGGCTGCATCTTTTCACGAATGCTGGAATTGACCGGCACCCCACGTTCAGAACCAAGAATAGCGGTTGCTTCTGGATCATTGACCATGAAATCAATGAACATGGCAACTTCCTTTGGATGTTTGGTTTTGCCATAACCGGAGAGGAACTGGCCTGGTTTCAGATATTCACCGATTTGCTTTTCACCTGCACCATGCGGAAGCACTTGTATGCCAAGCTTATGATCCTGGTTTTTGTTCACCTGCTGGAATGTCAGCAATTGATTGGACCATGCAAAATCCATGGCAGCTGTGCCCAGTGAGATCGGGCGTGTCTCCAGTGCATTGGTTGTGGATGCCGTGATCTCCGCTGTGGTCACTCCACCATTCTCGCGCAATGCGCCCCACATATCGAACCATTGCTGAAGCTCCTCACTGGTAGCGGTCATCGTGCCACCATCAAACAATCCTTTCCCGGATTGTCGGATAAACACTTCGAACATGTTGGTTGTACCGGAAATGTCTGCAGATCCATAGAACCCCTCACCTTTGGCTGCGGCAATTTTGGTCGCCATATCCCCAAAATCCTTCCATGTCCAGCTCTCTTGCGGTTCCTCAATACCTAATTCCTGAAATACGGTGGCGTCATAAATGACACCTGGTGCGTTTACTCCTAGGGTAATCGCATATAATTTATCGTCAATGGATCCGGCTGTAATCATGCTCTGATCATGATCCTCTGTCCGCAGCTCTTTGCTCTCTGCAAATGGGGTCAGATCAAGCAAGGCCCCACGGCGGGCAAAGTCAGTCAGAAATGCGTAATCCATCTGGATGATATCTGGTGCATTTGAACCGGCTACCTGTGTAGTTAATTTGTCAAAATAACCATCCCAACCGGAGTATTCAGGTTTAATGGTGATTCCCGGATGTTTCTCTTCAAATAGTTGGATGACTTTGGTCGTCAGATCATGTCTGGTCTGTGATCCCCACCAGGTCATGCGCAGTTCAATCTTGCCTGAAGAGTCTCCTTCACTTCCACTTGCTTCGCTAGAAGAAGCTGGCTTATCCGTGGCTCCTCCCGAACAGGCTGTAGCGAACAATAACAGGGACAGGCAGAACAGGGTTACCCACTTTTTTGTAATCATCATAAATGAATTTCCTCCCCTTCTTGCATTTATGGAATCGCTTACAAAATATATTGTATCGGTCCATTGCTGCACATGACATAAACAAAAGTAAGCTTTCCTGTCAAAAAAGTAAGGAGTTACAGGAATCAAAAACCACCAGGAATGATATTCCCGGCGGTTCCGTTCCCGTATCGGTATGATTACGGGTATACATGCATGATACATTGAGAAGAAGTTACTGGGCTGATATGGAACAAAGGTATGAACATCTAATCACGGCATTTCTTTCTACGAGCCATTGGAATGTCCGAGCTCGATGTTCAGCTATAAAAATTGTGTTTCCTGCGAATCTGTCAGGAATGTGAGACTGCAGGTGAAGACACCCTGTGCTCAGCCAGATATTTCTTCATTTTTGCCACTTCGGTTCCTGCCAGCATCATAATGCCTATTCCGTGATTGTCATTGGTGACGGTACGCAAGTCCTGATCATAATACTCTGCTGTAAATGCATATCGTGATCCGCTGCACACGCCATGGACATTCCCTTGACGATCAATCGCTTTGCAGATGAGTCCCTTCCAAGCCCGTTCGGCAGCTGTGACGTAAACTTCTGGGTCTTTGAACCAGCCAAAGCGTACACCTCTCGCAAAACCATAGGCAAACATCGCCGTGCAGGAGGCTTCTTCATACGTCTGGGGAACATTCAATACCTGATGCCACAACCCGCTTTCCCCTTGAAGCGCTGCGTACCCTTCACACAGCTCATTAAAGAAATCTATTAAGGCCGGGCGCTCGGGATGCTCTGCTGGCAAAGCTTCCAGTACCTCTGTCAAGGAAAACAGCGTCCAACCATTCCCCCGTCCCCATGGAATCTGCGTCGCCTGTCCGTATTTGAAATCATACACATGGGACATGATCTTGAACTCAGGCATAAACAGATACTTCCGATACAGTGAAAATTGTCTGGCGGCTTCATCCAATGCGGTTGAGTTGCCTGTCACCCGGGCATAACGAACGAGAAACGGCGTGCTCATATAGAGGTCATCTGCCCACATGGTATTCTCGGCATACTCCCCTACACATGTGCGATAAAATGCACCATCCTCCTGCCTCTCCAGGCGGGAAAGCATGAAATCTGCAATGCGTTCAGCAATCGGAAGAAACGTTGGTTCATGACACTCTGAATACGATTCCAGCATGGCTGAACCAAAAGAACCGCAGTTATCCAGCATTTTCAGCATGACCAATTGTTGATTGACAGCCGGGAAACCATACTGCTCCCGATCCCATAAGGAGTACTCATACATCTGGGTACATGCCTGCACATGCTCAGCCGCATAACGTGTAATGTCCGGTCTTTGCAAATAACGCCCCGTCCGTAATAGACCATATACAGTGACACCCAATGGATAATCCCAGCGACCATAATTGGTCACACTGCCCACTGTCCATTTGTTGCTTAACATCGCGTTCTCATAATAAGGTCTGATCCAAGCATCCGGTCGATCTAAGCGCCAATATGTCTGTCTTTGCCCCGTTTGATACACTCGGTCCGTTCGAGTCAGATCCGCCAAGTCCGGTTCAACCTCCGACTCAAAAGGTCCAACATATAACCAAGACTCTCCATTAGCACCGTGCACACGCTGAGGAATTTCCAGTGAGAGCGGCTTGCCCGACACGGTTGCGTTCAAATTAAAATGCCAAGGTCCCGCCTTATCGTCATATTCACTTCGGACAAGCAGGTCACTCCGTCCAAACGGGACTGTTACATCCACTTCGAACGAACCCGGCTCCTTCACTTGCGCCACAGGCTTGCCGCTAATCCAAATACTTAGAGAACCGGAGGATTGACCTGACAATCGTACCTGATTCCCGGTTGAATCGATATTGTTCAGATGGGTCCAAGCATAAGCATGTTTTCCAGCAAGATTTCCGAATATTCGTTCGAAGGCTGGCTTGGTTTTATCTTCATCAGACCAGCCTGTCTCAGGCAACCAATTTAAGCTGTAGTCAGCTTCTTTACCAAGCAGGTCTGGTTGCTTACTCGTGGCCGGGTTCGGTTGAGAGAATACCCACCCCGCTTGCCCCTGTCTCTCCTGGAATGGAGCAAATACGTTCAAAATTCGCACTTTACCTTCATCTGATCCAAACTGGCAGCCAAAGCCGGCAGGAGTGTTTTTCATTTCCAGCCAAATGGTGTTCCAACCAGGCTTGATATCGATGCTGAGCTTCACCGTTGCGTCTGGACTAATCTCATCCATTACGGTTGAGCGATAGACCATCTGTTCATTGAAATAGAAACGAACAGGCCCATAGCAGCGGACCAGTACATCCAGGTTTCGGTCCTCGTCCCCCCAAACCAGTGCAGCTGCGTAGGATATATGGTCTTTAGGTGCATCAGGAAAACGTTTACCTAAGTTCAGATCATAAAGCCCTTTTTCATTTTGCAAAATACCAGACTTCTGGAATACCCGATATACAAAATCAGCCTGCGCATTGGCTCCAATATACCTCTCGGCTAGCACCTTCAGCACCTGATCCTGATCTTCTCCAAATCGGTAATACATGCTCTGTGGTTCACTGAAATAGGTCGTCATCGATGACACACATCCTTCTCCCGTTGAAATAAAGTCTTATATCATAGCATTCATACCATCCACACTGGAGCACCAAACTAATAAGTAATAATAAAGTATAGCGCTTAACCTAGGTGGGTAATCCCCTTACCGGGAAATAGGTATGTCCCTTGGTTATCTTCTGAATAGCCGAATAATAATCCCAGTATAACTGACATGTTCTGTGGTGGCTACAGATTTTTGATTACGCTTACAAAAAATCAGGAAATTCGGTTTTCCCTTCGCCAATTACACCTTCATTGGACATTAATTCAAAAAAACGGAAAAAGTTACCGATATAGAGACTATATAAGTTGAACTAATCATTTACACAGAAACGTAGAGGACAGAAAAAACCTGAAAAAGCGAAGCGTTCGCCTTTATCACCGGATTTTTCCCTTGAGAAAAGGGAATCAAAAAAATCTGGGGATAACAGCGATTGGAAGGTTATTCTGTCATCGGAGTGTACGTGTGAATATATCTTTAGTTCAACTTATATAGATTGAGAATTCCACTTTTTGTATCGGGAAGGAAAGATGCACATTGAATACTCTTGAATCTCTGGTAAATGCTATGCCTTTTGTTAGCCAAATGTTCCGTGACGACATATCCATATCCATTAATGATCATGAGAAAGTATTGTATTTTTCCGAAGCAAAAAGTCTGGAGATTGGCGTGAAGGTTGGAGATGAACTGCATGACGATTATAAAAATTTCAAAATGCTCACCAACAAGGAGACGCGTACTGTTGCACGTATGCCTGGTGATCTGCAAGGCAGACCTTTCGACTCCATTCTTATTCCCATTAAGGAAAACGATCAGGTCGTGGGTATATTGGGTGTGAACTACGCACTGGATAGTCACATGACACTGGAAACGCTGATCCGTGAAAATGAAACAACCATTAATACTCTCGTCGGTGGCATTCAGCAGATTGCGGCACATTCCGAAGAACTCTCTGCGACCTCGGAAGAGATTCTGCGCAACTCCAAAAAAGCTTCAGAGAACTCGGTCAGTGTAAGTAAAGTAACAAACGTCATTCGTGAAGTATCGGAACAAACCAATCTGCTTGGACTAAACGCCATGATAGAGGCAGCCCGTGTGGGCGATCAGGGAGCCGGATTCGGTGTCGTTGCCAGTGAAGTACGCAAGCTGTCCGATCATACGAAACAAGCAGCGGCTGATATCGAAACCTCCCTCGGTAGTGTACAGGATTCCATGAAACATATGGAGCAGGAGATCGGTCAGATTACAACCGCAACGGTGGATCAGGCCAAGCTTGTATCCGAGTTCATGGAAAGTATCGAACAGCTTAGCGAGACAAGCGCGAATCTGAAAAAGTTCGTACATCAGATGCTGGCGCTAGAATAGTAGGCCAGTTCCACAGCAGAAATAAAGAATGATATGAAATGTACATAGGAAATTATGTCTAAATGCAACAAAGCCACCGGCTACACTTCCCTTAACAGGAAGTCAGCGGAGGCTTTGTTTTGTATTTGAGTTGATATCCCATTTATGGTCAAATGGCTGTTATATCTCTACAGCGACGCCAAAATGGTCGGAGACCACCGGCCCGTTTTTACCGTTCAAGACCACAGTGGAAGACTTGGCCTGAATCGGACGATTGGAGAAAATATAGTCGATCCGAAGATCGCGTTTGTTATCTGCCCAGCCGGCAATGGCCTTCACCACGGTTGCTCCTTCATCCTTTTGCAATGCGGTGGTGTACAGGTCATTCCAGCCTTTGCTCATCATATAATCATAGCCTTCACCACGTACTTCAGCGACATTATTGAAGTCACCCATCATATATAACGGGTGATCCATGTAGGGTGCAAGCTTGCTCTCCGTCATCTCCCATTGTCCCTTGAACGGTTCCTGTGCATCATCCCACCAGTTATAGTGTCCGTTCACAAACCAGGTTGCTTCACCTTGGACGACCGTCTGAATTCCCACAATCTTGCGTGTACGGTAATTGTTATAATCCCGCATGTGGGACACATATTCTCCAAAAGCCTGTGTGATCGGCGTCCGGCTAAGGATCGCCAGTCCTTCGTCATATTTTTGAAACCCGACGTGCGCGGGAATCCACGTCCAGTAATATTGCTCTGTCAGCTGCTGAAGCAGGACGTAGGCATAGTTGTCTTTTTTAATCACAGCGTCGGATTCAGTAGCATAATACATCTTCAGTTCTTCTGCAGAAAGCGCAGCTTCCTGCATGGATTGGTTGACCTCCTGCATGGAGATCACATCAAATTGATGTGTATTAATAAAATCAGCCAGTTGACTGATCTTGTTCAGTTGATCCTCTTCCGCCCAGGCGTGTGTGTTTAACGTAAGTATTTTCATATGCTCTCTCCTGTTGTGTGTAGTATGGCCGTTTCCCCGGCCTGCATCGTTCCTGATAGGAATACATACCATAAGCATACACAATATGGTGCATTCTTGCATGTCGGCCGCCAGCAGAACCGACGTGTTCATCCTGATTCCAGTTGGTCTAAAATAGCTTCAAATTCTTCATAACCCATGCACGGATTGGCTCATAACTGATATGATGGATACAACAAATTTACAACATCACATCATAGACGTGGTGATTACTGAACCTATGTTTACCCCAGGAGATGGAATGATGAACATACCAATTAACATGAGGATGGATGATGCGCAGTGGCAACAATTAATTCGGGAAGTTGCAGAGCATTTTAACAACCTGACGATCATGCGCGGATTCCAATATTATAAACAGAAACGTGTCGGACCATTAACCTATTCAGAACAACAAGGGATTTCGGCCGTTGTACAGGGATCGGAAGAATATGAGGTCACCCTGAGCATGCAATCCTTGTCTACAAGTCATTGTACCTGCCCGGTGAACTCCGTATGCAAACATATGACGGCAGTCTTGATGAGTTATGCCGAGCAACTGGAGCGACCTGTGCATGCGATTGTTAATGCACACTCCAGTACTGCGCTCAAACAAACGACCAAACCCGTCGGTGCCATGTCAGCAGGACGATCCAGCTATACAGATGCCGATGAACAGCAGGATACAGACCTTCCGGACAACCAATACAGCCAGATCAAGGAACGTGCAACAGAGCTTGCCGATCTCGAAATCTCGGAATGGCATGAGCTATTCCACTCCTGTCTGAGACGGCTGGGTACTGGCACAGCAAGCACATCCTACGTACAGGAAGCAACGGACGAGCTATATGCCATTAAACCAAGGCTGTCTGCTGTAATGGACCAGCTTTTTGAACTACATGTGCAGCTGCACCTCATCCGATTCTGCGTGCCTCCGGCTCGTAACTCCATCACGCATACCCCCGTGTACTTGAGCTACCCTGCCCAGCTCGCGGTGGATGCACTTCAGAAAGACATTGAACGGATCTTTAACCATCCGCTAGACCTGTCAGGTCTAGCGGGAAACAAGCTTGAACAACTTTGGAACAGACTGGCCGAAACCTCAGCTTATTTACGCAAACAGATGATGCCTGAGACAGCCAGCATGATGTTCTTCACTCCCATCTATCGACAACTGTGGTTGAACTGGATTGTACCTGAGCTGCAAGGGTCGCGGGACATGTTAGTGTCGGAACAGGCCATCTTAGATGATATAGAACGCAATATAACCGCCGCTTCGCCACCTTCCCAGTCAGGTGGAAGTGTCTTGGGTAGCGCTCAGAGTAATGAAAGTAGTATTGATAGACCAAGCAAAGCAGTGACACTGCCTTTACCACTGGTACTCGCGCAGAGCTGGATGTACTTCCATGTAGGGCAAGATGATCAGGCATGGCAGCGACTCATCCATGGAAGCTCGACCTACGGTTTCCCGCCAGAACATCTGTTGCATTTTCTCCATGTACTCGCAGATTGGGCTGAATGGAAAAGGCTTGGGGATTGGTTGGTACAACTTGGCCCCCTTCTGGCGAATCGGCGTAATACACCTTTGAATGATTACATGCATCTGTGGGATACGGCCATTCAACATCTGCCCGATGCAGAGAACCGTATGTGGGACACACTTGTCAGTATGCTTCCCCACTCCCGCCCCGCCTACGAGGATGCCATGCATTCGCGTGGACAGTGGCGCAGATGGATTGATTTTCAGCTGAGTACGGGAACGGAACCTCTCGAATTCCGCGTAGCGATACTGCAACCAATCGAAAAAGATGTACCTGAGCTGCTGCTCCCCTTCTATCATCAGGCAGTGGAGCGTTATATCGGACATAAGAACAGGGACGGATACAAGGCCGCGGTGAAGCTGCTGAAACGCCTGTCCAAAATCTATAAAAAGTTGAAGCAAGAAGCGCACTGGGAGCAGTTCATCACCACTCTCGCCGTTCGTAACAGTCGGCTGCGTGCCCTGCAGGAAGAGCTTCGGAAAGGTAAACTGATCTCATGAGCTTAATTCATCCATACACTGAAACGATTGAGGTTCACGTCGCTTTAACCGGATATGGCGATGCTTTGTTTTACGGAGCACTCAACACACACCACTTTGTACCGGGACAGTCGCTTAAGCAGCGATTGTTCGCTTGGCATGCGCCTTCCTTCTACGGTACCGAACTGGAAATTCGGCAGATTGAGGAGATTGAGCTGGTTGTTCTGCCTGCGGAAGAAGTCATTCCCTTCTTTGCCGAGATGCACACTTTACTTCATATTGAATGGAAATGGGACGAGCAAACGGAACATCTGATTCGTCTAGCTCCCGCGCTCGCAGCATCTATCGAAAAACGCAAATACGTACCTAGCTTCGAGGCCTACCGTGCAGGACAACTTCAGTGGACCTGGGACCCTGACAGCTTGAAAAAGCAGGAGCGGGCATCGCTTACCAAGGCGATTCAACAGACCGACGAGAGTTATGCCGAAGGACTTGGGGCGGCCTACTCCGCCTTTGTGTTCCAGCGCTGGTACAGTTCGGAGGAAGCAGCAACCGATCTGCGACGTGAATTCCCGCAGTTATTCCCAGAACGTGGGATTCTACCCAAGACAGCCGGGATGGATGCTCAGTCCTGGCTCGTATCCATTGGCTGGAAAGCGGATGCCGCACCATTCAGACCCATGCTGCAGTTGCAGGAACCGGACGAGGATGAGCCATCTTGGCGGCTGCGACTGGTATTGCAGAATAAGCTGGATGCCGCTGTATTGGTGCCCGTCATGCTGGATTCACGGGGCCGGCTTGAAGGCGAATGGCCAGAGGTATGGACACCGTTCATTCTGGACCGCTCCGCCGGATGGCTGGATCAACTGCGTGCACATCTGCCGCGTCTCGGAAGCTCCATTAGCGGCAGGCGGGATGTGCTGAGTGACCCTTTGGGAGATCAGGAAGCCTGGCAGTTCCTGACGCAGGATAGCGGGCGGTTGCTCGCAGCGGGCTGGCAAGTTCTGCTGCCTGGTTGGTGGGAAGCAGCCCGTAAGAAGAAACCAAAGCTGCGTGCTAAGGTGCAACCGGAGGAAGGCAGTGAGCGGGGACAGTCATTCTTTGGACTGGACTCGATTATTCATTTTGACTGGCGAATAGCGATTGGTGATACGGATCTCAGCGAAGATGAGTTCGCCGATCTTGTGGCCCGTAATGAACGATTGGTTCGCTTCCGAGGTGAATGGGTCCCTCTCGACCCCGACCTGCTGGAACAGATACGTCGTGCCATGGGCGGTGTAGATCGGGAACAAGGACTCTCATTTCAGGATATTCTGCACCTGCATCTGTTGCATAATGAGCAACGGGAATATCGCAATCAGAAATGGAAGGAAGGACAACAAACCGAGGAAGAGCAGCAACCACAGGATGATCAGAACATTCGGCTGGAAGTAGAACTGAATGAGCACCTGAATCGGGTTATCGCACAACTGGGGGGTGGACAAGGTGGCGCGCCTTCTCTGCCCATTCCTACAGGACTTCATGCCGAGCTGCGATCGTATCAGAAGGAAGGTTTTGCATGGCTTGGTTTCCTGCGCAGATTCGGACTTGGGGCATGTCTTGCCGATGATATGGGTCTCGGGAAAACTATTCAGTTCATCACATATCTGTTACACATCAAGGATCATGAACCACGTAAGCCGGGACAAGCCCCGGTACTTCTGATCTGCCCAACCTCCGTACTGGGCAACTGGCAAAAGGAAATTAGCCGCTTTGCGCCCTCCATTAATGTCAGTCTGCATTATGGCGCACGCCGATTAGGTGGAGAAGAATTCCGGGAGCAGACCGAGCAGGTGGATATTATTATCACGTCCTTTGCTACGGCTACACTGGATCAGGAGATGTTACAAACCTATACCTGGGCATGCATCTGTCTCGATGAGGCACAGAATATCAAAAACGCCCAGACCAAACAGTCGCTGGCTGTCCGCAGTTTCCCGGCGAAACACCGCATTGCCATGACAGGTACGCCGATCGAGAATCGGTTGTCCGAGCTGTGGTCGATCTATGACTTTATCAATCCAGGATATCTGGGCAACGCCCGGGCATTCCAGACTCGTTTCATCAGTGCCATAGAGAAAGACAAGGATGAGCAGCGGATGCAGGATCTGCAGCAATTGGTGAAACCATTCATGCTACGCCGTAAGAAAAAAGATCCCAATATCCAGCTCGATCTGCCGGACAAAAACGAGATGAAAACCTATATTCACCTTACGGGCGAACAAAGTGCATTGTATGACCAGTCCGTACAGGCCCTGATGGATAAAATGAAAGAGCTGGAAGGCATTAAGCGCAAAGGTGCCATTCTATCGGCGTTAACCCAGCTTAAACAGTTGTGTGATCACCCTCTGCTGCTAACGAAAGAAGCTTTGCCGGAGGAACTTCCCGAAGACGGCGCACTGACATCTGCTTATGACGTGTACAGCCCGCAGGATATGGCAATGCTGATCAGCCGTTCCGCGAAGCTGGAACGACTGATGGAGCTTGTCCGTGAATTGCGGGATGAGGGCGAGCGATGCCTGATTTTCACCCAATATATCGGTATGGGGCAGATGCTGCAGCAGGTACTGCGTCAGGAGTTGCAAGAGCCTGTGCTTTACCTGCACGGGGGCACATCCAAGACAGCAAGGGATCGTATGATTGAGGAATTCCAATCCCGTACTTTGCCTGAGGATAAGCAACCATCCGTCTTTATTCTGTCCATCAAGGCTGGCGGTGTGGGATTGAATCTGACCGCAGCCAATCATGTCTTCCATTTTGACCGCTGGTGGAACCCGGCTGTTGAGAATCAAGCTACCGACCGTGCTTATCGGATGGGTCAGACCAAAGATGTACAGGTGCATAAGTTCATCTCTCTCGGTACACTGGAGGAACGTATTGACGAGATGTTGGAGAGCAAACAACAACTTAGCGATAACATCATCACAAGCTCCGAGAACTGGATTACGGAATTGTCGACGGATGAGTTGAAGGATCTGTTCACTCGGCGTCGTGACTGGTCGGGCTAACTTGGATTGAAGGAAAATACAAAAGAGCGAAGTTTCGGAATTAGAATTCCGGCTTCGCTCTTTTTGTATTGTTGCAGTTAATCATCCGTTCTTAACGCATATTACCGATGATGGATGATCTTGATTCCTGCATTTTTTTGATAAAGTTTGTCATTACTTCAAATGCTTCATTACGCTTGTTGGACATGGACTGCAGACGAAGCATGTCCATCTGCTGGGAATTGCTCGCAGCATCAATTTGACCTTTCAGCTTCTGAACAGCTGCTTCATCCCCGTTTTGTTGAGCTATCGACAATTGTGCATTCAAATCTGCAATATAATTGTTACGGTTCTGTACTTCCTGAATTTGTGTCTGCAATTGGGCATCCAATAATTTGGTGCGTTCTTGTTGAACCAACATCAAAGCAGTTTCGATATCCATACTTTGAATATTAGCCATAGAAATACTAGAGATATTCGAATTAGAGATTGTGCTTGCCGAGGCTGAAGACACGATTGACACAGCTGCAATAGCAGCAACCATCGTTGAAGTGACGAATTTTCCTGTACGTTTCATTGTTCAATTTCCCCCGATTAGATATGTAATATGTACCATTATAATGTAGTTTCTTTCGACATCTTATATCAAAAGACCTAGATGTACAATCAAATTAAAATCAAATTTGAATTAATTTTGATAACCCTTACACATGCCTACCTCCGCTTACAAATTGAGTAAATTAAAAAGAAAATTATAAGTAAACGTGCATTCTTAAGGGCATATTTACTACTACTAGATTGTTCTTTACGCCTACGCTTGAAAGTAACAATGGAGATCGAAGATACGTTCATGATTTTACTTTAGAAAATGGTTATGTTATATTTAATAATAGATTTTACACAATTTAATTTTGTGATATTTAATATAAATTGATGTTATACACTTTACGGGAGGTTTTTATATGAAAAAGATACTGGTTGTTCTAACAAATGTAGATAAATACGCAACGAAGGACGAACCTACCGGCTTGTGGCTGAGCGAAGCAACTCACTTTATTGAAGAATTTGACCATAATGACAATGTTCAGATCGATCTGGTTAGCCCTAAAGGCGGTAACGTACCTCTTGATCCGAAAAGTCTCGGTGACTCCCTGGATGAGAGCACCAAAACCTATTTTGAGAACGAAACATTCATGAACCAATTGAAGAACACGTTGAAACCTGGCGAAGTAAACGCGAGCGACTACGATGCAATCTACTTCACAGGCGGTCACGGTACGATGTGGGATTTCCCGGACAATGCGGAACTTCAAGAGCTTTCTCGTGAAATCTATGAAAAAGGTGGCGTTGTATCCGGCGTGTGCCACGGGGTTACAGCCCTGCTGAACGTGAAGCTGTCCAACGGCCTGCTTTTGATCAACGACAAAACGGTTTCCGGCTTCACGAATGAAGAGGAAGCATTGGCTCAACAAACCGAGTATGTTCCTTTCCTGTTGGAAGATGCTTTGAGAGAACGCGCTGCACAATACGATAAAGCTGCTGCATTCAGTTCCTATGTCACAACTGATGGCCGCGTAGTCACAGGACAGAATCCGCAATCCAGCAAAGCGGTAGCTGAAAGTGTTAAACAATTGCTTGGTCTGTAACATATAGATGTACAAAGCAAAACAGCATGTGATCCGTCATGACCTGACAGAACACATGCTGTTTTTTCTAGTGATTTGTTGATGCAGAAGCTTCCGTCGCTGTTCCTCCAGCCAGACGCTTCACGATATAAGGCACGGTCACCGACGTCAGAATCACGGCAAACGCAATCTGAGCGATAGCGGTGTCCACATAAGGCGCATACGCCGGATTGAATTCGGCAGCCATTGAAGGCACCACCATAGACAATCCGGCAACCGAACATGTCGCAGCCGCTGCGTAACCGGGCCGTCCTAATATCTTCCGATCAATTCCAATGAGCGGCAGCATGCAGATCAGTAAAAATAACACCGTGACCAATAAGCCGGATAGACTGGATTGAAATGCAATACGCAGATCAATATTCGACCCAAAGCTTGTACCCAGGAAAGGCAGCAGAATCAGTGTTCCCGGAGCGAACATCTTCTGTATGTTGCGATCCAGGTTACCAAGAAGTATGCCGATAAAAAAAGGTACTAGCGTAGCAAGAACACTAAGGTAATCCATACCAACACCGCTTGCCGAATTCAATATCATGACCGGAATAACCGGTACGGCAATCAGATTCAGAATGCCAAACGCAGCACGATCCACATCATCTCCGTACGTGTTCATCAAGGCCAGATATAACCCTGGATTACAACTGGTCAGAACGGCGATGAAAGCTACTGCAGACACGCCTCCAACCCCACTAATGCCAAAAAAGTGTACAAATGCCCAGCCGAACAGGCAGCTGATGAGAATACGTGAAATACAGAGTACTCCTGCTCTCTTCAAGGTCATCAGAAGCTGTGACAGATTGAGCTGTGTGCCAGACACGAGCAAAATCATGCCAATCAGCACCATGGTACCTTTCGATGTGAACAGCGCTGTTGTTGGATCTCCGATCTGAAAGAACGACGGGAAAATCGTGTTGATAACCGCGGCGGCAAGCATAGGAACAATCAGCAAGCCGCCAGGGATTTTTTTGATTCGGCCCAGAATATTCATGACCTGTTACAGTTCTGCTCCGTTGGTACGGATCACATTCTGATACCAGAAGAACGAATCCTTCCGATATCTTTTCAGCGTACCATTGCCATAGTCATCCTGATCCACGTAGATAAATCCGTACCGTTTGCTCATCTCGGAAGTCCCTGAACTGATCATGTCGATCGGCCCCCACATCGTGTAACCCAACACTTCGACGCCATCCGCAATGGCGAGTCCCATCTGTTCGATATGTTTGCTCAGGAAATCAATCCGGTAGGGATCGTTGATCGTTCCGTCCTCATTCAGCTTGTCGTAGAAGCCTGAGCTGTTCTCCAGGATGAAGACCGGTTTTTGATACCGATCATAGACGAGATTTAGCGTATACCGCAGGCCAATGGGATCAATCTGCCAACCCCACTCGTTTGCAGGCAAATGCGGGTTTTTGTAGACACTGTGTACGTTCCCGGCTGTTAATTCAAGTTGTTCGGTATCACTGCTGGAAATCATGGAGTTGTAATACGACATCCCCACGAAGTCAGCCGTATGTGCGCGAATGTTATCCAGATCGCCGTCCTCGATGTTCAACCGGATCTCCTTGTTTTTGAAATACGTTTTACTATAATAAGGGTACTCGCCTTTATTGAGCACATCCAGATAGAATTGATTTTTCATCTGATCATCCTGCTGCATCTGAAGTGCATCCTCCGGCTTGCATGTGTATGGGTACGTTGTAAAATATGCCACCATGCTTCCGATCTGGTTATTCGGATCAATCTCATGGGCCATCTTGGTTGCTCTGGACGCAGCTACAAATTGATGATGCAATCCCTGAAACAGCATTTCCTCATAATTCGGTGCATCATAATCAATGATTCCCAGCGTCTTGGCAGATGCCTTCACGCTCATGTTGATCTCGTTGAACGTCACCCAATATTTCACTTTGCCCTTGTAGCGATTGAACAGCACATCACAATAGTTCACATACAGATCGATCAGCTTGCGGTTGTACCATCCTCCGAACTTGTCCATCAGTACAATCGGTGTATCAAAGTGGCTAATGGTGATCAGGGGCTCCATGCCCTGTTTCAGACATTCATCAATAACCTGATCATAGAACTCTAGTGCCTTTTCGTTCGGAGCGGCATCGTCGCCACCTGGAAATACTCTGGCCCAAGAAATGGAATAACGGAACACTTTGAAGCCCATCTCGGCGAATAATGCGATATCCTCACGGAAGTTATGATAGAAATCGATCCCCCGGCGCTTTGGATATTTAACCGTATCCGGGTCGTTCCGGGCCTCTTCTATCATCTCCCAATTCACTCTGATCTGTTTGGTCACCTTGCGGTCGTTCTTCTCGTTAAACTTCATCACTTCGGGAATGGTCAGACTCTTGCCGTCCACATTATAAGCACCTTCAGCCTGACAGGCAGAAAGCGCCCCGCCCCACAAAAAATCTTTTGGAAAATTAGAATGAGTCATTTTAGTTTCCTCCTGTTAGATACGTGTTATTTAAATGGTCTTATCTAAGGTTCTAGGGGATTAGCTTGATCAGCGCTTCACTCTCCCGGATCGGGCCGCTGGTCGCTGTAGTCAGTACGTCCCCATACTGTTGCATGTTGGTAACAACAATAGATGTAATGGTGTTATAACCTGCTGTCGTAATACCTTCTGGATCAAACTCCACCAATAAATCGCCAGCCTTGATGGTCTGTCCCTGTTCGATATGGGCGGTAAAATATTTGCCTTTGAGGCTGACGGTATCCACCCCGATATGAATGAGGATCTCAACACCATTAGTCGCCTTCAATCCGATAGCATGTTTGGTGCGATAAAGGGCCTCGACTACTCCGTCAAATGGAGCATATACCTTGCCATCTGTCGGAAGAATCGCAATGCCTTTACCCATCAACTCTTGAGCAAATGCCTGATCGTCCACTTCAGAGATCGGTTTGATCTCCCCTGTCATTGGACTAACGATAAGCATGTCAGAAGAAGTGGATGTCTGTGATGATACGGACGCTGGAGTTACCTCTGAGGCAACGACTGTCTGATTGCTATTTACTTTATTCGTAGCTTGTTGCTTCGATTTATTTCCATCTGTATCTTCCTTGATGCCCGCCAACAGCGTGAAGACAAAGCCAAGTAAAACTGCGGCAATACAACCAATAACGACATACATGTAACGATCAGAGGAATACGTGCCAATTGCCAATACACCTGGAAGTGAAATTGCATTCGCTGTTGTGTGCACCAAGCTGTAGAATCCACCGACTAATCCGCCCGCAAGACAACCTGCGAAAAAGGGACGTTTATATTTGAGTGTTACACCATAGATCGCCGGCTCGGTGATTCCGAACAACGCAGTGAATCCACTCGAAGCAGCAGCTGATTTCATCGTTTTACTCTTCGTTAGGACAAACACACCGAAAGCTGCTCCAGCCTGGGCCAAATTTGCCGCCAGTGCCGTTGGTAACAATACGGTTGCGCCCAGGGTAGCCACTTGTTGAACCTGGATAGGCATGATGGCATAGTGCATACCGAACATAACCATGATCGGTTTGAAAAATCCAAGAATCGCACCCGCAAGCACACCTGCGGTGGAGAACAATGAGTTAATACCGTTGGTCAACCAGTCACCGATATATGATCCTACTGGGCCGAGCACGATCAGTTCCACTGGAATCATAATGAACAAAACAATCATTGGGGTAAGCAGGACCTGTAGAAACTTGGGAATCACTCGATTGACGATTGGATACACATAACTCATAATCCATACCGCCAAAATGATTGGAATGACGGAAGAGGAATATTTCATCAGCAGAATCGGCATGCCGAGAAAATCAATACGGTTTACACCCGTCTCAGCAATCTGAGTCGCAGCGTTCAAAATGGTTGGATGCATTAGTCCCGCAGCAAGAGCTACCGCCAAATAGGGATTGGTTTTGAAACGGTTTGCTGCACTGACAGCCAGGAAAAACGGCATGAAGTAGAAAATGCAGTCCCCGATCATGTTAATGATCGTCAGGAAGCCCGATCCTTCCAGATACCCCATTGCAGTTATTACGGTAGCCAAACATTTGATCATCCCACATCCAACAAGTGCTGGCAGAACAGGCGTGAATATACCTGCGATGGTTTCAAGCACTACGTTGACGGGGTTACGTCTCTTTTTCGGTCCACTGTCTGTAGACTCCGTAAGCTCGCCAATCTTGTCAGAAGTTAGATTCTTCACTTCACTATATACCGCGTCTACTTTGGCACCGATAACAACCTGAACCTGTCCACCGGAATTTTGTGCTTTGAGCACGCCTTCGAGCTGATCCAGTGCCTTGAGGTCTGCTTTGTTATCATCCTTTAATACGAATCTCAAACGGGTTGCACAGTGTGTTAGCCCGGATATATTTTGCTCGCCGCCAACGAGATCAAGTACGTTTTTAGCCAAGTCTTTGTTGTTCATGACCCTTCTCCTCTACATGAATAAATTGGATATATAAAAAATGACCAAGCCGGGGAATCGTCATTCCCTACGCTTGGTCATGCCTGATCGAATCAGTAACAGTCCAATATGGATTATTCGGTTAGTTTCTTCACTAGTCCATTCATTCCGCTGGTTCATTCGAAATCAAACGTTGGATATGCAGAATCAGATATAACTTTTCATCATCCGAACAGGTCCAGCCATAATTACTTTCCAGGAAATCAGCAATCTTCTCCACACAAGCGAGTTCTTTCGGAAACTTCTCCTTCACCATCAGGAACAGCGATTCATTCTCGTCTTTGAGCGATTTACCGCTCATCTGCCTCAGAATGAAATACCGAATATGTGTGGCAAAGCGCATGAAATGGATGGAATCCTCCTGGAAATCAATTTTGAGCGCATATTTGATCACGGACAGGATCTCGCCCGTAACTGTGGTTACCTTAGTGGTATCCGTCATCTCTCCAGAGCCCACCTGTGCATTAACAAAATGCAGAGCAATCAGTGTTGTTTCGGCTGTCGGCAGAGCGATATCCGTTTTTTCCTGAATCAGCTTCAGCGCAGCCTCCCCCACCCGGGTCTCGTCCGGATAGAGTGTCCGCACTTCCCATTCCAGCGGATTTTTGATACGGATGCCTTCTTTGGTTCGGGTTAATGCAAAACTGATATGGTCAGACAGGGTGAGAAGCAGATTCGGGTTAAATGTTTTATTCAGGATCTGACTGCCCAACTTGATAACTTCCTCCGCGAGATAAATATCCTCAATCGGAATACTGTTCAGCAGGTCATACATACGGATGTTCTTTGGTGCTACAAATATTTTCTCCACCAAGTCCGTCTCCGTCAGCTCATAGGGCGTTTTCAGAAATCCTACACCCTTGCCTACGACAAAAACCTCTTCGTTATGTTCATTAATAGCGATGGCTACGTTATTGTTTACTTTCTTGATAACCTTCAATGTTCTCACCCCCCAACAAAAATAAAAAAAGACCGAAAGCGATTACAGTAAAGCAATCGAATTCGGTCATGCCTGGTTTCCCCAGTAACAGTCCGTGTTATGAATATAAGTTTATTATAGTGCTGTTTTAGAAAAAGTCAATCATCCAATCTTAGGGAAAAATCAGCCCCTCTTATCATTGAAGGGAACGCAGAGACCCGATACGTCATATATAATAACGCCCTTTTTTAAAACTACAAAAAGAAAATGTGACCATATGCCCTACTCGCCAGTCTAATTCATATCAAAACCAGCCAAGTGCTGGCTTCATCCCTCCAATACGAAAGGAGCTGTTATCCATGGGTTCAACCGATCTCGTTAACCAGGCCATCCAAGGAGATCGTGAAGCCTTTATCCGGCTTATTCGAGACATTGAAAACTCTTTGTACAATACGGCAAAATCCATGCTGCGAAAAGAGGAGGACGTGGCCGATGCCATTCAGGAGACAATCCTGAACGCATACAAATCGGTGCATACACTCCGGGAACCCCGGTATTTCAAAACCTGGCTGTTTCGCATCCTCATCAATGAATGCAACACGATGCTGTCCCGCCGCTCTCTCTCCACCGCTTATGCGGAAGTACCTTCAGAAAAGCGGGAGCATTCCAGTCCCTACGATGAGGTCGATATGCGAGAAGCGGTAGACCAACTGGAGGAATCGAAGCGAATTGTTGTCGTTTTGCATTATTTTGAAGACCTGTCTCTCCGTCAAGTCGCCGATGCCCTCAATATTTCCGAAAGTGCAGTGAAAATGAGACTTACTCGGGCAAGGCAGGAGTTATATCAGAAATTCAAAAATTTTCGGGAGGTAAACTTACATGTCAAACCTGTTTAATATCGATCAGGAATTAAAGAACCAAGCGAAGGAGCGTCCTCTGATGTCTGAACTCGTGCGTAACCGGATTGATGCCACACTGGATTCTCTGCCGGCGTCCCCAAACACATTGAAAACCGAACAAACTTTGCGCTCCAGTCGCCGGCACAAGCGATGGCACAAGGCTGCAGCTGCGACGATCGCAGCCGGAGTATTGGGCGTGACTGTATTTGCATCCGGCTTTGTATCACCGGCCATGGCTGCCTCCTTGCGCAATATCCCACTCGTGGGCAGCCTCTTCAGCTCAATCGAAGCCGATATGGGTCTGCGAACGGCGGGCAACGACGGCTTGACTACCCCTGTTAACAGCAAGGTTGCTTACCAGGATGTGAAGCTGGAAGTCCTTGAAACAGTTTATGATGGTACCCGTGCTGCATTTCTGGTTCATTTCACTGCGCCTAATCTGAATCAGGGTGAATATGACAATGGCAAGGACATCGTGAAACTGAGCAGTGGTATTGAGAATGTCTTTTTCAAAGTCGACGGGTCCCTTTCGAATAGCGGACTGTTCTATAGTTCGGTAGGAGAAACGCAGCCAAATACACTGCTCTTTGAGCAGGTCATTTCCTCCGATCAGGGAACGGCACAATTGCCGGATCAGTTCGACGCCAAGGTTCAATTGACGTTGCAGGGCATCGATCATGAGTTCGAGCTGACGGTTCCATTTGCCAAATCAACAGAAAACATTCATCAGGTTTTGCCTAATACAGCCATGACCAACAATTTGTATACTGCCGCTGTTACGGAAGCTGTGGTTACCCCTGTCACTACCCGTCTAACTACTGTTATCAGTTTGAACGATAAGAGTACTCTTACGGCAAAAGAGCAGGAACAGCTGAGTCACGTCGGATTTGCCGTCTATGATGATCAGGAGCGGCAGCTAACCGCTCTCAGCGGCGAAGGCCTATACGAGGGTAACCAACTGAAATCGGAACGCATATATGCCACAACTGCCAAGGATGTAAAATATCTGATAGTAAAACCTTTCGAGATCAAGGATGATTTTACGGAAGAGGTTAAAGACACTCAATTCATCAAGGGAATGGAAATGAAGATTCAGCTTCAATAGCCTGATCTCATTTCCTTATGAAGGAGCCATTCCATGTCCATCCAATATTCAATCTCATCTCCCATCGTACTTGGCCCATTATTCGTTCTGGTCCTGCTTGCCCTGATGATCCACGCCAGGGTGAGCAAAACCAGGTATACGGTCAGACAGTATGTGTCGATGCTCGCATTTGCCATATATATGTTGGGCGTTATGCACTTTGTATTTTTCCCTATCGACGTGAACATCGGAATCTATGCCAATCAAACTCCATGGTATCAAAGCATTCAATGGATTCCGCTCCTGACCGCGGATGCACCAAGCTTTCTCCTCAACATTGTGCTGTTTATGCCACTGGGGTTCATGCTTCCTTTCATCAAGCCTTGGATTCACTCGATACGAACAGCAGCATTCGCAGGATTGAGCGTAAGTTTCCTCATTGAAATAACACAGTTGCTGCTTCGAGCGACCTTAGGCAACGGTCGCAGCACTGATCTGAACGATTTGATAGCCAATACAACAGGATGTGTCCTTGGTTATGTCATCCTGAATATGTTCACAAAAAGCTCCATCGGACATCGCCTGCTGGCCCTATGGAGTCACCGCGGGGAGTATCATCCAAAGACATGCAGTAAATGAATTTTAACAAGCATAAAGCCCCTGAAGGCAAAACATGGTCCATACACCAAGATGAAAAAAGCCGTCTGCTATGGTACAATGAAAGAATTGTGTATTCAGAGACAGACATGTGGATAAAGGCCATGAACGAAGGATTTCTGATGCGCTTTTATCCATTCATCATGCTGCCATTTTAGGGAGGCTTATGGAACAACCATGCTCATTATTGGTATCGCCGGAGGAACCGGCTCCGGTAAAACGACGGTAGCTCGCTCCGTCATAGACCGTCTGGGATCAGGTAAAGTCACGTTTATATCCCAAGACAATTATTACAAAGACCAGTCGCAGCTGACACCTGAGCAACGCCGACTCACCAATTACGATCACCCGTTTGCATTCGATAATGATCTGTTGATTGAGCATCTCACTTTGTTGAAAAAAGGCCAAGCGGCGTATGCTCCCGTATATGACTTCACCATAGATAATCGTGCTGCCAATGAGACGGTTGAACTGGCACCGAACCATATTGTCATTGTAGAAGGATTGCATGTGCTGATTGATGAACATCTTCGCAGTCTGATGGACATCAAAGTATTTGTTGATACTGATTCCGATGTTCGGATTCTACGGAGAGTCCTGCGGGATATTGAAGAGCGCGGACGCACGATCCAATCCGTGTACAAACAATATCTCGAAACGGTAAAACCGATGCACGATGCTTTTATCGAGCCATCCAAAAAGTATGCCGATATCATTATTCCAGAAGGCGGACATAATGAAGTAGGTATTCAGATGTTATCCATCCTCACTGAGAAATACCTCACCGGGGAAAATTGGAACGGCGCTTAATTTGCGCAATGCAACGCAACAGAAATCCAGGTTACGATACTGCGTAATCTGGATTTTTTGTTGATTTTTCATTTATAATAGTCCCCAATAGTTGAAAGGAGATCTACCCCTATGGCTACTTTTGAAGAGTTCATGCAGCATGACATCCGGGTTGGTACCGTGGTGGAAGCCGAACCCTTCCCCAAGGCTCGCATACCCGCTATTAAAATGACGATCGACTTCGGACCACTTGGTCTTAAACGCTCCAGCGCTCAGATTACTCAGCGATACACGCCTGATGTGATCATTGGCAAACAGGTCGTTGCTGTAGTTAATTTCCCACCTCGGCGGATTGCCGGTTTTGTCTCTGAAGTACTTGTGCTTGGCGGCTTGCCTGGTGAAGGCGATGTTGTCTTGCTCTCACCGGATAGCCCATTACCTAATGGAACACCGATAGCCTGACTTTATTTGGAGTAAGAAGAATATGGGCTTTTCAAATGTTTGGAAATCGAGTATTCTTGATTTATTGATTATTGAATTGACTATTGATGGAACTACATATGTTGGAGACCTTAAAGCATAAGGCTATGAATCTGCGGATTCGTGGCCTTTTTTTGTGTTTTTTTGATGGAATATAGGTCTGGAGAAGTAGTAAGAGTGGTGTGGAGAGGAGAAAACATATTGATTAATCATACCAACAGCCTAGTATTACATGGTAGAATATTCATTATTATTACAAATTTAGTATCTAGTAACCTAAATCGTACATACCAAAGAAAACAAACGAAAATGGAGAGGAGTAAGATTCATGAAAAAAATGATGATTTCCGGCGTAGCGGCATTGGCTATATTAACAGGGGGTATCGCAGGTTTTGGAGGTGTTGGGAGTTCTGTAGAAGCCGCACAAGTTACAACTAAATTCAAGGACGTTCCTTCTACACACTGGGCATCTTCAGCAATTAATTCGGCCGTGGAACAAGGTTATTTCAAGGGGTATGCCGACGGGACATTTAAACCAAGCTCACCAGTCACCAAAGCTGAAATGGCAAGTATTCTGGGACGTTTATCCGACCAGCCTAATGCATCAACACAAGAACAAAATAATTTCACGGACATACCCGAGTGGGCAAAAAGTGGTGTCTCTATTGCTATAGCAAAAGGTTTTATCAGCCCTTCTAATTATAAGGGGAAATTGGATGCACAAGGCGCTCTTCAACGAGGGGAGATGGCTACTTGGCTGACGCAAGGGCTAACCGTTGTTGATCCTCAGTACAAACAAGCACTCTCTGATGTGACCAACACCGTTGTGCCTGCAAAGGAATATTTCACAGGCAAACTCGCAAGCGCTCAAAAAAATGCAGTCGCTGTTGCCCTGGGAACGGGACTGATGAGTGTAGCAAACGATAAAACATTTGGCGTCGATCGTACAACAACACGAGCTGAAGTAGCTGTATTGATTGCCCGTTATGCAGCAGTTGCCAAGACAAAACCTGCTGATTTTCAGGGGCTGAATGAGCTGCGAGCGGTGGGTTTGACGGGGACAAATTTGAGTATTATTGCGCCTAAGTATCAAAAAGCAGGACCAGAAAAATTTTCTGAATCGTATGATTACAGCAAAGTAACTGGAGATTTCGGGAAAATTCGTAATCAAGAATTAGTTACAGTAACGAATTATGCAGATCTGAAGGTCAAGAACTGGATCATCGTCAATCCATATGTAAAAGAAACTGAGAGAAGTATCTACTATCCTGTTTTCGTTGATGAAAAAGATAGATTACTAAGAGGCGCTTATTATTCTTTTACAGAGTTTGATATTAGTATTAAGAACTCTATGAATCAACTGCAAGCCGGTAGTCTTATCCATTCCCCAACTATTAATGCTCTAACTTCACCAAGCACCAAAGCTTTTAGCGAGTATGGACCTAAACATATAAATGATTTACTCGGACCCAAAGGCGTGTTTATCTTAAAGAACCCTGTTTACTGGGGCCATGGTCTCTTACATTTTGATAAATCATTAAATCCTGGAGTACGCCTGACGCTCAAAGATGGAACAAACTATACTGTAGTTCCAAATTAAACTATGAAAAGGGTGTTCCAATGTGCAGTTCTATAAATTATTAAAAAAATTATTAATAGCATATATAACATTGTGTATATTCTTCCAAACCCCTTCAGTTGTTTTTGCTGGAGGGGGGCCTGGAACAAAGCCAGTGTTAGAAGCCTCTCATATAGTACCTCCATCACCTGCAAAGTCGCAGAAAAAAGTAATTCCTGTTGAGGGCAGTGGAATGTCTAATATCGGTGTTTATGTTTACCAGCTCGATAATTTAAGATGGCGTGTAGATGGAGAATGCAATGGCCAAACATTAAGCAATAACCCCGATACTAACAAACCAAACTCATCTTTAGTTTGCGTAAATCTTTCACTAGATGCACCAAGCTACAAACCCTCTGAGTACTTTGATCGTTCCGGTCAGAGGTATTCTAGAAGTGAATTAACCACAATTTCGTTAAAGCCCATGTACATGGATAACACACAATATTACTTACCAGGAAAACCAATCTTGGTTAGTGTGGAATCATTTGACGGTGATACGGTGAAATTTACAACTCAAATCGGAGGTGCGATTGAACCAACAGCCCACAGACCCTATAATCCACCTAAATTCTCTGCCGACTACATATTCAATACAGATATATATTGGCGGGCCGTTGCTGAAATAACCAAAGAGATTAACCTAACCGCTGGCGGGCAACTTAGCTTGAACCAGTCCAAACAATTAAACGCAACGGTCAAAACGAAAAATGGTGATGGAAACTTTGGTGCAGAAACCAATGTAAACACCGGTAGCGGTGGTACAACGACATGGGAATCATCCAATCCTGGTGTCGCAACCGTGAGTAACTCTGGAGTGGTCCAAGCCGTCAGCAGAGGAACCACAACCATCAAAGTACTGTGGGAAAAGGATGATTTTGAGCTAACTACCACAACAAACATTGGCGTTGAGGAAAATCCGGGTCCTGGTGGGGAGGACAGTAACGGAGGCGGTGGAGGTTGCACGCCAACGGTTGGACCACCTTCTGGTGGAACCATCATGAGCATGAGTGATCTCGATCCAAATGCCAACGGTGTTATTAAGTCAGATAACAGAGATAATGAGACATTCAATGTGTTAAAAGGAATCCCTACTTCCGAGTCACTCTACACAAATGCTTTTGCTGACAATTACCTATTTAAACAAGCTTGGGCGAAAATGAGCGGTAAAATTACATACAACTGTAATGTCACAATCTCTTACGACAGAGAGTGGACTGTACCTGGACCGGAGGTATGTGATGATGATGGTTGTACATCAGGGACACCTGTACCTGCGAACGACACGGTACCCAAGCCATACAACTTCCAAATCACAAGAGACTACTCCTACTGGAAAATTAATAACCTGGAAGTATATAAGATCGCTAAAGCAACCATGAACAATTACGCTTTGCCCGGTGAGACCGTTACGATGAATCCATCAGGATACACACCACCAACACTGGAGTCTAAACATGATGAATCCGTAGAAAGCCATGTACGACCAGGCCAAACCACTTCAATCTCATATACTCCACCCAAATTAACAGGTGGTTTGAACCAACCTCCCAGTGTGCCTGATGATACATCACGGTTAAAAGGGATGGCTGAATCCAACACACCTCAAAGTAAAGTGAATAATGATCTAGTGAAATTCAACAACACAACCATTATGAATGATGTGGAAGCAACCAAGGATGGCCCAACGCCATCCAACATTCCTAACCCAACGACGATCGGTCGCAATGTGCTGTACAAACCGGGTAATATGATCAGCAATTCCCTGCTGAATAAAGCAAACACCACAAGCTCTGGTGAGATCTATTATGATTTGCTACCAGGCAACGTGAATGGCGGCGCCAATAAAATATTACCGATTAACGGCATCAACACCGTCACGGTACATACCCCTGTCGTCAATTACGCCTGGGTATCGGATGATCAGCCGCATAATCAGAAAACCGTGCCGGACCCAACAAGCGCTGCACTCATTCTGGAACGTCCGTTCATTGTGAGAATTCCCACATCGGGACAGCACTTGGACGCAGCAAGTTATCCTGGATATGGGAATCGGGACTATGCCAAATACTTTCGAACCAAACAGGTGCAATTCCCGTTTGATGTCTACAACGCAGACCGGAGTCAGTTTATCCCTGCCAAGACATGGGTCGATATTCCGGTCAATCAACTGGATACCACATTCTACCTCCCTGTATGGGTAGACGAGGGAAAATACCATATTACATTCCGCAATATTGCAGAGAATGCACCTGCAAACTTTACCGAGCAAAAGGATGCTAATACCAATTTGGCACATCATGTTGCAGCAGACACCGTACCGGTAGATGTCATCGGAAGGTTATATGATTTTCACGTCACTGATATTTCTGATTACAACTGGGAAAATGTATTTCGCAAGCGATTGGGTAGTTCCGAACCAACGGGCTATAGCTACTGGACCGGGATGAATAGCATTGATGGTGATCCACGAGGTAACCTGGCTCCATTTGTATTGCCCATTCGACCGGGAAGCCACCCGGTACAGGGATTTGCTAACGCACTTGTGAAGACAGGGTACCATTTCAAGTTCGATCTGAAGACCAAGGGCAATATGTTTGGCAATCAGGATGGTATTCGAATTACACCCAATTTTGCTTTTGTGAGTAAAGACGGGTCTTCCCGGAAAGAAGTAGATCTGTACTACCATCGAGGCCAGGAACGCCTAATCCGCATCGGATCGGCTCAGGATCTGGAGAAACGATTTGTTGTCCTGAACTCGCGGCTTCGGAATGTACCCGGCACAGAGTTAGGCGATACCGCGCGTTATCAGTATACTTATGAACTGACAGCGGAAGAACGCAGCCAGCGTACGTTGGCAGAACATATGGTTCGACTAGTCGATCAGACATCTCATCAAAAAACATGGGTAGGTCGTTATGACTGGATGATCCTGTCCGCTCCGATTCGGACACTCATCGGGCCCAAAACGGAGATTCCTTCCGGGGTCAACGTGGACCGGGCCAATGCAGCAATCCAGCGTTGGTACGGGGAGTACAGCTTGCCAGCCGATGTATATGCCGTATCAAAAGGTACGGATCTTGAACCCCTAGCCCGACAAAATCAGCTGGATGAGAAATCGAAGATTTTTCTAAAGAATGGTTATATCGTAGTTAACTTCAACATGGAGAGCCTGCAGAATGGAAATACAGAGGCGCCCCATCTGCAATACATTCATGCACCACTGATGAATCAATGGCAGATGGAAGGTTTCAACACAATGCCAACAGACAGTCAAGGCAGAACCTGGCCGCTGAAGGATGGCGACATTGTCTTTTATCATGCTGACCAGTCTAGCCGGAACGACTTCCAATCGCAAGTACCGCACTAGTTTGAATCTCTCACGTCAGCACGACTGGCTAAGCAGATGTAACCAACTACATGTGGACAGAAGAGTCTATATGCGGAGTATCTCTCCAAAATAAGACTGACTGTCTGTATAGCGATAACACCCAATGAAGCAATCAATAAATATATGATGAAATAGACATGAGGGCAGATAAAATACTATGCAGCCTTCACAAAACTATGGTGTACTGAATTGATATAGGTGCAATGAACGACATAAGATGAAGCATTCAGAAGCTATTGCTGTATCACGTTCCAACTTACACACAACATGCCTGTTATACAACAAAAGGGTTATCCTGAAAGTCATCTATGGACTTCTGGGGTAACCCTTTTTGCATCATTCTCTTTTTATAACCTTACTTAGACTATAACGAAAACCCGCACATTGTATTATCCTGACAGACTTTCTCCAGGAGACGGGTAGAAAAAATCATGCTCTCTAAACACCGTCCTATCTCCCTTAGGGTACTACTGTGTTAGTTAAACCTGGCAGGTCTCCTAGCTCAAGACTCATCGTCACTTGCAGCTCCTTCCCGGCTTAAACCAGTGGATTATCACTACCTGACTCCTCTGTTACAGTGGCGGGACCGCGCCGGTATTACACCGGAATTCCCTATTAAGCTTCCACCCTGACGGGCAAAGCACCAAGTTCCACATATTCAATTACACTTCTGTATCAGAATAGCGGGACAACGTTTAATGATCAAAAATTTTCTTTCAAATTTGAAACACTAAGTACGTCTAATCGCGAATTCTCGACCCCTTCGGAGATACGCCCGTCACACGCTTAAACATCTTAGAAAATAATAATGGGTCCGTATAACCAACAGAATGGGCCACTTCACTGACCGACAGCCCTGGATTCTGAAGAAGTTCGGCTGCCCTATTCATACGGTACTCCAGAAAAAAGGACTGTAGCGACATGCCATATCGCTCTTTAAACAATCCTGATAGATACGTGCGATCCAGCCCCACAGCTTGGGCAATATCCAGTATGGAAGTTCGCTGACTGTACCTGTTCTCCATAAATTGCACCGCCTGCCGGATGTATGTTTCTTTGTTCGAAAGGAGCTGCCCTATAACTTCCTTCACAGGTGAAGAAGAGATGAGTTCTGCCATCAAGCGGTACAAGAGACTCTGGTTCAACACATCGCCTTCTGACCGCGTGGAAGCTTGGACCATCTCCGTATACAACCGTTCCATCGCACTCGTATCATGGGCATCATAAACCGGCCGCTCCGCGCTCAATTGAGCACGTTGCATGAATGCTTTGGCTTGTATGCCTTTAAAACCAAACCACGAATACGTCCAGGGCTCCTGCGGATCTGCCTCATAATGAATAAGCGTGTCCGGGAGAATGACAAAACCCTGTCCCTCGCTAAGCTTGTACTCCTGATCCCCCATGTACACAGTGCCCCGTCCTTCATGGATGTAGTGCACAATGTAAGAATCACGTACACCCGGTCCCCAATAATGCGCAGGGTCACATGCCTCCCACCCAAAAAACAACAACATCAGCTCCATCTGTGTCCAGCCTGCGGGAACCACATTCATCTCAATGCGACTCATTTTTCGCCCTCCATCCTGACTTCGTTCCGCTTACCTCTTCATTTCGTCTATTTATATTATAACAGCTAAAGTTCTTCTATATTAGTTGAAAGCGGGAACAAAAATGGGATTATGACATGTTTGAGAGGGGTTGAACCATAGTTATATGTGCCGAATCGGCCTATAGTTGGGGTACAACATTTTTCAGGGAGGCTGAACTTAAATGAATAAAATTACATTTCTCGGTGCGGGAAGCACCGTCTTTGTCAAAAACGTATTGGGTGATGTCATGATGACCGAAGCACTGCAGGATTTTGAGCTGGCATTGTTTGACATCGATGCTGAACGTTTGAGCGATTCCGAGCGTTTGCTGACCAGCCTGGCCCGTTCACTCGGAAGTCGTTGCGTTGTGAACGTATATCATGACCGCAAAGAAGCGCTGCGCGGGGCCAAATATGTCATTAACGCTATCCAAGTCGGTGGATATGATCCATGTACCATTACAGACTTCGAGATTCCGAAGAAATACGGATTGCGTCAAACCATTGCAGATACACTCGGCATCGGCGGAATTTTCCGTAATCTGCGTACGATTCCTGTTATGCTGGATTTCGCCCGAGATATGCAGGAAGTATGTCCGGATGCGTGGTTCCTGAATTACACCAACCCGATGGCCGTGCTTACTAACGTCATGAATGTGCAGGGCGGGATCAAAACCGTAGGATTGTGTCATAGTGTACAGGTATGTGTACCGCATCTGTTTGATGCACTGGGGATCGATCAGACAGGTGTCGTGGCTAAGATTGCAGGGATCAACCACATGGCGTGGCTGCTCGAAGTTACAAAAGACGGGCAGGATCTGTACCCCGAGATTAAACGTCTGGCGAAGGAAAAACAGAAGGAACAGCATGACGACATGGTTCGTTTTGAGCTGATGCAGCGTTTTGGCTATTATGTAACGGAATCCTCCGAGCATAATGCCGAGTACCATCCTTACTTCATCAAACGGAATTACCCGGAGCTGATTGAACGCTTCAATATTCCACTGGATGAGTATCCACGCCGCTGTGTGAACCAGATTGAAGGCTGGAGAGAAATGCGTACCAAGCTGTTTGCCAGCGAAAATATTGAACACACCCGCAGCCGTGAATACGCATCGCATATTATCGAAGCGATGGAGACGAATAACCCATACAAGATTGGCGGCAACGTCATGAACAACGGACTGATTACGAATCTGCCGCGCGAGGCATGTGTCGAGGTACCTTGTCTGGTCGATGGATCAGGGATCAGCCCTACGTACATTGGGGATCTGCCTCCACAACTCGCAGCACTGAACCGGACAAACATTAACACGCAACTGCTGACCATTGAAGCAGCAATCACTGGTAAAAAGGAACATATCTATCACGCCGCCATGCTTGACCCACACACGGCTGCCGAACTGTCTATCGACGACATCGTAGCGATGTGTGATGAGTTGATTGAGGCTCACGGCGACTGGTTGCCGAAATATACCTCATAATATATAAAAGCACCGTTTCCTTTGCAGCTAAAGGGGACGGTGCTTTGTTGGTTTGGTTCATCCATAGCGCTCACCCGCTGAAACGTGCATCACATCTTTTAGAAGAAATGCCTCGCTCCCTTGATCCTTACTCGGCAGGGAGCAAAAAACGATAACCAATACCCGGCTCCGTCTGAATATATCGCGGATTCGTTGGATCTTCATTTAATTTTTTGCGCAGATGTCCCACATATACCCGAAGATAATGGCTATCAGACTCATGATGATGCCCTCCCCATACTTGCTGCAATAGCTGGCGCTGGGTGATGATTTTCCCTGCATTGGAGGCAAGCACCTTCAGCATCTCATATTCTGTCGGAGTTAATTTGACCAAATCCCCCTCCAGTTCGACTTGTCTTTGGGACAGATCAATCGTGAGTGATCCGAAGCGCAGTATCGGCTCATCCGTCGTTTTGGCTACATGACGTAACGCCACCCGAATACGGGCGACCAACTCACCCATACCGAATGGTTTGGTCACATAATCATCTGCACCACCATCCAACGCGGCAATTTTGTCTCCCTCCTGATCCTTCGCTGTCAGCACAATAATCGGCACTTGTGACCATTCTCGAATCCGGTGAAGTACCTCCATGCCAGACATGCCTGGCAAACCAAGATCAAGGATGATCAGATCCGGATGTACAATACTGGCTTGAATAACACCCTCTTCGCCCTCCCCACACTCGTGGAGTTCGAATTGATGTGCCTGAAGAGTGACCTTGAGCAATTTGCGAATCTGCGGTTCATCATCGATCACCAGTATACGAGCCCCTAGTGGTGCGTTCATGTTATTCTTCAACCTCTCCTTGTTCTGAATAGGGAAACCGCGATCCGTGAGCCTCCATGGGGAGTTCTATGCGCATTCTCGTTCCTCCGCCCAGATTCGGCTCTGCCACAATGGTACCTCCGTGGACTTCCACAATGCCTTTGCAGATCGCCAGACCAAGCCCCGTTCCTGTGACATGCTGGGTCGACTCCGAGCGATAGAACTTATCAAATATACATATTCTTTCCGCTTCCGGTATACCGATGCCTTGATCAGCTACCCAGATCGTCAATTGACTTGAACTCTTATCACTCGCCACAGTGATAACAATCTGGCTCTCATCAGGCGAATATTTGATGGCGTTGCTGACGATATTGACCAGTACCTGCTCCAGCAATACTTCATCTCCGTAAATGAAAGCCGGATCATCAGGCAGTTCAACTTGAATGTTACGATGCAGACTGAATTCCCGAACCTGTGTCAGTACAACGCTGATCATGTCCCCCACGTCACACCATTTCCGATTCAGTTGCAACATGCCGCTCTCCAGCCGAACCATACCCAGCAGATTCGTGACGAGACGATTCATGCGCAAGGCTCCATCCCGAATGTTGACTGTTAATTCTCTCCGATCCTCGGGTGTAAAAAGAATATCATTCTCCAACAATCCCGTAGCCGAGCCGATAATGGCGGTTAGGGGCGTACGCAATTCATGGGAGACAGAGTCCAGCAGCGCTGTGCGTATGCGCTCCGATTCGGCAGTGATCTGCGCCAATCGGGCCTCTTCAGCCAGTTTCACTCGGGCAATGGCACCTGCGGCCAGTCCTCCGCATGCCTCCAACAGACGAAGCTGTTCTTGCTGCTCATGAACCTCATCAGCATCCATGCTCACAGCGAGCACGCCATGAATCTGCTCCTCTGTGCGTAGCGGCACGTAAAGTCCGGGAGATTCCCGCAGAGTAGATGATCCTTTACCAGCGATCTGTCCGTGATGATATACCCATTTGGCAATGGCAATCTCCGACTCTCCATCTCCCCAACCACCCTTTTCTGCTTCAGATGCGGGTGAAGATGAGCTAGTAACCAGTAGATCCCCCTGACCATCCGGAAGATACATAGCCGCGGGCTTACCCAGGGTGAGCGAAACCTGGGTTGCAATGTTAACCAGCAACGTATTCAGATCCGTAATGGCTGTCATCTGACGACTCAATGCGTACAGGGAGTTAGTTGTGGCCTCGCGTGCTTTTACCATCTCCAACTGTTGTCGCAATCGACCTGCAAGACTCGCAGTTAAAATTGCCACAGCAAGATAAACGACAAAGGAGATGAGATATCTCAAATCCTCAACCGTGAAACTCAGATATGGCGGTACAAAAAAGAAGTCAAACATAATAACGCTAAAACTCGCGGCATATACAGCTGGCCCCATTCCCCAATACACGGCACTCACCAGTACCGGAAACAGGTATATAAGTGCTACATTAACCAGATCACCACTCATGCCGATGGCATGAAGAAGCAAGGTTAGCAGCGTCACCCCGAGGGTCACCCATACATATGCCGGAACCCTTTTTCCATGGAATGCCTGCGTTTCTTTTTTTATTCGTTCAGACAATATCCATTCACATCCCGTTCCGTTCATAATCATAATCTGCAACGATTAATACATCCAGATGCCGCGACAACCGTACAAGTTGGTTGACCACCGAACCTGAGCCGCGGTAGCCATTCAGCCACCACACCCGTCTTGCCTGCCCGACCACCAACTGGGTTGCTCTCGCCTCCGATGCCTTTCTTGCCAAAATCTCAGGTACATCGCGCAGCCTTGGACTGTGATGAATATGAAATTGACCACCAAGCCGAATCGTCAGCTGTTCCAACGCTTCCAGATGGCACTTCACTTCGTCACTCATGGACTCGCCGATGTGGATATGATGTACATGCCAGATGGCTTTTAGACGAAAAGCCATGCGGAATCCACGCCGGATAAGCCGCTCGGCATGACGATCACTGCTTACACATACAAAGACCGCTTCCTGTCTGCGCCAAGGTCCTCGAAGTGTGATTTTGGCCTGCTGTGCTTCAAGCCGTTCATCCACGTCGTCCGCCAGTTCGCGCAGGGCAAGTTCACGCAAGGCAATCAGATTACCGATTTTGAAGAAATTTGCAAGAGCTTGCTCGACCTTGGCAGTTGCATAGATTTTACCCTCCCTCATGCGCTGCCGCAAGGCCTGGGGCGCCACATCAATCAGCTGCACCTCATCCGCCATCTGAATGATCCGATCGGGTACGGTCTCGCGGACACGAACACCGGTAATATGTTCAACGGCATCATTCAGACTTTCGAGATGCTGTACATTCATTGTGGTAATGACCGAGATGCCTGCATTCAGCAGGATAAGGACATCTTCATAACGCTTTTGCCGGACACTTCCGGGCACATTCGTATGCGCCAGTTCATCCACAAGCACCACTTCCGGGCAAAGACGCAGAATCCCCTCCGTGTCCATCTCTTCCAGTCGAGTCTCCTGATAGAATCGCTGCACGCGGGGGATTACAGATAAATGACCCATCTGCTCCACGGTTTCTGCCCGTCCATGTGTCTCCAGCAAACCGATTTGCACATCGATGCCCTTACGGAGCAAATCATTGCCTTCCCGCAGCATCATGTAGGTTTTGCCTACACCTGGTGCGGCTCCAATATATATTTTGAATGTGCCGCGCTGAATCTGGCCAATCTGTTCCTTCATTTCCTGCTCACTTAGTCTGCGATATGTCAGTGACTCCACTTCGTTTACTTTGGCCGGGACCACACGTTCACCCTCCCGGGCCGCTCGATCAGCAACCAGAAACAGATCCACACCACGTAATCTGCGTAGCAGTGAGTTAACAACGGACCCTTGCCACAGTTCCTGCCAGCGCGTACGCCGGGAGTGTCCCATCACAATCCGGGTAATCTGGTGCTCCATGGCGTAACGCGCCAGCATAGACGGGATGTTACGACGGTGTAATATTGACAGTTCCTCCATATGGCCGCCAAACTTCTCCAACAGTTTGATCATATTGCGCCGAAATACGGTTGCCTCCTTGGTTAATGACTGCTTCATATTCCGAAAAACCACCGCGGACAGATCACCATTCAGCCGTTTGGCAATCTGTTGTCCGCGCCGGATATAGATCGAGCCGTTCCAATGATATTGCGTGGACACCAGAATCCGTTCCAGGATGCCTGTTGTGACGGTAATTCCCATCTCCTCTCGATGCTCGCGCAGAGATTCATTGACCCCTTCTGCAACCAATCTCAGGGCCAGTTCGCGCAGAATACCCAGATTGCCTTGACGAAATACAGCTACTCCCTCATGCCCCTTCAGATGACCTTCTGCAAGACGGCTCAGTATCGTTTCCGGCGTGACGTCAATCAGCTTGACTTCATCCGCAAGTTCCAGTGTATCCGCGGGTACCGTATGTTCTGCTACGATCCCTGTAAGTTGTCGTGCCAGCTCGGTATAACCTTCCAGCTCATACACATTCACCGTTGTCATGACACTGATGTTGTTTCGGAGCAAGAACTGAATGTCCTCCAGCCTGGTAGCATATCGAGCGCCATCTCTGTTGCGATGTGCCAAACCATCCACCAGCACAACCTCCGGATTACGCTCCAGCAGTGCATCCAAGTTCAGATCCTTCATCTCTACATCATCACTCTGGCGTAACCAGTGAATGCTTGGAATCCGTTCGAGTGCGCCAAGCTGTTCCACCGTTTCCGGTCTGCGCATTGTGGAGACGGCGCAGATGACTACATCAATGCCCTGCTCGCGCAACGTATTCCCTTCTCGTAACATGTGATACGTTTTGCCCGATCCGCTGACGGGGCCGATGTAGATTTTGAGCGTACCCTGCTGTAGCTTCGTAATCATCTTCAGCATCTCTTCTGGAGACTTGCGCTTGAAACTGTCTTCCATCCGTCCCTCTCCCCCCTTTCCTCTAAAAAATAAAAAATATAATGAAAAAATGGAGAAAGCCCCTCGCGATATGTCGTGAGCAGGCTAATATGTTAATTCGTTAATTCAGTTCCGTTGTCAGCGCCACATTCAGAGCCGTTACATTCACACGCGGTTCCCCGAATATACCCATTTGACGACCTTCCGTATGCTCATTTACAAGTTGCACAAGCTGCTGTTCACTAAGTCCCGTAGCTTCGCTGATGCGCGGGATCTGCGCCTCAGCGGCTTCGGGAGAGAGATCCGGGTCAAGTCCAGATCCTGAACCCGTCACGAGATCAGCAGGGATCTGCTGCAATCCCGGGTTTTCCTGCCTAAGCTGAGCAATCTTTTCCTTCATCTCACTGATATACTCATCCGAAGCTACGGCACGATTCGAACCGGCTGAAGCCGTTGGGTCATAACCGGCATTTGATGCCCGGGGCTGGAACAGCCCCGGCGATTGGATTTCCTGCGCCAGCAGTGACGAGCCAATAATTTTCTCATTTTGCGTAATCAGACTGCCATTCGCCTGCGCAGGGAAGAGAAGTTGGGCTACGCCAGTCGTTACAAGCGGGTAGATTAGACCGCAGATCAGCATAAGCACGACGGACAGCCGTACAGCGGGTAAGAACATGTTCATATAGATCACTTCCTGAATTCATTAGGATAAGGAACAATTTTGCTAAACATTGCGGTGTATCACGCTTTAGTTCAAAGTTTCGAGATCACATTGTTTTTCTCAAAGAATCCCTGATAGAACCATATCAATGAGCTTAATGCCGATAAAAGGTACAATCACACCACCTACACCATAGATGAACACATTGCGACCAAGCAGTCGTTCGGCTGACATCGCCCGATACTTGACCCCTTTCATTGCGATAGGAATGAGTAGCGGAATAATAATGGCGTTGAAGATGAGCGCCGACAGGATCGCAGACTGCGGTGAAGCCAGATTCATAATATTTAGCGCCTGAAGCTGCGGCATGGCGAGAATAAACATGGCTGGGATGATGGCAAAATATTTCGCGATATCATTGGATATCGAAAAGGTTGTAAGTGCACCGCGTGTAATCAGCAGCTGCTTGCCAATGGAGACGACCGACAATAGCTTGGTCGGATCGGAATCCAAGTCAATCATATTGGCCGCTTCCTTGGCCGCCATGGTGCCCGAATTCATTGCCAGGCCCACATCAGCCTGGGCCAGAGCAGGAGCATCGTTGGTACCGTCGCCCGTCATGGCGACGAGTTTGCCCTCCTGCTGCTCTTTTTTGATCGCCGCAATCTTATCCTCGGGCTTCGCTTCGGCAATAAAATCATCCACGCCCGCTTCCAGCGCGATGGTCGCTGCGGTTAACGGATTGTCGCCTGTACACATAATGGTCTTGATGCCCATAGCGCGCATCTCAGCAAACTTCTCTTTCAGCCCTGGCTTCACAGTGTCTTTCAGATAGATCACACCGTAAATGCGTTCATCGATGGCTACAGCAAGCGGCGTACCTCCGGCCTTTGCAATTCGATTTGCGATCTCATCCAGATCTTCCGGTATACGGCCTCCTTCGGAAGTGATATATCTTTTGATCGCATCCACCGCACCTTTGCGGATCTTCATTCCGCTACTCAGATTGAGACCGGACATCCGGGTCTCTGCCGTGAATTCCACATTTTCCGCATGTGCATATTCCGTCTCCGGCCAGCTCTGGCCTTGTCTGCCTGCCAGTTCTACAACAGAACGTCCTTCCGGGGTCTCATCTCGCACAGAAGCCTGTAAAGCAGCTTGCGTCATCTCTGACGAAGTAATGCCCTGAACGGGAATAAACTCAGATGCCATGCGGTTTCCGTATGTGATCGTTCCTGTTTTGTCTAGAATCAACGTGTCGATATCCCCGGCTGCTTCCACCGCTTTACCTGACATGGCGAGCACATTGAACTGCGTAACACGGTCCATCCCGGCAATACCAATGGCAGACAGTAATCCACCAATGGTGGTTGGGATCAGGCAGACGAGCAGTGCGATCAGGGTCGCTAGATCCAGTCGAATACCCAGGTAATTCGCCATCGGAACCATCGTGAGTATGACGATCAGGAAGATCAGCGTTAATACGGCGAGCAGGGTTGTCAGCGCAATTTCATTGGGTGTTTTCTGGCGCTGTGCACCCTCAACCAGAGAGATCATCCGGTCAAGGAATGACTCCCCCGGATCGGTCTGTACACGCATGACGATGTAATCAGATACGACACGTGTACCTCCGGTAACCGATGAAAAATCGCCTCCCGCTTCCTTGATGACCGGGGCAGATTCTCCCGTAATGGCCGATTCATCAATAGAGGCCAAGCCTTCTATAATCTCACCGTCCGTGGGGATCAGTTCACCAACTTCCACACGTACCATATCGCCTTTTTTCAATTGGGTCGAAGACACGTGTCGGATTGTTCCATCCTTCTGTACCAGATTGGCCATGGTGTCCGACTTCGTCTTGCGTAACGTATCCGCCTGCGCTTTACCTCTACCTTCTGCAAGTGCCTCCGCGAAGTTGGCAAATAGCAGGGTGAACAGCAATATGAAAAATACGGCGATATTGTACCCGCGCCCGGCTTCGGATGCGGTGAACAGATCGGGATTAATGCATAACAAGAGCGTAATGAATGTACCCACCTCGACAATAAACATGACCGGGTTTTTGATCATGACCACTGGATTAAGCTTCTTGAACGTATCCAGTGAAGCCTGAAGTATCATATCCTTGCTTAACGACCGTTTCGATCCGGGATCACGTTGAATATGACCTCGATTGTTATCCGGCTCATTGCCCTTCGTTCTAAACATTTCTGTATCCGTGTGTTGCATCGTCTGCTCCTTCTTTCGTTCGACTGCATTCATCGTGCACTGCCACCTCCATACGTTACGTCGATACACCAATTTCTCTGTAGAGCCCCTGTCGTATCCCTCATTGAATCATTGCCAAGTGTTCTGCGATCGGTCCAAGGGCAAGTGAAGGGAAGAATGTGAGTGCGCCGACAACAACAATCATCATGACCAGAATGCCAGCAAAGAGAGGTGTGTGTGTCCGCAATGTACCTGTGGTTACAGGTACAACCCGTTTCGTAGCAAGTGAACCCGCGATAGCGAGCATGGCGATCATGGAAACGTACCTTCCGAGCAGCATAACGATACCAATCGCGATGTTGTAAAAGTCTGTATTGGCATTCAGTCCGGCAAAGGCCGATCCATTATTGGCTGCACCCGAGGCAAAAGCATAGAGAACTTCGGTCAGGCCATGCATGCCCCCGTTCGAGATGGACGCAACTGCTTCAGGCCGCATAAGTGCGAGTGCCGTTGGCGCAAGAATAATCAAAGGATGAATGAGCAAGGCGATGGATGCGAGCTTCACTTCTTTGCCCTCGATTTTTTTGCCCAGGAACTCAGGTGTTCGTCCCACCATCAATCCACAGATAAACACAGCCAGAATCACATACAACAGTCCGTTGATCAGCCCTACCCCTTTGCCTCCAAACACGTTGTTGAGCATCATCTGGGCCAGCGATACCATGCCTCCAAGTGGAGTGAGCGACTCGTGCATATTGTTGACTGAACCTGTTGTGGCTGCCGTCGTGACTGCTGTGAATAAAGCAGACTCGGGTATGCCGAACCTGACCTCTTTGCCTTCCATATTGCCCTGCAGACCTGCTGCATCCAGCGCAGGTACACCGCGATATTCGGAGACAAATACGGTGGTCAACATCACAAGGAAAAGAAAACTCATCGCTGCGAACAAGGCCCAACCTTGCTTCCGGTTATTGACCATCAAGCCGAAGGCGTAGACTAACGCAGTTGGCAGCAGCATCATGCAGACGATATGCACCAGATTGCTCAGGGCTGTTGGATTCTCGAATGGATGTGCAGCATTGGTTCCAAACCAGCCACCACCGTTGGTGCCAATATGTTTGATCGACTCCAGTGAGGCGACCAATCCACGTGTAATGGTCTGCTGCGCGCCTTCGAGCGTCGTTGCGTTCACCGCTCCCGCGAGCGTCTGAGGTACACCCTGGAACACGAGGAACAAGGCCACGATGAAGCTCAGCGGTAAAAAAATCCTCGTAATCGACCGTACAAGGTCGACGTAAAAGTTCCCCAGTTCATCCCGGCGGCCTATCAGCCCGCGAATGAACGCAATGGCTACCGCGAACCCTGTCGCTGCCGACGTAAACATCGGGAATGTCACTGCCAGCATCTGTGACAGGTACGACAGGGCGTTCTCGCCCGTATAAGACTGCCAGTTCGTATTGGTCATGAACGAAACAGCCGTATTAAATGCCTGCGCCGCTGGCATATTGTCAATCCCATCCGGGTTGAGCGGTAAATATTTTTGCAGTCGCAGCACCAGAAACATCAATATCAACATTACGAAGTTGGAGAGGAGAACGGCCGTGAGGTACTTTTTCCACCCCATGGACTCATTCTCCCGTACCCCCATCACGCGATAGAGCAGTCGCTCCGGTCCGCCAAAAACCCGATCCAGCCCCGTTCGCTGTCCATCGAACACGTTCACTATATATTTTCCCACCGGTTTCACCAACAGCAGGATGATCAGCAGCGTTACCGCTACTTGCACTACACCGATACCCATATCCGCATTTCCTCCCTATTCGACGTTCCCTTGTTCCGCATTACGTACAGTGTCAGCATCAGAATTTCTCTGGCTTCACCAGCACATAACCGAGATAAATCACCAGTGCGAGTACAATTATGCTGATGGCAATCATTCCCCTCCCCCTCTCTACCCTCAAGCCTTTTCGCAGAATTTCACAAATCCCCAAAACACCGCAAACAGCAGCACAACCAATCCAATCATCGTGGCATCATTCACCATGCGCCCTTCCTCCCTCTCTCTACCGTTCTCTGCACCTGCTACATGTAAAATCGTAATACGAAACGCTGTAAAAAAGGGGTAAAGAAATGCCTCCACAGGTGTAAAAAAAACGTAAAAAAGACCCGCACTTCTCAGCTATGGGCTGAAAAGAACGGGTTTATAAGGTTTACCATTTATCCAAATGGATTCTGTGCCCACTGCAATAGTCTCTTTTTTGTAATTTTGCCATGTGAGGTATGTTTGACGACTTGTCCCTGATCGAGCAGAAGTACCTGGGGTGACTCATGGTGAACCTCTGTCTCTTCCGCAATATGGCGGGACAACGAGCGATTTTCAATCACTTTGACGATGCGGTAGTCCATAGGTTGTTTGGGATCTGATGCATTGGTGCCTACAAACGCCATAAACTCTCTGTACGCTCTCGCACTGGTCGGACAAGTTGTGCTGTGTTTCAGGATAAGCACCGGATGATCCTGCGAGCGATGCAGCGCGTCTTCCCAGTCATCTGGTTTATGCAATTCACGGACATGTTCGCTGAGCATATGTTCCGAGTCTGACCCTGCACGTTTGCTAACTACCGAACCAATCACAATGCCAAGTGCCAAGCCAAAAGCAATCCCAAGTCCAAGCTGCTGTGTAGCCGTACCAATGCTGACTCCCATGGCAACACCTATAGCAAGCCATACAGCTTGATGATTCACCTTTTTATCCATACAGATCTTCCCTTCACGAAATATGTATATCAAGGCTATATCTTCTCACCTTACATTCTGATCAAATTATAGCATAGGCCTCTGTGAGCAGGCGTTGATAATCTTCATCTCCGAGTACAGATTTCAGCGTTTCGATTTATGCAAAATGCTCATTTGTGATACACTGGTTGTAATTTGGAAACGATGAACATGAAGAATGGATTGGAAGGGCGGAAATTCCATATGACATACGCATTTATGATTGAACCACAGGATTTTATTGCGCTGGATAACGAAGATGAGCTGATTGAGAAATGTCAGGAGTGGGGCCTGCTTTCCGGTAAAGCGACCAAACTCAAAACGTTCTATTATAAAGGAAACGGATTAAACATGCCGTGCACCATCATTGGATATGTCGATCACATGGCAGCCGTAATTCAACTGGATAATGGACAAAAACATTGCATTCACCCATCGTATCTGAAGGAAATGCAAGCGTCCAGTTACAGCGCCAGAAGCATAAGTAATGCCGGGTCAGATCGAAGCACAGAAACGACAACTTCGGATACAGTCGCACCAGTCTCTGCTGCTGTTACGTCAACTCCAGAAGATGCCCTGGTTAACCCGGATGAAATTCCGGCGGATCTGGATGATTACGACGAAACGGACACCGATGATTTCTCCTCGGGGATGAAGGGTGATCCGGATGGACTAGTAGAAGCGTATGTTGGACCTCAGTCCGGGGCAGCCAGTGAAGCCAAACCCAAAGCCAAAACAGCGAGCAAGGCCAAGACCGTTAAGATTGATCTGCCAGAAGGCAAAGTGAAGATGAGCGCCGTTGTCAAAGAATTCACCACTGTGCCGAATCACTTCTCTGACAATGACGATGAAGTCATCATCTATGAAGCAGTTACCATCACGGAGCCAGACGTCATTGACGTTGGGGAAGCCTGGTCGAGCCACAGTGCCACCGTTAAGAAACAAGAACTGGAAGTGGGAGACGTTATCACGTTTGAAGCCAAAATCATCAAGAAGAAGCTGACACGTAACCCGGTTCCTTATAAAATCAACAACCCTTCCAAGATTCAGAAGGAAGGGTAATCCCACGCCGTATAGGGAAAAACAAAAAAACCTCCAGAACTGCTCAAAGCAGATCGCGGAGGTTTTGCCGTTTGTAGGCTATATTAGCGAAGAGTACGCTCTTAAGCTTGTCCCGGTTTAGCACTGACCTGAAAATGTACGCCGAATTTGTCAACAACCGTGCCGTAGGCTGGACTCCAGAACGTCTCTTGTATCGCCATTTCCACTATGCCACCATCTTCCAGTTGGCTGAAAATAGCTTTGGCTTCATCCACAGTATCCGTGTTCACAGTAATACTAACATGATTACCTATGGTGTACGGCATGCCTGGAAATGTGTCGGACAACATTAATACCGAGCTGCCAATCTGCAAAGAAGCATGCATAATACGGTCTTTCGCTTCTGGCGGGATGGGATGATTCGGGTCAGATGGACCGTCACCAAACGTTTGAAGTGCGAGCACTTCCGCTCCAAATGCCTTTTGATAAAAATCTACCGCTTCACGTCCATTACCGTCTGTTATCAGATACACATTCAAGCTGATCGACATGCGTTCTTCATCTCCTTGGGCTCATGTAATTATACGATTCACGCCACTTGCGACATGAGTATATATGAACAGGTTGTCCTTTGACAAGCGTATATTTCCTCACTTACTCTTTGGATCGTTACACCATTAGGGTTACCAATATATTTTTAATCCATCCGTCTCTCCATTACTTCTTGCGCCTGCGTATATAGCAGAGAACCGTGATCAGAACACCCGGAACCAGTGCTGCAAAACTGGCATAGATCAGACACCATTTCAACAAGGTAAATACCGGAGTGAGTTCAGCAAGCACAGGCGTACGTTCGGGATAACGATACATGATCAGAGACGCACCTATATTTTCAAGCATATCCATAGCCCAACCTAAGACTGGAATCAGATTCACCCAGCGCCAGCGACTCTTCACCGGAAGCACGCGATAGAGTACTGATAACAGAACGACCAATAACAACAGATAGGCCAACGGCCATATGAGGTCAAATGTGAACCGTGCATAGATATAGGCGCTCCGCCCTGCTTCTCCATACTGCTCAGCCATCTGATAAAGATCATCCGCAGTGTACAAAAAAGAGGAATCCGGGGACTGCCCACCACCTGTGGCCTCCTCCGACTTTGCCGCCTGCCAGGGCAGAATCAATACAATAAAACAAGCAAATACAACAACTGCAGCTGCAACCCATTTCCAATTCACCCGCTGATAGAACCAATTTGACACTTTATTCAGCACGTTCCGTCCCCTTTCCGATAAAAAAAAGACCACTCTCCCGAATCCTATCGGTAAAATGGTTGTGTTCAATCCTATGAAGTTATCGAGCTTGAACGATGTTATCTATTTCACTTTTCAATAAGAGGTATCGGTGAACACTTCTCATGATCGGGACCTTCGTTAGTTTGTTCTTGTCCACGTACAGTTTCATCTGGTCTTTGGTCAAACCAAGCAAACTTCCAGCTTCCGATACCGTCAACACTACCTCGGGGTTCGTAGCATTAAACGTCCTCTTTACTTTCTGATTCCAGTCCTCGAATACCTGCATAGATCAGTGACATCTCCTATCCATAGCCAGTTATTATCAGGCTGAATATATCCAGTATACCACACTTGTGCTGCTCGTAACTTAATCCTTGCGCAGAACCATATTCTGATAGGCTTTTTTGCTTGCTGTATTATGAGAAAAAGAGCCACGTCTGGACGCGGCCCTTAATTATCTCCCCATGATGTTCGTTACGCCTCTTCCCAGAAGCGTCGCAGGTTGTCCATGGCGATTTTGGATGCGGATTTGCATTCCTCCATACCCTCGAACTCCACCGTAATGTTGCCATCATAGCCGGAGTCTTTGATCAACTTAACAATTTTACGAATCGGAATGTCCCCTTGTCCAACGATGGCCCCACGCAGGAAGTTGCCGTAGGCTGTCGTGAACCATTCACCCTCACCCGGATGCTCATCATAAGGACGGAAGTAAAAATCTTTGAAGTGGACCAGAGAAGCGTACGGCAGATTTTTCATGACACCGATGATCGGATTCTCATCCACACACATGAAGTTGCCAATATCGAGTGTTGTTTTGAAGTTCGGACGGTCCACAGCATGCAGCACACGCTGCACCCGGTCACTCGCCTGCACGCTGAAGCCGTGATTCTCAATGGTTGTGGTGATACCAAACTGCGCAGCATAGTCCGCAATGATCTGGCTTCCCCGCACCATCAGCGGCAGATGGTCCTCGAACCAGGCGATGGTCATCTTCTCCTTTGGCAGGGTAAACGCCGTGACGTCATGACGCATATGTTTCACACCCATTCGGTGTACCACATCCACATGCCTTTTGACCCGGGCCATCTCTTCTTCAAACGCCTCTTCCGTCTCCTGCACGAAATTGGCTGGCATCGAATAGTTGGACAGTTCAATACCTGCAGACGCTGCCCGTTCCCGAATCGCATCCGCCAGATCGTGATTATCCTCCACGGTATAACCGTAAGGTACCATCTCCATATGCTCTCCACCGTTCGCCGCAACCCAGTCGATCACATCCAGTACCGTCATCTCACCGGAATTCAAATCGTTCAACAAACTGTATGTGCTCAGGCCCACTTTCATCTGCTCAGCTCCCTATCGATATTGTTGGATGAATCGAACCGCCTTACGAATGTCCTGCTCCGGCTGATTCCCTACCTCGCGCTCAATCGTCAGATAACCGGTGTAACCAATCTCCTGAAGCGCTGCAAAGTATCCGTCAAAATCAACGCCACCCTCGCCCAGTGGCACCTCACGAAAGAACGTTCCGGACGAGACCATCTCGGCAATTTTTTCGTGATCCATAGGCGCATAACCGACCGCTCCGTATACGTCTCGTGGGTCGACTTCCTTCAACCGCACACCATCTTTCACATGGGTATGTACGATGTAATCCTTAAGCAGACGAACGCCCTGCGCCGGATCATCTCCAGTCACCATCACCATATTTGCCGGGTCAAAATTCACCGATACCCCGTTGGTCGACAGTGTATCCAGGAATCCTTTTAAGTCAGCAGCCGTTTCCGGCCCTGTCTCAATGGCAAAGTATGCGCCAACACTTTTGGCGTATTGGCCCAGTTCCTCACAAGAAGCATGCAGCGTGGCATAAACCTCTGATGAAGGGTCATGTGGAACAATGCCGATATGTGTTGTGACGATGTTGGTACCCAGATCGAGGGCCAGATCCACGATCCGCTTCGATTTCTCCACTTTCCACGGATTATCTTCCTTGACCTGAAAACCATGTCCGCCGAGGTCACCAACCAGTGCTGAAATTTCGAGACCCAGCGAATCGATGTAACTCTTCAGTTCCTTGCGCGCCGCAGGTGACAAATTTTCAGGGTCCATCTCTCCCTTGACGGCGTATATCTGCACACCTTCTGCACCTACGTCTTTGGCCTTGTTCAGCCCTTCCCGTACACCTACGCCAAAGCTATCCACGATGACACCGATCTTATTCGTTAATTTCATGTCATACCTCCTGAAGATTACGTATTTGGATTCACTGGAACAAGTTTCACTGACTTAATTTCATACGGTTTGAATGTCAGTTCGAATGTGCCGTTCGGACAAGCCAACGGATGGATCTCATCCTCCAGCAGATTAATGACAGACGCCTTAATTTCTCTTTTAACCCATTCGACCTGTACTGTTTCTCTACCTCCTGATGACTCATAGAAACGCAGCACCGTTCCCGATCCATCTTCTGCGGGTTTGATTGCATCCAGAATGACATGCTCACTATGGAACTGAACCCAAGCATGTTCAGATGGCAAGTGACCCGAAGACGGGCTCGCTACAACAACTTCCACCGGATGATTAAGCTCCATTGCGCGGCGAACGACAGCAGCTTGTCGCCAATCCCCCTGATGTGGCAGGAACGAATATGTGAATTCATGTTCTCCCTGATCGGCATGTTCATCCGGCCATTTCGGGGCGCGAAGCAGGGACAGGCGGATCGTCCGATCCTTGATGTCGTATCCGTACTTGCAATCATTCAGCAAACTCACACCACTGTTACCCTCTGAGATATTCGCCCAGCGATGACCGCAGACCTCGAACTGCGCCTGCTCCCAACTGGTGTTGTTATGGGTTGGACGCTCCAACGCTCCAAACGGGATTTCATAGGCTGCTTTGGCTGCCACCAGATCCACCGGAAATGCCACCTTGAGCAGCTTATGACTCTCATTCCAGTTCACTTTCGTATGGAAATCAACACGCCGCTGGTGGTGATGCAAAATGATATCCTGGCTGATCTCCGATTGATTCAGCTTCCACACATAACGCAGCACATCTCGCGTAGCTCCGCGCTGTACAACCTCTCTGGAGATCAACTGCACCACACCTGCCCGCTGGGATTCAAACCGTGGATCGATATCCCAGGCATCCCAGTACGTCGGTTTGTCATGGAAAAACTGCCACTCATTCGCCCGATCACCGGGCTTCAACCAGTCGCGTCCTACCGTTTTGTCATACCATCGGGTGATCTCTCCCAAATCATTGAACTCAAGCGTGTAAAATTCGGTTTCCCATGTGGAAGGGAAAGTTTCTTCTTCTCTTACTGGAAGGATAACATCCGATGCCTCGCGCAGCCATATGGTTGTATACCCAAAAGCAGGAATCGATGGAACATGCACAAGCAACGTATACTTGTCTCCCTTTTGTTCGAGATCACAGGCCAGAGGGTTCCCTTGACGATCGAATGCACCCACCGTGGTGAGATTTGCATCCCCTGTAATGGTGATAGTTTCTCCACGTTCCCAGCCGAGGCTGTTAAATATAATGTAGGGAAGACCATCAGCTTCATCGGTTGCAATGTTCTCCGCAAGGATATCCAGCGTTTCCCGCAGTACGGATGTACCTAATGTAAATACCTTCGTGTACTCCTCGGTGGACGTTACGTATACTTCAGGAATCGATGTTCCCGGAATAATGTCATGGAATTGGTTGAGCATGATCAGCTTCCAGCCTTCATCCAGGTCATTCTTCGTGTGTACAGCGCAAGCTTTGGCAAATTGCCCCCAAATCTCCGCTTCCCGGTACAATACCTCTGCCTTTCGATTGCTACGTTTGTTCCTCGCATGGGTCGTATAGGTTCCCCGGTGTAACTCCAGGTACAAGTCCCCGTGCCACTTTGGCAACGTTGGATTATTGGACGATATGTCTTCAAAAAAAGCGCCTGCCGTGCTGAATTTGCTGATTGGCTGCCCGACCATCAAGTGGGATCGCTCTGCAAACTCCACCATCTCATTCGTCACACCGCCGCCACCATCGCCATGTCCGTAGAGCAACATCTGCTCGGGATGCACATCCTTCTGTTTGTACGATTGCCAATGTTCATCCACATCTTTGGGCCGCGTATGCTCATTCACCCCATGATTCAGATAGGCAAGCACTGAAGTTCCATCAATGCCTACCCAGTCGAAGAGGTCATAAGGAAACGCGTTGGTGTCATTCCAATTCAGCTTGGTGGTCATAAAATAAGGAATATTCGCAAGCTTCAGCATCTGCGGCAAGGAAGCACAGTAGCCAAAAGTATCGGGCAGCCACTCAATGTTGGAGCGTCTGCCAAACTCCGCCTGGTAGAAGTTCTGTCCATACAGAATCTGCCGGACCAACGACTCGCCACTCGGAATGTTCAGATCCGGCTCCACCCACATGCCTCCGACCAACTCCCAGCGGCCTTCAGCAATGCGTGCTTTAATTCGCTCGTACAGCTCCGGGTAATGCTCTTTCACGAAGGCATACAGCTGCGGCTGGCTCTGGGAATACACAAAATCCGGATACGTGTCCATCAAGGTACACATGGTCGAGAACGTGCGACTGGACTTGCGAACCGTCTCTCGCACAGGCCACAGCCAGGCAATATCAATGTGGGATTGTCCAACCAGATGCATGAAGCCACTTCGATATTCCTCCGGGTCTTCCTGCTGTACCGACTGTACCAGTCCATGTTCAAAATTCTGTATCCATGCTGCATCAGTCCAGCGGTCCGGATTATTGTACATCTCATCCATCACCTGGTGAATGGCCTGAACAAGTGCCATCCGCTTGGGCTCCTTCTCGTTATATGCCCGGAGCGACTCGGCGAGTACCGTCACGCTATACATCAGGCTCTGCAAGGGCTGATTGATATGAACCAATGCTGTACGGATGCCCTGAATAGGCGGCTGAATCACAGCTTGTCGATTGAGTGGATCATGCGGCTCCGGGATCGGGTCGTAGAGTTCAATCTCCAACTGCGGCGTATTCCCTACTCGACTTCTCGGAAGCGGTACGAATCCGTGATTCCGATCCAGTCCGTGATAAGGCAAGTCATTCACCTTCAGCAGCCCTTCTCCTCCAGTCTCAAAAATCAACCCAATGGCTTGATCCTGCCAACTGTCCGGAATCTCCACACATTTACTCAGAAAATACGTCGTTCCGTGTACACTGTTCAGCGGATTCAAGCTTTGCATTGCCTTGTCCGCCTGCTCATACTCGTATTCCCCTGGCCGAATGTACCGGGCCTTCTGCATATGCCATTCTGGAAGCTCGATCGTATCCAGCCATTGCCGCTGCTTCAGATCTTCGATGAATCGTTGTATTCGAATCATACCTCCACCCCCACCTTTTGAATGTGCAGACTGCAAGCGATCCAGTCAGCAGAATTGCGGCCAACCATGAGTCTGAATTCACCTGGCTCCACAACAGACTGGAGACGGGAGTCGATCAGTACGAGATGTTCTTTTTGCACAGGGAACGTAACGGTCTGAGTCTCTCCTGGCTCCAGATGGATTTTGCGGAACCCTTTCAGTGACATTTCAGCCCGCGTGACCGAAGCCGATACATCGGTGATATACAACTGTACAACCTCACTTCCCGCAACCGCTCCGGTATTTGTGACTTCAACCATCACCTGTGCTTCATCTTCCGGACCGATCACTTCCGGTACTACCCTAACATTCTCATATGTGAATTCGGTGTAGCTCAGTCCATAGCCGAACGGATACTGCGGCGCAAGATCCATCTCCAGATACCGCTTGCCACGCGTGCGTTTGGCATGATAATAGACAGGAAGTTGCCCAACATGCTTGGGAATGGAAACCGTAAGACGGCCAGATGGATTCACATCGCCAAACAGAATGTCTGCGATCGCGTTACCACCTTCCTGTCCTGGGTACCATGCTTCCACAATGGCGTGAACATGCTCATCAATCCAAGGTTCAGCAATAGGACGGCCGTTAATATAGACCACGATAACCGGTTTCCCCAGCTTATGTAGCTCCTGCACCAGCTCCAATTGAACACCCATGAGATTCAGGGAAGCCCGGTCAATGCCCTCGCCGCACTCCATATCATTCCATGGGTCATCGGTTACCACAGACGCTCCTGTCCGCAAGTCGATCGTGCCTTCACCAAAATCGCGGGCGCTGGAACCACCCATTACCATCACGATGACATCGGCCTGTTCCGCACAGGCGAGCGCTTGTGCAAAACCCTCTCTGGAATCGCCTTTAATCCGGCAACCAGGTGCGTACAATACCTGACCCGAATCCGCGCCAAACTTGCGCGTAATGCCATCCAGTACCGTGACGATCTGTTCTCTCGGCTGTGGCGAGGTGTAGTCCCCAAGCTGGTTATAGATATGGTTCGCATTGGGACCAATGACAGCCAGCTTCGTGCCAGTTTTGGAGAGTGGCAATATCGCTCCTTCATTTTTCAGTAAAACAATCCCCTCTTGCGCAACTTCCCTCGCCAACTGAATATGATCCTCACATCCGATGACCCGTTCTGCAAATTCTGGATCAACGAAGGGGTGCTCGAATAACCCGAGTCTGAATTTCATCTCCAACACCCGCCACACAGCCAAGTCCAGATCTTTCTCTTCGATCAGTCCCTGCTCCAACGCCTGACCGAGATGTTTGCGGTACATGTACCCGGACATCTCCATGTCTACCCCTGCCTGGAGGGACTGTGCTACGGCCTGCTCCCCGTTCTCCGCGGTGTTATGTCCATGAACCAGCATCTGAATGGCGCCAAAATCAGTAATCACAAACCCTTCAAATCCCCACTGCTCGCGCAGAAGGTCATTCAGCAGATACGTACTGGACGTGCAAGGGACGCCATCAATCTCGTTATAAGCGGTCATCACGGAACAAGCCCCGGCCTCCACTGCCTTTTTGAACGGCAACAGATCTATTTCATGCAATTCACGTAATCCCATATGCACAGGTGCTGCATTGCGCCCACCCTCCGAACTGCCATAAGCTGCAAAATGCTTGAGTGTCGCCACAATCGTCTGGTTGGAATCAAGGTGGTCACCCTGTAGTCCCTTCATGGCTTCTACTGCGAATTCACCGATCAGATATGGATCTTCGGCAAAACATTCCTCCGTCCGCCCCCATCTCGGATCACGCACGACATCAAGCACCGGGGAATACGTCGCCGCTCCCCCCTGGCTCCGGGTCTCTACAGCGATGGCTTCACACATCTTGCGGTATAATTCCATATTCCACGTGCTGCCCACCGTTAACGGTACGGGGAACACTGTCGCTCCAATTGCCATATGCCCGTGTGAACATTCTTCTCCGAACAAAATGGGAATGCCCAGCCGGGAATGCTCCATGGCATACTGTTGAATGACATTTGTGGCAACGGCTCCCTGCCGTGGAGTAAGCCCCGTCTCAAGTGTCACTTCAGTCCATGGATCGGCCCGAAGCACACCATACAGAGAACCGACACCGCCCTGTTCCATGTCCGCTTTGAACTCTTCCGTCACCTGTACTGTACCATCAGCTGCTTTATCATACGTCTTCCATCCCATCGGCTGAATGAGTTGACCAATCTTCTCTGCCGTTGTCATCCGTCCGATCAGATCCTGAACCCGTTCCTGAATGGGAAGCGAAGCATCTTTATAGTCCATATGCACATTCTCCTTATGCGTTCGGAATTAGTTAGGCGGGTGCACTTGCATCACATAGCTTTCCGGTAGTCACTTGGCGCTACACCCACCACGTTCTTGAAAGCCCGATTGAAGGAATTATAGTTGGTATATCCTACTTCTTCACTGATCTCCTGAATGGCCTTATCCGTCTCCTGCATGAGCAATTTGGCTTTTTCGATCCGATGACTAATGAGCAGATCCACAAACTTCTCCCCAATCTCATCCTTGAAAAGCTTGCTCAGATACTTCGGATTAATATCGAAACGATCACTAAGATAGTTCAGCGAAAGATCGGGATTATTGTAATGCTCTTCGATGTATTTGCGAATCTCGAGAATATGAGATCTGTGTTTTCGCGAACATTGCAGCGTCTTCATCTGCAGGGCCAGTTCCCGGAACCCTTCCCAGCACAACTCGCGCAAATCGTCTAACGTCTCCCAGCCCTCAAGCCTTGGGAGAAGCGGGGTGAATATAGCGGCCCACGAATCCTGGTACTCCCGTGGAAGTTCGGCGAACTCCCGATTGTAATGTTGAAATAACAATTGGATCGTATTCATAATCTCCTGACGGGACAGGACGGACTCACTGATTTGTTCAAACAGTCTTTCAAAATGCTTTTCCCAGATATCGTCCGATAAACGCATCGCCTGTACCAGCAGTGAGATGGTCTTCAGGAACTCATACACATCATTGGTCGAATTCGGCACATCGCTACACGGAATGATGCGATTTATGCCCAGTACAGCCTTGTACTCCAGCGCGTGTACAGCTTCTTTCAATGAAGCTCTCAACCCCCGAATATCGACAGCAACCCGACCCACACCAATGGTGACGGTGAAGTTCAGATACTGATCGATTCTGTCCAGATAACCAGCTAGTAATCGATGCTCCGTCTCATCGGCCTGTTCCATGTCCGGCATCCAGAGGATGGCGTACAGACGCTGATCGGAGATCCATTCAGCCCATACTTCCGTTCCTTCATGGCGTGCACTCTCTTGCAGAATACTGGACAACACAAATTTCAGGAGGGATTGGTCCTGATGATGATACTCCGTCACAAATGCATCATACCGATCCATTTCGATTACCATGACGGCCCAACGATGCTCCATCTCAGGCAGTTTGAACTTCTTCATCTCTGCTGTCAGATCCGTGCTTGTAAAGTCTCGTGTGCCTTCAAGCAACTCCTGAAAGAACATCCTTTTCTGCAAAATCAGATTCTCTTCATGCTCCTCCTGATATTGTCTCGTCTGATCAATCATGCGTTCCAGCGTGGTATGGATGAATCGGAATTCATTCTCTTTGCCATAGTTCAGTCCGGATTGCTTCTGTGAAGAAACGGTCTGAATTAACGTGACAATCTGCTGAATCGGCTTGTAATTTCTACGGGTCACGTAGATCACCCACACCACCCCGATCAACACAACCACTACAGCAAAGGCAAACCAGATATTATAAAATTGCAGAGTCCATTTGACGATTTTTCCATTATTGAGACCTGTCTGCACTTTCCAACCGCTATAACTCGACGTAAATTCGGAGAAGACTTCTCCCGACGTGGTTTTAGTAGAAGCTGCAACCCCTCCTGGCATGCTGCTATCCCACAGATTGTCGCCCGAACGGTTGAAGATGTTCACAAACGTAAATTCCGGATCATACATCTGCATGATGGACTTCCTCAGGGTACTCAGATCCACATTGGTGACTACAAGTCCTTTGCCGTTCCCTACACTTCGCACAATCGTAATCACCTGCTCCGTTGCTTGTGAAGGGAAAGCCCGGAATGCTCGTGCCCCTGCCCACTTTTGTTCATCCCTCGTCCGGCTATCTGCAATAAAATCTGCATCCGGGAACTCTTCAATGGGAACAGCCTTCCCGTTACTGAAGACCGTGCCATCTCCATATCGAACGAGATATATCGAATCGATCAGCGGATACTCTATTTTCAATTCATCAACTACCTGGACCGCCTGAATGCCGGCATACACATCATCGCTGCCAGATACCGAGAAATAATTCTTCAAGTTAGGGTTGGTCAAAATCTCACGCAGTACCTTGAAGTCAATGGAGCGCAAAGAGTTGTCCAGATATTGTGTGACCTGTGAGGCCAGGAATTCATTGGCCTTAAGCGCTTCTCTACGGTTCTGTTCATTGAAGACCTGGAAGAAAATAAAGAATAGAATGGTCGTCACAATAAAGAAAACAGGCAGATACGATAACAGCAAACGTCTAAACCAATTGTTGTTCATCTCCGAGATCCCCCCACCATTACTGTTCATGCTGAATGACGACAATCATTTGTGCTGATCGCTAATTTTCCATAAATATTCAGTACATTATATCGGATGACGTGGGGTTGTCATAGGAGAAGACTGTCCCGGTCACGGGTGACAGACGGGACAGCCTCTATATTGAATCCTTCAACAATTATTGATTCTTCTCAATGGCGCGCTGGTAGATCTCAAGATAATTACTCAGCCCAAGACCATCGAAGCCTTTGACATATGCATCCCATTCCTTATCAATGCTCTTGCTACCGATAATGAACTGCGCCATATTTGTCTGCACATAATCCTTGATGGCCGTAGTCAGTTGTGCAGCTGATTCCGTATCCTCTGGACGGATAAACACGTTCGCAGGGTATACTTCTTTTGGTGCATAGGGTTCATACACATTGGTAGCTTGCGCCAGACGTGTACCATAACCCTCTGCTTCTAAAGGATTCTGCCCTTCGGCAAACAGATTACGGAACGAGTTGGACAAGTCATGCGCTCCGATCTGTGACCAGCTCTCGTTCACAACAACGTTCGGATCACGCTCAGGCAGGTTGTAGTAGCTGTATTTGGCCGGCTCGCCATTGATGTTTTTCTCATCAGCATCTGCCTTCTTCCAGCCCTTACCTTCGGTTGGTCCATACTCCGCGTACAGCGCACCTTCTTCACTGAACATGTAATCTACGATTTTGATGGCAGCAATCTGCTGTGCTTCTGTCGCTTTGTTGGTGATGGCGAACTCAAACTCACCTACGCTCTGCGTGGCGCCTGTCGTCTGCACCCCATCCGGTCCTTTCAATGGCGGAACGATCTCCCAGTGCTGGTGACGGGTGATGTCTTTGTCATACGTATTCACGAGATAGCTGACCAGTGCCGTCGTAATGGAACCTACCACTTCATCGCCTTCCTTGTTGCCCAGTTGTCCGATGGCCTGGTCGTTCTGCGTGAAGGAAGCTGGATCAATCAGGCCATCTGCATACAGCTTGTTCATGTACTCCAGCCCTTTCTTCCATCCTTCCTGATTGGCGGCAAAACTCACCTTGCCATCGTTCACGATCAGGTATTTGTCGTTGTCATTGTATATGAAACTATTCATCAGATAGGCATCAATGTTGCCATTCCATACATACTTGTTCGGTGCACCCGTAAGTGGAATCTCGTCCGCTTTCCCGTTACCGTTGGGATCCTGTGTCTTAAACGCCTTCAGAACGGTATACAGTTCATCGGTTGTTGTTGGCATTTTCAGACCCAGATTATCGAGCCACTCTGTGTTGATCCAGTATTTCTGTGCATACGTACAGTGGTAACATTCATTGAAGATCGGCAGTGCATAGATGTTGCCATCCGGTGCCGTAATGGCTTCTTTGAAGTATGGCTTCTCTTCCATAATCTTGGTCAGGTTCGGACCATACTCCTTAATCAGATCTTGTAGCGGAAGGAACACGCCCTGTTTTCCATAGGTTTGAAGGTCTGAGGTGGTGAACTTGCCGTGAAGAAACACTTCGGGATAATCACCACTAGCCAGCAGCAATTGTCTGCGATCCTGCAAGGCGTCCGTTGGGGCCAGATCCCATTTTAGGGTAACGTCGAACTTGTCTTCGATAAATTGGGTGAATTCATTCTCTTCCATGGACGCTTTGCCTTGCGGAGCAAAGAGGGTCATAGTTACAGGACCGCCGCTCTCCCCGCTACCGTCGCTACTTCCACCCGACTCCTCGGATGAACTGCATGCGGACAACAAAGCCATCGAAGCAAAGACCAGAAACAACATCGAAATCCAAGATTTTCTCAATCTGACTCCTCCTTTTTGTTCATAACGGCAAATTATTGACTTGTACTGCACGTGTATAAAATCGATCCCGGAAGCCGGCGTGTTCCTTCCACCTCCTTTCAAGAGGCAACCGGGCTTAACTCACAAGGATTAACCTTTCAGGGAACCAACCATGACCCCTTTAACAAAATGTTTCTGTACAAATGGATACATGATCAGAATGGGAATACTTGCGACAACGATCAGTGCATATTTCAACACCTGCTCAAACCCTTGATCCCGCATCTGTTGGCTGGTATTGGCGAGCATCGCCGGATCAGCCGCATTCAGGATGAGCAGATTGCGAAGCACGTATTGCAGAGGGAACAATTTCTCGGAACGCAGGTAGATCAGTGCATCAAAGTACGCATTCCAGTGACCTACGGCATACATGAGTGTCATGACTGCCAGAATGGGCTTTGATAAGGGAAGAACTACGCTGATCAGATACCGGATATCCCGGCAACCGTCCATTTCGGCGGCCTCCCCGAGTTCTTCCGGGATGGAAGATTGGAAGAAAGTCCTTGCCACGATGACCTGGAATACTGCGAGCGCCCCGGGCAGCCACATCGCCCAGCGTGTATCCAGCAAGTGCAAGTCCTTCATCAAGAGGTAGGTGGGGATCAGACCGCCATCGAAGAACATTGTGATCATCATGAAAATGATAATGGCTCCTCGTCCGTAGAATGACTTACGGGACAAGGGATACGCCAGCATGACAGTCAGCGTCACGTTAATGAACGTGCCCACCACGGTATAAATGATCGTGTTATAAAAACCGAGCATAAGCTGTTGGCTTTTGAAAATGGAGATGTACGCCTTGATGTTAAAGTCGACCGGGAACAGCCACACCTGGCCGGATGTCACGGCTCGTGAAGAGCTGAACGAAGAACTGATGATATACAAGAGCGGGTAAAACACCGTTAGAAGTATGGCGAACAAAAAGATGTAGTTAAGTGTCATGAAAATGCGGTCACCAAGCGGGTCCTTGATCCGGTTACGATTAATCAGGTTGAACATGGATAAGCTCCTCCTTTACCACAAGCTGTTCTGGGATACTTTGCGCGATATGCCGTTGACGATAACCAGCAGGATCAAGTTGATAATGGAGTTAAAGAACCCTACTGCCGAGGAGAAGCTGAAATTGGCTCCGATCAGACCCACCTTGTACACATACGTGGAGATGACCTCCGAAGCGCTTGTGTTGAGTGGATTCTGCATCAGGTATATTTTCTCAAAGCCCACGCCCATAATGCTGCCCAGACTCAGAATCAGCATGATAACCGTGACTGGAACGAGTGTTGGAAGGTCAATGTGCCATATTTTCCGAAGCCTTGATGCGCCGTCCATCTTTGCTGCTTCATAGAGAGATGGATCAACACCAGCAAGAGCTGCGATATATATGATGGATGAATATCCCATGCCCTGCCACACACCTGACCAGACATAGATCGATTTGAAGTATTCCGGAATGCCCATGAAGTTGGTCATTGGGAAGCCGAGCAGTGTGAACAGCTTGTCTACCACGCCCACATGTGGGGAGAGCATCAGAATGATAATGGATACCATGACAACGGTTGAGATAAAATGCGGAGCGTAAGTGACCATTTGCACGGTCTTCTTGAAGTAACCCGTTCGAATCTCATTCAGCGCCAGCGCCAGCAGGATGGGAATAGGGAAACCCGCAATTAAGGAATAGAAGCTAATGCCTATCGTGTTTTTGATTAACAGCCAGAAGTTTGGAGATTGGAAGAAGGCTTCAAAATGTTTGAATCCAACCCACGGGCTTCCCCAGATTCCTTTGACCACACTGAAGTCCTTGAAGGCAATCTGGACACCCACCATAGGGATGTACTTGAAGATCAACAGATACAACACCGGGGGCAGCACGAGCAGGTAGAGCTCCCAGTGTTTCTTGAGGCTTTTGATGAATGGATGCTGCCGCTTGGGCTCCACATGTTTCCTCTGCTGGAGTTCCATCTTGGCGGGTATGCTTTCCGTAGCTCGACTCATTTGCGTCACTCCTTCTACACCTCAAGTGTAATAATACATTACATTTACATCCCTTAAACATCCTTTTTTCTGTTCTTAATTCCTTGTCAAACCTAATTGATGTAAACATTCATATCAGGTAGCGCTTTCTTAATTTGATAGTACATCGCACGGTAAACTTTTATCAATTTGCAATTTTCTCCGACTTCTCTTTATTCCATAAACCCTTGTGTGACAAGCAATTTGGAGCTGTTTTTGGTGGGATATATGTTCCTTATGTATGAATATAAAAATTCCGGAGGTGGTTATACCTCCCCCGGAATTGACATGGCTTTCTATGCATGCATGTTCAAAAAGTTACCGATTCAGCACCGAGAAGGGGAACAGTTGGAACAACCTCTATGCGCTTGTGATCAATCTGAACGTATGTGTGATGGGTAATGCACTGGTTGTAACCGATTGTGGAAGTTCCACGAGAAGTCCGTCTTCCTTATGCTGATACGTAAGTACGTCATCGCTACCGATGAGTTCGACCCGCTCTACCTTTTCCAGATAAGGAATGACTAACTGTGGTTGTACGCTCTCATGTTCGTTTCGGTATAAACGGAAGGCATATACGGTGTTGATCTCTTCCTTCTGAGTGAAGGCCCAATCTTTCGTAAAATATGGCCCGCAGATCCGGGTTCCATAGACACCTTCTCCATGAGTACCCAGCCATTCACCGAGGCCCTTGATGCCTCGAATTGCCCCTTTTGGCAGACGCCCATCGGGTTGTGGTCCTACATTCAGCGCCAGGTTACCACCCTTGGACACCACTTCGAGTAGAATATGTGCTAGCTGTCTTCCCGTTTTATACTGATCATCGAATCCGAAGGCAAAGGAGTTGCCTACGGTAATACAGCTCTCCCATGGAATGTTCATCGGATGTTCCGGTATGGTCTGCTCAGGGGTAACAATATTCTCATACGGTCCACCTACAGTGCGATCTGCGGACAGCAGCCAGGGCTGAGTGGTCTGACGCGCCCGGTCCACGACTTCTCCAAGCCTGATATCCTGACCATGGCGACCTTCACGCACCCAGCCGGCATCCAGCCACAGACATTCGATCCGCCCGTAATTGGTCAGCAGTTCCATGATCTGCTCATGTGTGAACTCCACGAATTTCTCCCACAGCCACGGATACTTATGGGGATCATACGAAGGGCCGCGCCACATATGACGTCCACGCTCCATACCCGGTGCCCAGTAATACGGGGTATGCCAGTCCGCTTTGGAGAAATACGCTGAGATGCCGAGTCCTTTAGCCCGAAAAGCGTCAAACAGTGCTCGACAGATGTCCGCATACTTATGGGTATGAAAAGGCGTGTCCTTGCCCGTAATCCGGTAATCGGTTGTCTTCGTATCCCACATGCAGAAACCATCATGGTGCTTGGTGGTGAACAGGAAGTATTTGAACCCGTTATCTGCCGCCATCTGTGCCCATTCCTCAGGCTGGAAACGAATCGGATTGAAGGTTTTGTTGAGATCGAAATATTCCCGTTTAAAGTCTTCCATGTCATCCGTCCAGTCGATGTCATCACGCGACCAATCGCCATCCTCGTCGCTCAGCGCCCAGGACTCCACGAGACCAAGCTGGGAATACGGCCCCCAGTGCATCATCAGCCCCAGCTTCTGGTCCTTGAACCACTCCAGCCGTTCATTCAGCAGCGGTTCCTCCGGTCTGATCCACTCTTCCTCTTTGCTAAAATTGTGCACCCCGGCTTCGACAATCTGCTCTTCCTGCTCCAGTACGGTTTCTTTGGTTTCGCTCATCCTGTTTCATCTCCTTTGGATTAGATAAAAGATAAACCTTGCATGTTACGCCTGGTCACTCCGAGTGCAGTACCATCTTTCGATCGCTGTTATCCCCGGATTTCTTTGATTTCACTTTATAATTGTTGGAAATCCGGTGATAAAGGCGAGCGCTTCGCTTCTTCAGATTGGTTCTGCACTCTCCGTTTTGGCGTAAACGCTAGTTTAACTGTTAAGGGGCGTAGTAACTTTGTATTTCGATTGCGGTGCGATCTTCAATTCCTATGAATCCCTTACTTCCTCCTCTTGCCTCTAGAGGAATATAAACTGGCTGACCTTCGCGGAGGGGTAGGAAATTTTCTAAGGAACACAGGGCGTCTTATTCAGCCTTTTGATCCTCTTTTTGAATTGTAAGGAACATCAGACACGTTATTTCCCGAAATTAGCTTATAAAAACGCTGTAAACTGCTGTTTATTCTGATATAGCGTGTGTCAGGTTCCTTAGATTTCTGCTAGCGCTTCGAATCCTTGAATAAGACGCCTCAGATTCGTTAGCGCTCGCTCCCTACTCTGCTCCAACGGCGAGCGGAGAGGACGCATCCACGCCCGCCCTGAGCGGAGCTTTTCATTGAAAGGGAGCGAAGTACTCATAACTTTTAATGCCACGGGAGTAGTAAAGTATCAACGTAGCCTAACAACGCCATGCAATGATCCTTTTACAGCGTGATTTCGCGGCCTTGGCGTGCCGATTCGTAGATGGCGCAGAGCATTTTCATCACTTCAACGCCATCCTCGACGGGACTAAGTGTTTCTTTGCGGCCCTGTGTGCTGTCGATAAAATGGTTGATTTCATTGCGAAATGAGCCCATAAAATCGAATGATTTGAAATCTACCTGTGGCGTCATGTTCAAAATGGTATTGAATTTCTCGCCAATAATCGAAATTTCCGGTTCCAGCTCGGCACCGCCTTTGTCGCCATAGAGTTTGACCGAAGTCTCATCTGCTTTGGCATGGAGCGTGAAACTTACATCCACGAGCAGGCTCGCGCCATTTTCGAAACGAATCAGGGCATTTGCCATATCCTCAACAGTGTTCTGTTCCGCGTCATAGTCTGCCGCTTTGTAGAACGACAGATTGTTAATGTTCGAGCGGTTCCCCAATCGGTTGGACACGTTGGCGGAGACGGATTTCACCTTCGGTCTGCCCATCAGATACCAGCAAATATCGATTACATGCACCCCGATATCGATGAGTGGACCGCCGCCTGAGCGGTTGACATCCGAGAACCAGCCACCCGGATTGCCCAGACGACGCAGACTGGAGGCTTTGGCATAATAGATCTCGCCCAGTTCACCCTCGTCGATAAATTTCTTCAGAATCTGTGCATTGTCACTATAGCGGCGAACAAAACCAACTTGCAGCAGTTTTCCGCTACGATGAACGGCCTTCTCTACCTCGAGGGCATCCTCCACCGTTTGGCAGAGTGGTTTCTCACATAACACGTTTTTGCCTGCGTCCAGAGCAGCAATGCTAATCTCAGCATGGGAGTCGTTCCATGTACAGATGCTGACGGAATGAATCTCAGGCAGTGCGAGCAGTTCCTTGTAGTCGGTAAACACATGAGGTGCATTATATTGCTTCGCGACTTCTGCGGCACGTTCTGCATTCAGGTCGCAGATAGCGTATATTTCAACGTCCGGGTTACTGGCGTAGGCTTGCAAATGGCAATCGGATATGGATCCGGCACCGATGACGGCGACTTTCAATTTGGACATAGTAGCTGATTCCTCCATCGTTTTCATATGAATTGACTCAAGAAATTATAATATTCGGCTTAACGTAACGACGGTGAATGCTTGGACTTTCGGCCGCTGTTGTCTGCAAATTTCTTTTATTGACCGCTCTGGCGGTTGAAATCCGCAGACAAAGGCGGTCGCTAACGCTCCTACAGTTCCAAGCTTCCCCTCTGTTACTCACGCCTTCTTTAGAATTTGATTCAACATTATTCATCTAACACAAGTGCTCAGCCCTATGCCTCTTCCCATAGGCGGCGGACATTATCCATAGCAATACGTGAGGCGGTTTTGCAATCCTCCATGCCTTCAAATTCAACCGAGATATATCCGTCATACCCGGATTGTTTTAACACACGGATAACTTCAGGCATGTTAATATCGCCATGGCCCACAATGGCACCGCGCAGGTAATTGCCATGCGAGGTTTGGAACCAGCCTTCACCGGGATTCCGGTAGGAAGGTCTCCAGTAGAAGTCTTTGGCATGCACAATCGACGCGTACGGAATGTTATTTTTCACAGCACTCACCGGATCTTCATCCACACAGAGGAAATTACCGACATCCAGGGTGGTTTTGAAGTTATTCCGCGCCGTTTCGTGGAGCAAACGCTGAATTCGCTCACTCGACTGCACATAGTACCCATGGTTCTCCACGCTTGTTGTAATCCCAAAACCCGCAGCATAATCGGCTATTCGCTGACAAGCCTTCACCAGTACCGGCAGGTCGATCTCGAATTGGGCTACGGTTCCTTCTGGTGCGGGGCGGAAAGCCACGTCATGACGCATCAGTTTCACACCGAGCGCTGCAGCCACATCCACATGTCGCATCACATTCTGGATCTCTTGCTCCAACGCTTCGGCGTCCTCCTGCACAGCAAAGTTAGCACCGATGGCATAATTGGAAATATCGATTCCAACCTCTTTTGCCACAGCTTTAATCTCATCAATCAACTTCGGGTTATCGATCAGACTGAACCCCATCGGGACAATCTCCACATGTTCCCCACCCTGATCGGCGATCCAACGAATGGCATCTGGCACGGTTAATTCTTTGCGATCCAATGCTTGTTGCAGACTGTAGGTGCTGAGTCCAACTTTCATTTTTCCTCATCCTCTCCTGTAGTCAATGTCCATACCCAACGTATACCTTTTTCCGGCGGACACGACAATTCTCAATAATCGTTTGGCTCACCTATTTTCCTTTTCCTAGCCCAAATCCGGTGTATCCACCAACGTTACGGCCAGTTCTGACGTCTGATGAAGCTCAAATACCATGATTTCATTCTCACCTTCGCGGAGGAGTGGGGCAGGGACGTACAACGTTTTTTGCGGTCCTTTATTCCAGTAGCGACCCAGATTGAATCCGTTTACAAATACAACTCCCTTGGTCCAGCTATCCAGTCGCAGAAAAGTATCTCTTACATCCGTGATATTAAACTCTCCTCGATAAAATGCTGGTCCCTGTACTTCATTAATTGTTTCGTTAATTGCTTCGCTAATCACATCTCTAAATTGTAAAGCCAACAGATCAGTTAATGGCAGACAATGAATCGTCCAATCGAATAAAAATTGAAAGCCATGTCGCACCCCCTCCGTAATCCCCTTCGGATCTCTCAGGTACGGGCCATAGTTGATTCGCCCCATATTTTCGACAAGGATCAATAGTTCTGCACCCTCTGGCGGCACTTCAAAAGAAATCGATACTGCTGTATTTCCCCGTTCGAGCACACCCTGAAATTGCCCATCAACAAACACAAGCGCACGGTCACGAACCTCCTGAACCACCAGTTCCTGTCGCTCCCTTGGCCCGGATATTCGGGTTTGATAACAAATAAAACCATAATCCTGACCCAGCTTCTCCATCGGTTCTGGATTCGTGCGTTGTACCGGGACTGATATCCGGTCCAATTGTGTAAGTAATGACGCCTGCTGGTTCAATTCCACTCGCCCATAGGCGAATGTCCCCTTCGATTCTGGCAGCACAAGCTCACCCAAGTCTTCGCCGCTATACTGAGCAATAAGGTCCCTCACCGCATGGAACTTCGCTGTCGGCTCCCCCGATTCACTGAGCAGTGAATCGTAATCGTAACTTGTAATCGTCGGTTCATATTGATCCTTCTGCTGACAGTTCGCCCCGTTGTAAAATCCGAAGTTTGTTCCGCCGTGGAACATATAAAAGTTAACCGAGGCTCCTGCTCGAAGCATCTCCTCAAACACACCAGCCACATCTGCAGCTTCTCGGGTGTGATGCGACTCGCCCCAGTGATCGAACCAGCCGTTCCAATACTCCATGCACATTAAAGGTCCATCCGCCTGATATTCACGCAGCTTGGCAAACGCTCCCTCCGTTCCTGATCCAAAATTAACTGTAGCCAGATGCCCCGGGATTGATCCCGCTTGCAGCATGTGTCTGTCGGTCCGTCCGAGGTAAATAACAACACATCAATACCGCGTGCTACCATGCCATCACGTAAATATTGCAGGTAACTCGCGTCGTTCCCGAAGCTGCCGTACTCATTTTCAATTTGCATTGCAATGATCGGCCCGCCATGGGTGCTCAGAAGAGGTTTCATTTTGGGCAAAAGCACATCATAATAACGATCCACATTCGCCAGAAATTTTGCATCATTACACCGAAGACGGATATCATCAGCTGCAAGCAGCCAGGAAGGTAATCCGCCAAATTCCCACTCCGCACATATATAAGGACTCGGACGTACAATTACATGCAGACCCACATCTCCTGCAATGCGAATAAAACGTTCCAGATCAGCCATGCCTTCAAAACAATACTGCCCAGGCCGAGGCTCATGAACATTCCACGGCACATACGTTTCCACTGTATTGAAACCGCAGGCTTTCAGCTTGAGTAGCCGATCCTCCCAATATTCGGGGACCACTCTGAAATAATGGATGGCACCCGACAGAATCCGAATGGGCTCGCCACCATACATGAATTGTGAACCTTTATACGTTAGCAGCGCCATGTTACACCCCTCCCCGCTCGCTCAGATATATGCCTAACCCGGACAACGTAGGATACCATCTGGATTCATGAATGGTTAATCGCATCCTTCTCAATGTGACCTGGGGGAAACAGCAAATTCGTTTATACCCCACCACAGTCCCCGTGTAGAACGCCTCCCAACCCCCATCTGCCCTCTGTGACTCCAGTGTAAAACGCTCAATCCGTTGGCCTGTCTCGATATGTTCCATCAGCACCACCCGGTCAAACGTCGTTTCCTCCTGCAAATCCAGCTCGATCCAAGCCTGCTCCGTTCCTTCATGAGGACACCAGTACGTATCCCGTCGTTCCGTCAGCACCTCCGATACAGCATGTTGTTCATCCATCGTCTCCGATGCTTTTACAAGCGCCTGCAAGGCCAAATTTTCCTGAAAAATGGTACGTAGCGAATCACCCAGTTCCTGTAGTCGCTCCACATCACGTTCGTGAATGAGACCACGCGTATCCGGTGGCAAATTGAGCAAAAAGGTGGTGTTGCCCCCCACTGCGCCATAATAGACGGCGAGCAGTTCTTCCAATGTTTTGACCTGATCATCTTCACTTTCATGATAGAACCATCCCGGGCGAATGGAGGTATTCACCTCGGCAGGATACCAGATCAGTTGCTTGCCTTGGGAACGAATGACCTCTCGGCTTCCCAAATCACTGTCCTGCGTATTAATCCTTGTGGCAAACTCACCATCATCCACCTGCTGTGATTGCTCCTGAATCTTCTCATTATCCTGCATATGCGCAGGCACAACGCTCCATTCCGATTCCCGCGTATGCCCCGCTTCATTGCCACACCAACGAACATCCGGTCCGCATACCGAGATGACAGCATCGGGCTGGAGTTCACGAATAAGCGCATAATAGGCTTCCCAGTCGTAGATCTGCCTTTTGCCATTCGGACCCTCACCACACGCGCCATCGAACCATACACAGAAGATGTCCCCGTAATTCGTGAGTAGCTCTCGTAACTGATCGAGGAAAAACTCGTTATACCTCTCGGAATCTCCATACGTGGCTTCATGCCGATCCCAAGGAGACAGGTACACGCCGAACTTCAATCCGCCCTCACGGCAGGCATCGGCGACTTCCCGAACCAAATCCCCAGCACCATTCCTCCATGGACTGGCCGCGACCGTGTGGGCTGTAAACTGGCTTGGCCACAAACAAAATCCATCATGATGCTTACATGTCAAAATCAGCCCTTTCATCCCGGCAGCCTTGCACGCCTGCACCCATTGCGCTGCGCTCAGTTCAGAAGGATTGAAGATCGACGGGTCTTCCTCTCCAGTACCCCATTCCCGATCCGTGAATGTATTTACCGTAAAATGAATAAACCCGTAAAACTCCATCTCCTGCCATCTCAACTGGCGTTCGGATGGGCGGATCTGCGCTGCGGTTGTAATCCATTCGGCTGATTGCAGTTCATGATTCATGGTGTTATCCCTCCTTTTATTTCGTGCATTCCTATGTCACTGGACCACCCTTGCTTTTTGGACCGTTACGGATTGCACTACTGTCCATAAATGGCTGTGATGCATGCAATAACTGCTGCTTGGCTTGAGAGATAAGCTGCGAATCTGCGGGATGGTCAAAGCTTCCTTCACGGCGTACACCTGATCCCATATGGATCTCCGTGATACCCGTCTGACTCACTAGCGTTTCAATTCCCTCTATGGTGACCCCAGACCCTGCCATGACAGCGATGTTCAAGGTTTGCCCCAGTTCCTGAAGCTGTTTCAGTTCCAGTATGGCTTCAGGCGCTGTCCGTTTCCCTCCCGATGTAAGCACACGCTCCACGTTGCCCATTGTGTTAATGGCCTTGAGTGCCTCAGTCAGGCTTGCGCTCACATCAATTGCACGATGAAACGTAACGCCCAAACCCTGAGCTTCCGCCATACATGATTGCAAGGATAGAAGGTCCACTTCACCCTCTCCCGAGAGGGCTCCGATCACGATGCCAGCGGCTCCAAGTTCCTTCGCCACGCGAATATCACGGGTCATGGCGTGGATGTCATCTGCGCTATAGCGGAACGAGCGGCTGTGGGGACGGATCATGACATACACCGGAATGGAAACCTGGGATACGACATGCTCCATAACGCCATAACTTGGAGTAAGCCCCCCTTCAGACATCGCAGACACCAGCTCAATCCGATCGGCCCCTCCCTCCTCAGCTGCCTTGGCATCTTCCACATCCACAGCAATGACTTCCAATACAGGCTGTCTTTCCATAAGGATCGCTCCCTTCACTTCATTGAAAATTAGTCCAGCGTAATAAGGTGCTCATCAGCAGGCATGAAGTCGTAAGTAGATACTTCCGAAAGTATAATCCTGTGTTCTCACCCGACCCTCGCACCGTTAACCCGTATCGTTACCCATCACTCGAACTGCACACAGCCTGATCCATGACATAAAGGACCGACTGAACGCTTCATCAGCGCTCCTGCGATCCTTCTTCATCATTGTGGGCAACGGTCAGCTTCCAGATCGCAATCCGAATAGGTCGACCTTCCTGAAAGATATATTGTTCGTAGGCAATGATCTTCATGAATGGGTTCTCCTTTGGGATCGCAATGGGGGAGCTGGCAAATAGAGAGTGCAACGAACATAAATACTTTACCTGTTTTTAATTTTGTTATTTTTGTTATTTACAATGTTATTATTTATTAGCAATAGTCTAAAACGTTAGGATCAGTACGTCAATACAAAAAAGACACCCGGAGGGTGTCTTCATGTCTTGGATAACCTTCTGGTTATCCGAGCTTTTTCTATTTTCTACGCCGAGCCTTCGTCATTCGATTAAACATAATCAGTGCAGCAATAATCATGGCTATCATGGCAATATTACTCGCCACTTCTTGTGATAGTCCGAAAAGGACTCCCAGGTTAGTCACCAGGCCTCTTACAATCAGCGCCACCACAACTAGCAGGATTGGACTCATAAAATTATAATTTCTCATTCCTCGCAACACCCCTGACCCCATTGTTCAGAACTACGAATCTCATAACACTATCATAACAGTAGCTATTCTGTGTTACAACAAAGGACACCCGCGTGCAGTGTCCTTTGTCATATACCAACGTATTCTGCTTTGGATGACAGAACAACCTTTTGATTGCTGCTATCACAAGATATTTCTGTTTATCTCTACACCTGCTTGAATTCGATCCAATCAATCTGGAGACCTGGTTTGGTGAAGTCCAGTTTCAATTCATACAGTCCTGCTTCAAGGTCTACTTTGACAAGCTTCTGTCTGATCCATTTTCCTTCCGTACCATTCGTCTGAATGGTGGTTACCAACTGGTCATTCAGGAGCAGGTTACATGCACTTTGAGCCAGTTCCGGCTCAGGGGACATGATCTGTACGATAATCCGATAATGACCTGCCTCGTCCACTTTCATGTAGACGGGTTCAGCTACCGCAGGTTTCACCTGTGCGTTCTCCACCAGCGCCTGAGCTTGTGCAGAAGATAGAGATGCATTCGCTTGGAACGAAGCGACGTTCTCTACGATCTCGTGCTTTCTGCCGGACACCGGTGCATTCATGATGAACTTGCAGATGTTGATCGCCGAGCGTTGCAGCTCTCCGCGAGTCAATGTTCCATTATCCAAGGATTCAATCGTGTTGTCATCCCAACCATTGATCTCTGCGCCGTAGTTCGGTACAACCATGTAGAGATCATTCTGTGCACGAATCATCCAGTTCGTGTATTTGCGATCAGCTTCTCCACCTTCGGTCACATCATTCATAATCGCCCACCAGTCGGTCATTACGATTCCGTCGAAATTCCATTCGCCACGCAAAATCGTGGTGTTCAGGTCGTAGTTGGATGCCGCCCAGTGTCCGTTAACCGGGTTGTAGGAAGTCATGATGGAGTTGGCTCCGCCTTCTTTTACAGCGATTTCGAACCCTTTCAGGTAAATTTCACGCAGTGCACGTTCGGAGACAACAGCATCTACTTTACTGCGGTGTTTCTCCTGATTGTTACAGGCAAAGTGTTTCAGTGTGGCATTGGAACCACCCTTCATGATACCTTTCGTACATGCTGCGGCAAATACACCCGAGATCAGTGGATCTTCGGAGAAGTATTCAAAGTTCCGGCCATTGAGCGGGCTCCGGCGGATATTGAGTCCAGGTCCGAGCAGGGTATCCACCTGATTTCTGAGCAGTTCCTGTCCTTCCATCACATACAACTCTTCAACAAGCTCCTTGTTCCATGTCGCCGCAAGCAACGTACCAATGGATACCTGTGTTGCCTTCTCGCCACTATCCATACGAATACCCGACGGGCCATCTGCCGTACATGCTACCGGAATACCGTAATTAAACAGGCTGTCGCTGACACCACCAAATGCAGATGCCGTCCCCGAAGTAACGAGTGGACTGCTCATGCCTTCGCCACGGACAATCGCTGCCAGATCCTGATCACTCAGTTGAGCGATGAAGGCTTCCAGACTCACTTTGCCAGCTTTAACGTCACTCAGCTTGTGGCCCTGGTTGCCCGTCTGCTCCAGCGTTTGCGGAAGATTCTGCTCAATCCGGTCCGCCATGGATATCTTACGTTTCGGTACTTCTGCATACGTCAGTTCATAAGATCCATCTTCCTTGCGCGCACCTGGTTTCATCCGTGTAAAATCTTCCGTTGGCGCCATCGCTTCTTGCAGCTGCTCCACCAATTGAAGGGATTCAATCACATATCCATCCTGGCCATCGATGCTAACGTGCTGCACTTGTTTCACACTGGTTCCTACATGCAGTCGATATGTGCCTTCTTCCAGAACGTATGCGGAAGCATGACCTGTAACACCCGCATCATCGTAGGATGCCATGTCATGGATCGGGAAGCTGATCGTCAGTATTTCTGACTCGCCCGGCTGCAACAATCCTGTCTTGCCAAAAGCAACCAAAGCCTTCACCGGTTGTCCCAGTTTGCCTTGTGGTGCTTCATAATAGACTTGTACAACCTCTTTGCCCGCATATGTTGTACCTGAGTTGGTCACATTGACACGAACTTCAATGTAGGTTTCGCCGTCTTTGGACACAGATTTCACTTCTTCATGCTGAGCCAAAAACGTCGTATAAGACAGGCCGTAACCGAATTCAAACTGAACACGCTCAGGTCGAAACGTTTCGAAATAACGATAACCTACATAGATATCTTCCTGATACAGGTTCTTGAACTCATTGCCGTAGTTGCTTGTCGAAGGATAATCCTCGATGGAATATGCAATCGTATCTGTCAGTTTACCGCTTGGTGTAACGTCTCCCGCCAGCACATCAGCAATCGCGTTGCCACCCTCCATACCGCCATGCCAGGAGTAAATTACGCCTTGGATTGGATGTAGATACGTTTCGTTTAACCAGCTCATGTCGATGATATTCGAGACATTCAGCACTACGATTGTGTGTTCAAACTGCGCAGTGACTTGCTTCAGCATCGCTTTTTCATCTTCTGTCAGTTGGTAACTTCCTGGCGCATCCGCATTATCCTGATCTTCTCCTGCTGTACGTCCAATCACGATAATGGCTTTGCTGGATTTGCTTCTAGCCTGTGCAACCAGGTCATCCGTCAAAGGCATTTCTTTCTGATTCCATGGCTCGGCCGCCCATACTTTTCCACCATCATCAAATGGATTCTCTTCAATCCACTTCTCATAGACAGCTGCCAGTTCTTCATTCACCGTTATATTCTTTTTGCTGCGCAGACCATCGAGCAGATTCGTTGTGTAGGCTACATGGACACTACCGCCTGAACCCGTGCCGCTCCGATAATAATTGACTTGAATCCGTCCAAAAACTGAAACGTTTTCGTTTTTACGAAGTGGAAGCACTTGGCCTTCATTTCTGACTAAAACGGCTCCTTCTGCGGCAACCGTACGACTAAACTCTGCAAACCCTTCCAATGGAACTCCAATTTGATGTGTGCTCAATGATTTCCCTCCTAATTGTCATCCCCATATCTACGAACGAATAAGACCATTCCATATGATCTGGTAGATTCACTTGTACATAGTCTCATATTAACAGATTCTATAGAAGAAATTAAATTAGATTTGTGCATTATTTATATTATTAAAAAATGTCCACGATTAGTGGCATAACAAAAAGCCACGGACACCTGTTGTCCGTGACTTTTCTTCATTTTAATACACTATATCAAGTCGTAAGTTTCGCATACACCAGGAAGAATAACATGTCTTCGCCCATGATGACATAACCCGGAACCTGGTAAACCATATCCACAAGGACAAATGCCACCAGTAACCCTACCATGAACGCCAGATGGCGCGGACCCAGTCGCAGATGTGCGTGTCTGTAACGATGGAACACAAGTGAGGTCGACAAGAAATACAGTAGCGCCGATCCAAATACAAACCCTAGCATGAACACATAGTTTAACTGATTCTGATATAACAGCTGAATTGAAGCAGCAATCATACTCATGGAGATGTAGATGAACAGATGTCCGTATATGATCGCTTGTCCGGCAGTCTGAATCTCTTTGCTGACCTTTTTCTCCACGTTGTCGAAGTACTGCCACCATATCGCAATGACAAAGATGGACGTAAATGCGGCAAACAGGATGGATTTCATATCCCAATGATCGGCTTGCAGCACGGCAATAATACTAACTACCGATTCACCTAGCAGGATAAGTGTAAATAACGCGAAACGTTCCAACAAATGATGAGTCTGAACCGGTACTTTCACCAGATTTTTGCGTCCAATCAACGGAAGTACGATGTCCACAGCAATTCCCGCATACAAGATCAAGTAGCGCAGCCAGGAATCGAAAAACAATGAGCCCGATGAGATCAATATTCCAATGAGGAAACAGATGCCCAAGTACCGGGCGGCTTTCTGCTGATGCTCGCTTTTCGACTTGTGAACCGTCAGATACTGAATGGCCGTAAACGCCCGTGAACCGATATATCCGATGAAGAAGGACAGGTAGTACTGGTCAAAATGGGTAGAGAGGCTCGCCGTCATGACCATAACGGACAGAAGCTGAAGGATGAGGAATATTCGATGGATCAGAATATCTTGACCATAGCGGTTAATAAACAAGGTCTGACCAACCCATGCCCACCAAACAGGGATGAAAATAAGCACAAACTTCATTAAGTATTCAAACGTAATTACTCCGTGTTCGGCATGTAACAAGACATGACCCGCTTTGGAGACCGCTGCTACGAAGAGCAGATCGTAAAACAGCTCCAGCCAGGTAACCTTTTTCTCCATCATCCTTCGTTGCTCCTTTGATTTTCATTTACACATACACTTCGATGACAGAATAACCTTCCAATCGCTGTTATCCCCAGATTTTTTCGATTCCCTTTTCTCAAGGGAAAATCCGGGGATAGCATATGCTTCCGATGTAGCTTTCTTTCAGAAAGCTTTTAGGCGAACGCTTCGCTTTTTCAGTTTTCTTCTGTCCTCTTCGTTATTGTGTAAATGGATAGTTTAATCAATATAGTAATTTATTTCGCAGTTGTAGCAGGTTCGAGTGTTCTTACCACGATTGGTTGCAGATTGTCCTCAATTTGAGGGCGGTATTTCTCAAACCACTCTGGCAGCATCAATTTTTGTCCGAGCGAATCAGCAGGTTCATCTTTGGCAAAGCCCGGAGGATCGGTAGCAATCTCGAACAGAATGCCGCCAGCTTCTCTGAAGTAAATTGCGTTAAAGTACTGACGATCCCGAACTGGAGTCGGTTGGTACCCGTAATCACGTACAGCTTCACTCCACTGTGCATGTTCCACGTCATCTGTGGCGCGCCATGCAATATGATGCACCGTTCCAGCTCCACCCATGCCCAGAGGTATACGGGTTACCGGAACATCCACAACATTACCGATGTCTCCACTCGACCGGAAACGGGCATACTCTTCATTTTCACCCACTTTGACAAATCCCAAAATTTTCTCAAGCGCATCCATCGTTCTCTGCGGGTTTACACTGAACAGGACAGCACCGCCAAAGCCTTTAATCGCTTGATCTGTTGGAATTCCTTCGTGAGCCCAAGTGCTGGTTGCTCCCTCTTCCCGTTCCACAAGCTCAAGCCGCAAGCCTTCGCTATCTTCGAATTGAAGCAGCTCTTCATTGAAGCGACTTGTTTTGGTTACCTCAATGTTATACTGTTCCAGCCGATTCTGCCAGAAGCCAATCGACCCAGGAGGAATGACATAGGAAGTGATGCCGACCTGACCTCCGCCAATTTTCCCCCGTGGTGATCCAGCGGATGGGAAGAAGGTAATGATGGTACCTGGGCTTCCGTGCTCATCGCCAAAATACAGATGATATACATCAGGTGCATCGAAATTGATTGTTTTTTTCACCAGACGAAGTCCCAGAACTCCGGCATAAAAATCAACGTTGGCCTGTGGATCTCCTGCGAAAGCTGTAATATGGTGGATACCTGCTGTTTGAATAGTCATGATTAATTCCTCCTTGGTTTGGTAAGCATGTTTTGGATTGAGTAGGTGTTAGAGATAATTTGATAAATGAGATAATTGAGATCGCTGGTTAATTTATAGTAAGTTTATATTATCTTTAAATTAAGATATATGTTCGTTTAAAGCCTATTTATTATTTTGAGAAGCCTGTTCTTGTTTCAATTTATCAGGAGTCACGTCATCGCCGTTCGGATCATAGATGGTTGCATTCAAGAGAATGTCATTGACCGAACCGCGAAAAGTTTGCAGATATTCCTGGCGAAGATTAACCCGTTCCTCTTTCTCCATCTCCGTCAATCCGCCCTCTTTGGCTTTTCTTGCAAGTTCATTTATTCTGGTCAATGTTGGGATCATCATCTTGATCGCTCCTCATGTAATGGATTAAAGATATTTGTTTGTGGTTGTTACTTATATTCAAATTAAATATCTTAATTTAAAGATAAATGATTTGTGATTGGTTGTCAACTGTTTTATCAAAACTAAAATAAATGAACTACCTCCCTGCTCTTAACCCTGTTGCTATAACTATGATTCCAAACAAAAAAGGGCTAGCTCCGCAGTAACTTCACTTCTACGGACCTAACCCTACATGTATTCATTTCATTAGGCCAGCTTTTGACCACAGTTCGGACAGAAGTTGGCTCCTTCATTCTTGGCTCCACAGTTCGGACAGAAGTTAGGCTTCTTGTTGCCCTCTGTAGATGAGGAGTTACCTGAATCACCGTTGCTATTTCCTGCTGGTTTCTGGTCCGCGTTCTGATTCTGAGACGAATTGGCATTATTGTTCTGGTTCTGGTTCTGGTTCATGTTCTTCATCATTTCATTGGCCATGTTCATGCCCATCATCATGCCTGCCATATCCGAGGCCGCGCCGCCGCCCTGTACTTTACCGGATGAGATACCGTCTGTCATGCTGACCTGCTGATACTTTTGCAGATTACCAATCATCTCGTGCGAAGCGGTCTTTGTAATCATATCCTGAATCTCTTTTGGATAGTTGAAGCTCATCACTTGGAAACCGGTAATCCCAATTCCGATGTCCATCATCTGCATATCCAGATCTTCCTGAATCCCCTTGGCAATATCCGATGCATTGGCCTGCAGGTTGAACATATCCTTCCCTTCGCGGCTAATCCACTTCATTAGAAGCTGATCCAGCACGGATGTGATTCGGATTTTGACATCCTCCACCAGATAACTCTGCTTGATGCCTGCAATCTTATCAATCAGGGTCACATAGTCACTTACTTTAAAATTAAATGTACCGTTGGCCCGAATCGGCATCCCGCCCGGGAGTTGTGGTGTTGGAATCAACACCGGACTTTGTGTGCCCCAGCGCACGGTGAACTCTTTTGTGTTTACAAACAAGACTTCGACCCGCATGCCGCTGTTGAATCCAAATTTGAATCCTTTTAATGTAGAAAGGAATGGAATGATCTCGGAATCGATATTAAATGATCCTTCGTCCTCGAAAATCCCTTCCACTTTACCGTTATTCAGGAAAATGGCGTCCTGACCAGAACGGATGATAAGTTTACTCCCCTTCTTGATCTCCCGGTTGCTCCATTTCCAAAATATCATGTCATCTCTGAACTCTTCCCATTCCACCACATTCGAAAATTGATTTTTGAAAAATCCCATATTCGTTTCCATCCCTTCTATTTAACGTACTCCGATTATTCCTTTATTAAAACGACCCTCTACTCCCACTGTGTGAATGACCGCCTCGCGATGTACCTCCACCGCCGCCTCCGCCTCCATTGTTATTGTTCTTCTCAATTTTGCGCTTGGTTACGGTCGTACGGATATAACGATCCTGCCGATCAATTACACTGGAATTACTTGAATCCTCATAAGTCGCACGATTGACCGTGACACGCCCCCCGGAACGATAGGTCATCATGCCAACAACAATACCGCCCAGTACTACCGATACTCCCAACTGAAACCAGCCGTTGAACAAAATATTGTTCGGATTCACACCCGGTTCGTACCCCATATATTTGTAAGAGAGCTCAATATATTTCTCAAATGCGAGTTTATAGTCCCCACTGGATAACTCAGAGGTAATCCGGTTACGGATAGAATCCAGTCGCTGATCACTCAGGTATTCTTTTGCCTTATAAAATCCCGCCAGATACACTTCTCGATTATTCATATCCATCGTTAAAATGACAGCATTGCCAAATTTCTTGTCGTACCCTAGCTCCTGCTTATCATAAAAATCTTCAGTTAAGAGCACGATATCCTGATTCTCAGCATTATTTGTTGTCAAAATAACAAAGTCCGTCTGCCGTTCCGCGCCATACTGATTCGCAAGTGCATTCAGCTCAACTTTATCCTGCTCACTCAGCAGGTTGGCCTCATCGTAGATGAGATTTTTGTTCTCCGCTGCGGATGCCGAAGACATGGGAATCAACGGAGCAACAAGGGTGATCATAAGTAAAATGAGCGTAGCCATCACGACGACCAGAGGAGTTCTTTTTCTCATAAGAATCCACCTCCCATCATCCAGGAGACCAGCTTCAGTGACAGCAACGAGACGGCAGATACTCCTGCGAACCATCCAGCGACTTTGGCTTTGCTGATCGGCGGTTTGCCGACCACTTTCCCTGTCTGACCATTCATGGCAAAGGTATACTGTGCCCGATTGTAGTCATAGTTGACCATCCACACCGGGAGCAGCACATAGTCTGCATTTTTGAGCGTAGTATCAATCTGTTTGTCTGTGTAGCTCACGCTGGTATATCCGGATACAGTTGAGGCAATATAAGAATCAATGTACGATCTCGTTTTATCCTTGGCCCGTGGAAAAAGTTCCTCGTCTGTATAACTGTATTTTTCCGCAATGTACCCCGCCAGATACGGGGTCTTGAACAATTTCAGCTGGTTATATGGGAAAGGCTCCAGCTTATCCATCAGTTCATCCTTCATTTTCTCCGATGCATCAATGGGCAGGTTCACGTAATTCAGCCGAATCCGGCGGTATATATCGAAATGCTGTGTTTCCGTGTAATGGTAGTCGCCCTGGGTGTAGGATCTGACCTTGGTGCCACGACCATGCACTTCGATTTTGTTATGTAACTCGTACAACCAGAACGGCACGTACATGCCGGTAATGCTCTGAATCCGATCGGCGGACATGAAGCCACTTGGCGTTAAGAGGCCATTTTTGCACCACTTTTTGAAAGCCTGTTTGGCTTGATCCTTGTTGATTGAAAAGGGAATCACCATCGCGGGGGCTAGATTGCCCGTCAGCCGATCACTGAGTACAACCGCTGCACCGCAGAAACTGCATGTCGTCGCACTGGTCTCCGGTTCTGTCACAATGTCAGCTCCGCAGCTGTTACAGTGGTATTCTTTGACCTCATTTTCGGTGAATACTTGTCTCTTCAAGGGATCGGGGATCTGCTCTATGTTGTCCTGGCGGCCGCAGCTGGGACAGGATAATGCACCTGACACACTGTCAAAGATCATGCCACTGCCGCAGTTTGGACATTTATATTCAATAACCGGCATCTGCTCACCTCAATGTTAACGAAATATGATTCTTTTCTGTCCTCTACGTTGTAGTGTGCAAGTTAAACTCACTTCCTCAACTTCTCCTGAATCGCTGCGAGTTCTTCCTCTGCACTTGGCGACGCATTCTCATTATTACCCGCATCTGCGTTCATGTCCCTCTCCAACTGGGCAATTAATTCGTCCAAATCATCTTCCTGTGCCCCAGCGCGAAGTTCTGCCAAAGCCTCTGCTTCATTTAACGCCTGGTTCGCCTTGTCTTCCATGGCTTTCAATGCAGCATCAGCTCTGCCCGTAGATGCATTCCGTTCATTGGCCTGTTGCTGCGCCTTCGCATCTGCCATGCGACCTTTCAGCTCTGCATGCCGTGCTTCCAGTTGTCCCAGATCTGCAACCAATTTATCATTCATATGCTTCATCATCTTGGCTTTGGCTGAAGCCCGTTCATAGGCAGCCTGTAATTCGTTCAATTTGTCAGCCAGCTTCACTTTCTTCTCCAGAAAATTACGTGCCTTGTCTTCGTCTCCGGACTCCGCCGATTTCTCTGCGTACCGCTGTAACTTTTTGACCTCGGCGCTGCACTCATCCAGTGCTCGCTTCGCCCGGCTCTCGTCCGACAACACCGCCGTCGTCTCGGCCTTCACCTGACCCAGATCACTGCTCAGGTTGCGCATATACTCATTCACGCTCTTCTCCGGGTCTTCCGCCCGCGACAGCATGTGGTTCACATTGGCCTTCATCACGTCTCTAAACCTCGATAAGATTCCCATTACGTGTTCCTCCTCCGAAAAGTTCATATGTATACTATAATACATGAATACGCCCACATACGTTTCACATTTCACGATTGCAACTGGTGTCCATACGATCCAAAGTCAGATAGTAATGGAGTAATAAAAGAAAAGACGAACACCTATAGTGTCGCCTTATAACCCTGTATAAACACAAAAAACTTAAGTACTAACCCTTTGCCCGCAATCCCCAAATCCCAACCTAATCTATGGCTCAACCGGAAGGCTCTCCACCGCGGTGAAAAACACATCCAACAGCTCAACATTGTACACTGTGCGAATGTATTCTTCGATCTGGGTTAACTCTTCTTCCCGTTGATATTCCAGACATGGACGGCCCTCACTCCACAACACCCTGCACGAGAACTTTGCGACAACATCCTTAATGATGTGATCGGGCTCAGCTACTTTATGAATGTCTCCCATATAAAACTCCTCATTTCTCTATACTTATCGTGTGTGCAATTATTCATTAATTCTGAAATAGTTAAGGATTCGATTCAGTGCACTTCATCACATTCCACGCGGAGGGTTATATCGACATACTACACAGGCATTCTGCACACATTAACAGTGACCTGTCCCCCCATAGGTGCCATCCCTTCACAAGTTGGCTATAATAAGGGGATCAAAGTTTTCTATAAAGGCAGGAAAATTATGCGTACACGAGTTCACTTTATTGCTCCCTACGAATCGATGATTCCTATTATACAAGAGTGTATTCCTCGTTTTCCCCAGTTAACCATTCAGACAGACGTGGGCGACTTGGCAAAAGGCGTGGAGCTAGCAACTCAAGCTGAGAAAAACGGTGCAGAGATTATCATCAGCCGCGGCGGAACCGCCCAACTCATTAAAAAAGCAGTGACCATTCCCGTCATTGATGTGCAGTTATCGGGTTATGACATGATTCGTTCACTTACCCTGGCAAGCCAGTTTAACGGCCAAACAGCGATTGTTGGTTTCTCCAACATCACCTCTGGTGCACAATCGATTATTGATCTGATGGATCTGCCTCTCAAGGTCTATACCATACATAGCTCGGAAGATGTGGCACGGTTGCTCTTGGAGCTGAAAGCTTCCGGTTACCGCCAGATTGTCGGAGATGTGATCACCGTCAACACTGCGAAGACTTATGGTCTGGAGGGATTGTTAATCCAATCCGGTCAGGAATCCATCCTTAGAGCGATGGAAGATGCGCAGCTGGTCTACCGTTATTTGAGCAAAAATCATGCGATATCGATCATACTGAATGACCTGGTTACACGGGAACATCCGAATTTGCTTATTTTAAATGAACGGAATGAAGTCGTATTCGAGAACCTGACTGATTTCGAGAAAAATCCACTGACCGATAATCACATGTATCTGACTAACACGAGTCTGGAATTCCACCAATCCCAGGTCCAAAATGTGTTCATGGTGGACGATTACCAGCTCACGGTTAACGCCTATGAAACGACCCTGGACAACAAGAACTACAAGGTATACATGCTGGAAAAAGGACAACCCTATGCCTTTGCACAATTCGGCATAACAACGTTCACGGATGCATCGATGGAGCCTATCGTTGCCGAATCCCCTGCCATGCAGGCGGTATTGAAGAACATTCGGGCACTTTACGAGAATCATGAACCGATCTATCTGCGGGGTGAAGCGGATTCCGGTAAATCTTTTCTGGTCAAACATATTCATCAGATGTACGCCGGTGGCGGACTGTTATTACAGATCGATCTCTCGCAAGTGCCTTCCGGTCATTTGCACAAGATACCACTCGCCAAGGTTCGAAATGTAGAGATTAACCACATGGAGACACGTGTGGAAGATCCGGAGTTGCTCTCCTTTATCCAGAGCTGCCTTCATAACCGGATTGGGGTGTTTATACTCGGGGAGCAGGCATTGCCCCCCCTGTGGTCACTCGATCTGGAGCTTAATACAATTATGATGCCTAATCTTGCGGATAGACCAGAAGATCTGGCTCCACTGATGCAGCATTTCCTTACGGGGTACTACCACAAATACGGAACTACTGCGGTGAGAATAAAAGAAGATGCACTACAGCTAATCCAAGATCAGATCACACATATGAATGTCAACCAGTTGAAACATCTGATTAAGCAGGCTGCACTTAATGAACAGGAATATATAATCACCACGGCTACCTTATCCCGCTTGCTCGATCAGCAACCTTCTTCTAGTCCAATGAAGTTGAACGGCACCCTGAAGGAGATCGAAAAAGAAGTTATTCAGATTGTACTTCAGGAGGAAAACAACAATCAATCAAAGGCGGCAGAGCGCCTGGGGATTAACCGGGCCACATTATGGCGTAAACTTAAAGATTAACTTTAAGTTTACGTCTTTTTTATCGTCTTGTTGTGTTGCATTTTTAAACACTTTATTACTCATTTAAAATTTACAATAATTTATTGTTGCTATATTAAACAATATGGGATAATATAATCCCTGCAAGCGCTTCATAAAAACGATTACTTCATAAGGAGCTACTACTATGAACATTAAAGCAACTTTAGATCGCATCCCTGGCGGTATGATGGTCGTTCCCCTGTTACTTGGTGCAACCATTAATACATTTTTCCCGAATGCCCTGCGCATTGGCGGATTCACGGAAGCCCTCTTCGTTAACAGTGCCAGTACGTTGATTGCGCTGTTCCTGTTAATTGCGGGTACACAGATTACGTTCAAAACGGCAGGTTCATCTGTCGGCAAAGGTTTAACCTTGCTTACGTTCAAATGGGTGATTGGTGCAGGCCTTGGTTTTATCGCTATTTTGTTTGCGGATTCAAGCGGTTTATTCCTGGGTCTGGCACCACTTGCCATTATCGCTGCAATGACCAACTCTAACGGTGGTCTGTACATCGCACTCGCTGGTCAATACGGTAAAGAAGATGACAAGGCAGCTTACCCGTTCCTCGCGCTTAGCGATGGTCCGTTCCTGACCATGGTAGCGCTCTCGATCTTTGGTGCAATGGGCTTTGCGAACGGCATGTTCTCACCGATGGCATTCGTTGCTGTATTGCTTCCACTCATCGTTGGTGTCATTATTGGTAATCTGGACCGTAATCTGGGGGATTGGCTGTACAAAGGCAGTGACAAACTTGTTCCGTTCTTTGCATTCTCCCTGGGTATGGGAATCAATTTCTCATCCATCATTCAAGGCGGACTAGGTGGCATTCTCCTCGGTGTTCTGACCGTGCTTCTCACAGGCGGAATCGGATATCTGGTGTTCAAAGCCATTGGCTGGAACCCGATCGTTGGTGCTTCCGAAGGTTCAACAGCCGGGAATGCGGTAGGTACACCCGCTGCCATCGTGGCTGCTAATGCTTCATTTGGCCCGATTGCAGAGATTGCTACTGTGCAAATTGCGGCGAGTGTTGTAACGACAGCTATCCTGTTGCCAATCTTCATCGGTTTCCTCTCCAAACGACTGGAGAAATCAGGTGGCGTCGAGAAATACAATCAACGACCAACCACATAAATGGTTATCACCTGATCCGATATGCTTAATCTGTGCTAATTGATGATCTGACGGACTTATTATGACATTTTGCTTACAAGGAGGGATGACTGCATGAAATTAGCTATTATTGCAGATGATTTGACCGGTGCCAATGACAGCGGGGTGCAGCTTGCCCGTCATGGCTTGAAGACCAGTGTTCTTTTTAATATGAATGAAGAACCTCTTACACATTACGATGCTGTCGTCTTTGATACAGATAGTCGTTCCATATCCCCTCAGGAAGCATATGACCGTGTATATCGGGCTGCTGAGTTGCTGACGAACAACGGATTTGAGACGATTTTCAAAAAAATGGACTCCACCATGCGCGGCAATATCGGCATCGAGATTGATGCTGTGTATGATGTAGTTAAGCCTGATTTTATGATGATTGCTCCAGGATATCCGAAAAATAACCGGACTATTCTGAACGGAATTCATTACCTGAACGGCGTCCCGCTGGCAGATACTGAAATTGCTCATGATCCGAAGACACCTGTTACGATTTCCTACCTTCCGGACTTGTTGAAACTACAGACCAAGTACGAAGTTGGCGAGATCACCGTCGCAGATCTGGAAGCCGGGCAGAATCATATTCGCACCAAGCTGGAGCACTTGAAAACAAATAACATTCCGTATGTGATGGTGGACTCCACCGAAGAACGCCATCTGGAACTGATTCTGCAGATGACCCGCGAGTTGGATTATACCTTTACTTGGGCAGGTTCGGCCGGCGTTGCCAATTACCTCCCTGCGCATTACGCGTTGGAATCCAGGGCTGCTTCACTTGATATCCCGGAGAATTCCGGTCCAATCCTTACGGTGGTAGGCAGCGTGAACAAAAACTCCCGTGAGCAGCTGCATCGCTTGATGCGCAATTCTCGCGTGGCTTCCGTATCCTTCCATTCCTTCAAAGCGGTATCCGCAACCGCAGACCGCGCGGAAGAGATGGAACGTGTCTATAACGAGGTCCGAGACAAAGCGCTGGAAGGACAAGATGTTGTCCTCTACTCCACCGCTGAACAGGTGGATATCGAACTGGCACGGGCAACGGGCGAAATTCGTGGTCTCAATCACACGGAAGTCAGCAACGAGATTGTACTTGCGATGGGTGAGATCTGTGCCAGACTGCTGGAAGAGGGACTTTTCAAAGGGGTATCCATGACTGGCGGCGATACGGCAAAACAAATCTGTTTGAAATGGAATATTAGCGGCTTCGAGCTGCTGGATGAGCTTGAGATCGGCGTGCCGATTTCCAAGTTTATAGGCATTGATGATCTGCATGTGATTACCAAAGCAGGCGGATTCGGCAAACCAGATGTCTTTATCCATGCGATTCAAAAATTAAAAGGAGGTATTCTTGTATGAAACCTACAATAGGAATTACGATGGGCGACGCAGCAGGTATTGGACCGGAGATTATTATGAAAGCACTGGGTCATCAAGAGATGTATGATCAGTGCAATCCACTCGTGATCGGTGATGCGAAGATTCTGGAGCGCGTACTGCCGATCATCGACTCAAGTCTGAACGTTAACGCGATTCAAGAGCCTTCCGAAGCCAAGTATGAATTCGGTACTGTAGATGTGATTGATTTGAACCTTGTCCCTGCGGACTTGGAATACGGCAAAGTATCTGCCGTGGCTGGGGATGCAGCATTCCAGTTTCTCGCCAAAGCCATTGATCTCGCCAAAAAACACCAGATTCACTCCATCTGCACAGCACCTTTGAACAAAGAAGCCTTGCATCAAGGGGGGCACCTGTATCCAGGACACACCGAAATTCTGGCGGACCTGACGGATACACAGGACTTCTCGATGATGCTGACAACGCCTAATCTGAGAGTCATTCACCTGACGACACACATGGGTCTGATTGATGCCATCGCGAGTATCAACCCGGAAAGAACCTACACCGTTGTGAAGCTTGCCCATGATACGCTGAAAAAAGCAGGCTTTGAGAATCCGCGCGTAGCCGTATGCGGAATCAATCCTCATGCCGGAGAGAACGGACTGTTCGGCAACGGGGAAGAAGAAGGAAAACTGCAGCCCGGCATTGAGCGTGCGCAGCAGGAAGGCATTAACGTCGTTGGTCCACTCCCGGCGGACACACTCTTCTTCCGCGCTGGCCGCGGAGACTTCGATATTGTGGTAGCCTGCTACCACGACCAAGGCCATGCGCCAATTAAGGTAATGGGCATCGAGGAAGGCGTGAACATCACCGTTGGTCTGAAGGGCGGCATCATTCGTACGTCGGTTGACCACGGTACAGCCTTCGACATCGCAGGTAAGAACATCGCCGATGACAAAAGCATGCTGGCTGCCATCCGCTCCGCCATTGAGCTGGCACCGAAGGATCAGGGATAACACCAAGATTCATCCGGTACATGCGTAAGTCTGATCGTAAGATCAATTGCAGATGTATCGGTATATCGTCGATATTCGATGAATAGAAAGAAAAAGGCAAACCCTTGTAAGTTCAAGGGTTTGCCTTTTTGTATATGTTCACCCATTTATTCAGACCAATCGTCTTGGTTGGTATTATGGACATCAAACATATGCTAAACTGATCATAATAAACAAGGGAAGTGTAGAACTCCTGTAGACCTAAAGTACAACCTCGATTACGTGAAGTTCGCACTAACTTTAAATGAGAAAAAGGAAGAGATTCAATGGGAAGAAAACAATCTTTTACCGAAACAGAGCTACTGGATACGACCAAGAAATTAATTCTGGAGCATGGCTACGACGGTTTTCATCTTAAGCTGCTCTCACAGCATCTATCTGGAGCCCGGAGCACGATATATCAATATTACGCCAATAAAGAAGAGATTGTTGCTGCTTGTATGAAGCGTGTAATAGCAACCGTGTTGGAGAATTCATTAGCCGTTGATGAGACTGATCCCATGGATGCTCTTGAGCAACTGCTTCTGATCTACGCAGAAGAATCGACGCTCCATCAACTTCTGGGAGATGCCAGTAAAATTAATACGACTAATTCTGCTGCGGCAGCGAGAGATCTTGAATTTATTGAGGAAGCACATAAGACCCTCAAAATTCAATTATCACGCTTATTTGGACGTGCACAGCAGGATCAGGCCCTCCGGCAAGATATCCCTCTACCTGTACTTGTTGGTGTATTCTTCAACTTAATTAATACGCCTAACATGATGAATATCCCTACGCCTGATTGGGGAAAGCTGTTGTTCCAAATGTGGATCGGAGGAGCCAAGAGCTAACTTTGTTCTTGGATTCAATTTGACACAAGTGTCATTTATGTCGTTTAATAATGAAGACAGCGTGGCCGCGCATCTAATTTGACACATGTGTCAAAAAAAGAGAGAAGGAGTTGAACAGATCATGTTTTTAGCGATGAAGGAGTTAATGCATAGTAAAATGAAGTTTTTGATGATTATCATTATCTTCGTACTCATGGCTTGGTTGGTATTTATTTTATCCGGTCTGGGGAATGGATTGTCCACGCTAGCCGCATCAACATTCAAGACCATGAAAGCTGATTATGTCATCTTTGAAGAAGGGGCTCAGTCTTCCATGAGCAAGTCACTGCTGTCAGATCAACTGGTGGCGAAGGCGGAACAACTTCCTAATGTGGATGCTGCATCACCTATGGGAAGTACGATGGCAACAGCAATGAAAGAGACGAGTACCAAGAATGAAGATAAAGTCGATATAGCGATTATAGGAATTAACCCAGGAAGCTTCCTGGAACCAGCTATTGTAGAAGGTGAAAACCTGTCTTCCGAAAATCCCACCGGGGTGGTTGTGAATTCGACCCTAAAAGATGAGGGCTATAATATCGGGGACACCTTTCAACTGGATGGCACGACGGAATCATTGACCATTATCGGATTTGTGGAGAATCAGACCTATAACCACGTTGCATCCGTATTTACCCCGATGGCTGAATGGCGGAAGATTGCCTTTGCGGCTCCAGGTTCAGATAAAGGAATTGCCGGACCGGTTAATGCGATCATGTTACAAGGCGAAAATATTGATCCAGCAGCTATAAATAAAGAGTTAGCCAGTACGGATACAGTTACCCGGTCGGAAGCTGTGCAAGGCATGCCAGGATACAAAGAAGAGAACGGAACGATTCTGATGATGCTTGCATTTCTGCTCGCGATCTCTGCATTTGTACTCGGGGTATTCTTCTATGTCATTACGATGCAAAAGACCAACCAGTTCGGCATTATGAAAGCGATCGGTGCCAGCAACCGTTTCTTGGGAAAAGCCATTATCTCGCAAGTGTTTGTACTTTCGCTGACTAGCATTGTTGTTGGAATCTTGCTGACTTATGGGACAGCAGCAATTATGCCAAAAGGAATGCCATTTAAGCTGGAAACCAGTCTTGTCTTCAATTATTCTATTATCCTGCTGGTTATCGCTATGTTAAGTTCATTGGTATCTGTTCGCAAAATTACAAAGATCGATCCGCTTAAGGCGCTCGGGAGGGTTGAATAATGAGTAAGGGATTGCACATGCGGGAAGTCACCATGTATTATGCCGAAGGAAATAATCGGATCACCGCGCTCGATCATGTATCCATATCCGTGGAACCGGGGGAGTTTGTTGCTGTCGTTGGACCTTCTGGTTCTGGTAAAAGTACATTCTTGTCTATTGCTGGGGCTATGCTGAAAGCCTCCGAAGGAGATATTCAACTAAACGGAAATCATATTTCGAAGCTTACGGAGAAAGAGCTATCTAATATACGGCTGCAAGAAGTTGGATTTATTATGCAATCTTCCAATCTAGTTCCCTATCTAAATGTTCTCGATCAACTGCTAGTTGTAAAAAGAATGGCGGGAACGGTCAAAAAAGAGGATAAGGCATTTGCCACCAAGCTGCTGGAAGAACTGGGGCTGGGTTCGAAGTTAAAAAGTTTTCCCGAAGAGTTATCCGGTGGTGAGAAACAACGGACAGCCATTGCGCGTTCTTTAATGAATAATCCCAACATCATCTTGGCCGATGAACCAACCGCCAGTTTGGACACCAAACGAGCCCATGAAGTGGTTAGTCTAATCGCGCAAGAAGTGAAATCACGCCAAAAAGCAGCCATTATGGTTACCCATGATGAGCGCATGCTTGAATATTGTGACAAAGTATATCGGATGTATGATGGCGGTTTGTCCCTAGCTAAATCATAAAATAGATGGACCCAACCCTATACCATGTCTTAGCTATTATTTTCATAAAAATCTCCTGTCCAGAAAAATAGCCCGTTAACTAGCAATTTAAGCCTGTCCATCACTCCGCTTATTATCTCACGCTAGGCGCTAACGTCACTCGGGTCTTTCACCCACAAGCATCATTTCATGTTTGCTCTGCGATGGTCTGCTCCGTCGATAGGCACTTGGTGACATACCGCTCTGTTTGTTGAAGATGCGATTGAACTGGGAAAAGCTGGAGAACCCGCACTGTGCAGCAATGTCCGTAATTTTTTCACTCGAATTCAGCAGCAATTGCTGGGCATTTCGAATACGGGTCATCTGCACATACTCCGTGAAGGTAAAACCAGTGACCCTGTTGAATTGGCGGGACAAGTGGTGGGCACTTACATAAAACCGCCTGGACACCTCGTCCAAAGATAAATCCTGCTGATAGTGGCTGTGAATATAGGATGCAATGGCATACATGCGCCGGGACATCGATGATCCTGTCTCTTCTCGCACATACCCGTTCTCTGCTGCGTAACGATGAATTGCACATAGAAATTCTACAAATTTATGATGGATCACAACCGGTTGAAGCGTAGATCGCTGCTGGGATATGGCAAAAATATCATTGATGGGCGCGAGGATTTCTTTGCGCCGTTCTTCCGGGAAGCGGAAAATCGGAACCTCTTCATCAAAAATGGAGAATAGTTCATTGTAACCGTTCTCAAGTCCTGGCATATGGCGAGGCATCGCAAAATTAATCATCAACCGTTTCGGCGGTGTACCTTTCGGATACTGCGTCTTATGCAGCAAAGAAGGTCGCAGCAGCACGATATCCAATGGCTGAATCTCATATAAACTGCCTTCAATAATATGCGCAGCCGTACGATCCAGAAGAATACAGACTTCATAAAAATCATGAAAGTGCTGAAACTCCATATTCAGGTCATGAGAACGCTCGTCATAGTCCAGATGATAAAAGAGTTCGTCTCCAGGCTGATTGACATGGATTACATATCCCTGCTCGTATGTCAAAACGGATGTTGTCATGGACATGCCCCCTATCCCGATACTAATGATTTTATTTTAGCATGAAATGCAATAAAAATACGTCTTTTTCAGCATACATTACGTAGTTTGCTCCCTTTCCCCTTTGTTATGATAGAGTTGATATGTTAGCGCTTGCAGTATTCTTGCTCCAACGACGACTACAGCCTGTACTTACTACAAACCAAGGTGGGAAACCAACATGAAAATGAATTCCTTGTATACTCGGATCCATACCATAGTTAAACACTTGGAACGTGCACGACTGACCTCAAAGACATATATACCGGAGCTTTATCATAAAGAGAGTGGTTACCACTCTTGGGAACTGGTGCATGAGGACCCTTCCTCCTGGAACGTATTTCGTAAAGGTGATGGCTGGGGCGGTAAAGATGTACACAGCTGCTTCAAAACCCGGATTCGTATCCCGGATCATATGGAAGGAAAAAAAGTCGTATGTACCATTGTCACCGGTGCGGATGATATCTGGAACTATGATAATCCACAATTCCTGGCATTCCTCAATGGAGAACTGATCTGTGGTCTGGATGTGAACCATACGGAAATTGACCTGACACCTGCTGCGGCAAAAGGGGAAGAATTCGAACTGGCTTTATATGCGTACTGTAGTACTTCGGCGGCCGATGTCTTTCTCAATGTCTATGTAGCTGAGCATCATCAGCCTGTCACAGATCTATATTACGATCTTAAGGCTGCGCTCGATGCTGCGGATCTGCTACGTGAGGATGATCTGGAGCGGCTGAATTTGGTCGAACATCTGAATAAAGCCGTGAATCTGCTGGATTTGCGTCAGGAGAACAGCGCAGAATTCCATGCGTCAGTACCTGAAGCGCGCCAATATCTGCAAGATCATGTCTATGGTGATGTCCGCCCTGCTGGTGATCACATCCCTACCGTGCACTGTATCGGACACACGCATATTGATGTAGCATGGCTATGGACATTGGATCAGACTCGAGAGAAGGTCATTCGCAGCTTCGCGAGTGTATTGTATCTGATGGACAAGTTTCCAGAATACACGTTCATGTCCTCTCAGCCCCAGCTGTATGCGTACCTGAAAGCAGACTACCCGTCTCTCTATGAAAAAATCAAGGAAAAGGTAGCCGAAGGCCGCTGGGAAGCGGAAGGTTCGATGTGGCTGGAAGCCGATTGTAACCTGATCTCCGGCGAATCCATGATCCGTCAGATTATATACGGGAAACGTTTCTTCAAGGATGAGTTCGGCGTAGAGAACCGTGTGCTCTGGTTGCCGGATGTATTTGGTTATAGTGCAGCGATGCCGCAGATTATGCGCAAGAGTGGCATTGATTATTTTATGACCACCAAAATTGCCTGGAATGATACGAACCAGATTCCGAATGACACGATGTACTGGAGAGGTATTGACGGCTCTGAAGTTCTAACCCATTTCATCACAGCGACAGACTATGACAAACATCCTGATTTCAGACAACGTCGCTTCGAGACGACTTATAATGGACGATTCAACGCCTCTCAAGTCAAAGGCACGTGGCAGCGATACCAGAACAAAAACATCAATTCAGATGTTCTGCAATGTTTCGGATTCGGTGATGGCGGCGGAGGACCAACCGAAGAGATGCTGGAGCATGGCAGACGACTTGATGTTGGATTGCCGGGTGTGCCTGCGGTGAAACGTACCTTTGTACGTGAGTTTTTCGAGAAGCTGGAGCAAAATCTGGCGGATGTCCCTTCCGTTCCCCGCTGGTCGGGTGAGCTGTATCTGGAGTATCACCGCGGTACCTACACTTCCATGGCCCGCAACAAACGGTACAACCGTCATAGTGAATTTGCACTGGCCGATGCCGAGCTGTATGCCATGATTCATCGTCAGGCCAATGCCCAAGCGGCCTATCCAACTGATGCACTGGAGCATGCATGGAAGCTGACGATGCTGAACCAGTTCCATGATATTCTCCCAGGCAGCTCCATTGAGCAGGTATATGTGGATTCCAAAGAGCAATATGAAGAAGTTCTGCGTGTCACGGATGAGCTGAAAGACAGCGCACTGAACGGCATTGCAAGCCGAATTACATCTGATGGCGAAGCCATTGTGGTATTCAACACCACCGGATTCGTACGGACGGACGTTGTTGAACTGCCTGCTTTTGCGAGAAAAGTGACCGTTCATGATGGAGATCGCCCTGTACCAAGCCAACGTACTCCCGAAGGCGGACTTGTGTTCCTTGCAGAGAACGTGCCTGCATCCGGATATAAATCCTTCCGAATCACACCGGATCTGACAGACGAACTTGTCGCGGGCGTATCGGTTGCGCAGTGGGAAGCCAATCAGCGCCACATCCATACACCTTGGTACGATATTCACCTGAATGAAAGTGCCGAATTCACATCCGTATGGGACAAGCTGGAGGGGCGTGAGCTGCTTCAGTCTGGCAAGCGTGGTAATGTGCTGCAAGTGTTCGAGGATCGACCTGCGGAATATGAGGCATGGAACATTGACGACTATTATGAACAGCATATGTGGGAGATTAGCGACCTGCAGTCACTGGAGTGGGTTGAAAGCGGGCCGGTGCGTTCCGTGTTACATGTGAAGCGACAGTTCCTGGACTCTGTCGTTGAGCAAACGATCATCTTCTACGCGCATACACGCCGGATTGATTTCCGTACGTTTGTGGACTGGAAGCAGGAGCATTTGCTGCTAAAAGCCGCCTTCCCGCTGGATATCTGGAGTGAGAAAGCGGTCTACGAAATCCAGTACGGCAACGTCGAGCGGGCTACCCACCGTAATACGAGCTGGGATCAAGCCCGGTTTGAAGTGTGCGGACAGAAGTGGGCTGATCTGGCGGAGAACGGGTACGGTGCGGCGCTGCTGAACGACTGCAAATACGGATATGACATTCATAACTCGGTGATGCGACTGTCGCTGATCAAGAGCGCAACGTACCCAAATGAAAATGCTGACAAAGAGCAGCACGTATTCACCTACGCGCTCTATCCGCATCAGGGCGACTTCCGTGAAGGACGTGTCATCCAAGCTGCTTATGATCTCAACCGGCCGCTGGTTGCTCGTGAGATTGCATCGCAAACCGGCACGTTACCTGAGTTGTGGTCACTCGCATCGGTCGATCAGGATAATGTCGTGCTGGAGGTTATCAAAAAAGCCGAGAACAACGATGATATGATCATCCGTCTCTATGAAGCACATGGCCGCCGCAGCCGTGCTTCCCTGCAATTACCTGAAGGAGCAGGTGCTACGGCATACGCATGTGATTTGCTCGAGAACAACGAAGCGGAATGCGCCGTGGAAAATGGCCGGATTTCTTTTGATATCAAACCGTATGAGATTCTGACCTTCCGTATCCCTGCGGGACAGTAAGCAGAAATTACGCAACATGAAAAACTGCAACATTGCTTACTATGCTTCAACAATAAAGGGCTGCCTCCTGTCATATCTGACATGGGAGCAGCCCTTTATTTGTCGTTCTTTAAAACTCTTCGTACTCACTTGGGTCCTGATCCCACAACCGTCCATCCGGACGATTAAATGCAGAGATAACCCGCATCTCTTCTGTGCTCAACTCAAAATCGAATATATTAATATTTTCTTGCTGATGCTGCAAGGAGCCCGCTTTCGGAATTGGAATGGAACCCAGCTGAACATGCCAGCGCAGAATGATCTGGGTTGGTGTTTTGCCATGCGTTTCCGCAATCCGAAGAATGTTCTCATCCTTCAGAATATCCTGTACGGCATCATTGCCACGTCCGATCGGACTCCAGGATTCGTTCACGATGCCATGTTTTGTATCCTGTTCCCGCTGATCGGCTTGGTCGAAGAATGGATGTAGCTCAATCTGATTCAGACTCGGCGCTACCCCCGTTTCCTTAATCAGCCGTTCATTGTGCTCAGGCAGGAAGTTGCTGACTCCAATGGATCGGATATATCCACGTTTTTTTGCTTCGATCAGTGCTTGCCATGCCTCGACATACATGTCCTTTTTCGGATTGGGCCAGTGGATCAGATACAGGTCGTAATAATCCAGATCCGCTCTGTACAGGGATTCCTGGATCGCCACCAGTGCTTTATCATGAGCGTGATAACGCCCCGGCAGCTTCGAGGAAATGAGCAGTTCTTCTCTGGCGATGGAGCTTTGTTTGATTGCTCTGCCCACCGTTGCCTCATTCTCATAGTTATACGCCGTATCAATTAATCGATAACCCGCATCCATTGCGAACGCGATCGATTTAACGCCTTCTTCACCTTTTAAACTATAGGTACCAAATCCAATTGCAGGCACTTTCAAGCCATCGTTCAATGTATATTCCGGAATTCGATGATTCATCTGAAGACTCTCCTTTGCAAAAGGTATACGAACAATATGGAAAAAATAATGCCCCTCTCCGTTTATCTACCCCTCCATACGCGCTTGAATCAATTGGAAGCCATCACTCCATTTTAGTCGGGTGACGGCTTCCTCTTCTAGCTCTCATAAAGAACGGTCTCCGTTTCATTCAAACGAAGAGATGGGCGTGGCCGATAACGGTTGATTGCCTATAAAGTTCTTAATGGCCATAGCAGCCTGCTTATACCCGCCAGCATCGCGTAACGTTTTCCCAATAACCTCAGCATGCTCCTTGTAGGAGGCATTACCGAGCACTTCTAATACTGCGTTTCTAAGCACATCGGGTGTAAGGTTATTTTTGTCCACGATAACCCCTGCTCCCAACTCCTGTACCCGGCCTGCTACACGCGGCTGATCCGATGTTAACGGAAGCATAATTAATGGTACATTGTAATACAAAGCTTCGCTGGTACTGTTCATGCCTGCATGTGTCAGAAAAGCATCTACACACTGCAACACTTCCAATTGAGGGACATAGGGTCTTATGATGAAATTGTCAGGAATCAAATCAGCAATGGGCTCTATATCGGTATCCTTCCCAGAAGATAATATAAACTGCACAGGCAAATTACGAAAGGCCGTAAAGCAAAGCTTATAAAAATCAAGATCCTTATTTAAAATGGTTCCCATCGAAATATAAACTGCCTGTTTGTAAAGAGCATGCAGAGACTCGTTTGCAAAGCCTGGCGCATCCTTGCGGGGGATAATCGATGGGCCAGTGAATACAAAGCTGTCATCCAGCTTCTCCCCCATGGGTTGAAAATAACGACTTGTATACACAATCTTCAATTGTCCTGAATGCCCTAAAAGTTCCGCTAGGGAAGGTACAGCCACATCGAACTGGGAAGCTATTTGCTGGGACACTTCCACGATGCTGTTATATAGCTCTTTGACCTCCTCCGTATCATCCTTCAGTTGATTGTCTGATCCAAGAGGCTCCACAAAAACAAAGGTGCTGGTTGAGCATACCGTTGGTATACCTAACTTCTCACCTAGAATTTGTCCTCCCCAGCCTATTATGGAGTCAAAAATGATATAATCGTAGGTTTCATGTTCGATCAGATTCAGAACATCTGGAATAAACCGTTGAATAACTTTTTCCAATATCATATATAAAAATTGGTAAGGATGCTTGAGTTCAAATGGCTTCATACCAGGGTTGTTAAGCAGGGTTGCCTCGTTGAAGGAGTAGGCTTTATATTGTGCGCCTAACGCTTCAATCTTCGTCCGGTATTTTTCGGTACAACAATAGACGACCTCATCTCCGCTCTCTATCAACTCCTTGATTAATCCAAGCGACGGATTGATATGGCCTTCTGCAGGGATCATCACAACTAATACACGTGCCACGGCACTCACCTCCATTAAATTTTCCAATGAACTCAAGTGGGTATATGGTAACCCATTCTTCAAGACCATTGGCTTAAAGAAATAAAACTCTACTACCTCATTGAGGCGGTAGAGTTCCTATTCATGAGACGGAAGCATTAAAGTCTACGATACCTAACGTTATCTTACTCTCACGAGCTGGTCACGGCACCCAGACATCCCTTTTATAAAAGGTTACGCTGTAAGCATCGGTATCGCTGTATCGTCCATCTTTGCTTACCACTTTAAAATATACATTATTGTAGTCGACAAGAACCGTATCCGCTCCTGACGTATTCGTAGAAGAAGCAACCAAATTTCCAGCGCTGTCATAGGCGTACAAATCGTAATCATAGCCGGAAGGAGAACCCAGCACGACAGATTTGCCATGCCCTCTGAATGTAAAGTAGTCTACATCTGTCGGGGATGATAGATAAGACCAAGCACTTCCACCCCAGTAAGCCGGACCGTAGGGAGTGGCTACCGTTTGCGTTGGGATTTTATACGCGGTGCTCAAAGTGTCATTCGACTCGTAATTATCCGCCAAGGCCGTACCCACAATCGATCCTGATAAAAGCGCCATCATAATAGCAGCATACAATGTTTTCTTCATTTCATTCTCCCTCCATTTCTTTTGAAAAGTTAGCACGCCAAAGAGACTTCATGCTTTTCCCTCGTTCATAGACACGCCTGATCAGAAAAAGCTCCAAATCACCCCTTTCAAAATATGGAATTAATTATAATATAATGAAAAATATATGTATTGTCCACTTTTTTTACAGTATATCTGTTTTGTTATCTGTATTGAACCCTATCCCATGAACTTAATCTGTCCGTCTCGTAAATAAATGGCCGAATGGGAAGAACATCTCAACGCAAAAACGACCACCAATATGGTGGCCGTCACATCTATTTTGATAAATCTTCTTAATACTCTCGCGCATATTGCTTATCCTCTTTCAGTTGCACAATGTCATGTCCGGTTGGATTCTGGAAGGCCCGCAGTCCAAATGTTGACGCCACCGCGAAGATATGGTCAAAGATATCCGCCTGAACGTTCTCATACACACCCCAGTTGATATCATTGCTGAATGCATAGATTTCCAGAGGCAGACCGCGATCTTCCGGTGCTAATTGTCGCACAATCATCGTCATATCTTTATTGATTTTTGGATGGTTCCTCAAATATTGATGGATATATTCCCGGAACACACCGACGTTTGTCAGCTGTCTGCCGTTCACGTTGCTTTCGGTATTCACCTCGTGCTCCATGTTGTATGCTTGAATTTCCTTTAATTTTTCCGTGACATAATCAGTCAGGTAGTGAATTTTCTCAAATTCAGCCACCATCTCTTCCGTACAAAAACGGATACTGCTGATATCAATATATATACTCCGCTTAATCCTTCTGCCGCCGGACACCTGCATGCCTCTCCAGTTACGGAACGAGTCCGAGATGAGGGCATAGCTTGGAATCATCGTAATCGTTTTATCAAAATTCATCACTTTCACTGTGTTCAATGTAATGTCGATGACGTCCCCGTCTGCATTATACTTTGGCATCTCGATCCAGTCACCAACGCGCACCATATCGTTTGACGATAGCTGTACACCCGCCACGAGGCCCAGGATCGAGTCTTTGAACACGAGCATTAATACCGCCGATAATGCCCCAAGTCCACTGAGGATAATGAGCGGATTTTGTCCAATCAGGCTGGAGATGACGATAATACCCCCGATAATGTACAGGACGATCTTGGCTACCTGAATGTAACTCTTGATTGGGCGAATCTTCGACACCTCATAGGTACGATAGATATCATCGAATACATTAAGCAAAGCATTCAGTACCGTGATCATGATGACAATCATGTAGGTCATGGCTGCTTTTTCAATTATGGCCTGATAGGGCGAGAAAATATAAGCCGAATAATAGATTATAATGGCTGGCACGAGATGCGACAGCTTCTGAAATAAATTTTTCTGAACCACGATGTGGCCCCACTTGAAACGGTTGTTACTTACAATACGATGCACCGTCTTCAGTACCACTCGCTTGGCAATCACATTCGCCAATATCGAGATCACTGCTATAAAAATAATCATAATGATGTTTGAAAGGTATCCAATGGAGGGTCCACTCATGCCGAGTTCTTCTAGTTGATTTTTGATAAAGTCCATTGTTTCCTCCTGACATAATCTAGTTTAGCCTATTATTATAAAGTAGTTTGAGAGGGCAAGCAAAGTTTGTGCTTTCGCTCCGTTCTTCCTATATAAATTATATATAAAAAGGACCCTGTCATTCAAAGAATGATGGGTCCACTTGATTATGTTATCTTTTCATCCTGCTCACGAGAAATGTCCAGCAGCTCACTCACCGTCACCAATCGATACCCTTCTGTGACCAGTTCCTCCACCAGCACACGAACCGCCTCCACCGTCTGGGAACGATCACCATACCCGTCATGGAATATGAGCACACTGCCAGGTTTGACCGCAGACCGGGTATGCTCCACGATATGCTCAACGCCAGGATTATCCCAATCTTTCGCATCACCGTTGACCGCACCAATCGTGCGATATCCACGCTCCGCTGCCAGAGACAATATATCATCGTTTACGCCAAAATACGGCGGTCGGAAGCTGCGGGCAGGTTGCCCCGTAACTTCTTGAACAAGATGTTCTGCGCGTTGCAACTCTTCCCCGGCTTCCTCCAGCGTCAGCTTGGTCAGGTCCGGATGCGTGTATGTATGGTTTGCGATCTCATGCCCTTCACGGTGTACCTCCGCCGCAATCTCCGGATGAGCCTCTATCTCTTTCCCGATCATGAAAAACGTCGCCTGCCCACCCGCACGACGGAATATCTCAAGTACTTGAGGTGTATACACCGGATGCGGCCCATCATCAAACGTGAACGCCACAACCTTTTCCCGAACTGACTCCTGCTCTACCATCGCGATATTGACCATAAATAATGACCCCTCTCTGCAACTGACTGGCTACATACCCCTTATTATTCCATGTTCATAGACCGCGGTCTAGTCCAGAGATCACACCTTGCGAAATCCCGAATCAAGCCGATACCCACCAGAAAGAGAGTACAGCGAGCGAGCAGCAAGCCCTTCTACCGCCACACCTCCAGTCCAGCCACCAGCTAACCTTTGATTGCACCTGCGATCATGCTCTTCTGCACCTGTTTGTTCAACAGCAGATAGATGACTACAGTTGGCACCGTCGTAATCATCAGTCCCGCACCAATGATGCCCCATTGCGTAATGTACGTTCCCACCATCGACATCATGCCCACCGTCAATGTCTGATAATCCGTGTTATTGATAAACGTGACCGCAAACATCAGCTCATTCCAGCACGACAAAAACGTGAAGATGGCTACCGTTGATATAGCCGGGGTTACTAGAGGCAGAATGATAGAGAAAAACGTCCGGTAGATGCCGCAGCCGTCAATCACCGCCGACTCCTCCATCTCTCGCGGGATACCTTTGAAAAAGCTGCCCAGAATGAATACCGCCATCGGAATGCCAAACGCCACATAGGGAATGATCAGTGACCAATAGCTGTTGAGCAGGCTCAGATTCTTCAAAATAATAAACAATGGCAGCAGCGCCGCATGTATCGGCACCATCATGCCCAGCAAAATAATCGTCATCGTGAGCCCGCTGAGCTTCCAATTCATTCTTGTGATTGCGTATCCCGTCATCGAAGACAAGATCAGTACCAAGACAATGGAGGCCGCTGTGACCAGCACGCTATTCATAAAATAGGTCAGCACATGGCCGTCGGACATGGCTTTAGTATAGTTGCTCCACAGAAACGCCTTTGGCAATCCGGCAACATCGCCGCTGAAGATTTCACTGTTATCCTTCAAGGAAAATAGCGCCAGCCAGATGAGCGGGTAGATCTGCACAATTGCGACGAGGATCAGAAACGCTTGCAGGAACACTTTCCCGATTGGTCCGGAGATGGACCTTGGCTTGGGCTTTTTTTGCAACATGACTTCTACGGTACTCATGCCTCATGCCTCCTTCTATTCCGTTTTGAACAATGAATTAATGAGGATCGTACATACCAGACACTCCACAATGATAAAGACCGAAATCGCGCTGCCATATCCATACCGGAACGTATCAAAAATGGTAGCGTACATCAGCGTGCTCGGCACTTCAGTGGTGTAGAACGGCCCGCCGCCCGTCAGCACATAGATCAGGTCAAACACCTTAAATGCGCCAATGACCGAAAATACAAGGCTCACCTTCAGAATCGGTTTCATCAGCGGGATCATAATGGACCAAGCCGTGCGAAGACGTGAAGCACCATCCATTCGAGCAGCCTCGAGCACATCCTGAGACACGGACTTCGCTCCTGCATACATCAGCAGCATGTGATACCCCACGTACTGCCATAGGGTTGGGATAAAAGAAGCCGCAAGTGCCGTGTGCTTCTGACCCAGCCAATCTTGCGCCCAGTGGGATAAGCCGATATTCTGCAGCAGCACGTTCAGCAGGCCATAATCAGCATTGTAGATTTTTGACCACAACTGGGCAATAACCACCGTTGAGATCAATACCGGGATGAAATACACGGTCCGGTAGAACCCTTCCCCCTTGACGTTGGACGCCAGAATCAGTGCGAGCACCAGCGAGATCGGCAGTTGAATGAACACCGAAGCACCCGCGAATAACAGAGAGTTTTTGATCGAATTCAGCACACGGGTATCCTTAAACATCTCCACATAGTTGTCCAGGCCGATAAATGTCCCCCTGCCTACGCCGTTCCAGTCCAGCAGACTGTAGTAACTGGAGACAAAGATCGGAATAAGCACAATGCCGCAGAACAGAATCAGGGTGGGCAGTACAAAGACGGCGATCGTGCCTTTATTGGAAAATACAGAGTTCATTATTGTTCTCCTCTCAAAGGCGTGACCGGCATATACCGGACCACGCCTCGTTTGGGTTCATCTTCATTGTTAGCAGGCTTCAGCTTGGCAAGCTCAACACGAGCTTACACGTGTATGGATTGATTATGCGCATATTAGCCTGCGCGATCTACAAGCTCAGCTCTGTTGGTTTGAGCTGTGCCATTTGTTTGCAGAACTCCTCAGGTGTTACATCGCCAGCCAGCAACTGGGCAATCAGGTTTTTGTGCGCCTCGGCAGACTCCGCTGGCAGAATGTTATCCCACCACGCGATGAATGAGGTCGCCGTTTTCATAATATCTGCCGCAGACAGATCCAGGGAGGACAGACTGGACGTGTCGAGTGCATCGGTTTTCCAGCTTGGCAGACCGGCTCCGGCCAGGAAACCTTGCGTACCGAGCTGTTCGCTCAGATACATGAGGAATTCCACCGCTTCTTTCGGATGTTTGGTATTCTGGTTAATGTAGAAACCATCCACGGCTCCGCCGAAGATTTCGGTATTTGTGCCTTGCCCATCCTCAAACACCGGGAACGGAATCACTTTCACTTTGCCTTTGACTACGGAGGACGGATCCTCAATTCCTGCATTCACCCAGTTGGCCTGGAACATCATCGCCCCGTTGCCTGCATTGAATGCCCCAAGCATCTCGTCATAGCTCATGCTGAACATGCTGCTGTTGAAAGCCCCTGCTTGCGCAAGCTGCTGCATCTTGGTCGCGGCGGCAACAAAGTCGGGCGAATTCCATTTTGACGGATCTTTAAAGGCTTCCATCACCGCAGCATTGCCTGCCTGACGCATCGCAATAATGTCGTACCAGTACATGCCCGGCCAGCGGTCCTTTTCCCCAATTACAGCTGGAGTGATACCTGCCGCTTTCAGCTTGGCGACTGCATCCAGCAGTTCATTATAGGTGGTTGGAATCTTGGCACCCGCCTGCTCGAACAATTCCGTATTCACGTAAAGGTTGGCGATATGTGTGTACACGGGCAATGTGTAGATTTTGCCGTCCATATTGATCGCCTCAGCCATCCCCGGGCCCATCCGTTCTTTGATATCGTCCGTCAGGTAACCTGAGATTTCCAGCACATTACCGGATTTGATGTAAGGCTGCATGAAGCTGCCGCCGCCCATGCCATAGAACAGGTCCGGCGCTTCACCAGCTGCAATCGATGTTTTGACTTTGGTTTTGTACTGTTCTCCTGTTGTGCCCGTACGTTCAACCTGAATGTCTGGATGCTCGCTGTTCCATTTCTCCACAATCTCGGGTAGCAGCTTGGCCGAAGGATCGGTATTGCCGACCGATTGATCCCACAGTGTCAGCTTGATCTTGCCATTACTTTCCCCCTGTGCACCGCCGGACGAATCGGTTGAACATGCCACCAGACTGCTTACAATGCCCAGCGTCAGAATTAGACTTGCCGATTTTTTTAATAGCGCTTTCATATCTACGGACCTCCCTATGTGTTTTCGTTGGTTCTAGCCCATATTTTAGGCAAACTGTGCTTTGTTCTCCATTTAGAATACAGGCATCGATTTGTAATTTTCGAACATATGTGGAATTGGAACCGGAAGCGGGTTTATGCTCAGACCTTCGCCGCACTCCCCCAACACTCCAGACTACATTCTCGTTTTTCATGTTTTTACATTTCGATATTCATTCATGGATCGGCCGATATGTTTTTTGAACAAGACGCTGAAATAGTGTGGGTCCGGGATGCCTACCTGCTCCCCAATCTCATAACCTTTCATATCCGTCTGTTTCAGCAGTAGTTCAGCCTTCTTCATGCGGAGTTGGGTCAGATATTCAACAAATGTCTGCCCGGTTTCTTTTTTCATCAGCCGCCCCAGATGGCCCGAACTTACGTAAAAAGCAGCCGCAGTGCTGGAAAGCCCCACTTCCGTATTGCCCATGTTCTCTTCAAGATAAGCCATGACCCGGTCGATCAGGTTGCCTTCCTTGGCCTGTCGCTTGGCTTGTATGACATCCGATACGGTGCGGACATGCTGCTCCAGCATACTTTTCAGTTCGGGCAGATGATTTGCTGTAAAAATGGCTGCAACGGCCTCTTTGTTCAATGCGTCCTCTCCCTCAAGTTGCTGCTCTATGGCAGCACGCTGGCACTCCGTAACCACATCCATGGCTGCCATCCGAAACTGTGAAACGTCCGAGAATGGCACAGACAGCATTCGCTCCAGTAACAATACCGCTTCTTCCCCCGCACCAACACTCACGTTAAATTGCAGTTGTTGGAGCAGCTGAGCATTCGAGTGGTAGGGCCTATTCCCGCTTTCGATGACCAGATCCTCGAAGCAAATAACCTGATTTTTCCCTACAAACGCCTGATAATCGAGTGCACGACAAGCTTCCCTGTATCCCACACAAGCCTTTCCCCATCCTGATTGCCATTGCCCAATCCCTACGGTCACATCCACTTCGCACCCTTCGAATTTAAGCGTATGTTGAAGTTCTTCCTGAAGCTGCTGCACCTGATTGGCAAATTCCGTATCCGTACCAAGCGAAAGAACAACGATCCGGTTATGCGGATCCATGACGATAATGGTTTGCGAATCCTGCGGATAAAATGCCTGCACCTGCTTCATGCCTACCATTCGGAGCAAAATATGTATTTCCTCAGCCGTTTGTCGATAGGCTTCTGTCTGATGCTGGCTTAAATGGGTTTGATCTTGTTGAGGCTCTCGTTGAACTTGGCTGAATTGGTGGGGTTGAAGGGCTTGATAAGCTTCATGAACTTGATGAGATGTCTCGGACAGATGTGGACTTGCCTCTGGCTCAGTTATCTTCCCTTGTGAGACAACACCCTCTACCTCCATTACTGCGATGCGTAATCCCGGTTCACTGGACGAGATAGGAATGCCGAAGAATCGCGCCTTCTCGTGTAGTTCATCCTCAGGCACCATGTGACTTAACCATTGATTTACAAACCTCTCCCTGAGATAAGGCAAGCTCTGCTCCATCTCCTCCCGCAACTTCATCAGCTCGTACTCGCGCCCGACCTCCTGCTTGATTAACGCTCGCAGCTTCGTCGTAACCTGTAATAACTCAGAAGCACGGATGGGTTTCAAAATAAAATCGGATATGCCCAGCTTCACACTCTGACGAGCATATTCAAATTCATCATGTCCCGTCACTACCACGATTTTTATGTTCGGGTAACGCTCCATGAGAATGCCGCTCAGTTCAATACCGTCCATCTTGGGCATGTATATGTCCGTGAACACGATGTCTGGACGCAATAGCTCCACCTGATCCAAAGCCTCCGCAGCATCGGAGGCCTCGCCAACGATGAACATACCTTGCTGTTCCCAATCGATACGCATACGCAGCAGATTTCGGATGAGGTATTCATCGTCCACAATCAACACCTTTAAAGGTTCTAAAGTTAATTCCATGATTCATCAGCTCCCTTCGGGATCGTTATCATAATGGTGGTTCCTTTTCCAACCTCGCTCTCCAGCTTGAGTCCATCCTCTCTGTCATAAAAAATGCGAAGCCGCTCCATCGTCCCCCATAAGCCAAAGCTTGGATTGTGTTTAGAGTTATAGGTAGGATTAGAAGTATTAGAAAGATTAATTGAATTAGAGGGGTTAGATGAGTTAGTTGAGTTAGTTGAGTCAGAACGGTTAGAACTGTTTATTTCTTTGCGGTGAACCTGCTGTATCTCTTCCTCGGACATGCCGACTCCGTCGTCAGTAATCGTTAGAAGTACTCCCTCCTTGGATCGACGAGCTTGAATGCGTATCTTGCCTGGGCTGCCTTTGGGACGAATACCATGATACAGTGAATTTTCCACCAGTGGCTGGAGCACAAGCTTGGGAATCATCACCCGTTCACAGCCTGACTCGATATCGTACTGCACCTCAAATACACCGGGGTATCGCACCTGCTGGATCGTCAGATAATTGCGTACAATCTCTACCTCCTCGTGCAGTGTAATCAGTTCACGGCCTTTGCTGACACTCAGGCGATAGTAACTTCCGAGCGCTTCTAACAGCTCACATACCTTATCGTTCATGCCCGACATGGCCAGGGAGGTGATGGAATCCAGTGTGTTGTATAAAAAATGCGGCTTGATCTGCGCCTGAAGTGTATTCAGCTCTGCACGGCGGATCGTCTGCTGCTCCTGAATAATGCGTTTCAGCATCTGGTCAATCTGCTCAATCATCTGGTTGTATCCTCCATATAGCTGTTCGAACTCGTAGCTGTTCAGCTCAACCGTCACTTTACGGAAGTTGCCACTTGGCGCTTTCTGCATGGCACGAAGCAGCTTGTGAATCGGATTGATGACACTGCGCGAGATGATGAACGAACTGACAAAAAAGACAGTTCCGTTCACCGCCAGCAGGATCAATGCGAGCAGCACCATGGATTTATTACGAGTATCGGTAGCCCGGTATGGACTCATGCTGATGAATTTCCACTGATCATCACCAGCCGAACGATAGGTCACCGCATATTCCTGACCACCTGATTGCAAGGTGATGAAGCCGGAGGGCTGCTCTTGAAAGGTTTGTTTTAACTTGGCCTGATTGGCCTCTAACATCTCGTGCATCCCTTCCTGTCCAGAAGCCGCAGACATGGATTCGTCGGATACCGTAGGCACGCCCTTCTTCCCATCGGTTGCGTTGGTTGCGATCACCCGCTGATGCTCATCCAGAATGGCCACCTGAAATGAATCCGGTGCAGACAGGTTAGCGTAGGCTTGCGCGATGGATGCCCCCTTGATGTTCATGACCAGAAAGCCAAGTGGAGACGTATCATCCAAATCGCGAATGAGGCGAATAAATGAGACCACCTCTTGCCCATCATTCTCCCCCTTGGCCGAGACTCCGCTATCGTTGCCACCATTCAGCCTGAGCAGATATCGTCCGTTGTGCTTCAAAGCCTGTTCGTACCACGGCGCTTCCTTCACATTCGCTTCCATAAACGTTGGCCATTCCTGTGTACCGACCGAGAATCGGTGACCCGAATTATCGTAAATATAGACTGAATCGATAATTGGAACCGCTTGCATAAGATTAGTCAAATACGCGCTAACCTTGGACTGTGTCTGTAAATTGGAGTACACATTGCCCTGCCGCAGCAGGTTCTGCAAGTTGGGATCGGAGAAAATCATCTTCGAATAATTGTTCACGTTCCCGATCATCAGATTAACATTGGTCTCAATGGATGTGATTGTCTGCAGTGATGCTTCATTAATCTTTCGCTGCGCGTCATTTTCCGAGATTCGATTCAGCACCAACGCACTGAACGCCACCGTTAGCAGAATAATGACAAAGTAGGCAAACGGGATTTTAAAAGCCAGCGTCTTGGGTTTGCGTTGAATAAACTCTTTGAAACGGGGAGTCCACGTCTTCTTCATTGCACTGGGGGTTGCTTTTGCATTTGCGTTTACTTCTGCATCGGTCTCAATATCTGATTGGGTCGTTGCTTTTGCTGTTGCTTTCGCTTCAATCGTTGCATCTTCTTCTGTCGCTTCTGCTACTCCTGCTACCTCTGTTGTTGCATCCTTTGCTCTGTTTTGCACTGTAAACCTCCTTTGGTTCCGAGGTGTGATGGGTTTAACGGTTGGGATCGGATGACCTGTTGTGACACCCACCACTATCTCGGATTTTATACAATTGTATATTATAGGACGGTGTAAGGAGGAGGCTCAATTCTTTTTATCGCTTGGGGATGACATGACTGAGTAAAGTAGAAATGAGGATTTGGGAAGACGGTTGTTGTGAATACTTCGGGTATGGGCCCCCTGACTTGAAACCCCAAGGAGCACTGCTTTATGAAATTTCGGAGGTACAGATAATAAATTGTGGTTTGTGCCGGATGGAGAATGATGCGGGGGACGCGGAAGATCTTAATATTAAGAGACGCTGATATGATATGCGCTACTTTTGAGCAGAATTACGATATGTACGAGCATGCACAAATCTTACTATGGGCCGTGTGTGGATCGAGTGGTTAAGGTTGGGAAATTAAATCATCGTTTTCTTGTATGATGAATTTAAGTGAGGAAAGTGTCGAGGGCACACCGCCCTCAGGCTGGAGAAGTACCGTTCGTTATGGTAAGAAACAGCAAAATCGTGATCAAAGCGAGAATTCGGTAATGCCTTTTTTGGAGGCATATTTCAGCGTGTAGCTTCCTTCTGTGCCATATGGCATCGTAGCGATTTGGATGCGGGTGTAATCCAGCCGACTCTCTCTCAGCACTTTTTTAATTAGAGCTATGCTCCGATCTTCGTCCGTTACCACACAGAAAATGTTCATTACATATTCCTTTGGATCAGCCACACGGCTACCCAGATCACATCCATCCACCTCTCCCAACTCCGCCTGGATCAGAACGGTTTCCAGATATTCCATTACCTTTTCCTTCAACCAATGATCTCGTTTGCTGCCCTGCGCGCTCTTCAGCGGATATTGCACCACAAGCCAGTATTTTTCACTCATTTAGCTTCACCAACCAATCTTTATAGGATAGGGCATTACGTTATGTGCGGACACTTGAACAATAAGAAATGCACATGTTAGCCTTACATTCCTCCAGTTCAAAATGAGCTAGATAATGGACCTTACTGCTTTTTGGAATTGTACTGCCCTCCCGTTTGCAGGGTGGGGAACATGATGATGTTTAATGAGATGGGCGCTTAACGTGTCTGCTGACTTTCTGCCAATAGCCACGATCTGAGCATCAGGATTCAGTTGCATAAGCTGTCTCGCGAACAACACACCTTCCTCCAACTCTGCCAAAGTCGGCGTTCGATTCGTCATCCTATTTTCAGAAGATTGATAGGGATGAAAGGGATAGATGTTCCAAAATATAAAGTCCGTTGGTTTCCACCTTGAACTGGATAACACTTCGTCCCATATGATGGATGCTGTCGGTTCTGCGAATCCATACAGCGCCTGACTGCGGTTAGGTTTGGCGATATTGGGCAAGCTCGTTCGGACACCCGGCTCACCTGAAAAAACCATCTGGTGATTCACCAGCGAATGATTCCCGGTAACCATTCGTTCGGACGTTAAAGGTACGCCGGAGAACCTTGCCCCTTGATATCCCACAGCTTCCGCAATAAATATGTACCGAGCCTTGCACATTCTTGGTTCGAAATACCTGACCAAATGTTCCGACCGAATCTTTACCGCTTCTGGGCCGATATCATAGCCCTTCACATAATCTCTCCAAGGATTAATCACATTTACTGGCGACACATATGCTTGTATCCCTGCAACAAACTCGTGAATCTCTTGCTGCGTTTGGCTCATTTATTTGCCACCTTTGGGAGATACAGAGTATATCGGGCTAGCATCAGCTTATTTTACAAAGATTATATCATAAACCAAAAAACCACCAACCAGAACGCTGGTTGGTGGTGGACAGAAGCCGTAGTAAACTATTGCGGTATAACTTCTTCCCACTGACCATTGGTGGTTTCTTTGTAGGTAAGAAGGTTTCCATTATACTTTCCTTCAATAAAGTTAGAACCCGCTTCTTTCCATTCCTTAGTAACAGATAGGACAACTTTAGAATCCTGTGAATTTATTAAAACGTATTTCCCTCTTGATAAATTAATCTCAAAGGCTACTGGATAAAAATCGTACCAGAATAGTTTGTCTGACTTCTCTCCCAGTATACCCGCATCACCACCTTTAGAGAAATGAGGACTGATGACTCGAAATCTGAACTCCAACCATTTTCTGGGATCTAAAGGAAATTCATAATGACTATCGGGCTCCACTATAATATATGACTTTTCAGGAACCGGGTGTTGAACTTGAACTTTGTGCTCAATTATTTCTTTTGATATTATTCGAAAAACTAAATATACCACTATAAATAGTATCGAAGTAATTACGGGTAATTTAGGCCTGTTCCTCAAAAAAATACTCAATCCAAGACCAATAATTAACGGAAACCATATCCATGGATCTCCCAATGTAATGGCACCCATAATATATGATTTATCACTCAAGGGATAGAATGCTGGTAAATCATGTCCCATATAGTCTAAAAATAAGTGTCCAAACAAGACAGACAAAATAGAAGATCCCCAGATTAATTTGAGACTTGTCTTTTTATAGAACAGTTTTGTCAAATAGGCTATTCCTAAAGCTAAAAGGGGTGTAAACAATATAGAATGGGACCACGGAGCTACACTTCTATCCCCAAAAATATCAGGAATTATTCCACACAGTGCACCCGAACATAGACATATCATAAGATCTTTCCATGTATCCCTTGGCAAAAAGCAGTATGCAATTACCGCCCCAAGAAGAGCATGTGATAGAACATGAAAAAACAAATATAAGTACGGATCCAAAATAACTACTCCTTTACTCTGTTAGCATCAAAAAATATGATATTTAATGTTAAAAATTATAAATTAGTTTTTCATATAAAATACCCTGAGAGTCGGACCTCTTCCAAAGGTCTGCGGGGAGTAGTCTCCGTTTGGATGTATCCACTCTACTCTCTTAGATCTAAATTCGCGTACCAAGTCAGCATAGTCTCCACACAAGCAGGATCCAAAATCTATTAAAATCCCCATAAAAATGGATGATCCGTATGTATTTTCTATTATCATAATTTGGTCTAGCTAAAGCAGGCTATAGATACCTATATACGTTTCAGAGCCTAAATGTACCTGATATACTTTCCGGGAGCTACTCCCGACCTACATATACCTAAATTTCCTCCATTTATATAATTTAGGTTATTATATCATAAAATAAAAATCCACCAACCAGAACAATGGTTGGTGGATTTTGCTAACTTTAATGGAGTTGAGGGGGTATCGAACCTTTGACCCGAAGATAACAGCACATAAGCTTCTACGAGTGTAGTCACAGTTTTAATGTCACCCAAGTATCAGTAACCCGTAAGAACAGGATTAGCCCACGCAGGTATGGACTCAACACAATAGATCAAATCACTCTGCATGATTTCCGCAACAATTAAAGGCTCATATGTATTATCAATAATAGTAACCCGATCTGCGATGGCTAGAGCCGGTTTAAGGTTCTTCAATGACTCACCATATCGATAACGAATGTCTTCTTCTGCAATCCAATGTCCACCTTGTTCAACACGAGAGGCTACACGATCTATATGCATTTGAACATCCTCAAGACCGATATAGTAAACGACAATTTCATAATTGTTTTCTTTTGCTATTTCCATATGTTTTAAAACAAATGATCCGGACAATGTCGTTTCAATAGCGAAGTTTACACCACTTTTAATGAGTGATCGGATTCTTTTTACAGCTTCCCTGCCAGCAGACAGATCAGCACTACGAGGATTCTCTGGCTTTAACTCTCTTGCAATCTGATCAGGATCAACCAGTTCACCAAGCCACTCTCTCATTTGCATGCTAAGTGTACTTTTCCCTGCTCCATTGGTGCCCGCAAACACAGTCATGACTGGTCTAACTTCACTCATGATAATCAAACTCCTGGCGTTTCCCAGTAGCATCGAATATAATTTCGAATTTATTACCTTCAGCATCCTCACGAACGCGTTTGTTATTCTTTATATAATAAATAGAAGCACCAGACTCTTTAGCCTGCTTCCTTGCATGTTGATTTGCTTTTTTTAAAATTGCTTGGAGCTGTTCTCGATTTTCAAACATCTTGAGTCCCCCAATCTAAATTTATGCTTATTATATCATAAACTGAAAAACCACCAACCAGAACACTGGTTGGTGGTTTTTGCTTACTAATGGAGGCGAGGGGAGTCGAACCCCTGTCCGAAGATAACGACACATAAGCTTCTACGGGTGTAGTCACAGTTTTGATGTCACCCGAGTATCGCCCCGTAACCGGCTATACGTTGGGTCAGCCTGATTGTCTTCTTCAGCACACCCCAGGCGGAGATGTGACAGCGTATCCCACTACTTGTTAGCCCCTAATCCTGTCACATGGGCGATGCAGGTTAGAAGCACGCACACAGTTTCTTAGGCTGCGAAAGCGTAGTTTGTTTGTTGTTTGCCGTTTAATAGGCTTTAGCGTTGATGAAGCGGACGCGTCCCCACTACCCGCTACCCATGCTCGAACTATCCCCGTCGAATCCATAAACGCCCCCTCAATTAAGAAGGGCTCCAGGATTAATCCGTGAATACGGAGCAAAGGTGCTGCACATCTTTTTCCTCCAAGGTAAAAAGATGCTTCTTTCAAACTCGGCATTCCTGTCTGCTACATGAGTAATCATAACATAGAGCAGCAAGCCGATATAGTACAGATTGCTGGAAGACATTCCAGCAGGCTGAGCACGTATACAAAGTTATCCAATACAACAGGCTCAATCGTCTACATATTATACCGCGTCACCCATCGGAAGTAAAGTTACCCAGATCGGCTCACGAACAACGGCACCTAAGTATTTTACCCACGATTCAGGCAAACTACGCAACAGCTGATAATTTTGATTCATCACTACGCCATATTCCATGCCCCTACTTACTTCTTCTACACATATCACAAAAATTCAGTTTACAGCACACTTCAACAACCTCATCTAATTACTTTCGCTAATACAAATAAAAAAGCCTCAATCTTGCCCATTGCAGGACAAACCTTGAGACTCCTTAACTCGTACATCAACCTTCCTAACTCCATCAGAAAACTAACTTATACCTATAATACAGCTTTCACACCCAGCGCTACACTTAACGTGCAACCTTCTGCTTCTCGCGCATTGCCCGTTGAATATCACGTTGTGCATCCCGCTTGGCTGCAGTCTCACGTTTATCAAACTGCTTCTTACCTTTACCCAGTCCAAGCAAAAGCTTTGCATAACCGTTACGGATATAAATCTTCAGTGGCACAATGCTGTACCCATCCTGTTTCGACAGCCCAAGCAACTTGTGAATCTGCACTTTATGCATCAACAACTTGCGCGTACGTGTCGGATCGAGCGGATTATTTCGGTTCCCTTGTTCAAAAGGACTAATATGCATATTGTGAATATGAATCTCACCGTTTCGAATCGTGGCAAATGCATCACCAATATTCGCACGGCCGTTACGAAGAGATTTGATCTCCGTTCCGGTAAGCACCATGCCCGCTTCATACGTATCTTCAATGAAGTAGTCATGGGAAGCCTTTTTATTCTGTGCGAGCACTTTACTCTGTCCGTCATTCTTGCCCATGTCCTCACTCCTTCTCCGTAAAATAAGCCGGTACCATGCTCTATAGCAGCGCACCCAATGTTGCACCAAGGTACCACATGCCAGACCTTAATTGTAGCAAGTACGGCTGTTAAAATCAAGAAAGAGGCGACCTCTGCCGCCCCTCCTCATTACACCACTTCCAGACAGTGCGAAACAACACACCGGAGAAAGTGACTATTTCTCCAACGCTTAACCTAGAGGAACGAATAGTAATCCATCTCTTCAGGTAACGTTAGCTTTATTTTTTCTTTTTCCGCACAAAAGCTGCCGTGCCGTTACCCGCTGCACCTTTGCTCTTTTTCCGCTTGCGTCGTGGTGCTCCGCCTTCCTGAGCGCCACCAGGAGTTGCATTCTCTCCAATAAATACGCCGCTTGGCGAAGTGTTTTTGTGTCCACTTCCGCCTTTTCCACCTTTACCGCCGCCCTTGCCTGACTTAAAGCTTCCTTCACCGCGACCGCTGCCGCTGCTTTGGCCACTTCCTTGTCCACCGGTTGAACCACTATCCGATCCACCCGATGTAGAGCTATAACCGCCTTTACCTGAGCCAAAACCAAAGCTCACCGCGCCTTTGCCCCGGCCAGTCGATCCGCCAGCATCACCAGCACGACGCTCACCTTTCGGTTTGCCGCCGCCTTTACCTCCGTATCCACCGGATGAGCCTGCGCCCGTACCTGCGCTCGCTGCTCCACTGCGACCGCCACGTCCACCTTTGCCGCTCTCTTCCGTTGATCGGCCACCACGGTTGCCTCCAGCACTGGCTGAGCCACCTTTGCCGCCACGCGAACCGCTGAATCCGCCTGGTCCACCCTTGGCACCACCGCGTCCGCCGCCGCTACCAGGAGGACGTCCACCTTTACCGCCACGTCCACCACCGAAGCCGCCAGGACGTTCACCGCGAGGTTTCATATCCACCATTTCAAAATCAATCGTATACTCTTCCATGCTTACACGTGCCACACGGATCTTCACTTCATCACCGATGCGGAAGACTTTTGAAGTCCGTTCACCAATCAGAGCCATATGCTGATCGTCAAAATGATAATAGTCGTCCGTGAGCGCGCTCAGACGAATCAGACCTTCAACCGTGTTTTCCAGTTCAATGAACATACCGAAGCTGGTCACACTACTGATCATGCCTTCGAACTCTTCGCCTACTTTATCGAGCATGTACTCGGCTTTTTTCATTTTTTCCGTATCCCGCTCAGCTTCTACCGCCACACGTTCACGTTCCGAAGACTGCTGGGCAATATCGGCCATACGTGCTGCCAAATACTCCTGACGGTTCTCCGGCAAAGCACCATTATTTTCAATCACTTCGCGAATCACCCGGTGAATGACGAGATCGGGATAACGACGAATTGGAGACGTGAAGTGACTATAGAATTCTGCCGCGAGGCCAAAGTGACCTGACATTTCAGAATCATACTTCGCCTGTTTCATGGAACGAAGCATCATCGTACTGATCACGGTTTGTTCTTTCGTTTCTTTGATATCCTCAAGCAACGATTGAAGTGCACGTGGATGAATTGCATTGCCACGTCCTTTGACCTGGTGTCCGAAATTCGCCGCAAAGGCGAGGAAATTTTGCAGTTTTTCCTGATCTGGATCTTCATGCACACGATAGATAAACGGAACCTTCAACCAGTGGAAATGCTCTGCCACTGTTTCGTTCGCTGCCAACATGAATTCCTCAATGATTTGCTCGGCAATCGAACGCTCCCGTTTCACGATATCTACCGGTTTGCATTCTGCGTCCACAATGATTTTGGATTCTTCAAAATCAAAGTCAACCGCACCACGGCGCATACGCATAGCACGCAGCTTCAAAGCAATCTCTTTCATCAGATGGAAATCATCTACCAGATCCTTATAACGCTCAAGCAATTCCGGCTCTTCACCTTCAAGGATTTTACGAACGTTGGAATACGTCATCCGCTCTTTGGTTTTGATTACACTCGTGAAAATGTCGTGTTTGACAACCTTCATCTGGTCGTTAAACTCCATCTCACAAGACAGGGTCAGGCGGTCTACCTGCGGGTTCAAACTACAGATTCCGTTGGACAGACGCTGTGGCAACATCGGAATAACCCGATCCACCAGATACACACTGCATCCACGGTTGTAGGCTTCTTGATCGAGCTTGGAATTCTCCTGTACATAATAGCCAACGTCGGCAATATGAACACCCAGACGATAGTTCCCGTTAGGTAGCTTCTCTACGTTAACAGCATCATCCAGATCTTTGGCATCTTCGCCATCAATCGTGACAATGTTAAGTCCGCGCAGATCACGGCGACCCTGTTGTACAATCTCCTCATCCGTGATGGAGTCGGGTGCTTTCTCCGCCTCTTCTACCACCTCATCAGGGAAAGCTTCAGGCAACTGATGCTTGCGAATAACGGACAAAATATCAATACCCGGCTCATCCTTATGACCGAGAATCTCGATCACTTCACCCTCGGCTGCCGCACGGCCCTCCGGATAGCTGACGATTTTTGCGACGACCTTCTGTCCATCAACCGCCCCAGCAAAGTTGGTACGTGGGATGAAAATATCGCGATTAATCCGTTTATCATCCGGAATGACAAATCCGTACACCTCATGACTCTGGAACACACCAACGACTTGTGTCACAGCACGAGTAACAATACGGACAATCTCACCCTCCAGGCGACCGCCTGAAGGTCCTTGAGATGTGACTTTAACCAATACCGTGTCACCATTCATCGCACTCTTCATGTCATTGGCGTGAATGTACACATCCGGGTGCTCCCGATCCTCAGGAATAAGGAAAGCAAAACCTTTGGCGTGAGCCTGTAAACGTCCACGTACCAAATCCATGCGCTCTGGCATGCCATAGCGATTGTTACGGGTCAGCAAAACTTTACCGGATTCCTCCAGCGTATTCAGCATAATCAAAAAGGCTTTGAAATCAGCTGCATCTTCAATAGCGAAGTGCTGTTCCAACTCCTGATAAGTCATGGGTTTATAAGCGGTTTCCCGCATGAAGTCGAGCAATTGTTGTTCTGTTATCATTAATATATTCACCTCGGGAAACATAAAAGTGTAAGCAAGTCTTATCTCTTTATGTATCGGAATTCTTACCATTTTCATGCAATACAATATCACTACTGTGAAGAGAAGTAGTGGTACAACCATACTATCTCATACCCTAGTATACACGAATTCAATCCGGCCCATCCGTACCTCGCAAAAAAACCACAGTGGCCATGCGCTCCTCAAAATCACGCTTTCACGTATCTCTACAGACATTTTATGCGATACACGTGCTGTGCGCATCTGGAAAAGGACTACGTCCGGAAATTTTCTGTACACATGACATTCATTATAGGGAGTGAGTTCGCGTAACGAATAAGCGAGGGACATACCATACATGTTAGGGGTGTGATGCATTTTAAGGAAGGCAAACCAAACAGAAGTGAGAAGAAGACCGAAAATCATGGAGTCTATAGATTAAATTGTTGGAAAAGTTTGGACGCGTAAGAATTTATTAAAAAACCCCCGTTTCTTCACGAAACGAAGGTTCATCAATTAAGCCATTAGCTTAAAAGCTATTCATTGAACAGCAGTTCCAAGTCTTACTTGGAAACCACCGTAACAACAATAGACAAAATCATAAATCCTGCACCCAGTACCACCGTTGCACGTTGCAGGAAGAGATCCAATCCGCGCGCTTTCGTTTTACCGAAAAGATGTTCCGCACCACCGGAGATGGCACCCGCCAAACCAGCGCTTTTCCCGTGCTGCAGCAATACTACAGTGATTAGACCGATCGAGAAAACAACGAGCAGCAATTTCAAAGCAATATCCATTCTTTCCACCTCCTACCCATGTGGGCATACATCTCACCATAAAAACAGTTACTTTAATTGTAACATAGCTATGGTTGTACTACAAGTAGTACAGTTTATACAATGCCCTAAATTTCACCATCTGCGTGATCCTTACGTTATACCATTACTTCGTTGCAAAAAAAGACAAGCCGGTTACCCGGCTTGCCCGTAAAAGCTGGATATCCAGCTTATTTTTTAAGGTTGTAGAATCCTTTAAGACCATTGTATTGAGCCAGTTCACCCAGTTGATCCTCAATGCGGAGCAATTGGTTGTACTTCGCGATACGATCTGTACGGGAAGGAGCACCCGTTTTGATTTGACCAGCGTTAGTTGCAACAGCGATATCAGCAATTGTGCTGTCTTCGGATTCACCGGAACGGTGAGAGATTACAGCTGTGTATCCTGCACGTTTAGCCATTTCGATTGCATCAAATGTTTCAGTCAATGTACCGATTTGGTTAACTTTGATCAGGATGGAGTTACCGATACCTTCGTCGATACCTCTGCCCAGACGCTCAGTGTTTGTTACGAACAGGTCATCACCAACGAGTTGTACTTTGTCTCCCAATTTCTCAGTGAGCAATTTCCAACCATCCCAGTCATCTTCGGACATACCGTCTTCGATTGTGATGATTGGGTATTTCTCAACCCATGAAGCCAGAAGGTCAACATACTCAGCGGAAGTGTAAGATTTACCTTCACCAGCAAGTGTGTACTTACCATCTTTGTAGAACTCAGTGGAAGCAACGTCCATACCCAGGAATACGTCAACGCCTGGTTTGTAACCAGCTTTTTCAATTGCTTCGATGATTGTAGTGATTGCTTCTTCGTTCGAACCAAGGTTCGGTGCGAAACCACCTTCGTCACCTACAGCTGTGTTCAAGCCTTTTGAGCTCAATACGGATTTCAAGTTGTGGAAGATCTCTGCACCTACGCGAAGAGCTTCTTTGAAGCTTGGTGCTCCAACTGGAAGAACCATGAACTCTTGAACGTCGATGTTGTTGTCCGCATGCTCACCACCGTTGATGATGTTCATCATTGGAACTGGCAATGCTTTAGCGTTGAATCCGCCCAGGTAAACGTACAATGGCAGGTCCAGAGCGTCAGCAGCTGCGCGAGCTACTGCCATGGATACAGCCAGGATTGCGTTAGCACCCAGTTTACCTTTGTTTGGCGTACCATCCAAAGTGATCATCAATTTGTCGATACCCAGTTGATCCAATGCATCCATACCGATAACTTCTGGAGCGATTGTTTCGTTTACGTTTTTAACAGCTTGCAGAACGCCTTTACCGAGGTAACGGGATTTGTCACCATCGCGAAGCTCAACGGCTTCGTGGGCACCAGTGGATGCACCAGATGGAACGATTGCGCGTCCGATTGCGCCGGACTCCAGGTATACTTCAACTTCTACTGTAGGGTTACCGCGGGAGTCGAGGACTTCGCGAGCGTACACGTCAGAAATAATAGTCATTTGTGATAATCTCCTTTAAATTTAAATTTATTATAAATTAGGACCACTTGTGTTTTCCCTTTTCCACTACGTTAGCAGAATTGTCCTCTGATCGCTGTTATCCCCTGATTCCTTTTGAACTTATTTTCATAAGTTGGAATCATGTGATAAAGGCGAACGCTAACGCTTCTTCAGACAATTTCTGCTTCCTTCGTTCAGGGGTACACTCCAAACTTCCCAATTTCATATATGTTGTTACGTAACTTATTTGCGGGTAGCGATGACAGATGTACCTGTCATTTCTTCCGGTTTAGGCAATTGCATCAGGTCAAGGATCGTTGGCGCGATATCTGCCAGGATTCCGCCTTCACGCAAAGTTACATTGGCATCCGTAACGATGAATGGAACGGGGTTCGTTGTATGAGCTGTGAACGGACGTCCTTTCTCATCGAACACCATATCCGCGTTACCATGATCCGCAGTGATCAGTACAACGCCGCCTTTGGCAAGTACCGCATCCACAACACGGCCCATGCACTCATCTGTTACTTCAACCGCTTTGATGGTAGGCTCCAGCATGCCGGAGTGTCCAACCATGTCAGGGTTAGCAAAGTTCAGAATGATGGCGTCATGTTTGTCTGCTTCGATCTCGCGAACACATGCATCAGCTACTTCATACGCACTCATCTCCGGTTGCAGGTCATACGTTGCAACTTTTGGTGAGTTGATTAGTACGCGAGTTTCGCCCGGAAGCTCCACATCACGACCACCGCTGAAGAAGAAGGTAACGTGCGGGTATTTCTCAGTTTCTGCAATACGCAGTTGTTTTTTATTGTTCTGTACCAGAACTTCACCCAGGGTGTTGTCGAGGTTCTTCGGCGAATAAGCCACATAACCTTCAACCGTCTCGCTGAACAAAGTCAAGCATACAAAGTGCAAGCCCACAGGGAACTTCGGACCACGATCGAAACCGCGGAAATCCTGGTTTGTGAATACTTGCGACAACTGAATCGCACGGTCAGGACGGAAGTTGAGGAAGATAACGGAATCGCCGCTCTCAACCAAACCTACCGGCTCACCATCCGCTTTGACGATAACCGTTGGTTCAACGAATTCATCAAATACGGACTTCTCATACGATTCTTCAACCGCTTTGAGTGGGTCAGTGTATTTTGGTCCATCTCCATAAACGATGGCACGGTATGATTTCTCAACCCGTTCCCAACGTTTGTCACGGTCCATCGCGTAATAGCGGCCTTGAACCGTTGCAATTTTACCTACACCGACTTCTTCAATCTTGGCGATCAGCTTCTGCATGAAGTCTTTACCACTGTCTGGCATAACATCACGGCCATCCATGAAAGCATGAATATATACATCATTCATTCCTTCTTTTTTGGCCAGATCCAGCATAGCAAACAGGTGGTCGATGTGACTATGTACGCCGCCATCGGACAACAAGCCGTAGAGATGAAGCTTTTTGCCGCTTTGTTTCGCTTCGCGAACCGCTTTGACAAGTGTTTCATTGTCGTAGAACTCGCCGTCACGAATGGATTTGGAGATACGGGTCAAATCCTGGTATACGATCCGGCCGGCACCAATGTTCAGGTGACCTACCTCGGAATTTCCCATTTGCCCTTCTGGCAAACCTACAGCTTCACCGCAAGCAGTGAGTGTTGTATGTGGGAATTGGCTCATGAAACGGTCGTAGTTCGGTTTCTTGGCTTGCGCTACCGCGTTGCCTTCCACCGTGTTACGTAGACCAAAGCCATCCATGATGATCAGTGCTACAGGTTTTGGAGCTGTCATCTTACTTCGCCCCCTCAACAAGCGCGATGAACGAAGCCGGCTGCAAGCTGGCACCGCCAACAAGTGCGCCGTCGATGTCGCTTTGTCCGAGGTATTCTGTTACGTTCTCCGGTTTAACACTGCCGCCGTATTGAATACGAACTGCATTCGCAACCGTCTCGTTGTACAGATCCTTCACCAGCGTACGGATGTAAGCAATAACTTCATTCGCATCTTGGGAAGTGGAGGATTTGCCTGTACCAATCGCCCAGATTGGCTCATAAGCGATAACAACTTGTGCCGCTTGCTCTGCAGACAGACCTGCAAAAGCAGCTACTGTTTGCACTTTGCATACGTCTTTTGTTTGGTTCGCTTCACGCTCTTCAAGCGTCTCACCAAGGCAGAAGATTGGAGTCAATCCGTGACGGAATGCTGCATGCAATTTTTTATTGACAGTCTCATCGGTTTCCGCAAAATATTGACGGCGCTCCGAGTGACCAATAATGACATAATCCACGCCCAGGTCTTTCAGCATTACGCCGCTGATTTCACCTGTGAATGCACCGTTGTCTTCAAAATGAAGATTTTGTGCACCAATTTTGATGTTTGTGCCTTTAACGGCTTCTACCAGAGATGGCAGATTCGTAAACGGTGCGCAGATTACAGTTTCCACGCCTTCAACTTCCGCTTTTCCTTTAACTTCCTGAATGAAGTCATTGGATTCGGAAACCGTTTTGAACATTTTCCAGTTACCTGCGATAATCGGTGTTCTCATGGGTTTCAACTCCTTCATGCTATAGGCTACTAAAACTTACTTGTCGTTCAATGCCACTACGCCTGGAAGTACTTTACCTTCCATGAACTCGAGCGATGCACCGCCACCTGTAGAGATGTGGTTCATCTTGTCAGCCAATTTGAACTTCTCAGCTGCTGCTGCGGAGTCACCGCCACCAATTACAGTGTAAGCTTCTGTCTCAGCGCAAGCTTCCGCTACTGCACGAGTACCGTGGGAGAATGGCTCAATTTCAAATACGCCCATTGGTCCGTTCCACACAACCAATTTGGAGTTTTTGATTACATCAGCATAGATCTCACGTGTTTTAGGACCGATGTCGATACCTTCCCAATCTGCTGGGATACCATCGATGTCAACGATTTGTGTGTTTGCTTTCGCACTGAAATCGTCAGACACTACGATATCTACCGGCAGGTAGAAGTTTTTACCCAGTTTTTTCGCTTTTTCGATGAAACCGAGCGCAACATCAAGTTTGGAATCATCCAGCAAGGATTGTCCAATTTCATGTCCTTGTGCCTTGAAGAACGTGTAAGTCAGACCGCCACCGATGATCACGTTGTCTGCAATGTTCAGCAGGTTGTCGATTACATCGATTTTGTCTTTAACTTTGGATCCACCAATGATAGCTGTGAAAGGACGCTCAGGGTTGGAGATTGCTTTACCCAACACTTCAAGTTCTTTCTCCATCAACAAACCGGACACTGCTGGAAGCAAGTGAGCGATTCCTTCAGTCGAAGCGTGTGCTCTGTGAGCCGCGCCAAACGCATCATTAACGAAAACGTCAGCCAGTTCAGCAAATTGTTTTGCCAGTTCCGGATCGTTTTTCTCTTCGCCTGCGTGGAAACGAACGTTTTCAAGCAACAATACGTCGCCGTTGTTCAGTTCAGCGATTTGAGCTTTAACAGCGCCACCAACAGAACCGTCAGCTTTAACAACTGTTTTACCAAGCAATTCAGACAAACGCTCAGCTGCTGGAGTCAAACGCAAAGATTCAACCACTTCGCCGTTAGGACGACCCATGTGGCTTGCCAAAATGACTTTAGCGCCTTTTTCAATCAAGAAGTTGATTGTAGGAAGCGTCGCACGAATACGTTTGTCATCTGTAATTTTACCATCTTCGAGCGGCACATTGAAATCTACACGGACAAAAGCCCGTTTTCCTGTCAATTCGATATCGCGTACACTTTTTTTGTTCATCTGTATTTCCTCCGCACCCATGTATTTGGTGGACCAATCAAGAGCTAAAATCCCTTGTCAATCCTGGTGTTTTTGAGAAATTTGCAAAATGTAGATATATAAAGAGCGGAAACAATATAGCATCTGTTTCCGCTCTATGTTATTGCAGATATTACTTAATCATTTTTGCAAAGTGCTCCAAAGTGCGAACCAATTGTGCAGTGTAGGACATTTCATTGTCATACCAAGCTACAGTTTTAACCAATTGTTGGTCGCCAACAGTCAGAACTTTAGTTTGAGTTGCATCAAACAGGGAACCGAAAGTGATTCCTTGGATATCGGAAGATACGATTTCGTCTTCTGTGTATCCGAAAGTTTCTGGATCGGAAGCTTCTTGCATAGCTGCGTTAACTTCTTCAGCAGTTACTTTTTTGTTCAGAACAGTTACGAGCTCAGTCAGGGAACCAGTAGCTACTGGTACACGTTGAGCTGCACCATCAAGGATGCCTTGCAGTTCTGGGATTACCAGACCGATTGCTTTAGCAGCACCAGTTGTGTTAGGGATGATGTTTTCAGCTGCTGCGCGAGCACGACGGAAGTCACCTTTAGGGTGTGGAGCATCCAACGTGTTTTGGTCGCCAGTGTAAGCGTGAATTGTAGTCATCAAACCTTGAACGATTCCGAATTTGTCTTGCAGTGTTTTTGCCATAGGTGCCAGGCAGTTTGTTGTGCAAGATGCGCCAGAGATTACAGTTTCAGTACCGTCGAGGATTTCATGGTTTACGTTGTAAACGATGGTTTTCATGTCGCCAGTAGCTGGTGCGGAGATAACAACTTTCTTAGCTCCACCTTTCAAGTGTTTCTCAGCTGCTTCTTTCGTTGTGAAGAAACCAGTACATTCCAGAACGATATCTACGCCCAGGTCGCCCCAAGGAAGTTCTTCCGGGTTACGGTTAGCCAATACTTTAACTTCTTTGCCGTTCACTTTGAAGAAGCCATCGTGTACTTCAACATCGCCATCGAAACGACCTTGAGTTGTATCATATTTGAGCAAATGAGCGAGCATTTTAGCGTCAGTCAAGTCGTTGATTGCTACTACCTCGATGCCTGCTACATTTTGAATACGGCGGAATGCCAAGCGTCCGATACGTCCAAAACCGTTAATACCTACTTTAATCATGAGTAAGTTCCTCCCAAGTTTTGATTAATTTTTTATGAAACTTATATATTCAAGACAGACGGTGAAGTCCGTCAAGACAACAATAGTTGTGATGCAAAGTAAAACCTTATTCCATTTCAGCAACGATGACTTCGGCAGCAGCCTCATCAATAATCAGAATATCTTCCTGACCAAATCGCAACACAGAATGTATAGCAGCAGCTTTGCTTTTGCCACCTGCGATTCCAATCACAACATCGGTTCGTTCAATATCCTGAAGTCGCATACCCAGTGTAAGCATGGTATGTACCACCTTACCCTGATCGTTAAAGTAATAACCGAAAGATTCAGATACGGCACCTTGCTCCTGAAGTTCATCTATAATCTCCGTCGCAAGTTTACGTCTTGTCGCCATCTCCACGGCATCACCAATTCCATGAATAACAATCCGCGATTTCCGAATCAGCTGCAGAATCTCCTGAACACTAGGGTCCTGGATTAATGATTCATAGGCATGATCACTAAGCAAATCCGGTACATGCAGGAGTTTGTATTGCGCCCCTACCCGCTTTGCCATTGTAGATGCAATCGTATTTGCCTGAATTTCAAGGCTTTCTCCAAGTCCACCGCGTGCCGGTACGAACCAGACACCTTTAAGCGATGTTGGCGGATTTAGTTGTTCTGCAACTTCGGCCGTTGTTGAACCGCCAGTAACGGCGACAACGTCGTTATCACTCATGATATTGCCGAGAGCCTTCGCTCCGGCTCTGCCCAGTTCCCTTTTGGCAAATGGAGAAATATCCGAATCACCAGGAACCACAACTACCTTTTGCAGACCGTAGGCTTGCTTGATGCGCTCTTCCAGCTCGGATAATCCAAACAACTCTTTGGCTACGGGCTCTAACTGCTGCAGCAAATCATACCCTGCCTCGCTGATCTTCATTCCTGCACTGTCAATTTCAATAAGTCCCTGAGCCTTTAACAGATCGGTCTCAGCCCTCAGAACCCGCTCGGTCATCTGCATGGAATTAGCTAACGTTCTCCGTCCGATCACATCCGATAACATGATCTGTTGCAGAATCGTATACCTCTTTTTCAAGATATCCATGAGATCAGGCAGAAGCTGCTTTTGTACTTCTAAAATCGTTCGCATGCTTTCCACTCCCGCAAGTTCTCGTTCTAAGCTCTCTTTCGTGGCCCTAAAACGTCCCGGGTTAACTTTTTAAGTCCCACGTCTATTCTACCTAAAACTGACGTGACATGCAAGTGTTTCAACGTGTTATTTCGACACGCATTCAGCGTTTGTACGCGCCTATTTTCACAATCCTAGACTTCCATGATCTAGGACTAGCTCACGCATACCATATATAGAAGAAACGAATGAATTCAATCTACATATCGCTCAGAATCACATTTCATACGGCATGTCCAAAACCTCTAATAGCATTTACTTAAATGTACTCTTTATCCACTCTTCTTCATCATGATCATTTTTAGGTTAATCCAAACCAATACCACAACGAACTGCTTGCAATTAAATATTTCATGAGCTATAATCATTATTGCTGTCACATAATGTGCGCCCGTGGTCCAATGGATATGACGTAGGCCTCCGAAGCCTGAGATCCAAGTTCGATTCTTGGCGGGCGCGCCATTTTTATTTAACAGCTCATAACCCATTTAACCAATGAAACCGGAAAGGTTTCTTTTTTTTGCAAGTTAGTTTGACTTTCTTTGACTTTTTGTTTGGAATTGTTTATTATGTGGGTAATACGGTAACAGTTTAAGTATAAACACCAATAACATTTACATTCCAAGGAGGTTTTTCACGTGAGTTTTATTCCAATGGTCGTTGAACAGAGCAACCGGGGTGAGCGCGCCTACGACATCTACTCCAGATTGCTGAAGGATCGTATTATTTTCCTTGGTAGCGATGTTAATGACGTAGTGGCTAATGCCATTATGGCACAGATGTTGTTCCTGGCTGCGGAAGATCCGGAGAAAGACATTCACTTATACATCAACAGCCCAGGCGGATCGATTACAGCCGGTATGGCGATTTACGATACAATGCAGTTCATCAAACCGGATGTATCTACCATCTGTGTAGGTATGGCGGCTTCCATGGGTGCATTCTTGCTGAATGCCGGTGCAAAAGGTAAACGTTTTGCATTACCAAACAGTGAAATTATGATTCACCAACCACTTGGTGGTGCACAAGGTCAAGCTTCCGACATCGAAATCCGTGCTCGCCGCATCCTGAAAATGCGTGATACCTTGAACCGCATCATCTCTGAGCGTTCAGGTCAACCGCTTGAGCGGATTGAGAAAGATACAGATCGTGACTACTTCATGAGTGCTGCTGAAGCCGCCGATTACGGTATCATTGATAAAGTTATCGAAAACGTAGGTTCCCAAGGCATTTAAGTGTTATGTAGACCCCGGTCTACGAGTTAACATATCAACACCTAACGTCAGCAACACCCCATTGTGTTGTCTATACGGGAATAAGCCCTCATCATGATTATGATGAGGGCTTATTTTTTCATTTTATAAGAAAGATAACTTAAGAGTGCATAATAATGATTTCTTTATTTGGTTCCAGATACATTACTGAAAGGTTCAGTTCCTTTAGGGAGAAGTTCTTTATACGTAAATGGCATTTCAGGGAATCCCTCTGCGTACGCCGTATACTCATACAACTGGAAGAACACGACCACACCCGTTGGTGTCACATAGAAATCCTGATCTTTATTCAACCCTTTATAACCTTCCAGGTATCCACCGCGAGCTTTCAGCTGTTCGCCGACTTTTTTACCCAACGTCTCACGCATAGTTTTGTTGTTTTGCAGCACATCATCTAACGTAAGCTCCTTGCCTGTGTCCAGTGCAAAGGTGTGGCCCGTACGGGTTGTCATACCATGAGCGCCAGCATAATCTTCGTATCGTTGTGTAATGAGTCCCAGCACGCCTTTTTCGTTGTACGTCACTACATAAGAGCTCTCAAATGCATATGGACGGTTGGCTGTTGCACCGCCGAATTCAGATGTCTGTTTCTTGAAGTCAGCTACATAAGCATCCACTTCGTCTTTCAGCACTTTGTTGATTGCCGCTTCAGCTTCTTTGCTGGCAAGTCCACTCACTTGCGGATATTGAACATCGACTTCAGCATTTTTTACAGTGACATTAACTGTTGCCGCTTTAATTTTAACGTTATTTTGTTTCACCTTGCTGAGTGTCAACGTTTTGGTTTTGCCATCCCAATTCCCCTGTACACCCAGATAATCTCTCATTGCTGAGAATGGAATATATAATCGACCCTGAATCAATTTTGCTTCCACCTGAGGGTAATAACCGTTAATGTACACGTTTGGTTGTCCATCAATCAGGCTAACGGTCATCGCATTGTTGGCTGCTGTTACCGTATATGACTTGGTTTTCGCATCATATTTCAGCGTTCCACCCGCTACATCTTTTACTGCCGTAAGAGAGACCCATGTCGATCCACCTTGAAGAAGCCCTTTTTGAGTCAGTGTTTTTCCACCCGATTTCAGAGTTACCTCAGCCGGGGTTGTCACTTTAGAGGATACCGATGCTGCCTGAACCGAACTGTCCTGCCATACCGAACCACTACCTACAATAATTCCTGCTGCAAGCAACGCACTTGTCCATTTTTTCCATGATGTCATATATAAAACTCCTCTCTGAATTCACAATTAGGGATCATTGCGTATGTAATCCTGACCTGATCGCATATCTCATACGCTCACCTCTCTATTATAATTAACCCAATTTCGGAAAGGTTTACAGCTCGAGTTACAATGTTGATGAATATCAGGCGGAAAATATAATGGGTTATGACCTTTTTGTCACGAACAACTATACAAAAAAGATACCAATATACAGCATTTCATGTTGCTTCAAAAAGGTATCCTCCTATCTAACTTCATCAAAGTTTGCTTTTCCAACAAAAAAAGACTCTGTCCACAGGACAAAGTCTTTGTCATTATTTCGTTGTACTCTTCAAATGACACTTGAGAAGGTTACTTGAGCTTACAGTCCTTAATTCGATCTTTTATTTCATTTCATACGTGATATTCAGGATTGTACTTACTTTAACCTGGCCTGTTTCAATCTCCGTACCACCTGCTGTATCTTGTGCTTTGGACATCAACGCCTCGCTTGCATAGAATACAGGCACATTAGCATCACCTTGGCTCACGGAAAGAACAGCACCAAGTTGACGTTTAACTGCTTTTGCAATGGCGCCAGCTTTCACATCTGCATTGGCAACAGCTTTCTCAATCACTTGTGATTCATAACTTTCCGGATTTTCTACAGTAAAGCGTACGTTCTCAATATTGTTGGCACCCGCCCCTGAAGCAGCATCGAGCAGCTCGCCGATCTTGTCCATCTGACGATACGTGACTGTCAGTGTATGATGCGCTGTGTATCCTTTGATTTGTTGTCCGTCTTTTTCGCTATACGTATAATTGGGTTGTACAGAGAACTGACTGGTTTGAATGTCGTCTGCACTGATCTTCCACGTATTCTTCAGCAAGTTGGATACCTTTTGAACTTTGGCAGCATTCGCTTTTTGAGCAGATGCAGCTGTCTCTGCAGTACTGTTCACACCAATGGACAGATAAGCAATATCAGGCTTCACCTGAATCTCACCTTTACCCACGACGTTAATCACATTCTGTTGTACCCCTTGAACCTCTGCAGCATAAGCATAGTTCCCTGGCGCAACCCATGCGGTTCCTCCTACAAGCAACGTACTTGCTACCAGCACTGCACCAAACGGTTTCATCCATTGTTTACCCATCACGATAGCCTCCTTATGTGTTAACATCTCAAACTTTAATCGATTTGATACCTTAACAGACGGGACAAATTCCATAATGTTGCACTTGACGATAGCATAAACGTGAAAAACGCAAAAAAGCCCCTTTCGGGACTTCTTCATTGGATTGATCATATCTTATTGGTTTTCGAGCTCTTCCTTGCTTACCAGACTAACTAAAGCGTTTACAGCCTGTTCGGCATCCGCGCCTTCTGCACTAATCTGGATTTCCGTACCTGTGCTAATTGCAAGGCTCATGATCCCCATGATACTTTTTGCATTAACTTTTTTGTCGTCCTTCTCGACGAACACTTCAGACGAGTACTTATTCGCTTCTTGAACGAACAGTGCCGCAGGTCTGGCATGGAGACCCGTTTTCAAACGGACAACTACCGGGTGCTTTGTCATGGAAACTTACCCCCTATTATGAAATCTGGACATTAAATACACAATTATATTTAAACAACATTATACCATTAACCCGTGCAGGACACTAGAAGAAAAAACTCAGGGTGCTTTGGAGGACATTATCTTGCCCTAATTTCATCTTTTGCACAGCGCATCCAATGACCTAAGTGAGTCTCACAGATCCTTAACGGCTGACTTTCCCGACCTTTCTGTTCAGCAGAAACAGCCGACCTTGTTACTTTACCCTACTCCGTCTTAACCATAACGTTCTGTGCGTACTTTCTCAGCCAGTTCATCAATTTTACGAAGCCGATGGTTCACTCCCGACTTGCTGACTGTACCTTTAAGGAGCTCGCCAACTTCCTTCAAGTTGATATCCGGATGAGCGAGTCGAACCTCCGCCACTTCGCGAAGTTTCTCAGGCAAAGATTCCAGACCAACTTCCTTTTGTAACAACCGGATATTATCGATTTGTCTTACGGCCGCTCCAATCGTTTTGTTCAGGTTGGCGGTCTCACAATTGACAATCCGGTTAACGGAGTTACGCATGTCTCGCATAATTCGTACATCTTCAAACTTGAACAAGGCCTGATGAGCACCAATGATGCTGAGCAGCTCAATGATTTTCTCGCCTTCCTTAATGTATAGGATGAATCCTTTTTTCCGTTCTATACACCGGGCATTCAGATGAAATTCATTGGCCAGGTCAACCAGTGCCTGACAGTGCTCTTCATACATAGACGCAATCTCCAGATGGTACGAGGAACCTTCCGGATTATTAACCGATCCACCGGCCAGAAATGCACCGCGAAGATAGGCCCGTTTACAACAGTTTTGCTGAAACAATTCCGTACTGATCCCTGGGGTAAAGAGAAAGCCCTCAGATACAATATGAAGACTATTGAGAATCTCCTGTACCATGGTTGGAATACGAACAATATATACATTGTTCTTTTTCAGCCGCATTTTTTTGCGGACCAGTAATTCCGTATGCACTTGAAAATGCTTTTTAAGCAGAGAGTATGCCCGTCTTGCAATCGCGGCATTCTCCGTCGAAATATCCAAGATCACTTTTTTATTCGATAACTGCACTGCACCAAGCATACGGATGAGGGCTGAAAGTTCCGCCTTTTCGCAGCACGGTTCGCTCTCGATCATAGTTAACTCTTTTTTGGTCTGTGCTGCAAACGACATGGGACTTCACCTCTTCCGTAACATCCAATTTTGTACCAGTTGGTAGATGTGATGACTTAACTTGTCGGCATCATGACGCAGATAGGTTTTGAACAGAACAAGGGTATCTGCAACCACCTGATAGCCGGCACTTTCGAGTACATTCATATCCAGTACAACCGGTTTTGCTCCTTTTTCCGCATACTTATTTTGCACTTGCAGCGGAATATCACCATTATTCACGATAACATAGTCGAAGAGCTGATGACCTATATGCTCGTGTACCGCCTTAAGGTGGTCACTTACCGTATAGTTATCTGTTTCTCCCGGCTGTGTCATAACATTACAGATAAACATCTTCACCGCATCAGCCTCTACCACAGCTTCTGCAAGCTTAGGTACGAGTAGATTGGGAAGGATGCTTGTATAGAGGCTGCCTGGCCCGATCAGAATAGCGTCAGCTTGACGAATGGCCTCTACTGCCTCTGGCAACGGCTCCACGTGATCCGGTTCAAGGAAAACACGTTTGATGCGTCCACCCGCCTCAGGGATTTTGGACTCACCTGTAATAATTGTCCCATCTTCCATCTCCGCATGCAACACAACGGCCTGCCCGGCTGCTGGCAATACCTCACCTCGAACGGCAAACACGCGGCTAAGCTCCCGCACTGCGGTCACAAAGTCGCCCGAAATATCCGTCATTGCAGCCAAAATCAAATTTCCCAAGCTGTGGCCTGCAAGCCCCGCGCCTGTATTGAAACGGTACTTCAACATATCTGAAAGCAATGGTTCTACATCAGCCAGTGCCGTAAGCACGTTGCGAATGTCGCCTGGAGGCGGCATCTGTAGCTCATTGCGCAGGATGCCTGAACTTCCACCGTCATCTGCAACTGTGACGATGGCCGTGATATCCAGCGGCTTCTCTTTCAAACCGCGCAGCATCACGGATAATCCGGTTCCGCCGCCCATTACAACTATTCTCGGACGTTCTCTTCGTGGTCCGGCCTCTTTCATCCCTTCACCCTCTTCAATGACGGTCCCGGTCAGCGTCGCGATGGCTCACGGTGACAGCTTCTGTCTCGCTGCTTCCCAACATCTTGCCCAAATATTCCGATATTGCTACCGAACGATGCTTGCCTCCGGTACAGCCGATTCCAATAATAACCTGGCTTTTGCCTTCCTTCCGGTATTGCGGAATCAGGAAATGCAGCATATCCAGCAGCTTGGTCAGAAACGCCTGTGTCTCTGGCCACTTCATAACATATTCGTACACATCACTATTCTGTCCCGTATTCGGTCGTAAATGATCAATATAATGCGGATTCGGTAAAAAACGTACATCAAACACCAGATCAGCATCAATCGGAATGCCATACTTGAATCCAAACGACGTAATATTCACCGACAGCATTTGGCTTTCCAGATGAGAAAAGCGGGATATGATGCGTTCTTTCAGTTGAGCAGGCTTCATCGTACTTGTATTCAGTACCTGAGTCGCAGAGTTTTTGAGTTCCTCCAACATCTTGCGTTCCAGTCGGATGCCGTCCAGCGGCATGCCCTCAGGAGCCAGTGGATGTCTGCGCCTGCTTTCTTTGTAACGCTGAACAAGTACAGAATCTGTAGCATCCAGGAATAAAATCTCGCAATGAATGGTAAAATGATCTTTAATATAGTTCAAAGACTCGGACAGAGCCGTAAAGAATTCACGCCCGCGCAGATCGATAACCAATGCAACCTTACCAATCTTGCCGTTTGACTGTTCAATTAGTTCCGCAAATTTTGGAATCAATACCGGCGGCAGATTATCCACACAGAAGAAACCCAGATCCTCCAGGCTTTGTACTGCAATGGTTTTACCTGCCCCCGACATGCCCGTAATGATAATGAGCGTGGCGCCTGTGCCTGGTGATCCTTCACCTTCAAGCATAAATGTCCCCTCCTTATCATATTGCTGTCTTCATATATTGTTACGAGGGTACTAGGAACGCAAGAGAAGACCTGCTGCACCCACAATACCTGCATTATTACCAAGTGTAGCTTCCAGAATCTGAACCCCATCTTGCAACGGTTCTGGCGTCAGCTTAGCAAACACAGTACGGATTTCATCAAACAAGAAATTGCCCGCTTTGGATACGCCGCCACCGATGATGAACATCTCCGGGTTAATGACGGCTGCTACAGTAGCCATGGACTTGCCCAGGTAAAAGGCCGCACGATTCACAATGCGCTGTGCCACTTCATCGCCTGCCTTCGCAGCATCAAATACTTCTTTGGCTGCAATCTTGTCGACGAGTGCCAGTGACGTATGATCACCACGTTCTACTGCATCCTTCGCCATACGTATAATTCCTGTTGCAGAAGATACTGTTTCTACACATCCCATTTTACCACAACCGCACTTTATGGCTTCCAGATCAGGTACAACACTGATATGACCCAGCTCTCCCGCCATACCGGAGAAACCCTGATAAATGTTACCATTCAAGATCAAGCCACCACCAACACCCGTACCGAGTGTATAACATACGCAGTTGTCTACGCCTTTGCCGGCTCCTGCCCATACTTCACCCAGTGCAGCCACGTTTGCATCGTTATCTATTTTTATTGGCTTGCCCAGACGTTCTTCCAGAATCGAACGAATGGCTACATTCCGAAATCCGATGTTAGGGGCATGAACGATAATTCCCTCGCGTACATTCGTGAAACCGGCCACTCCAGCGCCTACACCCTCAAGCTGTTCCCAATTGTAAGGTGATTCGGCTACGATATGTCGGACATACTTCTCGATGTTGGCGATGACCGTGTCTACGCCCTTATCCACTTCAGTCGGTCCTTCATACGTATGCATTAGCTGACCTTGTTCATCGCATATACCGACCTTAATTGCTGTTCCGCCGAGATCGACCCCAACGTAGATTTTCTCAGACATGCTGCAAGCCACCTTTATCTATCTAAAATAGTTTAAGTCCTACGTACCAACTATAATTGAAGGATACGCCTGGGTCAAGACGATAAGACCTCGGATACATCATGCTTTGCCAGGGTTTTGAACCACATCACATAGCATTTTTGAATACGTATACAATCTTATTACCTTCATTAATAAACGCACGCTTTATTCCTTCCTCCATAACAGAGGAAGCCTCAACTCATGATATTACATCTTCACTCGTTCCATTCATAAAAGATGGACTTCGCCCCCTCATATAGGGTGACTCGTCTTATGCACCCTGCCACCTGTCATTCTCATGCAGAAAGTTATCGAATGACGGTATTGCCAACAGAAAAGTGCCTTCTACATATAGAAGGCACTTTTACTTTTATGAAAATTCTGAAGTTGTAGAATTGGGGTTAAACTCAGTTGATTTTTCTGCGTTATAACTTCGTTTCCACACGTACCGGCTCTTCTGTCTTCTCCATCTTGTTCACATCCAGAATATCGAGCAGGAAGACAAAGATCGGAATACCAATGATCAGTCCCCAGATCCCCAGGAAGTGTTGCGACAGAATTAGTACGATAAAGGTGTAGAACATTGGCAATTTGGTCTTGTGTGCCATCAGTTTTGGATTCAGGAAGTACGTCTCCAAAGCATGAATAACAATAATCATGATGATTACAATTATGCTTAATTTCAGTCCACCCATCTGATACCCGATCAGACAGAGCGGTACAAGTGAGATGATAACTCCCGCAACGGGAACCAGACTGAGCATGAACACCAGAATGGTCAGAGCGAACAAATACGGGAAACCCAGAATCCATAAGCCCAGTATCGTCAGCACTGTATTAAACACCGCAATAAGAAGCTGAGCCTCAATAACTTTACCAAAAGAAGACACGAACTTGTCTCCCAGATAAGCTACTTCATTGTAGAACCATCCAATTTTACTTGTTTTGAACTTGGACGTGAACTTGGATATCTCCTGCTTCTGCAACAAGAAGAACAGACTCAGAATGATAACGAGCAGAATAAACTCCAGCCATTTGCTCAAAGCGAAAATATATTTCAATGCATCATTGGTGTAATTTTTGATATCGAAGGATTGAAGATAACCCGCAATTTTGGATGCAAAATTATCACCGTCTGCACTATCCAGAAATTTCATAATCTCGTTCGTCAACTGAACGACCTGATCCACGATCCGTGGTGAATATCTGGAAATGCCAAGCACAATGACTGCGATCACAATCATATAGAGCAGGATGACCACAACTTTATAATTGATCGGAAACAATCGATTCAGACCACCTGTAATGAAATGCTGTAACCTGTTCATGACATATGTCACCAGGAACAACAGCAGAATCATGTGCAGCATACTCCCCATACTGAACAAAATTAAACAGAACAAGAGCAAGATCAAAAACCGTCTCACTGTCGCATTCTGTAACCAATCTTTTATCATTTCCCCCAAAATCTTCACCTCACAGCTAATATGCCCTATATGTATACGAACTCATGCCCACTGTAGTTTCAAAAAAAGAGAAGCCTTCCGGCTTCTCTCATTTCATGAGACTTCCCGTTGTCTCTTTTTCCTAACATATGCCTAACCTCAAGCATGTAATGCTTATTTATCCAACGTTTCGCTCCAATCATGAACAATGCTTCCTTCAAGGAACTTCTCACAATCCATCGCAGCCATACATCCTGATCCTGCAGCCGTAATAGCTTGACGATACTTCGTATCCTGAACATCACCACAGGCGAATACACCCGGAATATTGGTCTCCGTTGTTCCCGGTTTAACGACAACATAGCCATGTTCGTCCATTGTGATCGCATTCCCAAGGAATCCGGTATTCGGTGTGTGACCAATGGCAACGAATACGCCATCTGCTTCAAGCAGCTCTTCCTGCCCTGTCTCGTTGTTGCGCACCTTCAGCCCTTTGACACCCAACGCTTCAGGTACGACTTCAAGAGGAGTACGGTTCAGTGCCCACTTCACCTTTTCATTGCTGCGAGCCCGATCCTGCATAATTTTGGATGCACGCAATTCATCCCGGCGGTGAACCAATGTCACGTCTGTTGCAAAACGAGTCAGGAAACTCGCTTCCTCCATCGCGGAGTCTCCGCCGCCCACGACCACAATTTTTTTGCCTCGGAAGAAGAAGCCGTCACATGTCGCGCATGTACTTACACCACGTCCCACATTTTCCTGCTCACCCGGAATACCGAGATAACGAGCGGAAGCACCTGTGGAGATAATGATCGATTCAGCTTCCAGTTCACCAATTCCTCCAACTTTGACCTTGAAGGGCGGTTTGCTGAAATCAACCTCTTCTACCCAACCGTTTTTGAATTCTGCTCCAAAACGTTCAGCTTGCTTACGCATGTTGTCCATCAGTTCCGGCCCCATGATACCTTGCGGGAAACCGGGGAAATTCTCAACTTCCGTTGTCGTCGTCAATTGACCACCCGGCTGAAGACCTTCGATAACCAGTGGTTTCAGATTAGCACGAGCCAGATATATCGCTGCTGTCAGACCCGCAGGTCCCGTTCCGATCACAATCGTTCTGTATTTAGACATATAGATACAGCCTCCTTAATTAAGGTGAGAATGTGTTGTACTAGCGATGAACTTGCCAAGATGATATCCTACAGGCGTTACGAGGCCCATTCGTTAAGTTTACCCGTTTTCCCGGTTGTTGTATCCTTCACCTGATGATGTCTTTCTGAAAACGAGTTGAAGCGAACTTTCTATACAAGTGGTGGCTTGCTGTTACAAACCGAATGAATCTGTTTAGCATACTTGCTAACCGTTGATGCCGATATCCCATACCGCTCAGCAATGCTTTGATAGGTAACGGGCCGACTGTGATTCTTCGCTGCCAAATATTCAAGTCCTGCAGCCCAACCCTCAATCTGCTTCGTACCTGGAACCTCCGGATGTACCCGGGATACATAATCCGTCCAGAGCCGTTCCATCTCTTGCTGCAACTCAGCCTTTGCTTCAGACATCTGTAACGCACGATCAACAACAGCCTGCCAATGGGAGGTTGAACCAGTGTCCGATTGCTCCGAAGTGGATGGAACCTTCCCAATAGACTTCAAGGCTACAGGAGAAAAAGGACGAACGACCTGAGAATTCCGATCCTCATGTTCAGCCGATTTCAATCCGTTCAGCACACCTTGTGCTGCCTCAAGCAAATCTGGTTCTTCTCGTGGCTCTTCAATGAAAGATTGAAGTGCCTGCTGTACCTCATAATCGCCGATCATTCCAAGCGCATGAATAACCTGCAGCTTCGTTGCCCGATCACCATGACGCAAAGCCCAGAAGAACGATGAACGAATCAGTGGATCATTCTTCATTTCTTCAGGTATGCCGCTACCATAGTTCTCCCACTGTCTGAACTGCTCATCAAATGGCAGATGATAGTGATAACTCAGCTTCTCAGGCTCTTGCTCGCCTTGCCGTACAGCCTCAAGACCTGACAGATAGTATCGAGATACTTCCGAACCCGGATCAAGCTTGGACACATGATGCCATAAACGCTCAGCGGCGTCATAACGCTCTGTATTATAAGCTGCTACTGCTGCATAGTGAGCAAGTGCCGGATCACCAGCCGTCTCTTCATCCTTGAGCAAACGCCGGAAATGAACATAGGCCGTATCGTGCTGACCCAGAATTCCCATCGTTGTAGCCAGTTTGTAGACTTGTTCGTGCTGGAATGGCACGATGACACGCAATTTTTTGATCAAAAGCAGAACTTGATCAGCCCGGTTCTCATTTTGATGGAAAATGGCCAAATTACAGAGTGCATGCAGATTACCTGGTTCCTGTTCAAGCACTTCAGCAATGGTCTCTTTTGCTTTGGGAAACAGCCCCATATAATAATAGGCGAGTGCCAGATTGTTACGGGCAGCCAAGTAATCAGGATAATCAGAAGACATGCCTTCGAGCAATTCAGCAGCCTGTGCAAATTTTCCTTCTTCCAGCAGTTCCCGTGCCTGATCGTGCTCCACTACACCTTTGCGTGATTTGATTCGATTCAGTTTGGTCGGACGATCCAGCTCATAGTACAGAAGCTCCATCATCTCTTCGGCTTCCGTCATGAACTGACCTTGGGTGTCCTCCTCCAGATAGGTAACAAGTGCTTGCTCGGCTTCCTCAAACCGATCCATATTTGCATAATTGTTCGCCATATAGAAATAACATTCCGTCATCGACGGATCTACCACTTCCAGCACGTTAGCCAGAATGGCATTGGAGGCTTCGTAATCCCCCTTCTCCGATAATATACCCGCCATATTACAATGATTTACCGGATTTTCCGGTTCGTATTCAACAGCTTTGCGAAAATATTTTAATGCCTTGTCGACATGATTTCGGTCCAGCGAGCGGACAGCTCTTTCAAAGAAGAAAGAAGCATCCAAGTGAATCGGTATAATATTGGCAAGGTGTCCCTCAGCCCGCACTAGCTTGCCCTTCATCTTCCAAGGCACCTCCTCTTTGCATTTCATTCATACTCTTCAGTATACCACATCTTAAGGCCCACTTCTCAATATGTAGTTTCATGTCGTTTATGAAAAAAATGCAAAGGAAGATGATATTCCATTTTGCGGAAACCTATCACCTTGGAGCGTTGTTTATTCAAAGGAAACCCATCTTTTCCTAGAGACTCCTGCACTCGCTTGCCAAGGATCTATTTGCAGTATTACATTAGTCCCTTCTTATCACTTACGGGACGTCTAACTGGATTCGGTCCGGTTATAATAATACGAGTGTAGTACATGGTATTATTATCCTTATCGTCCTTTTTAGTGGTTTATCTCCATTAAAAATCAAACAACGTATATTAGCTCTGACCGTCAGCCTCTTTTTCGCGTATGTAATTAAAAATAAAGACACATCATTATTATTTTAAGGAGATGTTATATTGACGATCTCGAAGATAAAACCAATTGTATTCATCTTAATCTGCTTGTTTGCTTTGAATGGATGTTCAAAAGATATAGAAAACATAGAAAATAAGTTCACATTAGAGGATGTGCTGAGAGCGCTCGAGTCTCAAGAACTGGATTTAGTGTCCTTTGGTATAACCGGGTATCCTTTGAAATTAAATGATGTTGTACCTGAGGTGTACTCCGTTGAAGTACCCGTGGAAGATGAACCCTATAGCCCTGAGTTTATACATTTTTATATTTTCAATTCTGAAAAGGATCGCATCAACGAGACAAAAGAATTCAATAGACATATGGAAAGCGCCCAATTCACAACATTCCCTTTTCTATATGAGAAAGGAAATGTTCTTGTCGTTTACTGGAGCAAAACCAAAGATGATCCTCTGTTCACTAAACGAATCGAAACTGCGTTAGAGCAACTGGAATGATAATAGTTCATATATTATTGGACTGATCTGGACAGTGGGAATATCATTTTAGAACGTTAATTGCAGTCATTCGTAAAAAAAGAAGACCGATTCCATAGGCTCGGTCTTCTAACTGTTACGGCTTTAAAGATCCAACAGATTTAAAGCTTTAACCCCATCGAAGGAGAAAGTGAAATTTGAATGGTTTTATCAAACGGCGTCATGAAATTGACCAGCACAACCTTACACTTGTCCGGCAGTTTTGCCTCACGTACCGTTGCCGCCAGATGTCCCATCTCTCCCCCGGTGATCTCCAACCAGTCTTCTCCGCAGGTATAGCGTAACGAGCCGCCTTTCCACAAATAGTGACCCTCACTCGTTTCAATCGCGTCCTCACAGGTCAGCTCACCTTCGCTTCCGAATACAAAGGATAACTGCATCATAATGTCCTCCGGTTCCTGTCCAGATAGATGCATGCTCCATCCGTTTTCCGTTGGCTGTAATTCTGCTCCTACACGGAATGTCTGCTCATGAGTAAGCTGACGACTCTGATGAGGTAACAAGTACCATGGACTGATGGCTGTTGCAGCCGATTCTGGCAGCATGTTTGCAGGGATTGGGCCGTAGTAACCTTTTTTCTGCTTACCAGTTAATCGATACCCTTCGGACAGCCTCGTCATTTGCTGCATAGGTACATACCCTGGATTAAAGTAAGATGCCAGTTGCACAGCCAGCAGGCGCACCTTGCCATGACGAAGAGCGAAGAAAGAAGGAACTTCTGTCATCACAGTCACACTAGTGGCGCCATCCCGAATTCGGGCTACCGGAGCACCAAAATCCGTATGCATCCGACTGTGCGAGATACGTCCGTGATGCCCTACTGAGTCCATCTTTTTCAAATATTCGCCCCGTACAAAATGTTCATTCAGCATGACCTCATACTGTTCCGGTAATGCATCACGTGTATTATTCGTCTGCTGAAGCCCCGGCTCAAGCATTAATCGAATGAGTGTATTCACCGAACATACTCCCGGATCGGTCAATGTATCTCCAGCCCAGGCTGCCATACCGGCAAAGAGTGGGTCACCGTCCAGCCGAGCCAAAATGGCATAAGGCAGATAGTAAGGTGACAGATCATGAACACTGCCCAGATCCTGTCGCCCTGAATAATCCGTAACGATTTCACCCGTTGGATGGACCAGATACACCATCATACGAAGATTTAGACGGACCGGCTCTAGCAACTCTGGACGCTTGAGCAGACGTGCCGCATGAATGAGCATAATGTCGCTTACCGCATTATAGATTCCGTTGCTTCGTTCGGTCCACTCCCCATCGGGTGTAATATCCATGCCTTCTGCCAGCCACTGCTCTGCGCGCTGCACAGCTTCCTCCACACCAAAAATTTCATGCAAGAAACCAAGCGCCGCGCATAACACCCAGCGATGATTAGGCGTATGACAACCTCCTGTTAGCATGGTTGGGATTGTACGTTCCAAGAATAGCCTCATATTGTTCAATACGGGTTGAAGCGGCTCCCATTCTTGCTGCTGAAGAAGCTGATACAACTGTGAATACCCTACAACGACAAATGCAGTATCCGGAGGGGAATGGTAATTGGTCCAGCCAGGCGATATTGAACCGTCTTCATGCTGGAAGCGGAGTACAAATTCCGTAGCTAACAGTAGTCGATTTAACAACGATTCATCCCGGTAATAGATAGAGTCCGGATTGGAGATTGCAGCTCCCCAGTAACACATATCCGTGGGCGTTCCAGTCGTATGGTTGACCCAGGCAACACCTGTGAAGGGATCAATTGTCCCTCCATAGTAACGGCTTTCCGGGTCAAGCATCTGCCGGGATATGCCTCTTTCTACCGCTCTATCATTACTGTCCACCAGTTGTTTGTACATGTGCAGTCCCCTCCATACCAATGCATTCTCCCGATGTGCAGAGTATGTTGCTTCAGTGCCTTCAATTCAGACCGGAAGCCTACTCATACCGCCCGTAGGTGAGTTCATTTTTCTCGTCAGTATATATCATATTTCTACATAAGTCGCTAGAAAATCTGCGCTTGTTTTACTACATTATTTATGGGTCACTGTCACTGAGAAAACAGTCGTTAAACACATGCTGTGAACATGCAAACTGTTTCCCACATCACCGCGCCTACTCTGTCACTCCAAGCTTCTTCATAAGCAAGTCATGACTCTCATGGATCTCTTCTGCCTTACATGCAGACTTCAACTCATATACCTTCACCTGTGCGCGGCGAATCATCGGCAGATAGGCATCATAGAAGTTCATATCCTTACTGTGTACATACGGGCACCAGTGGTCAGAGAGACCAAGTGTCTCATGGATATGGACCCCTACGATATCATCCATCAGGCCTTGCATTTCTCCCACACTGTCATAAAGGCCCATTCGGTCCATCATGATGGCATGACCTGTATCGTACCAGATACCAACCGGAGCTCCTTTGAGAGCTGCGATGATAGTCTTGGCTTCGGCAAGGGTAGGAATCTGTTGTGGTCTCGATCTTGTCTCGATGCCAAAACGAACATCCAGACCTTTAGCTGCCGCCCGATTGCATACCTCATCCAGACTGGCGATAATTTTCTCCACATACCCTGAACTGAGGGCTTCCCGCCGCTCCATCAATTCAGCCCATTTGCTGCGATACTTCGGTGAGTCCGGACCTTCCTCGTTATAGATCTTTCCAAGGTCTTTGCTGATATCTTGAGGAAAAGGCACCTCTCCGGGGTGCACAACAACAGCTTCTCCCCCATAACGCTGGGCATATTCAGCCGACTCTACCAATAATTCGATCGCCCGTTTGCGTTTCACTTCATCTTCGAAGCCGAGCAGGATGGAATCCGTTCCATAATCGGGATCAGGGTCATGAGGGAATGTATTGTGCACACTGGACACCCCGATCTCCCCGCGCTCGATCATCGGCTCAATCGTTTTGAGCATTTCTTTCGTTACATTGTAATTTAGCTCCACCCGACGAAAGTCTAGATCCGCAATCTCCCGAATCATAGCTTCCCCGACATCATGTTTTCGGATATTCCAGCATGTGGAGAATGAGTATTCTCCCTTATCTCTTCCCTGCATATTACGCTCCTTCTCCTCCCCAATTGTGATGTTTAGCGTGTATAGGGACTACGAAATTACCCTTTAACCGCTCCCAGCATCGCACCGCTGACGAAGTACTTTTGCAACCATGGATATACTAGTAGGATAGGTACCGTTGCGAACACGACCGTTGCAGCCTTAAGACTCTCTGGAGTTAATCTTGTTCGGCTTGCACCTTCAAGCAATGTAAGCTCACTTATCATGTTGTTCTGTACCATTTGATAGAGCTTCAGTTGCAATGGATATAACTTCGGATCAGTGATGTACATCAGGGAATCCTGGAAGCCATTCCAGCGTCCAACCGCATAGAACAGAGAGAGTGTAGCAATTACTGGCATAGATAGCGGCAAAATGATTTTAAAGAGCGTATGCACATGCGAACTTCCATCAATCTCAGCGGATTCTTCCAGACTTTCTGGAATGCCACGGAAAAAGGAGATCAGGATAATCAAGTTAAACGGACTCACTAATCCTGGTAGAATCAAAGCCCAAACGGAATTCAGCAAATGTAGGTCACGAATCAGCAAATATTCGGGAATAATCCCTCCGCTGAAGAACATGGTGATGATGATGACGTACATAAACATTTTACGACCTTTTAATTTTTTCTTCGTGAGCGGGTACGCTGCAGCAATGGTAAACAACATGCACAGCGCTGTCGTAGCTATCGTAAGAACCGTGGTGAAGCCTAGTGAATAGATCATGGAATGATCCGAAAATACTTGCCCATATGCATCCCAGTTAAATTCCTTGGGGAAGATGGTTACTTCACCTGATGTAATGGCCCGGTTTGAACTTAACGATATCGCAATCGTGTGCAGAAACGGAGCAAGACAGAATATAACAAACAAGGTGATAAAGGAGACATTGACAATATCAAAAATCCGGTTCGAGGTGCGGTCACTCATCTGCGCACAACTCCTTTACTGATGGTCTATACGTTCAACAAACCAAATGTAACAAATTTTATTATTTTCCTAAAATTATAATATTCCTTCACCAGTTGTTTTCTTCGAGATATAGTTTGAGCCGAGTACAAAGATCAATCCGACAACAGCCTGGAATAAGCCGACAACCGTTGCAAGTGTATACTGTCCAGACTGTATACCCATTCTGTATACAAAGGTACTGAGTACATCGGAATATTCACGAACAGCCGTATTACCAATAACATAAGGCCGGTCAAAACCGATGCTGACCATATTTCCGAGATTAAGGATAAGCAAGGTTACAATGGTTGGTTTAATACTTGGCAGTGTAATATGCCAGATTCTCTTCAGCCGCGTTGCACCATCAATTTCAGCTGCCTCGAACAATTCCTTGTTAACGCCGGTTAATGCAGCCAGATATAGAATGGTTCCCCACCCAGCACTTTGCCACACACCTGTGAACAGGTAAGTAACAAGCCAAGGGTTTTTCTCTGTCAAAAACGGAATTGAATTTAGGCCCATACTTTCCAGAATACCGTTAACCATACCGGATTGATTACCAAACAATTGGTATACAATTCCCCCGATGATAACCCAGGAGATAAAGTGAGGAATGTACAAAATGGTCTGTGAAATTTTCTTAAACCATTTAAACCTTACCTCATAGAGCATAATGGCCAGAATGATTGGAGCAGGGAATGAAACGATCAGATCAAGAAAATTCAGCATAAATGTGTTACGTAGCGTAGTGTAGAAGTCCGGCATTGCAAATACCTCACGAAAAGCATCGAAGCCGATCCATTCACTACCGTTAATACCTTGAAACAGGTTAAAATCTTTAAAAGCGATCTGCACACCGTACATTGGTCCGTATCGGAAAATGATAAAATAAATAAGGGGCAGTGAAATTAACGCATACAGTTGCCAGTATCTCTTCAAGTATGTGGTCATGTCTCTCTCTCCTCCTCACAAACGAAGAAACGCTATGCCGCCGCCCGAGAGGCGGCACAGGCTTCATCGAAACACTTCAATTTACACACATTTTGTTCAAACTTATTGTTCAGCAGCTTCCAATTCTTTTTTCAGCTCTGTTCCACCCAAGGACATGTAGTCAGCCATTTCTTTTTCAAATACAGCATCGAATTCTTCAGGTTTTGCCATCGCTGTTTTTACGATAATAACGTCCAATTTGTCTGTCAGTGCTGTGCTATACTTCATCTCTGTCTGAATTGGCTTGCTGAAAACAATTGGCCCAACCGTATCTGTGTTTGCAACTTCAAGTGCTTTTTTCAAAATTTCCTGATTCGCTGGAGGGAATCCCATGATCCAAGCTTTTTCATTTTGTGCTTGATCACCAAGGTTTTTACCGTTCGAAATAATCGCGGTATCTCCTGCATTGAACAGACGATCTTTTGCTTCTTGAGTAGCGTCTGCTTTAGCAACCGGAATGCCGTCTACCAGATCATAGTTCTCGCCTTCCACGCCATCATAAATGGCAGTGAGGTTTTTATCGGAAGCCATCCAATCCAGATATTTAATTGCTTCTGCGGCACGTTCGCTGCTCTTCGGAATCATGATGTACATACCATTCGAACCATAACGGGACTTGATATGTTTTCCATCAGCATTCGCATTGGTGTATGCATCGAGCGGAGCCAAGTTGCTGTCTGGTTTGTTTGTTTTCAACAGATCATAAGATCCATCTGGCCAGAAAATAGAGTCCACATCTTCAGAGAAGAAACCAGTATTTCCATTTGCAACGTCTTTGTTTAACTGGGTTTTATCCTTATCCAAGCTGAAATCCTTACTGATCAATCCTTCGTTGTATAGCTTGTTCAAGAACTGCATAGATTCTTTGAATCCTTCATGCAAAGGCAGTTCATAGCGTTGAGCATAAGTCTTATCACCAGCGATCGGCTTAATGAAAGAATAGATGAGTGGTTCATAGGAAGCTGGTGCAAGCGCAAAACCCATAGGAATGTTTTGACTTCCCACATTGCCAGGATCTTTTTCTTTAAAAGCTTTCAATGTGTTATACAACTCATCTGTTGTTTGAGGTGCTGGCATTCCCAGCTTATCTAACCAATCTTGACGAATGAAGGAGCTGTACCGCGCTGTAATCGCACGTTTACCCGGTATAGCAAACTGCTGTCCCTCCACTTGACCAAACTTTAATGTATCTTCACCCAAAAACTTTTTCAGATTCGGTCCATACTGATTAACCAGATCACCTACATCTGTCAACCCGCCTTGTTGTGCATAGCGGTAAAACACGCTGGAGTCATAAACGAAGACAATATCCGGAACGTCCGAAGCACTAGCCATCAGGACATTCAGCTTGGTTACTTCCTCAGAACGTTGAACAGGTACGAACTGTACGTCAATGTTGTTCGGATCACCAAAGTTCTTTTGAATCATTTGAGAGATAAAGTTATTTGAGATCGTGTACTGAGAAGGTGTTTTACCACGGTCGAAAAGCTCCACCTTTAATGTGACGCGTTTTCCATCACCGGATGCTCCGCCTTCTGCTGATTTGTTATCTGCAGATGAGCACCCCGCAAGTAGTGAGACGCCCATTACTGCTGTAAGCGCCAAACCCATCAACTTCTTTAGACTCCCTTTTCTTGTCATTCCGTTCATCCCCTTTGGCTTTGCGTGAATGTTTTTGAAGCTTGCTCTGAGTATTCCACATCTCTCGTCTTTCTTACAACAAACTAGTTTCGTAAGCGTTTACATACGGATTATGGTTTATACATCATGATTATTTTCGCAGACTGACTATTTTCTAAACCCTTGCTGCTAAAGGCTTTAGTGCTAGTTTGCCCCCTCTGACACCAGAACACTCTGCTCATATTCGGATAAACCATTTTCACATACTGCTTATATTCGTAAATAGAAAAGAGTGGGAATATCCTTGTATCCTCGCACACAAGCAGTTACTTCCCTTTCAGTTTATAACTGAATAATACAAAACAGGGTGAATTCAAGACTGTCCGCTCTCTCAGTGAAGAGCCACTGCCTAAAACTCACCCTGTATTTCCTTAAGCCATGCACATCTATATTTTTGTCATTCTTCGAGATCAAGGTGGTCACGTTTCAAACGACGATAATCCCCTGGTGTAATACCCATCACTCGCTTAAACACACGGCCTAAAGTAATCCCGTTCGCGTATCCTACTTTCAAAGCAATGTCCTGCAAGGAATGATCCGTTTTTAACAGAAGCTGTTCGGCCTCCTTCATGCGAAGCTCTGTAACAAAATCAACAAACTTCATGTTGAATTCGGTCTTAAACAAATAACTCGCATGTTTGCCCGTAATCTGAAATCGATCACTCAGATGTTTCAATGAAAGATCTGGATTAGCAAACTGTTCTTCAATATAGGCTTTCATTTCGTTAACCATTGCTTTGTAACTCTTGGTTTCAGTGACCGCCACATAGGTTCTGAACAGATCCGTCAGATTATCAAACAGAAGGCCTTTGATATCCTCAAGTGTCTCTGCCTCTTCCATCAACTTGAGCCACTTGTTAATATTCTCTTCTGACAGCTCTTCTTGCAGCTTCTCTGACATCATTGCGACTTCTCTACTGAGCATCTGTAACATCGCTTGGATGAGAGAGCGAATCTCGTCATCTGGCAGCTTATTTCGCTCAAATGCTGTGAAAATCTCTTCCAGTTGATCACGCCACTGAACACTCGACATGCGGAAACGTTTAACAAAGTCGGCGATCATCTGCAGGTAAGTGTAGGTATCCAGTAAAGGATGCTGATGCTCTCCGCACTCGGCTTGCCCCACATCACCATTCATCAAGAGCTTGCGTTGCATTACCGTCTCGGCTGCTGCATAGGAATCCCGAATCGATTCTATCCCCTCAGCAATAGGCCCAATGCCAAAGCTAAGGGAAATACGCAGATTCTGTTCCACCCAAGATTGACATTCCTCTACCACAATGCGAATCTGCCCTGACATATCTGAGCTGTTACTGTCACGATTTTCTTTGGACAAAAAAAGTATCGCTATTCGATCCGCGCTGATCCATTCCGCCCAGCACTGTACTCCCGTATTACGTGATAGTTCCTGCAAAACGTTCATCAAAGCAAACTTCAGCGTATTTTGTTCACCTCTCGTGTACCGTTCCTGAAACCCTTTTTCATACTTGTTGATTTCTCCAACAACAACGGCAAAACGCGAAGAGTCATGCACTTCATCAAAAGGAGAAAACTCCTTTAATTGCTCTGAAACTTGATCCATATGTTCCCCAAGCAGCAAAGCATTAAACAGCCTGCTACGTTGTAAAAGTGCGTTCTCTCTGCTCTTCTTATCATAGTCCATCATATGATTGATCAGATTCTCAAGAACACCATCAATCATCTTCATCTCATCGGTCCGAGTTCCTGAGTTTTCCAACACACGGATTTGATGAGCTTCAATCCGGTTCATGATAATCTGAATAGGCTTATAGTTACGACGAGTTATATAGACAATATAAATGACGGCACAGAGAACAGTCAGAATTCCAATTATAATCCACACGTAGGAAACAACCGAAACCCAGCCAAACAAGTTGCCCGCCTTAATTCCACTGGACAGGGTCCAGCCCAATCTGTCTAGCGGTAAATGGTTTAGCTCCTTTCCATTCACTGCCCCTTCATAATCGGAATGGGCATTATACACAATCTTGCCCTCACGATCCGTAATCGTCAGAAAGGAAAGTTGCCCATTAACCATACTATCCACACTTTGCTCAATACTGCTCATCTTGATATTAATGACTAGAGTACCCTCGGAGCCAAAAGGTAAAGGCATGCCCTTATTCACTGTCAGTACCCGGACAGGTTGCTGAAAGTCCACCTCGATTTCCCGGACTGGTTGCCAGCCCGACCCGATTGGCCCGTTAACAATCCGATCAATCCACACCTTATCCGAGAAGCTGTCCGATTCTCTGGAGCCACTTACCGTCAAAACTCTGTCATTTCTCTTGTCGTAGATATAGATGGATTGAATCCATGAAGAAGAACTGGACAGTTCGCGCAAATTCTGTGCAATTGAATAGACCGTGTCCGAGCTGGTCTGGACGGTGTTATTAAAATAAAGCTTGTAAGCTTGTGTGTTCTGTACTGTTTCGGTCACAGATAGCTCAATATCCCGGATCGTACGATCCAGTGTAGACTCCAAGTAACTGGAGGAGATTCGATCTGCCTTTCTGGTCTCTTCCCTAGAGACGTCATTTATAAAAACAAATGCGATAAAAATAAGTATTGTCATGGTAAAAAAGAAAATAGGGAAATACGAGAACAATAACCGGTAGTACCAATTACGAGACAATAGACCCCACTCCTCACTCCACGATGCCAATGTTCTCAGCCGTGGTTCTACTGTTCAGCATCCAACTCACCTTATGATAACGCTATCATAACTGATTTTATGTTATTATAGCACAAGCCTCTGAGCAGCAAAGCAAGAATTAAATTCAAAGAGCCAAAACAAAAAAACCGTGCTGAGCAGAAAACAACTCAGACACGGAACAGTTCATCTGGCAGCACACCGTTATATCCTCGATGCTCTAAATGCCAGAATCCTTAAACAATGTGGCCATGGAGCCACCATCCACAATAATGCGTACGGCGCGAGCCAGCATTGGCGCAACAGGTAACACTTTGAAGCATTCAGGGTGGTCATCTGGCAGTGCGATCGAGTCCGTAACTACCACCTCTTCAATTGACGGGTGATTCAATTTACTTACTGCCCCATCTGAGAACAATCCGTGTGTTGCACATACATATACATTTTTGGACCCGCGTTCCTTCAACCCTTCCACCACATTCAGAATGGTTGTTCCGGTGTCGATCAGATCCTCAATAATAATAGGTGTCCGTCCTTCTACATCACCAATGACATGGGTAATAACCGATTCATTATGGCTTGGACGTTTCTTGATCATAATGGCAAATGGAGAATCCAGACGGTTCGCCAGCTTCTCTGCCATCGATGCTCGTCCCGCATCCGGGGAGACGACAACAGGGTTCTCGATTCCTTTGCTTAACAGATAATCACTAATCAGATCCAGTGATGTCATATGGTCAACCGGAATGTTGAAGAATCCCTGAATGGCCGCTGCGTGCAGGTCGATTGTTACCACTCGATTGGCGCCAGCTGTCGTTAATACATCTGCTACCATCTTGGCCGAGATCGGTTCCCGTGGTGCGGATTTGCGCTCTTGACGAGCATAGCCGTAATACGGAACAATGATGTTCACAGTGCGCGCTGAAGCCCTCTTTGCGGCATCAATCATCACCAACAGCTCGACAAACAGCTCATTGATCGGATGAGACAACGACTGTACCAGAAACACATCACAATTACGGATCGTTTCTTCATAATGAACGTATATTTCTCCGCTCTTGAACCTGGACAGCTTGATCTTGCCCAGTTGTACACCCAGCTTGTCACATACCTGTTCTGCCAGCTTAGGGTTCGATGAACCGGAAAAAATACGTAACGAATGCTGCATAATGCCCTCCCGAGGGTTGAAGTCCCTATATAATCCCTTAGCTAAAAGGTTATTTCCTACCCTCATTATACTCTACTGGCTTATACATTTAAAGGAATGAACGAGCGATGACGGCCTTCAAAAACAGCGACTTCCGTACAGCCCAACTCATGCAAAAGTGCTTCAGCTTCAGGCAGATAATCGCCCAGCTTCATTGGGTCATGTGCATCAGACCCCATGGTTAATGGAATGCCCATGCGAATGGCTTCCGTCAGCATTCTGCGACTAGGGAACATCTCGGCGCAAGGCTTCGATAACCCGGAAGCATTCAGCTCCATGGCGCAGCCACTTTTGGCAATAGCCTGCAACGCTGCGTTCTCCAGTGAGATACGTTCTTCTGTCTGTTCAGCTGAAGGAACATAGCCAAACCGTTTAATGACATCCGTATGGCCCATAATATCGTACAGTCCCGTCGTAGCTGCCTTGCTCACGGCATCATAGTACTGACGATATACTTCAAGGATGTCTTTGCCCTCCCAGTGATGGGTCTGGCGGAAATCCGTAATGTCCCATTCCCCGAGGAAATGAACAGAGCCAATCACATAATCCCATGGATAACGCTCAATGATTGCACGGATCTCTGTTTCCCAGCCTTCAATATAGTCACCTTCCAGACCAACACGTACGTCAATCTGTCCGCGGTAACGTTCTTTCAGGGAGAAACACTCCTCTACGTAACGCGGCAGTTCATCCATAGGCATCGCCATTTCCGGATAATATTGAGCCGGATCGACATGCAATAATGGCATGTGATCGGACAATCCAATCTGGGATAGTCCGATCTCCACACCACGTTGCACGTACTCTTCCAGTTTGCCAACGGCATGTCCACACCGCTCATGGTGTGTGTGATAATCTATACGCACGAAGCTCGCCTCCTAATCGCGGCGAGGCCGTTCATGACGGCGGCTCAGCTCTGACATAATATCGTCCAGCGGCAGCTTGCGCTCTTGTAACAGGACGAGCAGGTGATACATCAGGTCACTGACCTCCAGACGAAGCTCGTCATTATCTTTATTTTTGGCGGCGATGATCGTTTCGGATGCTTCTTCACCGATTTTTTTCAATATTTTGTCTACACCTTTATCAAACAGATACGTTGTATATGCACCCTCAGGGCGTTCACGTTCACGCTCTGCAATAACGGACTCCAGTTCAGCCAAAACCTCGAAGCGGCTTTCGGAATCGGAACTTCCCGAAGCAGATGCATCACTCGCATCATCCGAACCCTTATTCGCCGATTTCTCTGGCAAACCAATGATTTCATTATGGAAACATGTTACCGCACCTGTATGGCAGGCAGGACCGTTCGGTTTGACCTCAACCAACAAGGTATCACCATCACAATCATATTTCAGGGAAGTAATGGTCTGCACGTTACCAGATGTTGCACCTTTGTGCCACAGCTCTTGACGCGAGCGTGACCAGAACCACGTTTCACCGGATTCAAGCGACAACTTCAGAGATTCGCGATTCATATAAGCCATCATTAAGACTTCCCGAGTATCCACATCCTGCACAATGGCAGGAACCAAACCATCACTCCAACGAATGTGTTCCACAACCTGTTCCAAGGACAACTGTTCCTTGATTTCATCGCTCACTTTAGTCACGGATCTCCACCCCTTGTTCTCTCAAATGTTGTTTTAACGCCGGTACGGCGATTTCTTTGTAATGGAAAATCGTTGCGGCCAGCCCTGCGTCCGCTTTGCCTGTGGTAAATACATCATAGAAATGAGATTCCTTGCCCGCACCGCCCGATGCGATGACTGGAATACGCACAGATTCGGATACCGCTGCCGTCAGCTTCAGATCAAAGCCGTCTTTTGTTCCGTCCGCGTCCATACTTGTGAGAAGAATCTCCCCCGCGCCCAAGCTCTCAGCCTGTTTAACCCATTCCAGCGCCTTGATCCCGGAGGGTTTCCGTCCACCATGGGTATAGACTTCCCACTCGCCCCAAGCTTCGTTATACTTGGCATCGATCGCTACCACGATACACTGCGAGCCAAAGCGACGTGCACCATCTGCAATCAACTGCGGATTAAGTACCGCGGCTGTATTCACTGCGATTTTATCCGCTCCCGCACGGAGAATCCGCTTCATGTCCTCTACCTTGGAGATGCCACCACCTACCGTAAAGGGAATAGCGATCTCGCCCGCCGTCTGCCGCACGACTTCTTCCATCGTTTCGCGCCCTTCTACCGAAGCGGAGATATCGAGAAACACCAGTTCGTCTGCGCCCTCGCGGTCATATAGTGCCGCCAGCTCTACCGGATCACCCGCATCGCGGAGATTAACGAAGTTGACGCCTTTGACGACCCGGCCGTCCTTCACGTCCAGACAGGGGATGATTCTTTTTGCCAGCATGCTACCTCTTCCTCTCTATCCGAATATCCCTTACTTATTGACCGCACGTACTGCTTCAGACAGATCGATACTTCCTGTATACAGTGCTTTACCCACAATTGCTCCACCAACACCATCATCCGCGTGGCGACTCAAACGAAGCAGATCATCCATTACACTTACACCGCCGGAAGCAATAACCGTACGTCCGCTCGCCTTGGCAAGAGACACAATCGCTTCCACATTAGGACCCTGCATCATGCCATCACGGGAAATATCCGTAAAGATAAACGTTTCTGCCCCATATGCCGCCAATTCCTTCGCGAGTACCTCTGCCTGTACTTCCGATGTTTCAAGCCATCCGCGAGTTGCCACGTAACCATTACGTGCATCGATACCAATTGCCACTTTGTCCCCGTAACGTCCCAGTACTTCCTCTGTAAAAGCACGATCCTCAATTGCTGCTGTTCCAATGATCAGCCGGCTAACACCCAGACCCAGCAAACGCTCTACATCCGCTACTGTACGAAGTCCGCCGCCCACCTGAACAGGTACGTTTACAGACGACGCAATCCGCCCAATCAGCTCATCGTTAACAGGATGCCCTGCTTTCGCACCATCCAGATCCACCAGATGAACGTATGTACCGCCTTGTTTCTCCCAGGATAAAGCCACTTGAACCGGGTCATCGTTATACACGGTCTCCTGATTATAATCTCCCTGCACCAGTCTTACACATTTGCCGTCCCGGATATCAATCGCCGGATATAGGATAAAAGATGACATACAAGGCCTCCTGAATATGAATTAGATTTGTACGCTTTCTATAGTTAAGAAGAGCTGATGTTTTACCTTTGTACAGGTGCTCCTGTCAGAGCCAAAAAGTTGCCGAGCAGCTTCATGCCAAGCTCTCCACTTTTCTCCGGGTGGAATTGCATGCCGAAGTTGGATCCTCTGCCTACAATGGCTGTCACCGGATGTCCGTAATCCGTTACCGCCAGCAGATCGTCCCTGTTTTCAGTAAGCGCATGATAGGAATGGACAAAATAGACGTGACCTGCCTCCAGCCCCGTAAATAGCGGATTTTCCGCGTGCAGGAATTCCAAACGGTTCCATCCCATATGAGGAACCTTCAGCTCTCCTGGTGCGAATCGCACCACTTTCCCTGGCAAAATATCCAGTCCCTCATGCTCGCCATGCTCTTCACTTGAGCTGAACAACAACTGCATCCCCAGACAGATTCCGAGCAGTGGCTTGGACCCGGCAGCAGCTTCCTTCACCACCGTATCCAGGCCACTCTCCCGCAGATGAACCATTGCATCACCAAAAGCACCTACGCCTGGCAGAATGACACCATCTGCGCCAAGAATCTCTTCCCGGTCACCCGTGACCAGCGCTTCGTAGCCAAGACGTTCGACCGCTTTGCCGACGCTGTGCAGGTTACCCATACCGTAATCGACAATTGCAATCGCCATCGTCTACAGCACTCCCTTCGTGGAAGGCACACCTGTTACCCGTGGATCAATCATCGTTGCTTCATCCAGTGCACGTCCCAGTGCCTTAAAGATCGCTTCAATCATGTGGTGAGTGTTCTGACCATAGTGCACAATGACATGCAACGTAATCCGAGCTTCCAGCGCCAATTTCCACAGGAATTCATGTACCAGCTCCGTGGAGAAACTGCCTACCTGTTGGGAAGGGTATTCTGCACGGTATTCAAAGTGAGGTCGGTTACTCACGTCAATAATGACCTGGGCGAGCGCCTCGTCCATCGGTACAAAAACACTGGCGTAACGTTTAATACCGCGTTTGTCACCCAACGCTTCTCGCAACGTCTGTCCCAGACAGATGCCGATGTCTTCAACCGTGTGATGATCATCGATATCAATGTCTCCACGGGCCTGTACGTTCAGGTCGAATTGTCCGTGCTTCGTGAACAGATCCAGCATATGGTTCAGGAAAGGTACATCCGTTTCAATCGTGGATTGTCCTGTGCCATCTACAGTAAAGGCCAATTGAATATTGGTCTCGTTTGTTTTACGGTCAACCTCTGCTTGGCGCACTGCACCTTTGTTTTCAAGTTCCACACCATTATTTTGCTTATCCATTGTCCGATTCCGCCTTTCCTTCCTGTTCTAACCGTACAGCGATTGCACGGGCATGCCCTTCAAGACCCTCATGGCGGGCCAACTCTATAATAGCCGCTCCGTTCTGCAGCAGCGCTTCTTTACTATAATAGATCAGACTCGATTTCTTGATAAAATCGTCCACGTCCACTGGCGAACTGAACCGCGCAGTTCCATTGGTCGGAATAATGTGATTTGGTCCGGCAAAATAATCTCCTACAGGCTCCGAGCTGTACGGGCCGAGGAAGATCGCTCCGGCATTCTCGATCCGGCCAGCGTAAGCCATCGGCTCCTGCACCATAATCTCCAGATGCTCCGGTGCAAGCCGGTTCACCACGTCGATTCCCTCATCGATGGAATCGACCACAATAATCGCGCCATACTGCTCCACCGAAGCAGCAGCGATATCACGCCGCGGCAGCACTTCAAGCTGCCGCTGCACTTCGCCCTGCACGGCTTCCGCCAGCGTGGCCGAATTCGTGACGAGAATGGCCGATGCCATCTCGTCATGTTCCGCCTGCGACAACAGGTCGGCGGCGACGTACACCGGATTCGCCGTATCATCGGCGAGCACCACAATCTCACTCGGCCCGGCGATACTGTCGATATCAACCGCACCGTACACCTCGCGCTTCGCGAGCGCCACGTAAATATTGCCCGGTCCACAGATCTTGTCCACCGGGGCAATACTCTCCGTGCCGTAAGCAAGGGCGGCGATGGCTTGAGCGCCGCCAACCCGGTACATCTCGCTCACGCCTGCTTCCGCAGCAGCAACGAGAATGTACGGATTAATACCTTCGCCACCGTTCGTAGACGGTGGCGTCACGAGAACAATCTCCGGCACGCCTGCCACCTGTGCCGGAATCACATTCATCAGCACAGACGATGGATACGCTGCTTTGCCGCCAGGTACATAGACCCCGACCCGCTTCAGCGGTCGGATGACCTGGCCCAGCAGGCTGCCGTCCGGCTGCCAATCCATCCACGAGTTGCGTTTCTGCTTCTCGTGAAACGCACGAATGTTGGCGGCGGCTTGCCGAATCGCCGTCACAAAGGATGGCTCCACGGCTGCATAAGCCGCCTGCAGCTCTTCCTGCGGCACGCGCAATTCCGCGGCCGTCAGCTTCGTGCGGTCCAGCTGCTCCGTGTAACGCAGCAGTGCCGCATCACCCTCACGGCGAATGTCGCTGACAATACGCCGTACCGTTTCATTTTGCTCTGGCGTGCCATACTCCACTTCCCGCTTCAGATCAAACTCACGTGCAGGTACAATTTTCATACGTACAACCTCCTCATCCTCTGTAATGCCTGCCTTTATATGGCCAATTCGATTCTGATTTTTCTCGTTTCTTGCTTCTATCCTTTCATTCTTTGGTTATTCCGTTTGTATATTTCTCGTTCCTTGCTACCTTGCATTTCTTGCTTCTCAGTGATTTATCCCCGAAGGCTTCCCGCTGAAATCTCATTTGATGCCGGAATGACCTGCTGAAGTGCATCACACAAAGCCTGGATTCGTGCGTTTTTCATCCGATAACTTACCCGATTGGCGATAAGACGGCTGGTGATGTCCAGAATACCCGTCATCTCCACCAATCCGTTCTCGCGCAGTGTCTGACCTGTCTCCACCAGATCGACAATCCGGTCTGCCAGACCAATCAAAGGCGCAAGCTCAATGGAACCATTCAGCTTGATCACCTCGACCTGTTGCCCCTGCTCCCGGAAATACTGTGAAGCAATCCTTGGATACTTCGTTGCAACACGTTGCTGGATGCCTGGCTTCCAGTCGGGAAGTCCGATCACAGACATACGGCACTGAGCGATTCCCAGATTCAACAGTTCGTACACATCCCGATCTTCCTCCAGCAGCACGTCTTTACCAACAATTCCGATATCGGCAACACCGTACTCCACATATGTTGGAACATCTACTGGCTTAGCCATAATGAATTCCATTCCAGCTTCCGGCACTTCAATGACCAATCTGCGTGTATCGTCTACGTCTTCTGGAATATCCAGCCCCGCTTCACGAAACAATTTGGAGGCTTTTTTATAGATTCGGCCCTTCGGCATGGCCACCTTCAGAATATCCGACATCTCAGCGTCCTCCTTCTTCAGATCCGTAAGTAATAACCTGCTCAGCCTGAGCGGTTCTTGCTTCAACCGATACGGCACTTGCCCCAGCCCCGTCTTCAGGAAGAAGGAGTGTCACTACATTTTGTCCCATACTGCGTAATCTTGCCGCTTCTGTTAGTGCCTCGGCCCGACGTTTCGGGGTATATTGGATAAGTACCGTTTTTTTCTCTTCAATCGTAATGCCATGAACACCATCAATAATACGGTTCGTTTTCAGTGCAAATCCTGTAGCCGGCAATGAGCGACCAAACTGTTGTAACAGATTATCATACCGTCCACCGCTACATACTGGAGATCCCAGTTCGGCTGCATACCCTTCAAAGGTCATACCCGTATAATAGGAGAAATCACCGATCATCGTCAGATCAATCAGCACATGCTCGGATACACCGTACGCTTCCAACACTTCGAATACTGCACACAGATGTGCAATCGACTGTGCTGCTTCAGCACTTGAACTTAGCTCTACCGCATGTGTGCATACTTCCTTGCCACCGCGCAGACGCAGGATCGCTTCGAGCTGTTCTTTCAACTTGGGCTCCAGATTCAATGCTTCAATGGACTGGCGATAGCCTACATAATCACGTCCGAGCAGCCCTTCCTTCAATTGCTCCTGCTCCGTTGTCTGGCCTGGAATGACTTCCTCCAGTAACCCGTTCAGGAATCCCATATGGCCCATCGCTATTTTAAAAGAAGACACGCCCGCTGCCTGCAAAGAGGCAATCGCAAGCGCAACAACTTCTGCATCCGCCTCAGGTGAGTCGTCTCCAACCAGCTCCACGCCGGTCTGGAAAAATTCAGCCTCACGCCCAGCTTCCTCTTCAATGGAACGAAATACGTTCGCATGATAGGATAAACGCAGCGGCAACTGCTCATCTTTGAGCATGGATGAAACGACGCGAGCAATCGGAGCCGTTAGATCCGATCTGAGCACCAGCGTGGTTCCCCGGCTGTTTAGCAATTTAAATAATTTGCGATCCGATGTAGAGCTTGCCACACCTACCGTGTCGTAATATTCAATCGTTGGTGTGATGATCTGGCGGTAACCCCAGCGTTCCATACATTCCAGTACATTGCGTTCAATCGTCCGCAGCTTGGATACTACATGTGGTGTATAGTCGCGGAATCCGGTCGGTTTTTCAAAACCTTTTGGTTTGGACATTGGTAATATTCACCCCGAGTCAGTAGTTTAAGGTCGCACTCGTTCTATTTCAACAGGATTTATGTAGTGTAAATCCCCATTCTATCTTATAAATCTTGAATCACAGTATTATCTCATAAGCCTTCATACTATTGGTTTAGTTCAATCTTTATCATGCTTCATTTCTCCAATAATACTTTCACATGGTAAAGTGCTAACAAACTAAAGGATATGGGATATGATAACATGAAATCCGCACTACCGTCAACAACACCGAGGCTTGATTGCCCTTGGATAGGCATATCGTTTTATATACACACCGTTACCCTCACTAATCGGTATTTATATACGAAAAAAGCTGCCATAAGCAGCTTTTTACTTCAACCCATCTTCTTTCATTACGTTATTGACTTAATGCACACTACCCTGAGAGGAATCATCCGTGTTAAAGACAGTCTCTTCCGTAGAAGCTGCCGCACGGGATAAATCACGCAGTGGATTGCCACCCACAAAAGCCCCTGGTGCAACATCCTTATGTACGACTGCTCCAGCAGCTACAACCGCCCCATCCCCTATAGTTACCCCGGGCAGAATCGTTGTATTCGCACCAATCAGTACATTTTCCCCGATAATCACCTCACCGAGCCTGTACTCCTTAATGAGATACTCATGAGCGAGAATCGTTGTGTTGTAACCGATGACCGAGTTTTCGCCGACCGTTATTTTCTCCGGAAAAAACACATCCACCATCACCATCAGGCCAAAGGCCGTGTGTTTTCCCACCTTCATCCCCAGCATTCGGCGATAAATCCAGTTCTTCACTGATAGGATCGGACAGTAGCGTGACAACTGGATCCAGATAAAATTACGAACGCCCTTCCACGGACTCACTGTCTTGTAGATATGCCAAAGTGCATTCTGGTCCTCTACCGGATAGCGGGTTACTTTTCTCATGAACGTCCCGTTTCAATACGGATGAGTTTCAACAAGTCTCTCATGTCATGCAACATATGATCGGGACCATATCCGTTCAGGATTGTTTCCCCTTTAAGAGACCATGCAACCCCCGCCGAGAGTGCGCCCGCATTTTGTGCCGATTGGATATCCACCGGACTGTCACCTACCATCAACGTTTTAGCAGGATCTGCACCCAGTTCCGTCATGGCCTTCAGTACAGGCTCAGCATGGGGCTTCGGATTCGTCACATCGGTCACGGTTACAATTGTTTTCATATATTTCAGTAGATCAAAACGTTCTAGCACCTTTAATGTAGATGGACGAATTTTGGTTGTGACCACACCCATAACAATGCCGGCCTCATGCAGCGCCTCTACTACCTCAATGACATGTGGAAAAGGTCTAACCATCGCTTCATGATGAATATCATTATAAGCACGGTAACCTTTCACGTACTCGGAGACTTCCTCCTGGCCAGAGAAGGTGCGCATTTGTTGCTCCAGTGTGCCACCCATATGTGGAATGATCTGTTCCCGAGTCCATGGAGCTGAATGCTCCCATCCTCCCATGACATGCTGGAATGAGCTGATAATCAACTCATTGGTATCAATAATCGTTCCGTCCAGATCAAACAATACCGTGTCAATCATGTTGCATTACTCCTTTTTATCATCAACTTGCTTGGATTCATCTTTGGCTGGAGGTGTTACCTTATTCTCTTTGCCAGCAACTGTTCCCGTATGCTCCATATCATCTGAGGTAACTTTGGACGATACAATCGGATCACTATAACGAACATCTGCTTTACCTGTCACTCTTCTCACCACAATGAATACAACAGCAACAATAATGATACCAATTGCGAGCAGTTGCGAGATTCTTACGTTACCGTAAGCAGGATCAAGATATCCTTGTTCAAAGCCCATTGCAGTCATTGGAGACCACAGCCCGTTCACTAATGAAGCAACCCATTGCGGAGCCTGGAAGCCAAGACTGTCCGTACGTAGAGCTTCAATGAAGAAACGACCGATAGAGTACCAGATGAAATAAGACATAAACAGTTCACCTGAACGGAGAAACTTCTGACGACGCAGAACCAAGAGCAAGACCAGGCCAACGAGACTCCACATCGATTCATACAAAAATGCAGGATGGTGGAATACACCCTCTACGTTCATTTGATTCACAATAAAGTCCGGCAGATGAAGCTTGTCTCTCAAAAATGATTCTTCCACAGGACCGCCGTAGGCTTCCTGATTCACAAAGTTCCCCCAGCGTCCGATCAACTGTCCAACGAGCAGTCCAGGCGCACAGATATCGGCCATACGCCAGAAGTTATATCCTTTACGACGGAAGAAAATAACTGCACAGATGATTGCACCAATAAGGGCACCATAGATGGCAATACCGCCATTCCATATTTTAAAGACATCCCAGAAGTTATCCTTATAATCTTCCCACTTAAATGCTACGTAGTAGATGCGGGCACCAATGATGGCAGAAGGTACACCCAGCAGGACCATGTCCATGAACACTTCCTGTGGAATGTTGTAGCGTTTGCCCTCCCGGATCACGAGCAGCAGTCCTATAAGTGCCGCAGCACCAAGAATAAGCCCGTACCAGTGAACCTTTAACGCTCCAATAGAGAACGCAATCGGGTTCAACAGTAATAATGTATCCATTCATTCACACTCCTATTTATTCAATCAATCGCACGCATGACGAATGGTTGGCATACACTGCGCCTTAAGAGAAGCAGTACATGTCAACCATTTATCTTCATTTCCTTGTATAAAATGTTTCTTAATCCATGTCTTCCATATCTTCCGAGATGGTTGCTGTCAGCTTGTTCGTGAATTGCAGTGCAGCATTCAGACCCATCTGTTTCAGGCGATAGTTCATACCTGCCACTTCAATAATAACTGCCAAGTTCCGTCCCGGACGAACAGGAATCGTAACGAGAGGCACATCGGTATCAATGATACGTGTAGTCTCTTCATCCAGACCCAGACGATCATATTGTTTATCCTGCTGCCATGCTTCCAGACGTACAACCAAGGTAATACGTTTGTTATTCCGAACTGCACCAGCTCCGAACAATGTCATGACGTTGATAATACCAACACCTCGAATTTCGAGCAAATGGCGGATCAATTCAGGTGCAGTACCGTGCAGCTGAAAATCTGACGTTTGGCGGATCTCTACCGCATCATCGGCAATCAGTCGGTGTCCACGTTTCACCAGTTCCAGTGCTGTCTCACTCTTACCAATACCGCTACTACCCGTGATCAGCATGCCTACGCCATAGACATCACAAAGTACACCGTGAATGGTTGCTGTTGGTGCTAATTTCCCCTCCAAAAATCCGGTGATCCGGCTGGACAGAATCGTTGTTGCCATATTACTGCGTAATACAGCCAGGTCCCGTTCTTCACTGATATCAATCAGTTCTTGCGGCACTTCAAGTCCGCGCGTTACAACGATACAAGGCGTCTCTTCTGTACAAAGACGTTGCATACGATCACGCCGCTCTTGCTCAGGTAACATTGCAAAGAAAGCTAACTCCGTTCTTCCAAGTAGCTGTACCCGTTCTTGTGGATGGTATTCAAAATAGCCGGCCATTTCCAGACCAGGACGGTTCAGGTCATCTACCGTAATGACTCTTTTCAATCCGTGAGATCCAGAAACAACCTCCAACTGAAATTGCTGCACCAGTTCAGATACTTTCACTTTTTTCGCCATTTGTCTCTTCCTTTCAGCATTAGCTGTCCCTCTATGTACATCAGATCGTGTATCAGTTATTTCCATTATTAGCGCGTTCACAACATGGGGTACAGAATGCATACCCTTCCAACAGTCGATTCTCTCAAATAAATGAAGACAGACCTTCAAATAATCTTAAATGAATTCCGGGATGAATGCAATCGCAGCCTCCGACAACCATTAGTAAGAAAAGTCTTCTGATCGAAGTACCTTCTGGGATACTACATTCGCAGTTTACCGGCCGTTTTTCTTGCGGTTATTTATCCTTCAACTCCTCCGAAACTTATAATTCCAATAATCTTAAAAAAAGCCCCTTCCAGCAATAACGGAAGGGGCTCTCATTACAATGTATAATTGCGTTAACTTTCAGGTTCCATCGTCACCGAGGAATCCCAGTATTATTTGTCTTGAAGAAGTACGTTCACTTCAGTCTCTTTGTCAAAGATATGAACTTTGTTCATGTCGATGGCCATTTTAACTGTGGAACCATCACGAGTGTTAGAACGTCCGTCTACACGTGCGATCGTTGTATCATTACCAACACCGCTCAAGTAGAGGAGCATTTCGTGACCCAGGTTCTCTGTAACATCTACGTGTGTAGAGAATACAGAGTTCGGGGATGCTTCCAGGAATACTGGCTCTTCGTGAATATCTTCTGGACGAACACCCAGAATCACTTCTTTGCCAATGTATCCTCTAGATTTCAACACTTGTGCTTTACCTTGCGGGATTTCAACATCCACACCAGGAGCTATGAAATGCATGCTAGTACCTTGCTCAGCGAGTTTACCCGAGATAAAGTTCATTGTCGGGGAACCGATGAAACCAGCTACGAACAGGTTAGCCGGCAGGTTATACAGCTCTTCCGGAGAAGCTGCTTGTTGGATGATACCATCCTTCATAACAACGATCCGATCACCCATCGTCATTGCTTCGATCTGGTCATGCGTTACGTAGATAACTGTTGTTTCCAAACGTTTAGCCAGTTTAGTGATTTCCGCACGCATCTGACCACGAAGTTTAGCATCCAAGTTGGAGAGAGGCTCATCCATCAAGAAGACTTGTGGATCACGGACAATCGCACGTCCTAGAGCGACACGCTGACGTTGACCACCGGACAATGCCTTAGGTTTACGCTCAAGCAAATGCTCGATATCCAGGATTTTAGCTGCTTCACGTACACGTTTGTCGATCTCGTCTTTTTTAACCTTACGCAATTTCAAACCAAATGCCATGTTTTGATATACGCTCATATGCGGATACAAGGCATAGGATTGGAATACCATCGCGATATCGCGGTCTTTAGGTGCAACATCATTAACGACACGGTCACCGATATAGAGTTTACCTTCAGAAATTTCCTCAAGGCCTGCGATCATACGCAGTGTTGTTGATTTACCACAACCGGACGGGCCTACCAGTACCAGAAATTCTTTATCTTTAATGTCCAGGTTAATGTCAACTACAGTTGCTTTATCAGAACCCGGGTATTTTTTGAAAATATGCTCTAAACGTACTCCAGCCATGATTGTTGCCTCCTCAGAGATCATTTTGTAATCGAATACAATTTGTATTTTTATAATACCCTATCTACGTGAGGTTTGACTATTCGCAAACTGCACAAAAATATCAATGCTTTTTCGTCACTTTGTACATTAGTAGTAAAAACTGCACTAGAACAGCACTTTCGAAGTGCCTCACATCGTAACCAATCTCCTGTTTGATCTTGTCCAGACGATAGACCAACGTATTACGATGAATGAAAAGTCGTTTCGCTGTCTCGCTGACATTACAGTCCAGGCTAAAAAAGGTTTCCAGCGTAGCAAGTGTCTCACTGTCATTGAAGATTACCGTGTCTTTGCCTGTTTCCTGTATAAACCGTGTACGTTGTTCATCAGGAATGCTCGCTACCAACCGCTCCAGATGCAGATCCCATGGGAGATGAATATGCTGCGTAACATGGAATGCTCTCCCCAAGTGAACACTTTCTTTAAGAAGGGTTGTGACCGATACAAGTTGTTGTGCAGGAATGCATGGCAGAGATGCAGAGAGATGGAACACCCCAGCCCACTCACTGGCAACCAATTCATGCAACCCCAGACAAAAAGCGTTCAGTGAATCCTTTTTGGCCTCCGTTGTATCTTCCTCGGCTTCTTCTGTAACAATTTCTTTATCACCCATGAAGATCCACTCTTGCTCCCCCAAAGGAATCAAGACAATTTCCTCGCCAAAGTAACTCTCAAGCAACTTGTTGAGTTCCTTGGATCGTAAACGATGTGCATCCGGTGTATCCCCTTGCAGCAAGAACAGAATCTTCTCAGCATTTAATCCTGCAGGCACCACAAAGCGATCAGGAACCGCTTCAGATTCCTGCTTGGTTGGTTGTTCGATCTGCTCTTTAAGCCAGAGACCCAATTCAGTCAAATACTGCTCTCTATCATTCTCATATACAACAGGTTGTACCTCATCGGGTAGAGCCGTGTTAGTACGGATTAAAAGCTCAATCAATTGTCGTGTTTCCACGGTAATAGATTTTTCAGGGCATCCCCAACACACGGCAGTCTCTTCTTGCTCATTCATCCGAACCTTAAAAAAGATACGCTTTCCCGTATTCAAACTGATTACATCAGCTGAACTTGGAGATGTAGAATGAACAGATAACTCCTGACGCTCACCTTCATCACCAACGGTCTCTAAATTCTCATGATGACCAACCAGATTAGCAACGGATTGCGTCCATTCTTGTATTGTAATTTCATATTCGTCCAAAGTTGTGCCTATAATGACTTCAATTTGCTGTTTTAGATCAGGTATGAGCTTCATATAATGAACGTCACCACTCTGCATGTTTTCTATTAGTTTATCATATCTTGCCCAGCATTAATAAATATCCATATTGAGTTAAAATCACATAACAAAAAAAGAGCAACTAATCAAATTAATGATTAATCACTCTTTTCTTAAAGATGAGTCATGAAGGGCTCGAACCTTCGACACCCTGATTAAAAGTCAGGTGCTCTACCAACTGAGCTAATGACTCATAAAACTGGTGGAGGATGATGGATTCGAACCACCGAACCCGTACGGGAGCAGATTTACAGTCTGATGCGTTTGGCCACTTCGCTAATCCTCCAGGGATTAAAGGTGGCTCGGGACGGAATCGAACCGCCGACACGAGGATTTTCAGTCCTCTGCTCTACCGACTGAGCTACCGAGCCATATTTAATTTTTAGGATTAATGGCGGAACCGACGGGATTCGAACCCGCGATCTCCTGCGTGACAGGCAGGCATGTTAGGCCAACTACACCACGGTTCCAGGCATTAATGGTGCCGGCGAGAGGACTTGAACCCCCAACCTACTGATTACAAGTCAGTTGCTCTACCAGTTGAGCTACACCGGCGTATATGGTGGAGGCTGAGGGGATCGAACCCCCGACCCTCTGCTTGTAAGGCAGATGCTCTCCCAGCTGAGCTAAGCCTCCTGGGTAATATGGTAGCGGCGGAGGGGATCGAACCCCCGACCTTACGGGTATGAACCGTACGCTCTAGCCAGCTGAGCTACACCGCCATATTAATTGTGTTTTGATTGCTTGTCCATCTTTAGGTAAAGATGGCGGAGAGAGAGGGATTCGAACCCTCGCACCGCTTACGCAGTCTAACCCCTTAGCAGAGGGTCCCCTTATAGCCACTTGGGTATCTCTCCAAATAACAATCATCAACATCATCAAGGATTGCTCCCTGAAAACTAGATTCGAAACGAAACATGCGAATTATCACTTGCTATTGGATAAGCCCTCGACCGATTAGTACTGGTCAGCTCCATGCATTGCTGCACTTCCACCCCCAGCCTATCTACCTCGTCGTCTTCAAGGGGTCTTACATACTGGGAAATCTCATCTTGAGGGGGGCTTCACGCTTAGATGCTTTCAGCGTTTATCCCGTCCGTACATAGCTACCCAGCGGTGCTCCTGGCGGAACAACTGGTACACCAGCGGTACGTCCATCCCGGTCCTCTCGTACTAAGGACAGCTCCTCTCAAATTTCCTACGCCCACGACAGATAGGGACCGAACTGTCTCACGACGTTCTGAACCCAGCTCGCGTACCGCTTTAATGGGCGAACAGCCCAACCCTTGGGACCTACTTCAGCCCCAGGATGCGATGAGCCGACATCGAGGTGCCAAACCTCCCCGTCGATGTGGACTCTTGGGGGAGATAAGCCTGTTATCCCCAGGGTAGCTTTTATCCGTTGAGCGATGGCCCTTCCATGCGGTACCACCGGATCACTAAGCCCGACTTTCGTCCCTGCTCGACTTGTAGGTCTCGCAGTCAAGCTCCCTTATGCCTTTGCACTCTTCGAATGATTTCCAACCATTCTGAGGGAACCTTTGGGCGCCTCCGTTACTCTTTAGGAGGCGACCGCCCCAGTCAAACTGCCCACCTGACACTGTCCCCGCACCGGATTACGGTACCAGGTTAGAACCTAGATACGATCAGGGTGGTATCCCAACGTTGCCTCCACACAAGCTGGCGCTCATGCTTCAAAGGCTCCCACCTATCCTGTACAGATCGTACCCAAATTCAATATCAAGCTGCAGTAAAGCTCCATGGGGTCTTTCCGTCTTGTCGCGGGTAACCTGCATCTTCACAGGTATTAAAATTTCACCGGATCTCTCGTTGAGACAGCGCCCAAGTCGTTACGCCATTCGTGCGGGTCAGAATTTACCTGACAAGGAATTTCGCTACCTTAGGACCGTTATAGTTACGGCCGCCGTTTACTGGGGCTTCGGTTCACAGCTTCGGGATTACTCCCTAACCACTCCCCTTAACCTTCCAGCACCGGGCAGGCGTCAGCCCGTATACTTCGCCTTACGGCTTCGCACAGACCTGTGTTTTTGCTAAACAGTCGCTTGGGCCTTTTCACTGCGGCCCCCTCGTGCTATTCACACTACCGGGGCACCCCTTCTCCCGAAGTTACGGGGTCATTTTGCCGAGTTCCTTAACGAGAGTTCTTCCGCGCGCCTTAGAATACTCTTCTCGCCTACCTGTGTCGGTTTGCGGTACGGGCACCATCACCTGGCTAGAGGCTTTTCTTGGCAGTGTGAGATCATGACCTTCGCTACTATAATTTTCGCTCCCCATCACAGCTCAGCCTTACAATGTGCGGATTTGCCTACACATCAGCCTTACTGCTTAGACGGACATCCATCAGTCCGCGTCACTACCCTACTGCGTCCCCCCATTGCTCATAACGGCTTACGGTGGTACAGGAATTTCGACCTGTTGTCCTTCGACTACGCCTTTCGGCCTCGCCTTAGGTCCCGACTTACCCTGAGCGGACGAGCCTTCCTCAGGAACCCTTAGGCTTTCGGCGGATCAGATTCTCACTGATCTTTTCGTTACTCATACCGGCATTCTCACTTGTATAATGTCCAGCGCTCCTTACGGTACACCTTCAACCCTTATACAACGCTCCCCTACCCCTGATGCAAAGCATCAAGCCATAGCTTCGGTGGTGTGTTTAGCCCCGTTACATTTTCGGCGCAGAGTCACTCGACCAGTGAGCTATTACGCACTCTTTCAATGGTGGCTGCTTCTAAGCCAACATCCTGGTTGTCTGTGCAACTCCACATCCTTTCCCACTTAACACACACTTGGGGACCTTAGCTGATGGTCTGGGCTGTTTCCCTTTTGACAATGGATCTTAGCACTCACTGTCTGACTCCCGGAAGTAAGTCTATGGCATTCGGAGTTTGACTGAGCTTGGTAACCCTTGCGGGCCCCGCACCCAATCAGTGCTCTACCTCCACGACTCTGTTTTCCGAGGCTAGCCCTAAAGCTATTTCGGGGAGAACCAGCTATCTCCGAGTTCGATTGGAATTTCTCCGCTACCCCCACCTCATCCCCGCATTTTTCAACATGCGTGGGTTCGGGCCTCCAGTGCGTGTTACCGCACCTTCACCCTGGACAGGGGTAGATCACCCGGTTTCGGGTCTACGTCCACGTACTATGTCGCCCTATTCAGACTCGCTTTCGCTGCGGCTCCGGCTCTTCACCTTAACCTTGCACGGGAACGTAACTCGCCGGTTCATTCTACAAAAGGCACGCCATCACCCCTAAAACGGGCTCTGACTTTTTGTAAGCACACGGTTTCAGGTTCTATTTCACTCCCCTTCCGGGGTGCTTTTCACCTTTCCCTCACGGTACTGCTTCACTATCGGTCGCTAGGAAGTATTTAGCCTTGGCAGATGGTCCTGCCGGATTCATACGGGGTTTCACGTGCCCCGCACTACTCGGGATCCGTCTCGGAGGGAACAGACTTTCAACTACAGGGCTTTTACCTTCTTTGGCGGGCCTTTCCAGACCTCTTCGCTTAACCGGTTCCTTTGTAACTCCATGTGAGACGTCCCACAACCCCAAAGAGCAAGCTCTCTGGTTTGGGCTTCTCCGCGTTCGCTCGCCGCTACTGACGGAATCACTATTGTTTTCTCTTCCTCAGGGTACTTAGATGTTTCAGTTCCCCTGGTATGCCTCTACACAACCTATGTATTCAGTTGTGAGTAACTGGAAATTACCCCAGCTGGGTTTCCCCATTCGGACACCCCCGGATCAAAGCTTGCTTACAGCTCCCCGAGGCAGTTTCGTTGTTCGCCACGTCCTTCATCGGCTCCTAGCGCCTAGGCATCCTCCGTGTGCTCTTAGTAGCTTAACCATTTTGTTCTGGTTTCGACTGCTTGCTTCCCTTGTTTTGCTTGCGCAAAGCCAAAAGTCGCTCCCATTCGATACCATCACAAAAGCAATTTAACTACCTTTATAAACACTTCACTTGTTTACACAAGATCAGCTTAAAGGAATGTTCTAATTCGCGTTTGTTTCGTTTCGATATCTAGTTTTCAAAGAACAAACTTGTAATCATTTTTGGTGGAGCCAAGCGGGATCGAACCGCTGACCTCCTGCTTGCAAGGCAGGCGCTCTCCCAGCTGAGCTATGGCCCCGTATAAAGTTTAAAGGTATAGATGGTGGGCCCTGGTGGACTCGAACCACCGGCCTCACCCTTATCAGAGGTGCGCTCTAACCAACTGAGCTAAGGGCCCACATTATATATACTATTTGAACCCAAAATGGGTTACGCTTGGCGGCGTTCTACTCTCCCAGGACCCTGCGGTCCAAGTACCATTGACGCTGAAGGGCTTAACGGTCGTGTTCGGGATGGGAACGTGTGGAACCCCTTCGCTATCGCCACCAAACGTTTGAGAGTTTGAGCTCTCAAAACTGAGCAACGAGTGAGTAACTAGCCGACCTGACTAGATTTTGTATTTGAATGTTTCCGTTGCAGGAAACGATTCTCCATAGAAAGGAGGTGATCCAGCCGCACCTTCCGATACGGCTACCTTGTTACGACTTCACCCCAATCATCTATCCCACCTTCGGCGGCTGGCTCCTTGCGGTTACCCCACCGACTTCGGGTGTTATAAACTCTCGTGGTGTGACGGGCGGTGTGTACAAGACCCGGGAACGTATTCACCGCGGCATGCTGATCCGCGATTACTAGCAATTCCGACTTCATGCAGGCGAGTTGCAGCCTGCAATCCGAACTGAGACCGGCTTTGTTGGGATTGGCTCCATCTCGCGATTTCGCAGCCCGTTGTACCGGCCATTGTAGTACGTGTGTAGCCCAGGTCATAAGGGGCATGATGATTTGACGTCATCCCCACCTTCCTCCGGTTTGTCACCGGCAGTCTATCTAGAGTGCCCACCCGAAGTGCTGGCAACTAAATATAAGGGTTGCGCTCGTTGCGGGACTTAACCCAACATCTCACGACACGAGCTGACGACAACCATGCACCACCTGTCTCCTCTGTCCCGAAGGAAAGGTACATCTCTGTACCGGTCAGAGGGATGTCAAGACCTGGTAAGGTTCTTCGCGTTGCTTCGAATTAAACCACATACTCCACTGCTTGTGCGGGTCCCCGTCAATTCCTTTGAGTTTCAGTCTTGCGACCGTACTCCCCAGGCGGAGTGCTTAATGTGTTAACTTCGGCACCAAGGGTATCGAAACCCCTAACACCTAGCACTCATCGTTTACGGCGTGGACTACCAGGGTATCTAATCCTGTTTGCTCCCCACGCTTTCGCGCCTCAGCGTCAGTTACAGCCCAGAGAGTCGCCTTCGCCACTGGTGTTCCTCCACATATCTACGCATTTCACCGCTACACGTGGAATTCCACTCTCCTCTTCTGCACTCAAGTCACCCAGTTTCCAGTGCGATCCGGGGTTGAGCCCCGGGATTAAACACCAGACTTAAATGACCGCCTGCGCGCGCTTTACGCCCAATAATTCCGGACAACGCTTGCCCCCTACGTATTACCGCGGCTGCTGGCACGTAGTTAGCCGGGGCTTTCTTCTCAGGTACCGTCACCTTGAGAGCAGTTACTCTCCCAAGCGTTCTTCCCTGGCAACAGAGCTTTACGATCCGAAAACCTTCATCACTCACGCGGCATTGCTCCGTCAGGCTTTCGCCCATTGCGGAAGATTCCCTACTGCTGCCTCCCGTAGGAGTCTGGGCCGTGTCTCAGTCCCAGTGTGGCCGATCACCCTCTCAGGTCGGCTACGCATCGTCGCCTTGGTGAGCCGTTACCTCACCAACTAGCTAATGCGCCGCAGGCCCATCCCCAAGTGACAGATTGCTCCGTCTTTCCAGTTTCCTTCAGGCGAAGAAAACAATTATTCGGTATTAGCTACCGTTTCCGGTAGTTGTCCCAAACTTGAGGGCAGGTTGCCTACGTGTTACTCACCCGTCCGCCGCTAACTATCAGAGAAGCAAGCTTCTCATCAAGTCCGCTCGACTTGCATGTATTAGGCATGCCGCCAGCGTTCGTCCTGAGCCAGGATCAAACTCTCCAATAAAGTATTGAAAAGAGCGATAAGCTCATTTTGAATCTGACGAGATTAAAAATCTCATTTGTGCTCCAGTCGATTCAAGCCAAGGCTTGTTTCAAACTTTCGCGTTCATTCTGCAAGCAGAATGTTTACTCACTCGTTGTTCAGTTTTCAAAGATCAAACTTGTTTTTTCGTCACCATTTTCTCTCAGCGGCGACTTTTATAATGTATCACACTTCATTTGTTTTGGTCAAGTGTTTTTTTGAAATTCTTTTTCGAAGTTCGTAATGAACTCCTTCATTTCATCTAAAGCATCTAACCAAGCAAGCAAAGCAACGAGATATAATGTACCATATAAATATCCTATGAGTCAACTATCCGAACAAAGAAATTTTCAACCCTAATAATAGCCCCACACCTGGCAATCCCAAAACAGTTACAGTCCCTATCGTTGCTGGGTTCAGCGGGATGTAGGTTCCTGTAATCCAGCCGGAATAATTCACGATATATATCCCTACTGCAGCCAGCACCAGATGAATTCCAAATGACGTGAAAAACGATAACCCTATCCGCTTTCTGAATAAAATAACGATAAGCCCCAGTAACGATATAACCAATACACTTCCCAGTATGATACTCTTCATATATTACACCTCCGTGTTTAATGTAAACGTGACTCTACATACTAACCCCTCGCTGTGATGTAAGATCATCATTCGCTCTGGCTCGCTTTGCTCTTCTCAAGTGGATCTGGTACTTCCGCTCAGCTGCCTCCAATACATAAATAGCATAATCAATCTCATCCTGCCCCTGTGCATCTTCAAACTGTCTCATAGCCCGTTCCCATTCCTGCTTAGCCACCTGAATATCTGCATAGATCTGATCCGCCTCAAGTTCCTTCAACATTCTGTTGTGTTTCTCTACCGAGTTCCGTGTATTTCGCCACAAAAACATAAACTCTCCTCCTCCTGATCAGCACAGCATATTCTCATACTTATCAGGGAAAGGACAAACTTAGAACTCAGGCATTCATTTTCTTCTCAAAAAAAGAGAGCCCTAAGGCTCTCTTTGCACATCGAAACTTATTTAGCATCGGAAGTTTCCAAGGAAGTCTGCTGCGTAATACAAATTGATCACACTAACGCATCTCCCTGCGCCCTTCCAACGCTTTGGAAAGGGTCACTTCATCCGCATACTCAAGATCGCCACCTACAGGCAATCCATGCGCAATTCGGGTCACACTGATTTCAAACGGACGCACCAACCGGGAGATGTACATCGCTGTAGCTTCACCCTCAATATTGGGGTTCGTTGCCAATATGATCTCTTTTATACGTTCATCACTTAATCGAACCAGGAGTTCCTTCAAACGAATATCGTCTGGGCCAATTCCCTCCATAGGTGAAATCGCGCCCTGTAACACATGATAGTATCCATCGAATTCCTTGGTGCGCTCCATGGCCACCAGATCTTTCGAATCCTGAACTACACAGATTACAGAGACATCTCTGGACTTATCCTGACAGATGCGACACGGGTCCGTATCAGTGATATTACAACATACAGAACAGTAATGAAGATTACGCTTCACACTTACGAGCGCTTTGGCAAAATCGATAACGTCATCTTCCTTCATGTTAAGCACATGAAAAGCTAAACGCGCTGCCGTCTTGGGACCCACACCCGGCAACCGGGTGAAGGCATCAATCAGCTTGGCTATTGGTTCGGGATAATACAATCGATTGCGTCTCCTTTGACAGGATCAATTTTTTAATTAAAATAATCCCGGAATATTCATGCCGCCTGTGAACTTGCCCATATCCTTGTTGGCAATCTCATCGGCTTTGGCCATTGCATCATTAACAGCTGTCATAACGAGATCTTGCAACATTTCAACATCTTCCGGATCTACCGCTTCAGGTTTGATCGTGATAGCAAGCAATTTCTTGTGTCCGTTAACTTCAGCCGTCACTACACCGCCACCAGAAGTACCTTGGACTGTTTTGTCCGCCAGTTCCTCTTGTGCTTTCAGCATTTGCTCCTGCATTTTCTTCACTTGTTTCATCATTTGGTTCATGTTGTTCATAATTGTTCATCTCCTTTTGTTATGGTTATCGCGCTATGCGCATTATTCTTTGATCACTACAAGGTCCTCACCAAAGAGCTGGATGGCTTCATCAATCCAAGGCTGTTTGTTGCCTGAACCGCCGTCTTCATGCTCAGGTTCAAGCTTAAAGTCCTCCTTTGGCGCTTCAGGAGCTCCCTCCATTGCTCCGGTCCAATCTTTGAGCATCATCGTCACCAATCGTGCAGGTCGCCCAAGCTGTTCGGACAACACCCGCTCAATGACTTCACGGTTAGCCTGCTTTTCCGTTGTTTCACGGTGAATGTTGTTTTTAAAAGCAACCAACACATTGTCTTCAAGCAATGATACCGGCTCACCATCCACAAACCAGGCGTGAACGGTAACCCTCTCTTCCTTCACTCGTTGCAGGATCTGACTCCATTTTTTGCTGATATCTGCGAACTCAGGGGCTCCCTTGCGCGCAACATACTGATCCAACTGTGCAGGAAGCTTCGCAGGCGAATTGCCTCTCGATACAGGGGCCCTTGTTGCCGGACGAGATGGAGCACTCGATGCACCTTCTCCACCAGACAAACCACTTTTAAGCGCACGATCCAACTTCTTCTCCAACTCAGCAAGTTGCTGCTTCAAGCGGTTGATCTCTCCCCCATCAGCAGGTGCTGCATGAGCTGAAGCTCCCACCTGAACAGAAGCCTCACCTTGAGCTGGAATACTACACAGTTTAAGCAATGCAACTTCAAATAATGTCTGTGGTTGTACTGCATATTTCATTTCACTCTGGTACCGATTAAGGGTGTCAATCATGTGGAACAGTCGTTCCTTGGTGAATGACTCCGCCATATCACGGAATGCTTCCGGATTAAGTACCCTGTCCGTCAGTTTGTCTGCATCAGGCACCATCTTAATCATAAGCAAATCACGGAAATAATACAGTAAATTCTCCATGCATTTGTCTGCACTCTTTCCTTCATGCATGAAACCTTCAATCATCTGCAAAATATGACCAACATCACCCTTGAGCAGCGAAGCAGCCAATTTGGCAAATTGCTCTGAAGCAATTCCACCCGTCATGTCCATGACCTGCTGGTACGTTACTCGTCCATCCGTAAATGAAGAGATCTGATCCAGCACACTAAGTGCATCCCTCATTCCACCGTCCGATAAACGGGCAATGTATTGGAGCGCATCTTGGTCCGCTTCCATGCCTTCCTGTTCACAGATCAGTGTAAGTCTTGCTGTCTGCTCTTCCAGGGATACCCGGCGAAAATCAAATCGCTGACAGCGCGATATAATGGTAGCCGGAAGGCGGTGTGGTTCTGTTGTTGCCAAAATAAACATCACATGTGGTGGTGGCTCTTCCAATGTTTTGAGCAAAGCATTGAATGCCTCCGTTGTCAGCATGTGTACTTCATCAATAATATAGACTTTCTGCCGGACTTCGGTTGGCGCATATTTAACCTTTTCCCGAAGATCACGGATTTCTTCAACGCCCCGATTGGATGCAGCATCAATCTCTTGCACATCCATCACAGCGCCAGTCGTAATTCTGCGGCAAGCTTCACACTCGTTACAAGGTTCAGGCGCAGGCCCACGTTCGCAGTTCACAGCTTTGGCCAAAATCTTGGCGGCACTTGTCTTTCCCGTTCCTCTGGGCCCGCTAAATAAGTAGGCATGGGAAGTCCGCTGTTCACGAATCGCGTTCTGCAAGGTCTGAATAATATGCTGTTGCCCCACCATATCTTGAAACGACTGGGGACGCCAAGCCCGGTATAACGCGATATGCTCCATGATGCGTTACCTTCCTTCCACTTCGCATTCGAGTCCTTTGTCGTTCCCCTATTATACTATATTCTAGGGTGAATCCAAACTTTATCTGACTCATTCATGCGTGGTTTATTAAGACATATCAAAAAGACCTCTGCATACATACAACTGCAAAGGTCTCTACATTTAAAAGGTAAGCCGTGCACCTGCTATCGATATTTGCGATCCAAGTGGCACCCCTGAACAATAGCTCGGGCTAGGCAACCCTCCGGCACAAGAGTGATCTCACTTATGGCTGCTTCCTTCCGGACCTGACCAGGTTCATGAGTACTCATTGCGGAGGACCCAACCGTCAACACCACGTTTAGGGACCAAACCTCACATCGGCAAAACCTCTAGCAGGAATTCAACCTCGCTATAGCGGATTGCGAGTTACAGGGCACCGCTACCTCCCCATCTAGCACGGTAAGAAATAGTATAACGTAAGGTTATCCAAATTGCAACCAGAGGAACGTGAATGCGATTATGCTTATATATAACATATAAAAACCCCCGCCAGATCAGCAGGGGTGTGTTGGATGCGATTAGCAGACAACTCCAAGAATTGTCCTATTAGATTCCGTATTTCTTTTTGAAACGATCAACACGGCCGCCAGCATCGATAAACTTCTGTTTACCTGTGAAGAACGGGTGGCACGCGGAGCAAATCTCTACACGAAGTCCGTCTTTAACCGAACCTGTCTCAAAAGTATTCCCGCAAGCGCAAGATACTTGACCAATCGTGTAATTAGGATGAATTGCTTCTTTCATTACCTTTCACCTCTTTCCGCCCTGAGCCTCAAGCGGACCCAGAGTAAATGGCACAACTCTGAGATTATAACACGGCCTTGTGCCTGTTGCAATCCATTATTGTTATAAGGTAATCAACCGTTTTGGACGTGCCATTCCAGCTGGCGGAACATGGGTATACGATCCGATCACAACATCAGGCAATTCGTCTTCAAAAATCTCAATCATCTGCTTCATACCCAAGATATCACCTTGAGCAGGAGGAATTAATTCCAGATAGCTCTCTGGATCAATATTGAGATTACGCATCTGAATCAAGCGTAGATCGGTTCTTCTTACAAACTCAATCATCGCCTCAATCTCTTCTTCACGATCTGTTACACCTGGAAAGATCAGATAGTTAATGGACGTGTATACGCCCTGCTGCGCTGCGTATTTCATCGACTTCTCAACATTGGCTAAGGTATAACCACGCGGTTTATAGTAGGCGTTATAATGGTCATCCAGTGCACTAATTGTACTTACGCGCATCAGATCCAATCCAGCATCTACAATACCTCTAATGTGATCATTCAGACCGGCATTGGTATTAATGTTGATATACCCCATGTCCGTTACGGAACGCACTTCGCGAATCGCTTCAATAATCAGCTTGGCCTGCGTGGAAGGCTCCCCTTCACAACCTTGTCCAAAACTAATGATGGACTCCGGCGTCTTCAGGTGTTCCATCATAACCTCCACAATCTCATCCACACGCGGTCGGAAGTTCATACGTGTCTGCGGGGAAACAAAGCCGCTATCATCCGGTTGCTCGGAGATACACCCGAAACAGCCCGCATTGCAAGAATAGGATACCGGCACTCCACCTTCCCAACGATTCAGGAACGTGTTGGATGAAGTTAGACATTCATATCCAAGCGCACAGTTGGATAGATGGGTGTAGAGACGGTTCTCGGGGTATTGCTCCGTCAATCGTTTAACCCCGGAACGCACATCGTCACGATCACAGTTAAGCGGATTCCATTGGTCAGGACTATCTGACTTCGAAGCCGTAACATAGAAACCGCCATCTTTCCAAACCACTGCGGAATAACCGAACAAAGGCAACTTATACTCCTTATCCGTCTTCACATACCCTGGGAGACACAAACGAGTGAATCCCTGTGGAAGCAATGCACCTACAGCCTGTGTGTCCGTTGGCATTGGCAGCATCTCACCGGTGTCTGGGTCCATACCAATGGGCCGGGTACTCGGGAGTCCAACCAACGTTGCACCTTCTGGCAGAGGAATCAACTCATCCTCCATAATCTCAACGATCATATCTCCACTGCGGGCAAGCCCGTACAGGGAAGGATGATCAAATACATTACCTTTTTCATCTGCGTATACTAAATACATGATGTTCTCCTCACATCTAATGGGTTAAACCTAACGACGAGTGTATTGTAACATTCACAGCATTGCTGCAAAAAGAAAGTGATTAGTCGAACGACACTTACGTCGATGTACCTGACGTTGCTGTCTGTCTAGGTGAGCGACGGGTTGTTGTTGTACCCGAATTACTTGTCGGGCTGTTACCAGCCGAATCAAATGCCGCCAAAAACTCTGCATTTGTCTTGCTGTTACGAAGTTTTTTCAGGAATCCTTCAACAAAGTCATGGGAATCATTCATGTTTTTACGAATCGCCCAGATTGTATCCAACTCTTCCTTGCTGAGCAACACTTCTTCACGACGTGTACCGGAACGACGAATGTCGATTGCCGGGAATATGCGGCGCTCTGCCAGACGACGGTCCAGATGGAGCTCCATGTTACCTGTACCCTTAAACTCTTCATAAATGACGTCATCCATACGTGAACCGGTATCAATTAATGCCGTTGCCAGGATGGTCAAGCTTCCGCCTTCTTCCACATTCCGGGCAGAACCGAAGAAACGTTTCGGACGATGGAATGCAGCTGGGTCAATACCACCACTAAGCGTACGACCGGATGGTGGAATAACCAGGTTATATGCACGGGCAAGACGTGTAATGCTATCCAGCAGGATAACGACATCCTTTTTAGCCTCAACCAGACGAAGCGCACGTTCAAGCACCAATTCCGCCACCTTGATATGATTCTCAGGCAGTTCATCAAATGTTGAAGCCACAACTTCCCCTTTTACCGAACGCGACATATCCGTTACTTCCTCTGGACGTTCATCAATCAACAGGACAAACAGTTCAATTTCAGGATTGTTAGTTGAGATGCTGTTGGCAATTTCTTTGAGGAGAAGCGTTTTACCCGCTTTGGGAGGTGCTACGATCAATCCGCGCTGTCCCAATCCTACCGGGGCGAGCACATCCATAATGCGTGTGGACAAATGGTTGGGGGATGTTTCGAGAACCAGTTTTTTCTGCGGATACAGTGGGGTTAGTGCCGGGAAGTGAAGTCGCTCTGCAGCCGCCGATGGATTCTCACCATTTACAGCGTTGACTTGCAACAAACCGAAGTATCTCTCGTTTTCCTTAGGCGTTCTACACTTACCTGATACGAGGTCACCTGTTCTTAGGTCAAACTTGCGAATCTGAGAAGCTGAGATGTAGATGTCTTCCGTACTTGGCAAGTAGTTGATAGGTCTTAAGAATCCGTAACCTTCAGGTAAAATCTCGAGTACGCCTTGCATGAACATCAGGCCACTCTGTTCAGCTTGTGCACGTAGTATAGCAAAAATTAATTCTTTCTTTTTTAACGTACCATAGTAAGGTATCTGATATTTTTTGGCCAGTTTGTAGAGGTCCGTTAGTTTCATTTCTTCCAAATCGGAAATTTGTAGATCCATATAATAACCACCTATTCAATTAATAAGTCCGTGTGAAATGGATAGTTTCGCTAGATGTTCCGGCTATAGAGAGCGGCGTCTGCCACAATCCCTTCTGTCCATTGTACGGAATGTAACCGTTATAATGCAAATACTTGTCTTTGAGTGTAAGTTTCCGGGTGGGATGGCCAACATTCGGCAAGATCCGCTATTGAGTGAACGATGCATTGAGGCGATCAATCCGGATAGACCGGCTATGGAGCGCAGTTCAAACAAAACCGGGGGTTGGGGATGAGAAATGATGTTCTTACAGCCATATGAAGTTTATTTCAAAAAAAGACCCTCCGGTAAAGGAAACAGAAACATTTCGTCTTATGCCGGAGAGGCTGAGAACTCTATTAAAACAGGTTTACCTAATCATCAAAAAGATATGCAGTTCAGTTAAAATAAACATGTGTAGGACTGAATTATGCATAACGTTTCCTATTAATCAGTTTCCCGCCATACATCTGCACCGAGCAGGCGCAGATTAGTCACCAGATGATCATAACCGCGGTCAATATATTCGACCCCCGTCACTTCAGTCACACCTTCACTGACGGTGAGACCTGCAATCACCAGTGCTGCTCCAGCCCGAAGATCGGATGCTTTTACTTTGGCCGCGTTTAATGCACTGCCTTCAATAATCGCTGACCGTCCTTCTACTCGAATCTTTGCACCCATCCGCACTAACTCAGGCACATGCTTGAATCGATTACTGTATACAAAGTCGCTCAGGACACTCACACCAGTTGCCTGTGTTAAAACACTTGTCATTGGTGACTGTAGATCCGTTGGAAAACCAGGATATACAAGTGCCTTCACGTCCACATGGTTATAGCTTGGTTTACCAATGACACGTATACTTTCATCCAATTCCTCAATGCCAACACCCATCTCCAGCAGCTTTGCCGTTAAAGCTTCCAGATGTTTGGGAATCACATTGTCAATCAGAACATCTCCGCGCGTCGCCGCTGCAGCGATCATATACGTACCTGCTTGGATACGGTCCGGAATGATGGAATGACGGCAGCCTTTAAGCTCCGAGACCCCTTCAATACGGATCGTTTCGGTACCTGCACCCTTGATGCTGGCACCCATGGAATTCAGAAGTGTTGCTACATCTATAATCTCAGGCTCTTTAGCCGCGTTTTCGATAATTGTAGAGCCTTTGGCACGAGTAGCCGCCAGCATGATATTAATGGTTGCGCCGACACTGCTTACATCAAGATAGATTTTTGCTCCGCGCAGCTCTTTGGCATGCAAATGAATGGAGCCATGTTCGTTTGTTACGGTTGCGCCAAGCGCTTCAAACCCTTTGATATGTTGATCAATTGGACGAGGCTCAAAATTACAACCCCCTGGTAAACCTATGGTCGCTTCTTTGAAACGCCCTAGCAATGCACCCATCATATAATACGAAGCACGAAGCTTCTTCACGGGACCATTCGGCATAGGAATGGATTTGATGTCAGAAGGGTCTATCTTCATCTGACTGCCTTCCCAAGTCACATGTGCTCCGAGTTCCTCCAAAATTTCTGCATAAACCGCCACGTCACTCAAAAGCGGCAGGTTGTCCAACACGACTTCTGACTCGGCAAGCAATGCTGCAGGAATAAGCGCAATGGCGCTGTTCTTGGCGCCGCTTATAGTTACAGTTCCCTGTAACGGACGTCCGCCACTAATCATCAATTTTTCCATAAAGCTTAATGTCCCCCTACGTGTTTTGCAGCCGATGAACGGCAATACGTGCTGTTGGATTCCGATGTAGAAATAAGGTGTGAAAATGGAAAGACACCGGCTAGGCGGTGTTTTTCCATTTCACAGTATGGAACTGGTAAAGATAAATTACGCTTTGTTGTTAGAACCAAACTCGCGGATTTTACCTTTAACGGTTTCTTTAATTGCTTCACGGCCTGGTACGATGAATGTACGTGGATCGTAAGCGTCTGGTTTAGCTGCAAGCACTTCACGAACCACTCTTGCAAAAGCAATTTGGTTCTCTGTGTTTACGTTAATTTTGGACGTACCCAGGGAAATGGCTTTGTCGATGTCGTGTTTAGGAATACCTGTACCACCGTGCAATACGAGTGGAACTTGTACCGCGTCACGAACTTCTTCCATTTCTTTGAAGCCCAGGTTAGGCTCGCCATGGTAAGGACCGTGTACGGAACCAAGAGCTGGTGCCAATGTATCGATACCTGTTTCTTTAACGATACGGATACACTCGTTCAGGTCAGCGTACATGATACCACCGATAACGTCGTCTTCTTGTCCGCCTACAGTACCTACTTCAGCTTCTACAGAAACGCCTTTAGCGTGTGCATATTCAACAACTTTTTTAGTCATTTCGATGTTCTCATCGATAGAGTGGTGGGAACCGTCGATCATTACGGATGTGAATCCAGCGTCGATCGCTTCTTTACACTTGTCGAAGCTTGAACCGTGGTCCAGGTGAATTGCAACTGGAACAGTGATTTTCATGTCGTGAATGAGTCCTTCTACCATTTTAACTACAGTGTAGAAGCCACCAATGTGACGTGCTGCGCCTTCGGATACACCCAGGATTACTGGGGATTTCTCTTCTTCAGCAGCACCAAGAATCGCTTGAGTCCACTCAAGGTTATTGATGTTGTATTGACCAACTGCATATTTTCCTTCAAGTGCTTTGTTCAACATGTCTGTCATAGATACTAATGGCATGGTTTCAATCCTCCTAGGGGTTTGGGTTGTGTCTATGGTTTTTAGCCGAAATCACATACGGGCTTATTATACCACATCCCATGTCAAATACTAAACAAGCATTTGCAAAAATGCTGTGCTTTGCAGCACAGTTTTCATAGACACCGCTTTATAACTTCCCCATTTCCAATATTCCCCGGATGAAGGAGTGAAATACCCCATTCTCCCACCAAGTACCTTCTGTGTTCTCCACACGCAAAAAAATCCTGTATCAACAGGATTCAGCTGCATTTATTGGCGGTACCATTACGAAGTTGCATATTCACAGCCACTCGCATCTCGTCGATATCAAATGGTTTTGTAAAGTGCATGAGCGCTCCGAGATCCGTTGCTTCCTTAATCATGTCCAGTTCACCATAAGCGGTCATCATGATGACCTTGATACCCGGATCAATATCTTTAATATGCTTCAGGATTTCCAGACCGTCCATCCCAGGAATCTTCATATCGAGCAATACCAGGTCAGGCTTGTCATTATTCACAATCTCCAGAGCAACCTTGCCGTTGGGTGCTTGAAACGTGTTATACCCCTCACTGCTGAACACTTCCATTAACAGGATTCGAATACCATTCTGGTCATCAACAATCAAAACTTTTTTATCTTCCACTCTGTAACCTCCTAGAATTAGGAAAGCATGTACATCTTTGAATCTGGATAACTATCCCATAGTCGTCATGATAAGTATTCTACCTCTTCCATTAAAATCCTGCTACATTCACAAAATGACAAAAAGCATATCCATCTGCTTTTTACGCAAAAAAAGGGATGTTCTGGCATCCGCTATGGTTGCCAGGAACATCCCCAATATCTATTACGTTAAACAATAAAACCATGTATTACTTCTGCGCATTCTCCAGAGAAGCTTTTACAAACTCACGGAACAATGGTTGCGGACGGTTCGGACGGGAAGTGAATTCCGGATGGAATTGTACCGCCAGGAACCATGGGTGTCCTGGAAGTTCCACGATCTCAACCAGACGTCCATCCGGAGATGTACCCGAGATAACCAGTCCTGCTTTTTCGATCGTTTCACGGTATTCATTGTTGAACTCATACCGGTGACGGTGTCTCTCATACACCAGCTCATCATCATAACAAGCCATCGCCAAAGAACCTTCCTGAAGCTTACAAGGATACAGACCCAGACGCATCGTGCCACCCAGATTTTCGATATCTTTTTGCTCAGGCAACAGATCGATCACCGGGAATTCCGTAGCCGGATTAATTTCGGAACTGTTCGCACCATTCAAACCAACGATGGAACGTGCATACTCAATAACGGAAACCTGCATACCCAGGCAAATACCGAAGAACGGAATTTGTTTCTCACGAGCATAACGGATTGCCGATACTTTACCTTCAATACCACGATCTCCGAATCCACCAGGAACAAGGATACCGCCAATACCATGTAACAAGTCGCCTACATTCTCATCCGTAATATCTTCAGAAGGAACCCAGCGAATTTTCACATCAGCATTGGATGCAAATCCTGCATGAGACAACGACTCAACAACACTCAGGTATGCATCATGCAACGCCACATATTTACCAACAATAGCGATCTCAACTGTATGCTCCAACTTGTTGATCCGGTCAACCAGCCCTTCCCACTCGCTCATATCCGGTGCAGGAGTAGTCAGTTTCAGGTGATTTACCACGATCTCATCCAAGCCTTCTTCACGCAGGTTCAAAGGTACTTGATACAACGTGTCTGCATCACGACATTCAACCACGGCATTCTCATCAATGTCGCAGAAGAGAGCGATCTTGGCTTTCATGTCTTTAGACAATTCATACTCCGTACGGCATACAATCACATTCGGTTGAATACCAATGCTGCGTAATTCCTTAACACTATGTTGCGTTGGTTTTGTTTTCACTTCACCAGCTGCTTTGATATAAGGAATAAGTGTTACGTGGATGTACATCACATTGTCGCGACCTACATCACTCTTGATCTGACGGATAGCTTCCAGGAAAGGCAAACTCTCAATGTCGCCCACTGTTCCGCCAATTTCCGTAATAACCACATCCGAACCCGCTTCACGTCCAGCGCGGAATACACGCTCTTTGATCTCGTTCGTAATGTGTGGAATAACTTGTACCGTTCCACCCAGATATTCCCCGCGCCGCTCTTTGCTGATGACGGAAGAGTATACTTTACCAGTCGTGACGTTGCTGTTTTTGGAGAGATTGATGTCAATAAAACGTTCATAGTGGCCAAGATCCAGATCCGTTTCCGCGCCATCATCCGTTACAAAAACCTCGCCGTGCTGATAAGGACTCATTGTTCCCGGGTCGATGTTAATATATGGATCAAATTTCTGGATCGTTACCTTAAGCCCTCTGTTTTTCAGCAATCTGCCCAGAGAAGCAGCCGTAATCCCTTTGCCCAGGGAGGACACAACTCCGCCCGTCACGAAAATATACTTTGTCACTGTTATTACCCTCCTAATATAAGTACAGAAATTCAGGCGATATATGGTGTTATCGTAACCTGTTTCCCAGGTAATCATCGTTAAAAAGAGCAATGGCAGAAATTCCCTGCATCTGCGAACTGCTCTTTCTGCGAAGACGGTTTAAATACACGTTGTTCTACAGCAAAAAATGGTGCAAACATTCCGGTAGCCATCATTTCATTTGGTGTTTTTGATATACAAAAACGGGCCACAACAAAATGTTGGCCGGGAGCATGCGGAAATGAAAACTTTTTGCAAAATTATGCCTCTAAAAATACAAAAAAAAGTACTCCCGCAGGACGGGGCACCTTCTATAAAAAACATAAATATATTGTCGCTCATTCATAAGCCCATGCAATAGTTTACCCGTTACCCCGTCTGCTGTCAAGGCTGACTATTCCGGGGAAACGGGTAAATTATAGACGTCAAAAATGACTACCGATTATCAGAATCGTCGTCAAATTCATCCTCGTTTTCGGACTCTTCTTCGTCTTCTTCGAGGTCTTCATCTTCCAGATCGTCATCTTCAACCAGCACTTCTTCTTCGCTGTCTTCTTCGTCAAAGATGTCGTCTTCTTCTTCCTCTTCTTCGTCTTCTTCTTCGTCTTTATCCGTGCTGTCGAAGTCTTCATCGCTGCTATAGCTGTCTTCTTCTTCACCGAAGTCTTCATCTTCCAGATCATCGTCTTCATCGTTGATGATACGCGGACGCTTCGCACCCGTCATGGAATCTTCTGTTCCAGCTACCGGATACCAGCGCTTCAAGCCCCACAGACTTGTACCGACGCAAGCAAAACGGCCATCGATATTAATCTCGGTATATAGCTGGGCGATAAACTCGTTGATTTCTTCATCAGTCATTCCGCGCTGCTTCGCTACCTCATTCATTAAGTCACGATAGTAATACGGCGTATTAGCCGCTTTCAGCACCATAAAGGCAAGGTCCACCAAAGGGATCTCTTTTACCTTTTCTTTATCAATTTTCAAATTGAGCGAGGTACTCACTGCAGACACTTCCTCTCACACAAAATTCACTTTTTAACCCCTACGAACTGGACTGTTACGTATAACATATCCATTAACAAACCTAAGTAAAACCTATTTAGCGTTAAAAAGCAAGTTTTTATGTACGGATGTGACGCAAATGCGGAGAGCAGCAACAATATGTCCATATATTCAACGTGAAGTGACATCGAATCCACAGGAATACCCTCTTTGTCAAAGAGACAGCTCCATAATAAAAAAGACGGAGTCCCCTCCGCCTTCTGACTGTATACCCTTGGAGGATTACTCCTCACCAGGTTCCCCGCAAGAGCCCTCTAGCTCTCCATCCATCATATGTCCCTGCGCCCGTTTTGACACGAAGTGAATGTGTTTTTGTAAAAAAAGGGCAAGTTCCCCATGCGGCGGGATGAGCGCATTCATAGAATACCTCAGCATGTTCATCCCGAAGGGGGCTGCCCATTATGGACTATACTGGTTTATTGCATCAATTGATTGACGGAATGCGACGCCCTGAACCAGAACAGGGAGGGCGATATTTGATCCGATTTGCCAAACCGCAGCAGTACGAGGCCTGTCTCGTAGAATTGTCCCGAATGCGGAATGAATTCACAGACCTTGGGGCTGTCCGTTCCTCTCGACTGGCTCGTTCCATTATCGCTCCAGTCCAACGCCCGGAGGACCTATACCGCTATGGGGATGAAATTACGATTGAAGCAGACGTTCCCATCTCCCTTCATGCCACCGCACTCCACAGCAAACCAAGCAATGCTCAAGGCATACCCTGGGGAGTGAAGCAGATTCGGGCGCCCAAAGTATGGTCTGTGTCTACCGGACACCGGATTAAAATCGGTGTGATTGATACAGGTGCTGATTATCACCATCCTGATCTTCGTTATTCCCTGGCACGCGGAATCAATCTGTTAAACCGCAGCCTGCTTCCTCATGATGATAACGGACACGGCACCCACATTGCAGGGACTATCGCTGCTGCCAACAGTACCGCAGGCATGATTGGTGTAGCTCCACGCTCCCTGATCTATCCGGTGAAAGCATTTGACCACAACGGATCGGCTTATGTATCCGACATTGTACTTGGCATCGACTGGTGTGTACGCAACAAGGTCGATATCATCAATATGAGCTTTGGCATGAAAACACGCAGCAAGGCGCTTCTTGACGTTGTCAACCGTGCGTACCATGCTGGAATCGTTATTGTTGCTTCATCAGGAAATGATGGCAAACGCCGCAGTATTGATTACCCTGCACGGTATCCCCAGACCATATCTGTTGGGGCAACCGACAAAAACAGACGTATTGCGTCCTTCAGCAATCGTGGCGCATATGTGGATGTCTATGCACCCGGTGATAAGATCGTCTCCTCCTGGGTACAAGGCAAACATCACGAGATGAGCGGAACCTCCATGGCGACCTCCCATGTGAGCGGCGCTATCGCCTTGCTGCTCTCCAGACATCCGGGGTTATCCCCTAGTGAAATCAAGACACTCGTCAAACGCGCTACGATCCCGTTGCGCGCTCGCAAGACTACCACAGCAAAAAGCAAGGTGCGTGGTGGTGAGATTGATGCCCTGAAGCTAATGCAGGAGGGCGGGGAATGAATCAGCTCTGTCAGCCGTCAGCAGAACTTGATTGAGGCTCATGGCGAAAACGCTGCAGCCCTGCCCAGGTAATACGCACGAGGGAGTATTACGTAGTGGCTGTGACTCTAGGTTACGCCCACTGTGATGTCAGAGCAGGTTAGTGTGCCTTGGATGGACCAGGCATTTCGTTTTCTTCAGCTCCGGGTACACAACAAAAAAAGTCTCCATGTCCACGTTGCAACTTCAACGTGGACATGGAGACTTTTTGCCTTAGGCAGAGCGGCGGATAGGCCGCGAGCCTGGAATTTACATTTTGTCAGGAGCGGTTACGCCTACCAGACGAAGCGCTGTTGCGATAACGGTACGCACAGCACCGATTAGTGCCAGACGTGCTTGAGTTTGCTGCGCGTCTTCCGTAATGACACGTTCTGCACGGTAGTAGCTGTGGAACAGGGATGCCAGCTCGTATACATAACGGATGATACGATGAGGCGCATATCCCGTTGCTGCTGCCGAGATTTCCTCAGGCAACTCTCCCATTTTGCGGAGAAGGTCATACTCGTGCTCTGTTGTCAGCTTGGACAGGTCAATCTGTGCCAGTGGCAGCAGTTCAATACCTTGTTCCTCAGCCTGACGGTATACGCTGCATACACGTGCATGCGCGTATTGTACGTAGAATACCGGATTCTCATTGGATGTGGAAATGGCAAGGTCCATGTCAAAGTCCAGATGGGAGTCCATGCTGCGCATTGTGAAGAAGTAACGGATCGCATCAATCCCGACTTCATCCATCAGATCTTCCATCGTTACAGCTTTACCTGTACGCTTGGACATCTTCACTTTTTCACCGTTCTGGAACAGGCTCACCATCTGTGCAATCAAGACCACCAGTTTCTCAGGGTCATTACCCAGTGCTTGCATCGCCGCTTTCATCCGTGGAATATATCCATGGTGATCGGCACCCCAGATGTTGATCATCGTGTCGTATCCACGAGCATATTTGTCGCGGTGATAAGCAATATCTGGCGTCAGGTAAGTATACGTGCCATCGTTCTTGATCAATACACGTTCTTTGTCGTCACCGTACTGCATCGTTTTCAACCAAGTTGCTCCATCTTGCTCATAGATCTCATTGCGGTCACGCAATTCATCAAGTACTCGCAGCACTTCTCCGTTGTCGTACAGGGAAGTTTCGCTGAACCAGATGTCAAAGTTAACACGGAAGCGATTCAAGTCACGTTTGATCTTGTCCAGTTCCTTCTCCAGACCAAAGTCACGGAAATAAGCCGCACGGTCACCCGGATGCATGGACAGCAATTCGTCACCCTTTTCAGCGACAAGCTGCTTGGCGAATCCTTTAATATCTTCACCGTGATAACCGTCTTCAGGCATCTCAGCATCCTGACCCAACTCTTGCAGATAACGAGCTTCAATGGAACGAGCCAGATTAAACACCTGATTACCTGCATCATTAATGTAGTATTCACGGGTTACATCATATCCTGCATAATCAAGGATGTTACATAGTGCATCACCTACAGCTGCTCCACGGGCATGACCCAGATGCAAGCTGCCTGTCGGGTTGGCACTGACAAACTCCATCTCGACTTTACGTCCTTCTCCGATGTTAATTCTTCCGTAATCTTTACCCTGCTCCTGCACAAGCGCAAGTACTGGATAGAGGTAGCTCTTGTCCAATTTGAAGTTAATGAATCCTGGGCCCGCAATCTCAGCCTTCTCGATTCCGGCTTCAGCCAGATTCAGATTGGCAATGATCTCTTCAGCAATCTGACGCGGATTGCGCTTGGCAATCTTGGTCAGCTGCATGGCAGCATTGGTCGCCAAGTCTCCGTGCGTCTTCTCACGCGGCACTTCCAATGTGATAGCTGGCAATTCGTCCTGCGTAACAATCCCGGCCGCCACAATGGCGTTACCAATGGCCGTGCTTACCCGTTCGTTAATCGTATCTAGTGGATTACGTGTCATGAAATTGGTTCCTCCTGTATATGCAAACTAATCGCGAAATGTCCGGATTCTTCATCAAAGCGGTAAAAGTCGTAGCTCCACGCTGCGCGTGCGCTCAATCCCTGAATGGAAAATTCCAGCTTCTGTGTATGCGTGGACAGGGCAAACGACATGTATGGTGATCGGTAGAAACCAGGAAGCTTCCGATTCAATTCAAAAGTCTGCTCCGATTCCACCTCACCATGACGTATAATCTTGATGGATTGTCCGCCCAGCTTCAATGTTGTACGGGTTGTACCTCCCTCAGGTCCAACCTGCGGTTCTTCATAACGAACATAAAGAACAGACCCTTTTAACACGGCTTCACCCTGCATTTCCTGCAGCACATCTTCACCTTCATAACGGCTGTGCAGCCGGATGTGTACCGGTCGCATGTTCGACATGAATGTTAACCTCCATTATATTCGAGGCGACGCAAAATCAGGCACGGCTGGTGAGAACAGCCCTTCCCGTATTGTTGTGTCGCTATACGCGCTCATATTCCCGGATAGCTCGCTATCCTACACTCTACTGTATAACTATATCCAGTTCCCTCGCTCAATTCAAATCCAAATTCAGAGTTTTTTCCTCATCAAGCCAAAAAAGAAGAGCCGCACCCGTAAAGTGCAACTCCCTTTTGCTTCATTATAATAAGATTCGTTCATCCGATCAGGCCCATTGCGATTCATAAGGAAAAGGACATGTCGACTCACTCAGCTTCGCTCGCACCTGTACGAGACAACCACAATGCCGACAAGTTGTGCCATATTGCAATCCCGGACAAGCAGAGCAGATAGATAGCCGACGTTCATATTCCTCATCCTGTACCGTCGGACGCGAACGTGAGGCAATCTCCACAAGTTTGGCCATTTTGGCATCGCTAATCTTCACATCGTACTGATCATTACAGCCTTTGCAAGGTTCCTGCCTTTTCATCATTAACCCTCGACAGCGATGACCCCAACCGATGCTGGAGGAAGAACAAAACGCAGTATGTTATTCTCCAGTGTGAGTCCTTCCCACGCCACAGGCTGAACACGATTCGGCTGTTCAAAGGTATTGAATGCACCAAAATCAGTATGGTGCAGAATCTGCCCGGTTACTTTAGCCGCTTGAGTTGCGTCCAGCTGACACACAACTTCCAACTCATCCGTGTGACTCAGATTACAAGCTGTCACATGAATGACCCCATCCTTGTTGCGGGAAGCTGATAAGCTGAGCTGCGGAATGGTCTCTTCTCCGAATGTGTATCCTGGGCTTTCATAATTCAAATCCAGTCGCTGTGCGTCCATATGGACCTGATACATATCAAATACATGATACGTAGGGGTCAGGAGCATTTTGTCCCCTTCCGTGAGCACAAGCGATTGAAGCACATTGACGATCTGAGCAAGATTTGCCATGTGTACCCGTTTATTATGTTGGTTGAAAATATTCAGGTTAACACCTGCAAGCACAGCGTCCCGCATCGTATTCTGTTGATATAGGAACCCTGGATTAGTTCCTGGCTCAACGTTATACCACGTGCCCCATTCGTCCACAATAATGCCAACTCTGCCCTCTGGATCATATTTGTCCATAATCTCGGAGTGCTTCACCAGTAATTCATCCATATGGAGCGTCTTTTTCAAGGTGGTGAACCATTCAGCCTCATCAAATCCTGTAGCTGCGCCTTTATCGTTCCACTCTCCTGTAGGGATGGTGTAATAATGAAGACTGATTCCATCCATAAAGCGAGCAGCCTCCCGCATCAGGACTTCCATCCATTCATAGTTACCTTCGTTCGGACCGCAAGCGATTTTATAAATCTCGTTCCCGGAATAGTTTCGTACATATGTAGCATACCGGCGATATTCATCCGCATAATATTCAGGACGCATATTGCCGCCGCATCCCCAGTTCTCATTTCCCACGCCAAAATACTTCATTTTCCACGGTTCTTCCCTACCGTTACTCTTACGCCAGTTCGCCATCGGCGATTCGCCGTCAAACGTGATGTACTCCACCCATTCCTGCATCTCCTGCACTGTACCGCTACCCAGGTTGCCACTGATGTATGGCTCCGTGCCCAGCAACTCACATAATCTCAAGAATTCATGTGTACCAAAGTGATTGTTCTCTTCCACACCGCCCCAGTGTGTATTGATCATACGAGCACGCTCACTCTTCGGACCTACACCATCTTTCCAGTGATATTCATCGGCAAAACAACCGCCTGGCCAGCGAAGTACTGGAATATTAAGCTTCTGCAAGGCCGTCAATACATCATTTCGAATCCCATCCGTATTCGGAATAGGTGAATCTTCTCCTACCCACAGCCCCTCATAAACACAACGTCCCAAGTGTTCGGAAAAATGACCATATATATTGCGATTTATTAATCCTTGATCCGAATCCGCCTTTAAAATAACATCAACCATGATTTCAACCTCCATATAATGTATTGTTATCGCTTACAATAACTCGTTTTAGAGTAGGTTTCAACCGTTTTTATTTCTAAACAAACAAGCCTCTTCCTGTGTAATTGATTAGGAAGAGGCTTGTTTGTTATATAAATTCATACAGAGACTTACCAAATTGATTTTTATACATTTCTAATTTGGATTTGCCCGTTTATTATTTCAGAATAACAGGCTACTTAATCCTGCTCTGAAGGCAACAACATTTTTTGTGTCCACGTCGTTCCACCATCTATAGTCTGATAGATCGAAGGAGAGTTATCACTTGTGACTACGAGCCAACCCGTCTTGGCCGATGGGAACGAGATACGGGAACTGTATCCCGGATCTTTCAGGTCAATATTTTTCCACGTGGAACCTGGATCATAAGAACGTCCAATACCCACTTTGCCCGCTGCCGGTGAACCCGCAGATAGATAAGCCGTCTGATTACCAATCAACGCCATGTTGCCGGGATGACCACCCGGGTTGGCTGGTCCGTTCCCTTTGCCCGTACTGTTTGTACCTGGTGCAGGACCTCCCCCTGCTGTGGATTGCGCAAATACTTGGGTCCAGTTCTTGCCTTGATTACCGCTCGCATAGAGGGAGTAGGATTGTTGGGACATGCCTGCATCACCATACAGAAGGGCCCATACTTGTTGGCCATGTGCATACAGATCCGCTCCGCTCCATGTGTCTGAGACAACTCGAAGAGAGGTTGTCCAGTTCTTGCCGCCATCACTCGTTTGCTTCAGATGATATCCCGATCCAGGTACAACCACGACGGCATACCCTTGTTTCTCTGTCGCAAAGGCAGCTGCACGCGTGTTGGCAGGCGTATTCAATCTACTCCAGGTTACCCCGCCATCCTTCGTCTGATATGCACCATTATAGGTGTAACCATAACCTACATCTTTATTGCGAAAATCGATTCGCTTGAATTGAATGCCCGGCGTATCGAGCCGCGTCCAGTGCGATCCCCCATCATGGGTACGGATCAGATAGGTTGCAGGTGAATTTTTCACTTGTGCCAACGCATATCCATTCACATTATTCGGAAAATCAAGCTGTGTGAATTGCCACTGCCCGGTATATATGGACTGCCACGTACATCCTGCATTCGAGGTGCCGATCAGGAAGCCTTCACCCCCAGCTCGTCCAGTCGTATCATTTAGAAAATCAATGTCGGTAAATTGCAATCGTTGCTCTTCCACACCACTACCTTTTTTCAGTGTAGCAGAGAGTCCATGATCTCCCTTTCCACATGCCTGTGAAGATGCAGCGTTAGCACCTGATAGCGTATGTACTGGACCGATTCCCCAAGCCAGCGTTAACGATAATGCGAGTGCACCAATTCGTTTCCATGTCATTGAACTCTTGGTTGTCATCGTAACACCTCCTTCTATGGTTTTACCCAAATTTGATGGTTCTAACGTAACAATCGGATTAACCCCTATGACAATTTTGCAAGAAAAAAACCACCTTCACCCATGATTGGATCATGTAGGCAAGGGTGGTGCATCAACAAACGTTGTGTACTCTAAGTTAAATGGGATACGTCCCCACAGCAAGGATAACAAAACTGATACTTAATAAAAGGGATAAATATTAAGATGGAGTCATGCCAAGGCAGGAAATCTGCATGTGCGAACTATACTAACACATGAAATAAATGGTAGAGACAAGGGAACGTACGTGCTATAATTGATTTTATGGACTTTTGAATATCGGTGGATGTTTTCCCGACCACGGCGCAGCTTCCCGAAAGGGGGTGACGTCGATGGTCAAACTTGTGGCGTTGCTTGATGTAATCCGATGGATTGCTGCAATCCTCAGTATTGTACTGAGTGGGCGAAAGCTTTACCGTTGGTTGCGTAAAAAGTTTCGTAGCAAGCGAAAACCCACCTCATAAGGTCGGAAGCCTGACGGTGGGTTTCGCTTGAATAGCATTATTTAGTTCATGCGCGCCGTGGCAATCCACAGCCTTTCGGGTCCTAAGAGTCTTTACCGTTGGTAGCGGTAAAGGCTCTTTTTAGTATATGACCGAACCCGAGCACCATATACTTCACGAATGTAATATATCAATTAATATACTACTGAATACTTATGTAGTCAGTATAGCACAGCTCTTTCCAAAAGTTAAATTAAGTTAAGTTAACTTAACTTAATTTAACTTCGTTATTTGGTTTGCCAGAATACTTTTGGTCCAGCAATCAATTCCGTTCCTTAAGCTAGAATAGTTGAGGACACAGGGATAAACGTGAACAAAAAACGCCCTCCCTGCGCTAATTTGAAACGGCGCAGACAGAGAGCGTTATCTTTATCAATTATTCTGTGATTATTTCACGAATCCAAGCAGCATTTCACGGATCAGCTTCGCAGCTACAATCTGTGTCTGTTGTGTTGGATCATAGATTGGTGCAACTTCAACCAAGTCACAACCAACTACATTTACATCAGATCCTGCGATCATATGAATGGCTTCCAGCAGTTCCTTGGACGTAATGCCGCCCGCCTCTGCTGTACCTGTTCCTGGTGCTGCTGACGGATCAAGTACATCGATGTCGATGGTTACGTATACCGGACGATTGCCCATCTTCGGAAGAGCTTCCTTCATTGGAGCTGCCACTTCAAATGGATAGAAGTTGATGTTCTCGCGACCATACTGGAACTCCTCACGGGAGCCAGAACGGATACCGAACTGATAGATGTTTTGGCCACCCATCAACTCAGCTGCTTTACGTACTGGCGTGGAGTGGGACAATGGCTCGCCTTCATAGTTTTCACGAAGGTCAGCGTGTGCATCAATATGAATCAGGATAAGATCCGGGTATTTCTTGTACATCTGTTGGATGACTGGCCAAGTAACCAGATGCTCGCCACCGAGACCAACTGGGAATTTGTCGTCAGCGAGCAGACTACCGATGTATTCATGAATTACTTCAAGGCTGCGTCCCGCGTTACCGAAAGGCAAGAGCAGGTCTCCAGCGTCAAAGTATGTCATGTCTACAATGCTTTTGTCGAGATATGGGCTGTACTCTTCAAGTCCAACCGATGCTTGACGGATATGAGATGGGCCGAAACGGGAACCCGGACGGAAGCTGACGGTGTAATCCATCGGCATGCCATAGATAACCGCTTTGGAGTTCTCATAATCCTCAGAGCTGCAAATAAATACGTTTCCTGAATAAGCTTGATCCAGTTTCATTAATGATTTCCCCTTTTATTTCGTTAAATCTTCCACGAATTTAGGAAGTACAAATGCTGCTTTGTGCAGACGCGGAGAGTAATACTTGGTATCCATCTCCGGGATTTGAGTCTCATCCACCTCAAGCGGGTCATGTTTCTTGCTACCCATAGTGAATGTCCACAAACCACTTGGATAGGTTGGAATATTACAGCCGTACACATGTACGATCGGGAAGATTTCTTTGACGTCTTTGTTCACCTTCTGGATCAGATCCGCCTTGAACCAAGGGTTGTCCGTTTGGGCAACAAAAATTCCGTCTTCTTTCAATGCTTCGTAGATGCCTTGGTAGAACCCACGCTCAAACAATGGCGCAGCCGGGCCTACAGGCTCCGTGGAGTCTACGATGATCACATCGTATTCATTTTTATGTTCAATAATATGCATATAGCCGTCGTTCACGAGCACTTCAACATTAGGCTCGTCCAACTTGCCGGCGATTTCAGGCAGATATTTTTTGGAGTATTCAATAACTTTACCGTCAATTTCGACGAGAACAGCTTTTTCTACAGCAGCATGTTTAATGACTTCACGAATGACTCCGCCATCCCCGCCACCAACAACCAGAACTTTTTTTGGATTCGGGTGAGTGTTCAGCGCAGGATGTGCCGCCATTTCGTGATATACGAATTCGTCTTTTACAGTCGTCATCACCATGCCATCAAGAAGCAACATGTTACCGAATTCTTCGGTCTCTACCATGGCCAAATCTTGAAAATCCGTTTTCTCTGTAACATAGGTCTGCTTAATCTTCGCGGTGATCCCGAATACCGGGGTCTGTTTCTCCGTAAACCACAATTCCATAATCTCTACCTTCTTTCCGTAAAGTTAATGATCAGCCATACCCGATCCAGCGCTGTGCACTATAATCGGTTCGCCCAAGCACGTCCAGCGTCCGGCGCCATATCGCGTTATAATTGCTGGCCTGCGGGAAAGGTCCGCGGTTCACTTCATTATATAGATTAAATTGACCAGAGCGTGCGGAGCGTCTGACTAATCAATGAATCAATGACCATTCGTCTGTTCGTCCTTACGCGCTTTAGTATCTTGTGCCGAATCTTACCTTTTCATTACCCTTTTGCATTATACGCGATTGACGTTTATACTGCAAAACGGTTTTTAAGGCGGAAATGCTACATTTTGTTCGCTTATGCACCCGATTGAATATCCCTGCCAATCAAGTCCCATACTGGAAGAAAAGAGAGGAGCCCGTTCCATGACCAAGCCAAATCAAAAGACCCGCAAACGCGGGTTCCGTGTACGTAAATTGTTTAAAAACCTGTCTCTGCTCGCCGTGCTCGCTATACTTGCTACCGCTGCAGGATTGGTCTATCTATACGCAACCAGCCTGCCTCTCGCAGACTCTGACCGGAATTCCAGATTACTGGACAGTCAAGGTGAAGTCATCGCTACCTTCTCCGCAGGTGGCAAAGACTCTGTACCCGTTCAACTGGAGGATATCGCTCCAGATCTGGTCCATGCCACTCTGGCTGTAGAGGACCGCAAATTCTATAATCACTACGGGTTCGACGTGCAAGGGATGGGACGGGCTGTGCTCGTTAACCTCGAACATATGCAGATGTCGCAGGGTGCGAGTACATTAACTCAACAGCTGGCGCGTAACCTGTATCTGTCTCATGAGAAAACATGGACTCGCAAAGCCAAGGAAGCTATGTACACGGCGCAATTGGAGATGAAATACAGCAAGGATGAAATTTTGCAGATGTATCTGAACGAAATCTATTATGGGCATGGTGCGTACGGAATCGAAGCGGCCTCACGAATGTATTTTGGCAAATCAGCCAAACAGCTGGATCTTGCAGAGAGTGCCATGTTGGCAGGAATCCCGAAAGGACCTACCTACTATTCACCCTATAACCATATGAAGAATGCCAAAGACCGACAGAAGATTGTGCTGAATGCCATGGCTGATATCGGAAAGATCACCCAAGCTGAAGCGGATAAAGCTTATGAGAAAATGCTGGTGTTCAAACCGGAAAGTGAGCGTAAAACGGTAGAAAGTGCCCCTTATTTCCGCGACTATATTCGGAATCTGGCCATCAAAGAACTGGGAATCAGTGAAGCGATGCTGGATCATGGAGGATTGAATATCTACACCACCCTGGATCTGCGTGTACAAAAAGCAGCTGAAGACGCGATAGCGAAGGGTATGGATGCCAAAAGTGAGCTGGAGACGGCTCTGGTGTCCATCGACCCTCGCACGGGCTACATTAAAGCCATGGTGGGCGGCAAGAATTACCGCACCAATCAGATTAACCATGTTCTGGCGACAACGCGCCAGCCAGGTTCGGCGTTTAAACCGATTATGTATCTGGCAGCCCTGGAATCCAAGCAGCTCACCAGTGCATCCATATTTAACAGTGAACCTACCCTTTTTCACTATGATAATGACCGCAAAACTTATAAACCCGGCAACTTTGGAGACAAGTATCTGGGTGAGATTGATCTAAGACAGGCGATCGCCGCTTCAGATAATATTTATGCGGTGAACACCATTATGCAGATCGGTCCTGAGCAGGTTGTGAGTATGGCAAAAAATCTCGGCATTACAAGCAACCTGAGCGCCGTACCTTCTCTTGCACTGGGAACGTCACCTGTCAGCCCGTTGGAGATGGCGTCGGCCTTTTCCGTCATTGCTGCTGGTGGACAACGGACGCCACCTGTAGCCATTCTGCAAGTGACGGATGCCGCAGGACGTGTGCTCTATGAATCGCCTCAAACCAAGGCTGAGACCGTTGTGGAACCTGCAGCAGCTTATGTCCTGACTCGTTTAATGGAAAGTGTCTTCGAAAATGGAGGAACGGGCAACCGCGTGTCTAAGGCGATCAAACGTCCGGTAGCGGGAAAAACGGGAACAACCAACACGGATGCCTGGTTGGTTGGGTTCACACCCGAGCTCTCCACCGCTGTATGGGTTGGGTACGATCAAGGCAAAGCCATCTCGACTTCGGATGGCCGCCGGGCGGCTCCGATCTTTGCCCAGTTCACAGAGCAGGCACTTGCGAGCGTACCACCCAAAATTTTCACTGTGCCTGATCATGTCGTAAGTGTCTATATTGACCCGGAATCCGGCAAGCTGGCAGGCAACGGTTGTGAAGAGAAACGATTGGAAGTTTTTATTGATGGTACTGAACCGACAGAGGTATGTCATGGCACAACGGATGATTCGGATTCTGGAGAAGATGAGAAGACCCGTCAGGTACAGAATCAACAAGGTATACAGGAAGAGAAACATTCCTGGTGGGGAGATTTCAAACGTTGGTGGGTAGAATGACGTAAATGCGCAATGACTTAGTTACGTCACCTATAACTCCTGGTTATATTGAACAATTGGAAATTCACTTCGGATGAAAATTCATAATTATTCAGATCGATGAATACGATTAATGCACAAGCAAAAGACCCACAACCGATCTTTCCGGTCAAGGGGCCTTTTGCTTTTTTTTCTTTTAGACTGTGTTTAAAGATCCGCCTTAGGCGAGTGCTTCCTTCAATACATCTGGAGAAGCATTCCACCAGTCTTCGTTGTGTGAGATCAGTAGTGTCTTAAGTGCAGCTCGAGCTTCAGGTCCAAGCTCATCCAGCATGAAGCGACGCTTCAAGGCATAATCCATGCGATTCACATGTTCCGCCAGCAGTTTCCATCCACGTCTTGCTTCCGTATCAATCCACATCTCACATGCCGTTGCTCCACCATACAGTTGGCCTTCCTCCGTGCGATCGACAGCTACCCACACCAGCCATACCTGGCGTCCGTTGGGCACATCCTCACGATTGGTAGAGAACTTGATATTGCGTTCCACTTTGCTCTTCGCATGCATCGCACCAATATCGATTTTGGCTTCGCCATTATCAATAATGACCGGGGAAAGGTTATTCAGTTCAATGGAGCCTGCACCGAAGCCTTTATGCTTGCTTTTTGCACTAACGATATTCAAGGCAATCTGTTTTTTGCCGTTTTGCTCGTTTTGGTCCATGTTTATAGCCTCCAAGGGTTGATACAAATATTTTAACTAATAATTGTCCCATTGCAAACATATACATGCTGTAGATGCTTGTCAACGGGAGGTATTTAACGATGATTCCACGACGCGCCAAGAGCTGGCTCACTGTATCCCTGGCCCTGTGTGTACTTGCCGGAGGGATATGGATCACTCTGGGTTATAATCGCTCAACTCATTCCGAATTGCCAGTAATCGCCCCCGAATCGGGCAAGCCCAAGGCAATAGCTCCAACACCAGCTCCTCCAGAAAGTGTACAGACCCCTACTGCCGAAGTGTACAGCAACCGTGTTGTGGAATATCACATGGATGTAAAACTGGTGGAAGGGAATGTACTGGAAGGGACTCAGACGATTACCTGGACACATCCAGGTAAAAAAACCGTCAGCGAGCTTTACTTTCATATGTATCCCAACGCCTTCTCTTCTGCTGACACCACCTTTATGAAGGAATCCGGTGGAAAGCTTCGGGGTGATGTCATGCCTACCAATGGTTATGGCTCCATGAACATTACCGAAATGAAAACGGAGGACGGGCTCTCTCTGCTGCATCGGATGCAGTATGTGCAACCAGATGACGGAAATATCAAGGACACCACCCTCATTAAAGTACGCTTGCCCAAACCCGTCAAAGGCGGGGAAAGCATTACGCTCCACACCAGATTTGAAGTGAATCTGCCGAAGATTTTTGCACGAATGGGAACCGCTGATCATTTTGTCATGGCAGGTCAATGGTTTCCCAAATTAAGTGCCTATGAACCAGTAGGCAGGCGTGGACAAACAACGGAAGGCTGGAATCTGCACCAGTACCATGGCAACTCAGAGTTTTACGCCGACTTCGGTATATATAGTGTACGTATTCGGGTGCCTGAAACATACAAAGTGGCTGCTACCGGATTTCCGACGCAGCAAGCCGTGGTGAAAAATGGAGAAAAGGTCTATCAATTCTATGCCGATGATGTGCATGATTTCGCCTGGGCAGCCTCACCCGATTTTGTGTACGCCGAGGAACCCTTCTCTGCACCCAATGTGCCTGGTGTACGAATCAAGTTATATCTGGACCCAGCTCATCAGGATCTGAAAGAACGTTATTTCTACGCCGCGAAGGCCGCTCTAGCCAATTATAGCAAATGGTTTGGCCCATATCCTTATGCTACCTTATCCATCGTAGTTCCACCCAAAGCGGGGAACGGTGCTGGAGGTATGGAATACCCTACACTAGTTACGGCCTTTGGAGCCGATGATACTACGCCAGGTTATGACCTGGAACGTACCGTAGTCCACGAGATCGGACACCAGTACTTCTACGGCATGGTTGCCAGCAACGAATTCGAGGAAGCCTGGCTGGATGAGGGGTTCACCTCTTATGCAGAAGACAAACTGATGGAGCAGGAATACGGATTGATTCCAAATCTGCCGGTACAATCGGGACTGATTACTTCTCCTTCATCCTTAACACAAGAATCCTGGAAGTTCGATTCACAGAATGAGTATGCAGCCAATGTCTATACACGTGGCAAGCTTGTATTGCTTGGTATCGAACACCAAGTCGGTGCCAAAAAGATGGAACGCATTCTCTCTACCTATGTGAAGAAGTACCGCTTCAAACATCCCACTTCGGCTGATTTTCAGAACGTTGTGGAACAAGTGACCCGCACTTCCTGGTCTGATTATTTTGATCAATATGTCTATGGTAACGGGATGGCTGACTTTGCTGTAGAGAAGATTCGTGTTACGCCCGTACAGAAAGACGGTCAAACATTGTACGAGTCATCCGTGACGATCGCAAAAAAAGGGAGTGATTACAGCGCCGTTCCTGTTCGCATTGCTTTTGAAGACGGGCATATCCTCACTAAGCAATGGAATGGCAAAGAAGATCGCATCACCTATAAATTAACTCACACATCCCCCGTATCCTGGGCCATGACCGATCCCCTGTACTCGATCGTGCTGGAGAACCGCCATATGAACAATTTCCTGAAATCCGGACTGGATGAGCGGGCGAAGTCCCGCTGGAGCATGAGTGTAACCAAACTAATAGAAGCCATATTCGGAGGTCTGTCATGGTGAGGTGGAAACGGTGAAAGCGAAAATACGTGAAGGCTGGTTTCTCGTCCGTCAGCATATGTTCATTGCCGCACTCTTATTTCTCTATCAACTCATTTGGGGATATTTCTTCTATCGAATGGTACAATCGGCGGTCATCCCACTGCTCCTGCGCTATCCAGATGCTGATGCGGGAGAGCTGAGTACACTTTTGTTCAAAATGGAAAGTCAACTTAACCTGTCTACCCATCCGGAGGTTCATCGTTATCTATGGATTCTCGGGGGCATGCTGCTGGTTCGCATGTTGATCAGCCCCCTCATTCAGGCAGGACTGCTCTACTCACTTCAGCACTTTAATTCTACAGAAGAGCGCATCCCCTTTGTCCCCGGAATCAAAAATCTGTGGAAACCGATGCTGCTGCTACACACCGTACGTACATTATTGATCCTTCTGCCCGCCTACTGGCTCATACCGAAGCTCTACTCTATTCTCATGGAAGGTTTTCATTCCCTTCAATTACTTTTGCCTGGTATACCTTATGTTGCTGCCTGGATTGTATATGGTTGGATCATCCACCATGCCATACTCTACATGCAGTTCGGTGTTTCGGCACCAGAAGGAGAAGGCGGGGCTCACGGTACCCTCAAAGCACTCTGGATTGCACTGCGTCATCTCATCGCTGTAATCGGCATTGCACTCCTGCTGGGCGGAGTACACCTGCTCGTCTTTGGGGCATTCACTTCAGCCTCATGGTTATTAACGGGACTTACCGGACTTATACTACAACAGACGTATCCACTTGCCAGATGTCTATTGAGTCTGTGGAAAATATGCAGCCATTTCCGATTATGGCAGTCCAAAATATCCAAAGGTGAGAGCAGATAGATTAAAAATTGTTACCATCACAAGTTAAACTCACGGCCTAATATGTACTTATAAATAGGCAAACCTCAACCTTTCCCCGTCAAAGGTCGAGGTTTTTTTTGCTAAATTTGTTGCTAAACGTTGCCAAATCCGTACTCCTCTGTTACAATAATCGCAGTGAGTTTTTAGTAACAACTTTGTAATCTTTACATTCATATTTGTAACTACTTAAAATTAAATCGTCATTTCTTGATTTCGCAGGTGCATAACTAGCACAGCCAAATTCCTGGCACCTGGGAAGCGGGGGAACCAGTTATGGGTGAATTGATCTTGCTACAGAGGGATCATAGGGGACCTTCAACCGAATCCTTAAGCTAACCTCGCAGGCATTGGAAGGGGAATATCTCTTGTTCAAGAAGAAATTAACCGCAGCTGTACTTAGCATCACATTCGCTTTATCGCTTGGTGCAGGTAGCGCATTCGCAGATTCAAAGATGGACACAGTAATTGATTCAGCAATGGGAACTACATACAAAAGTGGAGGAACAACGCTAAACGGCTTTGACTGCTCCGGATTTACACGGTATGTATTCGACAAGTTGGGTATTGATTTGGCACGCCAATCCAGTTCCCAATTCGACATGGGCGATTCCGTATCCCGCATGGAAATGAGAGCTGGCGATCTGGTGTTCTTTAATACAACAGGTAAAGGCGTATCCCATGTAGGAATCTTTGTAGGGGATGGAAAGTTTGCACACTCCTCTTCTTCCAAAGGCGTTACGATCAGTGCATTGAGTGAAAACTATTGGGCCAATCGTTATGTTGGCGCGAAACGGATTATGAGCACGGACGCATATGAATCACTGGCCCTTGACTAGGGACAAGCTGAGCAACATAATGCTGTAACCATTAACCATACTGGAACGAAGCAAGAAGCATAACAGAACCGCCCGGTACATTCTCCGCAGGAATGTATCCGGCGGTTTTTTTGTGCTTCAATCCTTATTCATGTTGCAAGGTATACTCTGGGTATATCCTACGACATCAACAGGTTCATTTTGCGTTCGTTCGTCCGTGCCCTTATGATGTTTTTACCCATCCCGTTATAATATAAACGAAATTACCGGAACTTTTGTTTCATTTTTTTTCTGGGGAAGGAAGACTTGCTAAAAGAACATCACTTTTGTAGAGTGGACAAAGAGTTCTGTTTCAAGGAAAGGAGCATGCAAGTGTATGAAGGAAGCCCCTGTGACGTTTCACGTTGTACCCATGCGAGAAGAACATGCGGAGCTCATCTGCAGTTGGCAGTATGATCCGCCTTACAATATCTACAGCTGGCTCCCCTGGGAGCAGATGAAAGCTCTGGAAGTGGAATTCGGAGATGCACAGCTGCGACAGGAGCAATATGCAATCGTCCTGGATCAGAACGATCGTATATGTGGATTTGCTCAATACTTCCCACTTCAAGGGGTAACCCGGATTGGCCTCGGCATGCATCCAGAGCTGTGTGGTCAGGGTCAAGGGACAGCTTTTGTCACGGCCATTGTACAGGAAGCCATTCGCCGAAATCCGAAGAATGAGATCGATCTGGAAGTGCTCACTTGGAATGCTCGTGCCATTCAAGTCTATCTGAAGAGTGGATTTGTCACCCAGGATACATACGAACGACAGACCCCAAGCGGCTTAAAGCCCTTTCACTGTATGGTTTATGAAGGGCCTCGTGATTAGAATCTCTTGCAAAACAACTAAATTTGCGCCTTGTTATGTGATTAGTTCAAAATTTTCCCACAAAATGCTATGATGTCAGTACAGGTTCCGTTATAATGATATGGATAGTTTTAGGTTAGATGATCTTTCATTCTGGAGGGGACATAAGGGATGCACAAATGGATCATGAGCGGAGTATTTTTTGCAGCATGCGCTTTAGCTATTGTTTTAATGTTTACGCTTCCAGGGAAAGAAGAAGTGGCTGAAGAAGCCAAGCCAACCATGCCGGAAGTCACATTGGATGCCGGACAGGCTGAAGCACTGGTCAAAGCCAATTGTATCTCCTGTCACGGGGATCAGCTTCAAGGTGGCGTAGGACCTGCTCTGGCAAACATCGGCAGCCAGGATGATCTGGAGAAGATCTATTCTACGATTGTCAAAGGTAAAGGTGGCATGCCTTCCTTCAAGGGCAAGCTGCAAGATGAAGAGATTGCAAATATCGCCATGTGGCTTTCAGAGAAGAAATAATCTCTGCACACGCATAACAAAGAGGCCCTTAATCCCCTTTTCGGAGAGTAAGAGCCTCTTTGTTATATCAATTATTAAGCCTCTGCCGCATGCTCGTCCAGAAAGGCCTCCACTTCACGTGCGAACGGCATCCCGGACTGGGCGCCGAGCTTCGTCACGGATAACGCGGCCGCACCCATGGCAAAGCCTACGGCCGCGTCCAACGTCTCACCGCGCGCGAGGGCTACTGCCAACGCGCCGTTGAAGCAATCGCCAGCGCCGGTCGTATCGACGGCGCTTACGGCGTAGCCGGGCGCACGGCATGCGCCGGCACGCCCTGCTTGTACGCGGCCACCAGGCGCTGCCGCGTACACAGCCCCCTCGGGGCCGAGCGTTGTGACGACAGCGGCCCCGAGGGATGCGGCGAGCTCTGCGACCGCCGCATCCAGGTCTTCCGGCCGGAGATGATCCCGGCCGGTAAGCACGGCAAGCTCACTGCGGTTCGGCGTGACAACGTCGACGCACCGCAGGAGCTCCTGGGGCAGACCCGGCACCGCGGGAGCCGGGTTGAGCACCACCAGTGCGCTGCCTTCAGCCGCCAGTTGGGCGGCGCGGGTAACCGCTGGCAGCGGGATCTCCAGCTGCAGCAGCACCGCTGCGGCTGCAGTCAGGCTTTTTACCGTATCCGCCTCTTCCAGCATCTCAGGCACCACTTGCCCATTTGCACCAGGAATAACGATAATCCGGTTGTCTCCCCGAGAGAGCCAAATGGAAGCCGTCCCTGTAACCGTGTCTTCCAAGATGCGAACCTGCGAGGCATCTGCACCACTTTCCGTCAGACTGTGTAGCAGACGTTCGCCAAAACCGTCCGATCCCACCGCACCAATCATCGTAGTCTGTCCACCCAGACGCGCAGCGGCAACAGCCTGGTTCGCCCCTTTGCCACCAGCGAGATAATGCAGCTCCTCACCGCTCACTGTCTCTCCCTCTTCCGGAATCGTGTCTGTCTTCACCACAAGATCCATATTGAGACTGCCTACGACAGCAATAAGAGGTTGTTTCTGATTATAGTCTGACATATATAGTTCACTCACTTCTGGCCGCGTGATAATAACCGACCTCGTTATTGCGACCTCATTTTGTCATAAGCTTCGTTATATTGCCCTGCTTCCTTGATATCTACAGATGTGATACCACCCGCATCCCATGATGTGAGACGCAGCGTAACCGTTGTATAATCAATCGTAATAAAAGGATGATGATTGAATGCTTCCGAGATCGCAGCGACCTCATCCACAAATGCAATCCCTTTCATGTAGTTGGAGAACACGAATTTACGTACAATCCACCGTCCCTCTTCCAGTTCCCAGCCTTCCAGCCTTCCCAGATGAGCTTCGACTTCCTCTTGCGAAAAAACCATGCGTTATCTTCCTCCCCATAGGATGGTACATTACAGACTTGAGTCCGTATAACCACCGACACCTTCGGCGCTATCAACAGCAGCCTCAAAGGCCAGGCTCACCGCCATGCGGTTGGCCCATTTCACGACTAACATCTTACCACGGACAAGCTTCAAAATCCAATCAACTACGTGGCTTAGAACCAATAACCATAAGGCTTTGAAGGGAATTTCAATTCCATTTACACCCCTGAAAATGCATGTGAACACACTAAATTAAAGGTACAAATGTCAACTCTTCTTCCCCGATCAAAATATGAATGCGGTGCTGTTCCTTATCATGGATGACCACGCCACTTCCAACCGGAATAACGGACTCCTCGCCCAGCGCATAGAACAAATCCTCCGCCAACGCCTCATCCACTTCAAGTTGGTCAGATGCAGCCAGTCTATCCCACTCTTCCGCGTCCATTTCAAAGAAAACATACCGATCAGGTATGCGTCCGATTGCCGTTGTCAGATCTGTCAAAATTCCTTCATAATCCCGTCCATGCTTTACGCCCATTGGCTTTTCACTCCTATTCGGCCCCTAAGGAGCGGATTTGATCTTATTATACCTGAAAATAGCCCTTAAAAAAAAAGGCCTTCTGGTCGATAAATACATATATGACCGTTTTAACTGTTTTAGCAACCGTAAGGAATGCCTAACATTGAACGGATTGCGGCCAAAAATTCGTCCGGAAGCCCGAACACAGCCGCTTGAAAGGATTCAATTTTATCTCATGGATGAGGTGTATGATGAACATTTCAACGATTATTGGACTAATTTTGGGGCTGGTCTCCCTTGTATTTGGTATGTTCTTGAAGGGTGCGCCCTTAATCAACCTGGTTAACAATCCCGCAGCCTACATTATTATCTTTGTTGGTACGGCAGGAACCATTTTTATCGCATTTCCGATGTCTGAAGTTAAGAAAATCCCTAAGCTTTTCGGGATTGTTTTCAAAAATCAAGTACTTATTGATCGCGTATCCCTGATCGGCACATTTATGGATTGGGCTTCCACTACCCGTCGTGAAGGTTTGCTTGCATTGGAATCAAAAGTAGAAGAGATTGACGATCAGTTCCTTCGTGGCGGTATGCGTATGATTATAGACGGCAACGATCAGGAATTTGTAAGTGATGTGCTCATGGAAGATATTCATGCTACAGAGGAGCGCCACCGTGGCAGTGCCTTGATCTTCGCTCAGGCGGGGATGTACGCACCAACCCTAGGGGTTCTCGGGGCCGTTGTAGGTCTCATCGCAGCACTTGCCGATCTCAGTGACATGGAGAAACTCTCCCATGCGATTGCAGCAGCATTTATCGCAACACTCCTTGGTATATTTAGTGGTTACGTGTTATGGCACCCGATGTCTAACAAGCTGAAACGGATGTCCAAGCAAGAAATGGAGATCAAGCTGATGATGGTTGAAGGACTGTTATCCATACAATCCGGTGTCTCCACCATCGCCATCAACCAAAAGTTATCCGTATTCCTGACACCTTCCGAACGTAAACAACTGGAAGAGAAGGAGGGATCACCAGGTGAAAAAGGCTAAGAAGCACGAACCACATGAAGAGCATATAGACGAGAGCTGGTTGCTTCCCTATTCCGACTTGATGACCTTGTTGCTCGCTCTGTTTATTGTATTGTTCGGTATGAGTTCAATCGATGCAGCTAAGTTTGAGCAGATGGCTTCCGCACTAAACAGTGCATTAAATGGAGGTTCCGGAATTCTGGACCATTCGTCCATGAATCCGGATACGCCAGGTGCTGATTTGGGTAAGAACAAACAGGAACCTACAGAAATTACCAAGAAAACACCAGCTCAGATTACAGATGCACAGATGGCTAAGAAAGAACAAGAAGACCTGGAGAAACTCAAAGAGCGACTCGACAAATATATCTCGAAGAACGGGCTTTCGGATCAGCTGAACACCAAGCTGAATCAGTCTGAATTGAAGATCACGATCAGTGATAACGCCCTGTTCTCCTCAGGCCGAGCAGATGTGAAGCCTGAATCACGATCCCTGGCCAAAGCAATCTCAAGCATGCTGCAGGAGTTCCCTGAATATGAAGTGGTTGTATCCGGTCATACCGATAATATTCCCATTTCGAACAACCAATATAAGGATAACTGGGATCTAAGCGCAGATCGTGCGCTCAACTTCCTGAAAATCCTGTTGCTGAACTCGCAATTGGACCCTTCCAAATTCACACCAAGTGGTTATGGAGAGTATCACCCAATTGCCAGCAATGAAACCAATACGGGACGGGCACAGAATCGCCGTGTAGAGGTATCTATCATTCGTAAGTATCAAAGTAACAATACAAATGTAAAAGCCGTTGGCGGAGGAAACTAGAGGCTGCAGCGATTCATTAACCAAGAAGACCGTTCTCCTTGTAACTGAGAACGGTCTTTTTGGTTTTATAAGGCTTATGCCTAGTTTATCTCTACATTTTTCATGCTATTTTGGAAGATTTATCTGTCATCATTGACCCTAGACCAAAAAGCCCTACACTCCTTTACGGAAAGCAGGGCTTCAATCAGTTAACTAGTCGAACTCGAATCAACTATTCCAGTGAATAGTCCAACAGACCGCCCAACTCCGCTTTTTCAGCAGGGGTAAGCTCTCTCCATGAACCTGTCGCCATTTCTCCAAGATGGATGTTCATGATCCGAATGCGCTTCAACTTACGAACCTCGTAACCAAAGGCACTACACATCCGCCGAATCTGACGGTTCTTTCCTTCAGTCAGGATGATACGGAATACTCGATCCGTCATCCGGGTCACTGTACAAGGCAGGGTCATTTCACCCAGGATCTTCACCCCAGTGCTCATGCCTCTAAGGAAACTCGGGGTTACAGATCGATCAACAGTAACGATATACTCTTTCTCATGGCGCCCTTCTGATCTAAGAATCCGGTTAACGATATCACCATCATTGGTCATCAGGATCAGACCTTCTGAGTCCTTATCCAAACGCCCAATTGGAAAGATACGTTCATCGTGCCCGACAAAATCAACGATATTCCCCTGAATATGCTGCTCGGTTGTACTTGTGATCCCGATCGGTTTATTCAGCGCGATATATACGTGTTTTCTCTTTTCCTTGATCGGCTTGCCATTGATTCGTACATCGTCGCCTTCTTCTGCCTGACTGCCCAGTTCAGCCTTAACTCCATTAATAGTTACTAGCCCACGATCCACCAACTTGTCGGCTTCACGCCGGGAGCAATAACCTGTTTCACTAATAAATTTATTAATACGCAAAAGGTAATCTCACCTCATCTATTTCTCTTCATCTGTAAGTGTGTCATCTGTTACCTGATCTACCTCAATAACCTCCGGTTGTTGCTCGGATGCAGGCAGTTCAATAATAACCGTTGTTCCCTTGTTCATGACGCTTTTAATATCCATCATGCCCTTATGTGATTGAATAATGCGCTGACTGACCATCAGGCCAAGCCCTGTTCCAGACTCTTTATTCGTAAAGAAAGGCTCCCCAAGCTTGGGCATCATCTCTTCCGGGATACCGATCCCTTCATCCCTGATCTCAATTCTGACGCGTTTCGACTGTTCGTCATGCTTGAGCTTGATGTGGATGCTTCCTCCATTTGGCATGGCCTCCATACCATTTTTCAGCAAATTGATGAATACCTGCTTCAACTGGTTCTCTTCACAGTGTACCATAGCCGAATCGGATGAGGCACGCAGTACAAATTCTACACCATGCAGATGCGCCTGACTATCCAGTAACGAGATGACATCGCCAAGAATAAAACGAATATCCCGATTCTGAAAATGAACCGCCTGCGGTTTCGCCAGAATCAGAAATTCACCAACGATAAGGTTGATGCGATCCAGCTCCGATAACATCAGATCCAGATGACGATGATTCAGCTTGTTGCTCTCTTGCTGTAACTGCAGGAACCCGCGCAGCGTGGTCAGTGGATTACGAATCTCATGTGCCACACCTGCTGCAAGCTGACCCACGGTTGTAAGCTTCTCAGAGCGTCTGAGTAGCTCTTCCATCCGATTACGACTTGTAATATCCCTGGAGACACTTATGAGCGCAGTAATCTCTCCAGCTTCGTCTCTTACCGGAGCCGTACTGACACTGACCTCTACCCTAGTCCCGTCTTTCTTCATCCAGGTGGTTTCGTTAGACGTAATGGACATCCCTTCAACGAGTTGGGCATGCTGGCGTTTCATTTCTTCTTCTGCCTCTGGCGGGATGATCTTCAGATTACGACCTTCCACCTCACGACTTCGAAAACCATATAATTGTTCAAATGCCCGGTTAACCCGCAGCACTTTCCCTTCAAGATCCGTAATGTGAATGGCATCCGCAGTCTGATTGATAATGGACTCCAGATGCTCTTTCACCGCTCGATTCTCTTCATACATCTGTTTCAGACGGCTCGTATAATGGCCCAGATTACGTATCATGGCATTAATACGATTGGCCAGTTGGCCAAGCTCATCCTTCCTCCGTACTTTCAGACGGAAATCAAAGTGCCCGTCCGCTACCTCATTCACTTTGCCCAGTATGGATTGGATCGGACGTGTAATATACCCTGCGAGCAAATAGCTGCCAAAGATCACAATCTCCAGCAAAACCAACGATATGGAGGCATGACTCACCAACTGCTCAGATACCATGGAGGATATTTGCTTATAGTCCATGACAATACTGATCACATAGGAAGACTGATTGGGTGTGAAAATGGGAATAAAACTCTTCAGTACCTTCTGTTCGTGCGTTTCACTGACAAAAGATACATTTTGCCCTGTTCGAATGGCGCGCACCACAGCACGATGATCCTCATCCGTAGAACCATACTGGTATGTACCAAAACGAATCGGTCTGTTATTCAACTTGCTAAAGTTAGAATCTCTTCCGTCATCACCCATGTTTGGGCTGCCAAAAGTCAACGGATTGATGCCTGTAATTTCCAGAATGGAGGGATTGACCTCACGAATTTTATTTAAAATCTCATCCGGACTAGAGATTTTCACATAGTCATCAACTTCCGTATTATTATAGAAGGGATTGATTATGTAGTTTCTCTTTCCATCATGGTAGTAACCCCAGATATCAATATCCGAAGGACTGGATGTCGAGTATTCGAATCCATCTGACCAGAAATGCTCCAACTTCTGCCCTTGGGGAATCGTCACCTGTTGTTTTTCAAACAACTGCTTAAAGGCCTGATACCAATAAGTCATGGATTTGGTGGACAGCCCGATTTCTCTCGGATCTGAGGAGCGGCTAACAACGATGTCATCATCCGTCTGCTCCATTAACGAAATATGTGAGACGCCGACCTTTTGGCTCAAGCGTACAAGTTCTTCATTTGTGATATTATTAATATCCGGGTCCAATTCTTCCGCTGCCATGACAGCAGCAAGCCACAGATTGTTTCCAATCTGCCGTTTTACATAATCCGAACTGTATTGATTCTGTTCGACAGCAATTGCAATCTGCTTTGCAGTGAGCACCATCTTGGTTTCACTGTCCTGCCTCAGATTCTCTTCTGTAGTATAATAACTCAGTGCGATATTCAACACTAAAATAACGAGCACTGAGCACGACATAATCATGGATAATTTCGTTTTAATAGACAAGTTTTTTTGTTCACCTCTCGGCTTGTACCCTCTGGCGATATATGGCAAAACCTATCTCCATCATAACGCTTGTATGTCTTTTTGAAAAGGATAATTGACCTGTGTCCAAAAGTTACCGAATGACTGAAAAGCTCGAAATTCGTTGTTTTTTGCATTTTTGAACTCTACAATGAAATTAATCACTGTATTTATCCACATACCCACAGGCTTGTGGATAGTTTGTTTATAACTATGTGAGCAACTACACGGTTATCCACAATTCTATGCACAACATGTTAACAACCCGAATATTTGTTCGCTGAATAAACGATTTTGGAAGGAGTTATATAGTAATGACTGACCATTCTCTTCCGACCGATCTTGCGCATTTATCTGAGGAAGCTCAGCATGAGCACTGGATGCGGGAGGCCATTGCCGAGGCCTACAAAGCTGAGGCTCTTGGGGAAGTGCCGATTGGAGCTGTAATCGTACAAAATAACCAAATCATTGGTCGAGGATACAATCTGCGTGAAACTACGCTGGATTCCACCGCCCATGCAGAGATGGTGGCTATCCGTCAGGCCAGCGAGACCATTGGGGCTTGGCGTTTATTGGATTGTTCTCTGTACGTCACACTGGAACCTTGTCCGATGTGTGCAGGTGCGATTGTACAATCTAGGGTCCCCCGCGTAATCTATGGTACGGCTGATCCCAAGGCAGGCTGTGCAGGTACACTGATGAACCTGCTACAGGAGCCTCGTTTTAACCATCGCACGGAGGTGATCCCGGATATCCTCCAGCCTGAATGCTCCACGATGCTAACTCAATTTTTCAGAAGTCTGCGCCAAAAGTTAAAGTAGTCCCCGACTACAAACATCCCAATTAGAAAGGAAGTATGCTGCAATGGCACTAACACTCTATGATACAGCCAATGGCATAAGCCTTCGGTTGCTCACATCTCAGGATACACAATCCTATCTGGACCTGATTCAGGTTACACGTGTCCCCTATCAAGCTGTAGAACCCGTGCGAGAGAATGATTTTTATACACTGGATGTTCAGACTCGGCGGATTGAGGATCGGGTCAGGGCAGCAGAAGATGGTACAGGATATCAATTTGGAATCTATACCATTAAAGACAGCCTGTTGATTGGACAAGTAAGTATCAACAATGTCGTATTGGGCGTTGCCAATTATGCGGATATGGGTTACTTTATCCATCCGGATTATCAGGGTGGCGGACGAATGACAGCAGCGGTTAAACTGGCCGTAGCTTATGGCTTCCGTGCGCTGAAGTTAAATCGGATTCAGGCTGCCGTTTTACCCTCTAACAAAGGTTCACAGCGCGTACTGGAGAAGAACGGATTCCAGTTTGAAGGTACGGCTCGCAAATACCTCAAGATCAATGGCAAGTATCAGGATCATCAGATCTATGCTGTACTTGCTGAAGACTTGGATGAACTTGCGGATTAATTAATTTAGAAGCTCCACCACAGAGCTGTCTGTATTCCCAATTCAAGACGATACAAATTCAATATTCAAAGCCGCACTACCCTAGTTGTGTAGGAGAGAGTGCGGTTTTATTTGTATGTCCCCAGCCACAATTCAAAATCAAAGATCAATCATTCTGCGGATATCCCCTCTTACGCTGTCTAACATAAAAAAAACGCCTGTATCCAAGCGCAAGGAGATTATCCTTCACTTGAATCACAGACGGTTTGAACTCAGCGAGATTAGTATCCGTATGAAGCGTTCATCAATTCTTCGAACTCTTGCATAGTAATTACGTCATCACCAGTAGGGATGTTGATTTTGAATGCTGCTTTTTCGTTAATCTTGGTGTACGTATTGGAACCGGTAAATGCCAATTTCACTTCGTCTTTTGTACCTTCTGGCTTGATCAGCACATCAGCGACCATCTTTTGATATACAGGGAAGTCGTTTTTGTCCAATGCGAAATCGATGTTGAATTGGTTAATTGTCAGAACATCTTTCAATTTATCCAAGTCTTTAGCCATTTCAGCCTGATCTGCTTCAGTGATCTTCAGATCTTCTTTAGCTTTGTCGATATCAGCCTGATCCATTTGCAGCATTTCACGATATTCCTCTTTGGACAGAATATCCAATACTTTAGGCATAGCTTTTGTTACCAGTACAGTAACTGCTTCTTTAACATTGTCATTATTCACCGAGAATTGTACAACTTGCTTCGCATCTACACCTTCAGGAAGTTTTGCATCTTTGGTGTCTAGATTTTTGAAGAATTTAGCTTGATCGTACTCGCTCAGCACTGCATCCATAACTTCGTTGCTCAGCTTTTGCGTTTTGGCTGCGTCCATAGCATCCGGGTTCCATTCCGTACCCTCTTGCTCAGCCAGTTCTTTCAGGTCCAGCTCAAGGAACTTGTTAACAACATTCTCCGGAATCGGGAAGAACGGAATATTCGGCACTTTCACATACAGTTTCTCTGCCGTCATCACCATTGGAATGTTAAAGGTCATACCCATATCGCCTTTAAGCTCGATGCCAAGAGTCATCTCTGTCTGCATTGGCTCACTTTGGTATACACCTGTTACATTCAACTGAGCATCCTTCAGCATGCTCATAAACTGAGTCATAGTAGGATCAGTTTGTGAAGTATCCCCAGGTTTATAGCTCAATTCATTAATTGTAAAGTTGGAACTCATCTCATACGAAGTTAATTTGGAAGCATTGGCTGCAGCCGTCTTCAATGCCTCTTTTGGTTCCTGCTTGCTGCTACATGCTGTCAATGCCATAGATACGGTCAACAGCAACGTAAGAAGAAGCGCCCCCATACGTTTAGTCATTTGTTTCTCTCCTCTCGTGATAACCCCAAAAAAAAGTAATTCAATATCAATGATATACCATATCGCCAGATACCGAAACCTAATTTGGGAAAAATGTGATCTTTCCTCTTTAAAATGGCTACAAAGACCTATGTCAGCTTTGGGAATAACCATGCGCCTGTCTTTATATATGTATGAATACGCAAAAGCCCCCTGTTAGGTAACAAGGGACTTTTGCGTGAATCTGTTTCTTCAATTAACCTTGGGGATTCAAATGATCCACATGATTTTGATTTTTTACTTTTTTGGAACCGGATAATGGTTCCTGCATGGAAGAGCGTTTGGATGAATGACGATGCTGTTCGGATGCTTGCGCTTCCGGTACGGGAATTGTTTTTGGTTTGCTCATATTATTGCCCCCTCATCATTGTTAGGAATGGGATGGGTCCCTGTCTTCCGTTTTGTCATGATTCAGTGCATCCTGATGACGGCGATCATTAATATCTTGCTGAATTTGCTGGGCATGATGACTGTTTACGGCAGGTTGCTCCAGATCATCGACTACATTTTGCAGGTTTTTGTCTACTCCCGCTTTGGCTTTAGTCAATTGAGTTCACTCCTTCAGAATAAGGCTATTGTCTCGTTTGGGATTGTAACGACTGGGCGCATTCATGAATGTGCCGTGTATAATCGTGAGCCAGTTCCTGAATCGGTTCTGTACGCTCATCCGTCGTTCTTCCATCCCGTTCCACATCAATCAGCTGTACGCTGACTTCACGGGAATCGACATATGCACATTTGAAATCAAAAGAGTACATCTCGTGCCCTGCTGTAGCAATGTGTATCCGAATCGCCTGCTGATCGGCTTCATCGGCCATTACCTGAGCCTGGTCTCCAACATTCAGGACTTGAGGCAAACGTTCTTGCCAAGCCCCTACAAGCTCTGTTTGATCGATGTTTAACTCGCGGTTCATCTTACCACCTCCACTCCTATAAAGTGCGGCGATGAAGATGTTTTTATACATATTAACCTTATTCAAAATATAACGTTGTACTGTGCAACGTATACATCGGTCACCAACCTGTATGCTCACTACGTTTAACAAACTCGCAACGCAAAAAAGGACCCGAGCGAGATCGCTCGAGTCCTTGTTATAAGTGTAGTATGGCGGAGAGGGTGGGATTCGAACCCACGTGGAGTTGCCCCCTAACGGTTTTCAAGACCGCCCCGTTATGACCGCTTCGGTACCTCTCCAGGGAATTAATTTTTATAAACTTGCCACGAAAAGTATCATACCACATCTCGACATTATAATGCAACCTTTTTATATTAAAAATGAAGATCCCGTATCAGACAACTGCTTTCAGTTATACAAAACACTCCAATCCGCCATTCCAAAATGACGGATTAAGTGTGTACTCCTCTTGATGAGGATGGTTAAATAACTCTTAAGAGCGACGTGCAATCACACTGATGCCGCCCATATAAGGACGCAATGCTTCAGGAATAACAACCGTACCATCTTCCTGTTGATAGTTCTCCAGGATCGCGGCTACCGTCCGTCCAACGGCCAATCCTGACCCGTTCAATGTATGAACAAATTCAGGTTTCGCTTTTGGCTCTCTGCGGAAACGGATATTGGCACGACGTGCTTGGAAGTCCTCACAGTTGGAGCACGAAGAAATCTCACGATAGGTATTGCTCTCAGGCAACCATACTTCAATATCATACGTTTTAGCTGAAGTGAAGCCCATATCTGCGGTACACAATGTCAGAACGCGATACGGCAAGCCCAACAATTGAAGCACACGCTCCGCATTTTGAGTCATTTGCTCCAGCTCTTCATATGAAGTCTCTGGAGTAGAGAGCTTGAGTAGCTCTACTTTGTTGAATTGATGCTGACGAATCAAGCCGCGTGTATCCCGTCCAGCCGAACCGGCTTCAGAACGGAAACAAGAGCTGTAGGCCACAAAGTGCTTAGGCAATTGATCTACATTCAGAATCTCTTCGCGATGATAGTTCGTTACCGGAACTTCAGCAGTAGGAATCAGATAATATTCGGTATCTTTCAACTTGAACAGGTCTTCTTCGAACTTAGGCAGTTGACCCGTTCCAAATAAGCTGTCCCGATTAACGATGTATGGAGGCAGAATCTCTTCATATCCATGTTGATCGCTGTGCAGATCCATCATGAAGTTGATCAATGCACGTTCCAGACGCGCACCCAGACCTTTATAAAAGGTAAAACGGGAACCTGTTACTTTGGCAGCCGCTTCAAAATCAAGAATATCGAGATCCTGCGCAATTTCCCAGTGTGCTTTTGGTGCAAAAGTAAATGACTTCGGCTCTTCCCAACGACGAATCTCAACATTGTCGTCTTCAGAAGCTCCAATAGGTACACTTTCGTTAGGAATGTTCGGAATCGCCATTGTGAGATCATTGATCTTTACTTCCAGTTCCCGAACTTCCTCGTCCATGGCTTTGATTCGATCAGAGACTTCACGCATCTCCACAATCAGATCATCAGCATTCTCACGATTCTTCTTCAGTCTAGCAACTTCCGCGGAGACTGTATTCCGACGACTCTTCAGTGTTTCACTCTCTTGAAGCAACTCCCGACGCTTGGCATCCATCTCGGTAAATCCAGCGATAAGATCCAGCGATTTGCCACGTTTAGTCAACGCTTCTTCAACACGTGCATACTCATTCCGCAATATTTTCACATCAAGCACGATATACCCCTCCTAAATAACCTCACAACGTGAAGCCTTATGTTAAATCCATTCTCAGAACTCTATTGTATACACCTTACTATATACTTATCGGAACCTGTAACCCAAAAAACAACCTATATCCCCCTTGTCACCCTCCGCTGCGATTCCCGCTATGAAGCAGATACAGGCAACATCAAGGCATCCGTTCAGATGCAACTGCCAACCAGTGGCCTTACACGGCCTCTGGGGAAGTGATCCGATGACCGGGAGATCATAGGTTGTACATCATGCATTATTTAGAGTCTACCGTGTGTTTGTAGGATCTGGCCATGTCTACAAAATAAGTATGCAGACGATAGTCATCCGTCAATTCCGGATGGTAGGAGCAAGCCAACAAATGTCCCTGACGAGCCGTAACAATCTCATCCTTGTATGTGGAGAGAACCTCCACCTGGTCTCCGACACTCTCAATCAAGGGCGCCCGTATAAATACAGCCCTTACCGTTTCCTCAATACCTTTGACTGGCAAATCCGTCTCAAAACTCTCTCTCTGCCGTCCAAATGCATTTCGGGATACTGTCATATCCATTAGCTCCAAATGAGCTTCTTCTTGCCCTGCAATGTGTTTAGCCATAACGATCAAGCCAGCACAGGTACCAAATACCGGTTTGCCCTCAGCAGCAAACGCCCGAATGGCATCCATAAACCCATACTTGCGCATCAGTTTACCGATCGTCGTGCTTTCCCCACCAGGAAGGATAAGACCATCCAAGTCTTCCAATTGCTGAACCTGTTTGATAGCTATACCTTCTGCTCCAGCACGTTCAATACTTCGAATATGCTCTGTGACAGCTCCTTGAAGTGCTAAAACGCCGATCTTCATACGCTCATTCCCCTTCTCTTACCAGCCACGATCTTGCATACGGTAAACGAACATTGTACTTTTTCACTTCATCATACGTGAATTCTAACTTGATATTTTACCGGAAAAATTGTAAATATACAATCCATCCGGTCGGAATAACTTGTATTTTGTCAATGATATGACCATGTAAGCAATAAAATCATGATCATACTCTTTCCATGAAGTCTGCTAAGGGTTAGAACAAGTTTTTGATTCCGTCAAAAAGATCCACGAAGAAATCCTTCACGGCACGGAAGAACAAACGGAACCATCCGCCTTTTTCAGCCTCTTCAGCAGTGATCAAGTTCACTGTTTTTTCCTGTGGCTCAATTCCATCTGCTTTATACGTGTACGTTACTGTACCAACCTTTGTACCTGCCTTGAGTGGTGCTACCAACTTATCAGCCTCAGTTACGTTGGCTTTGAACGTCACATCCAGGTTCTGAGTACCTTTGGGTACAACGAAACTTACCGCATTATCTGTTACAACAGGAACGGTTGTTTCTTTCCCTTTTTTCAAAGGTACCGCTTCCCAGCCCGTCACTTTGGTCTTGCCTGCAACAGCCTGTTTCACTTCAAAGTTGTTAAATCCATAGTCCAATACCTTTTTAGTTTCTCTGAAACGTGCGGATTCCGAATCTGTGCCCATAACAACACTAATTAGACGCATACCGTTACGTTCTGCTGTACCTGTAAAGTTATTACCTGCGTTCGTGGTATGGCCTGTTTTCATTCCATCCAGACCTTCATAGGCATAGCTTTTGAAATTGGTTATATTTTTATTCGCTTCCAGCATCCAGTTGTAATTGATAATTGGAGCTTTATCATTAGGACGGAACTTATAGGATTGAATCGTTGTGAAATCTTTGTAGTCCGGGTGATCCATGATGATATATCGGCATAGAATTGCAGCATCCAGAGCGGACATCACAGTTTCCTTGTCTTCAGCTGGGCGGAAATCAGCAGGCATATCTGCTCGGTCGAGACCGGAAGAGTTGATGAAGAAGGTATCCTTCATGCCCATACGCTTGGCTTCATCATTCATCATTTTCACGAAAGCTTCTTCCGAACCAGCAACATGTTCAGCCAAAGCAACCGTAGCATCATTGGCAGAGCCAACAGCCATTGCAATATAGAGATCCTTAACTGTGTGCTGGTCACCTTCCGCGAGGAAAATTCGCGACCCGATACTTTGTGCAGCATTCTTTTTAACAGTTACAATATCGTCCCAGCCGAATTTACCTTGTTTGACCTGTTCTGCGACAATGTACTCTGTCATCATCTTGGTCATACTTGCAGGTGGCATCGCTTTATCCGCATCGACATTTAGTAGAATCTGTCCCGTTGATGCTTCCATTAGCACCGCTGATCTAACCTCAAGCCCAAGTGAGTCTACCCCAGGCACCTGTACGGCTTTCTCCGTCTTCGTTGCCGCAGCAGTTAGAACCTGACCGGAGTTATCCGCAGCAGCCATGACCGGCATGACTGCAGACATGCAAAGCATGTTAATTAGCATTACCGAGGCTACGCTCTTTTTGAGAATTTGGCGTTTCTTTTTATTCATGTGTTTGGCTTTCAATGATGAATACTCCCTTCGATCCAAAGCATTGTTAATTGCTTCAGTGCAGCTTATGCTGCGATTTTCTTGTTCCCTAACCTGCGTGTTTGATGTATGAGATGTGTGCTATATGCGCTGTATCGAACGAGCAATATTATTGCTCCTAAAGTTCGTTATCGATTGTCACTTAGTCCGCATTTTCCAAATGCTTATGTAAAAAGGACGTCCGCGCTTCTGTTTAACTGGCAGCCTTTTCTGGCACTGCATTTGCTTTTCAAAAGCATGTTCATAGATTCACGTCAAATAGCCGCCGCAACGCCTTAATCCACCCTTGGATAGTCACCGCTTTTTCTATTCTATCACAGGGGTATCTGCAAAAAAAGACAGACCCGGTGAAAATCACCGAGCCTGCCCTGGAAATAATTAACTCTCTTCAGATTACAACGAGTAGTTAGGTGCTTCTTTGGTAATCTGTACATCATGGGGATGACTTTCGCGAAGTCCCGCACCTGTAATTCGGATAAAGCCTGTATCGTTACGAAGTTGCTCCAAGTTACTTGTACCACAGTATCCCATACCCGAACGCAGACCACCAATCAGTTGGTGGATCGTATCAGACAATGGTCCTTTGTAAGCGACACGACCTTCGATTCCTTCCGGAACCAGTTTCTTGTCATCATCTTGGAAGTAACGATCTTTACTACCTTGTTTCATTGCAGCCATTGAACCCATACCGCGGTATACTTTGTAGCTACGTCCTTGGAAGATTTCAGTTTCCCCCGGGCTTTCCGCTGTGCCGGCAAACAAACTTCCCAGCATCACCGCGTGTGCGCCTGCAGCCAGTGCCTTCGTAATTTCACCAGAATATTTAATTCCGCCATCCGCGATAATCGGAACTCCATATTCGCGTGCCACTGTTGCACAATCGTACACTGCAGTTACTTGAGGTACACCAATACCAGCAATAACACGTGTTGTACAAATCGAACCTGGACCAATACCCACTTTGACTACCGAAGCCCCTGCTTCGATCAGGTCACGAGTGGCAGCGCCAGTAGCGACGTTACCTGCAACGATGGTCAGACTAGGGAAACGTTCACGAAGCTGACGCACAGCTTCAATGATATTGATGTGGTGTCCGTGAGCCGAGTCTACCGTAATCAGGTCGACACCAGCTTGTACCAAAGCATCTGCACGTTCAAATGTATCTTTGGAAATACCAATTGCTGCACCAACCAACAAACGTCCTTGAGCGTCTTTGGCTGCATGAGGGAATTGAATGGCTTTCTCAATATCTTTAATCGTGATAAGACCTTTCAACGTGTTTGTCTCATCAACTAATGGAAGTTTCTCAATCTTGTGCTTCTGAAGGATACCTTCAGCTTCTTGCAGTGTAGTGCCAACAGGAGCGGTAACCAGATTCTCATGAGTCATGACTTCGCTAATTTTGATGCCGTAATCATGGATAAAACGCAAATCGCGATTAGTCAAAATACCAACCAGCTTCTGATCTCCTTCAATAATAGGTACACCAGAGATCCGATATTTTGCCATTACTGCTTCCGCATCAGATACCAGATGATCTGCCGTCAGTGAGAATGGATTCGTAATAACACCACTCTCCGAACGTTTAACACGATCTACTTCTTCTGCCTGTTGTTCAACTGACATATTTTTATGGATAATACCGATGCCGCCTTCACGTGCAATGGCAATAGCCAATGTCGCTTCAGTTACTGTATCCATACCCGCACTGATCAAAGGGATATTTAGCTTTACAGTATCGCTCAAACGAATAGATACATCTACTTCTTTAGGCAGTGTCTCGGATTTCCGTGGCACTAGCAATACATCATCAAAGGTGAGGCCTTCCTTACCAAATTTATCTTCCCACACGCAAGTGTTCCTCCTTATGTTTGCTCAGCTTTACGGTCCAAAACCCGAAGATTCCAGGCTGTATTTTACGCCGAAAATACGTTTTCTGAAAAATTTATTATTGCCATCTTAGCAAAGCGATATTTAGACTGTCAAGGAAAAGTACTTGGTTATATCAGGTGTATTGCCTGATGAATACAACTGTTTTTCCAGAGCGGACAAGTCTATTTATTACGCAAAAAAACGTCAATTCGTATCGAATAACGTTAATTTTATACATCCTATTGTGCTGATAAATTACCAAATTCAATCTGTATTTCAATCCCAAACTGCTTAATAAATCTATATAATAAAAACCACCACCGAATAACATCGGCAGTGGTTCTTCGCTTGGCGGCGTCCTACTCTCCCAGGACCCTGCGGTCCAAGTACCATCGGCGCTAGAGGGCTTAACGGTCGTGTTCGGGATGGGTACGTGTGGAACCCCTCCGCCATCGCCACCAAACGCGTAGCTGTGCTTACATTCAGAGATCGTTCTCTGAAAACTAGATTCGAAACGAAACATGCGAATTATCACTTGCTATTGGATAAGCCCTCGACCGATTAGTACTGGTCAGCTCCATGCATTGCTGCACTTCCACCCCCAGCCTATCTACCTCGTCGTCTTCAAGGGGTCTTACATACTGGGAAATCTCATCTTGAGGGGGGCTTCACGCTTAGATGCTTTCAGCGTTTATCCCGTCCGTACATAGCTACCCAGCGGTGCTCCTGGCGGAACAACTGGTACACCAGCGGTACGTCCATCCCGGTCCTCTCGTACTAAGGACAGCTCCTCTCAAATTTCCTACGCCCACGACAGATAGGGACCGAACTGTCTCACGACGTTCTGAACCCAGCTCGCGTACCGCTTTAATGGGCGAACAGCCCAACCCTTGGGACCTACTTCAGCCCCAGGATGCGATGAGCCGACATCGAGGTGCCAAACCTCCCCGTCGATGTGGACTCTTGGGGGAGATAAGCCTGTTATCCCCAGGGTAGCTTTTATCCGTTGAGCGATGGCCCTTCCATGCGGTACCACCGGATCACTAAGCCCGACTTTCGTCCCTGCTCGACTTGTAGGTCTCGCAGTCAAGCTCCCTTATGCCTTTGCACTCTTCGAATGATTTCCAACCATTCTGAGGGAACCTTTGGGCGCCTCCGTTACTCTTTAGGAGGCGACCGCCCCAGTCAAACTGCCCACCTGACACTGTCCCCGCACCGGATTACGGTACCAGGTTAGAACCTAGATACGATCAGGGTGGTATCCCAACGTTGCCTCCACACAAGCTGGCGCTCATGCTTCAAAGGCTCCCACCTATCCTGTACAGATCGTACCCAAATTCAATATCAAGCTGCAGTAAAGCTCCATGGGGTCTTTCCGTCTTGTCGCGGGTAACCTGCATCTTCACAGGTATTAAAATTTCACCGGATCTCTCGTTGAGACAGCGCCCAAGTCGTTACGCCATTCGTGCGGGTCAGAATTTACCTGACAAGGAATTTCGCTACCTTAGGACCGTTATAGTTACGGCCGCCGTTTACTGGGGCTTCGGTTCACAGCTTCGGGATTACTCCCTAACCACTCCCCTTAACCTTCCAGCACCGGGCAGGCGTCAGCCCGTATACTTCGCCTTACGGCTTCGCACAGACCTGTGTTTTTGCTAAACAGTCGCTTGGGCCTTTTCACTGCGGCCCCCTCGTGCTATTCACACTACCGGGGCACCCCTTCTCCCGAAGTTACGGGGTCATTTTGCCGAGTTCCTTAACGAGAGTTCTTCCGCGCGCCTTAGAATACTCTTCTCGCCTACCTGTGTCGGTTTGCGGTACGGGCACCATCACCTGGCTAGAGGCTTTTCTTGGCAGTGTGAGATCATGACCTTCGCTACTATAATTTTCGCTCCCCATCACAGCTCAGCCTTACAATGTGCGGATTTGCCTACACATCAGCCTTACTGCTTAGACGGACATCCATCAGTCCGCGTCACTACCCTACTGCGTCCCCCCATTGCTCATAACGGCTTACGGTGGTACAGGAATTTCGACCTGTTGTCCTTCGACTACGCCTTTCGGCCTCGCCTTAGGTCCCGACTTACCCTGAGCGGACGAGCCTTCCTCAGGAACCCTTAGGCTTTCGGCGGATCAGATTCTCACTGATCTTTTCGTTACTCATACCGGCATTCTCACTTGTATAATGTCCAGCGCTCCTTACGGTACACCTTCAACCCTTATACAACGCTCCCCTACCCCTGATGCAAAGCATCAAGCCATAGCTTCGGTGGTGTGTTTAGCCCCGTTACATTTTCGGCGCAGAGTCACTCGACCAGTGAGCTATTACGCACTCTTTCAATGGTGGCTGCTTCTAAGCCAACATCCTGGTTGTCTGTGCAACTCCACATCCTTTCCCACTTAACACACACTTGGGGACCTTAGCTGATGGTCTGGGCTGTTTCCCTTTTGACAATGGATCTTAGCACTCACTGTCTGACTCCCGGAAGTAAGTCTATGGCATTCGGAGTTTGACTGAGCTTGGTAACCCTTGCGGGCCCCGCACCCAATCAGTGCTCTACCTCCACGACTCTGTTTTCCGAGGCTAGCCCTAAAGCTATTTCGGGGAGAACCAGCTATCTCCGAGTTCGATTGGAATTTCTCCGCTACCCCCACCTCATCCCCGCATTTTTCAACATGCGTGGGTTCGGGCCTCCAGTGCGTGTTACCGCACCTTCACCCTGGACAGGGGTAGATCACCCGGTTTCGGGTCTACGTCCACGTACTATGTCGCCCTATTCAGACTCGCTTTCGCTGCGGCTCCGGCTCTTCACCTTAACCTTGCACGGGAACGTAACTCGCCGGTTCATTCTACAAAAGGCACGCCATCACCCCTAAAACGGGCTCTGACTTTTTGTAAGCACACGGTTTCAGGTTCTATTTCACTCCCCTTCCGGGGTGCTTTTCACCTTTCCCTCACGGTACTGCTTCACTATCGGTCGCTAGGAAGTATTTAGCCTTGGCAGATGGTCCTGCCGGATTCATACGGGGTTTCACGTGCCCCGCACTACTCGGGATCCGTCTCGGAGGGAACAGACTTTCAACTACAGGGCTTTTACCTTCTTTGGCGGGCCTTTCCAGACCTCTTCGCTTAACCGGTTCCTTTGTAACTCCATGTGAGACGTCCCACAACCCCAAAGAGCAAGCTCCTTGGTTTGGGCTTCTCCGCGTTCGCTCGCCGCTACTGACGGAATCACTATTGTTTTCTCTTCCTCAGGGTACTTAGATGTTTCAGTTCCCCTGGTATGCCTCTACACAACCTATGTATTCAGTTGTGAGTAACTGGAAATTACCCCAGCTGGGTTTCCCCATTCGGACACCCCCGGATCAAAGCTTGCTTACAGCTCCCCGAGGCAGTTTCGTTGTTCGCCACGTCCTTCATCGGCTCCTAGCGCCTAGGCATCCTCCGTGTGCTCTTAGTAGCTTAACCAGTTTGCTCCGGTTTTGACTGCTCGTTTCCCTTGTTTTGCTTGCGCAAAGCCAAAAGTCACTCCCATCCAATACCATCGCAAAAGCAATTAAGTACCAATTTATTAAACTTGTTTAACACAAGTTCAGCTAAAAAGGAATGTTCTAATTCGCGTTTGTTTCGTTTCGATATCTAGTTTTCAAAGAACAAGCTCCATGCAAAAGCAAGCTGTTTTGAGAGTTTGAGCTCTCAAAACCGAACAACGAGTGAGTTAAAAGCTTTACGAAGTAAAGCTCGCTTCGGAAGCATGCTTCCTGAAGACTTATATTTGAATGTTTCCGTTGCAGGAAACGATTCTCCATAGAAAGGAGGTGATCCAGCCGCACCTTCCGATACGGCTACCTTGTTACGACTTCACCCCAATCATCTATCCCACCTTCGGCGGCTGGCTCCTTGCGGTTACCCCACCGACTTCGGGTGTTATAAACTCTCGTGGTGTGACGGGCGGTGTGTACAAGACCCGGGAACGTATTCACCGCGGCATGCTGATCCGCGATTACTAGCAATTCCGACTTCATGCAGGCGAGTTGCAGCCTGCAATCCGAACTGAGACCGGCTTTGTTGGGATTGGCTCCATCTCGCGATTTCGCAGCCCGTTGTACCGGCCATTGTAGTACGTGTGTAGCCCAGGTCATAAGGGGCATGATGATTTGACGTCATCCCCACCTTCCTCCGGTTTGTCACCGGCAGTCTATCTAGAGTGCCCACCCGAAGTGCTGGCAACTAAATATAAGGGTTGCGCTCGTTGCGGGACTTAACCCAACATCTCACGACACGAGCTGACGACAACCATGCACCACCTGTCTCCTCTGTCCCGAAGGAAAGATACATCTCTGTATCGATCAGAGGGATGTCAAGACCTGGTAAGGTTCTTCGCGTTGCTTCGAATTAAACCACATACTCCACTGCTTGTGCGGGTCCCCGTCAATTCCTTTGAGTTTCAGTCTTGCGACCGTACTCCCCAGGCGGAGTGCTTAATGTGTTAACTTCGGCACCAAGGGTATCGAAACCCCTAACACCTAGCACTCATCGTTTACGGCGTGGACTACCAGGGTATCTAATCCTGTTTGCTCCCCACGCTTTCGCGCCTCAGCGTCAGTTACAGCCCAGAGAGTCGCCTTCGCCACTGGTGTTCCTCCACATATCTACGCATTTCACCGCTACACGTGGAATTCCACTCTCCTCTTCTGCACTCAAGTCACCCAGTTTCCAGTGCGATCCGGGGTTGAGCCCCGGGATTAAACACCAGACTTAAATGACCGCCTGCGCGCGCTTTACGCCCAATAATTCCGGACAACGCTTGCCCCCTACGTATTACCGCGGCTGCTGGCACGTAGTTAGCCGGGGCTTTCTTCTCAGGTACCGTCACCTTGAGAGCAGTTACTCTCCCAAGCGTTCTTCCCTGGCAACAGAGCTTTACGATCCGAAAACCTTCATCACTCACGCGGCATTGCTCCGTCAGGCTTTCGCCCATTGCGGAAGATTCCCTACTGCTGCCTCCCGTAGGAGTCTGGGCCGTGTCTCAGTCCCAGTGTGGCCGATCACCCTCTCAGGTCGGCTACGCATCGTCGCCTTGGTGAGCCGTTACCTCACCAACTAGCTAATGCGCCGCAGGCCCATCCCCAAGTGACAGATCGCTCCGTCTTTCCAGTTCTCTTCAGGCGAAGAAAACAATTATTCGGTATTAGCTACCGTTTCCGGTAGTTGTCCCAAACTTGAGGGCAGGTTGCCTACGTGTTACTCACCCGTCCGCCGCTAACTATCAGAGAAGCAAGCTTCTCTTCAAGTCCGCTCGACTTGCATGTATTAGGCATGCCGCCAGCGTTCGTCCTGAGCCAGGATCAAACTCTCCAATAAAGTATTGAAAAGAGCGATAAGCTCATTTTGAATCTGACGAGATTAAAAATCTCATTTGTGCTCCAGTCGATTCAAGCCAAGGCTTGTCTCAAACTTTCGCGTTCATTCTGCAAGCAGAATGTTTACTCACTCGTTGTTCAGTTTTCAAAGATCAAACTTATTTTTGTTACTGAATGTTGTTCTCTTCAGCAACTTTTATATCTTATCACATCCGAACCAACTTTGCAAGCTCTTTTTTAAGTTTCTTTTGGAAGCTTATTTCATTCGCTTGCCGCACCGTGTAAACCGTGTTTTCTTGGCCGGAATTAGAATATACCATGTACAGATATTGAATGCAAGTCTTTTTTTGAAACTATATTAACAATCGGTTTGATCTAATACAGACGTACATATGGTACTCTCCCAACTTAGCAAGTTCATACGCACGTCCATTTTCACTTTAATGTTTAACATTCCTAGCAGGAACCTTTCTTGGCCATAAACTGTAACTAAAACTTATCAGAAAATCGATTCCGAGTATCATTCCCCACACTCTGATCAGATTATTGAAGGCAGCTGTACGTTCAGCATCTCCAATCCACCATATCATGGCGAATAAAAAAGCACTTCCTATAGCCCAAGCCAATAGATGTCTAAACCATCCACTACGTTCACGACTCGCATGTTCTCTACCATATAACTTGTTGCTGCGAGGATTCTCTCCACCCTTGAACCAATATAGGAAATATCGATCCGCCCAAGCGATCATCTGGTGACCATAAGCAATGCTTGCCCCTATATACACCGCAGCTATACCATGAATCATACTCGCTGTAGCTCCTCGCTGTAGATCCATGACTGTAGCTACCAGCAATAACAGATCGATAACCGGCGTTGCCATTAACAAACCGATGCCTAACCGCTTCATGCCAAGGAGATACCTGACACTCAGACCCGTGAACACAAACACCCAAAAGGCAATCTCACAACCTATAATGAAATAACCAATCATTTCAGCCCCTCCTTTTTGATACATATGTATTAAATATAATTTAGCACGTATGTACTATAATAATCAACAGTGATATAATATGCCTATGCCTAAAATTGTTGATCATGATAAACAGCGCGTGCTCGTGGCCGAGGCAGCTTGGCGTATTATACGAAGAGATGGCATGGAACAAGCCTCTGTTCGGAATATCGCTGAAGAAGCTGGAGTTTCGGTTGGCTCAATGCGCCACTACTTTTCTACTCAATCGGAACTACTACGATATGCCATGAATCTAGTATCTGAACGGGTGTCTCATCGAGTCCAAAAAATGCCCTTTACCGGCTCTCCCATGGACAATATGAAATGCCTATTGCTTGAATTCTTACCAAACACGGAAGAAAAACTGGCCGAAATGGAGGTGTGGTACGCTTTTACAGCCAGATCGAAAACCGATCCTACACTCAAAGAACTTGCTAATACCGTATATGATGAACTCAGACAAGCCGTAGGCTCTGTTATCACCTACCTGATAAAGCTCGACCTCTCCAGAACCGATCTGGACAAAGAACTGGAGATTGAAAGATTGTATGCACTGGTGGATGGCTTAGGCATACATACCGTGCTTAGACCGGATCAGATGAATGCCAAGCTTATGGACGATGTTCTCACCTTACATCTTGCTTCCTTGTGCCGTTAAACCAAAAAAAACCGCAGCACATTCGTTTGTGACTAAGGCCCGTTACGATAACAGGAGTTAGTTCTGAATGTCTGACGGTTTTTCTTTTTATCCGATAATGATCCGGCCTTCCGGATGACGATACAGTTTCTTCTCTTTGCGCGGACGAAGGGCATACGCGATGGTTAATGGCCCAATCCGACCTACAAACATGGTAAAGGTAATAATGATTTTTCCCCAATTGGTCAACTCATCAGTCACTCCCACAGAAAGACCCACGGTACCGATTGCGGATGCAGCTTCAAACATCAGTGAAAGGAATGGCGCATCCTCTGTCGTAAGCAGAAGCATCACCACGATCATGAATATGATCAGAGAAACCATAATAATGGTCAAAGCCCTCATCAGCAGTTCTTTCGGAACACGCTGGCGGAAAAACACAATATCCTTATTCCCCCGAATCATGGCATACACTGCACCAATCATGATCAAGAATGTAGTCGTCTTGATTCCGCCCCCGGTCGATCCAGGGGAAGCTCCGATAAACATCAGCAGAATGAAGAAGAATTGGGTAGCCTGCCTCATCTCCGTGATATCGATTGTGCTCGTTCCCGACGAACGTGTAGAGACAGACTGGAAGAAGGACGCGTAGATCTTCTCGCTCCATGTGAGTGAAGCCAGTGTATGTCCATTGGTGAATTCGAAAACAAACAAGACAATCGCTCCTATACCGATCAGCGCTCCGGATACAGACAGCACCAGTTTGGACTGAAGAGATAAACGGCGACGTTTGCGATACTCAAACAGGTCATTCAATACAACAAAACCCAGTCCACCAGAGACAACGAGCACAGAAGCGGTCACATTGAATATCCAATCTCCAGTGTAGTATTGGAAGCTGTTACCAAACAGATCAAATCCGCCGTTATTAAACAATGAAACAGAGTGGAATAATCCATAGTATACGGCCTGACCCAAAGGCATCTCTGTTGCCCAGCGCAGTGCTAATATGACAGCCGCCACCCCTTCAATGGTAAAGGAGAAAATCAACACCTTGCGGATAATGCGTACTATCCCTTCCATACTATCTGCATTAATGGCTTCTTTGAGTAATAACCTGTCCTTGAGTGAAATTCGCTTGCCCAATACAAGTGCAAAGAGAGTAGCCATGGTCATGAATCCGAGTCCACCAAGCTGCATTAATACCATAATGACGAACTGACCAAACAAATTAAAGGTCGTCCCTACATCCACAACGACAAGTCCAGTTACACATGCGGCAGAGGTTGATGTAAAGAGCGCGTCAATAAACGCCAAATGCATACCGCTTTGGTTGGAGATTGGCAACATGAGAAGCACCGTTCCAATCGCAATGATAAGCAGAAAACCACCGACCAGAATTAACGGAGGAGATAAGAATTTGGCAAAGTGAAGCCTGAACTGCATGAAGGGCACCTCTTTTAACAAAAATACGTACAGGTTAATCTAACAATTTCAAGACGCGATGCTACCCTAATGGTGTGCTGTGAGCAACGGCCTTCTGACAACTTTATTTTTAGCGTCTATGTAAACCTAAAGAGGAACTTGCCCCAGCATGATACTGAACGGCAGGTTCCTCTTCTATTATGAACGTATACTACGTTCCTTATTTAATCTTGCGTACGAGGACGCATGTGCGGGAAGAGCAGTACGTCACGAATCGACGGGGAGTTGGTAAGCAGCATGATCAGACGATCCACCCCGATTCCCAATCCGCCTGTTGGTGGCATACCATATTCGAGCGCACGGATGAAGTCGTCATCCATCTCATGAGCTTCGTCGTTCCCATGTTCTTTCTCCAGCATCTGTGCTTCAAAGCGTTGACGCTGATCGATTGGATCATTCAGCTCTGTGAAGGCATTGGCATGCTCACGTCCAACGATGAACAATTCGAAGCGATCCGTGAAGCGCGGATCTACATCATTTTTCTTCGCCAGTGGTGAGATTTCAAGAGGGTGTCCCATAATGAATGTCGGTTGAATCAACGTCTCTTCCACAAACTCTTCAAAGAACGCGTTCAGAATATGACCAAATGTCATATGTTTTTCAACCGGAACCTTATGTTCCTTCGCCAGGTTATGTGCTTCCTCATCCGTCATGTGTACGGAGAAGTCTACGCCCACAACTTCCTTAACTGCATCCACCATCGTAACACGACGCCACTGCGGCGTAAGATCTACTTCATAATCTCCATACTGGATTACTTGCGTACCCAGTACTTCCTGTGCAATATGAGCTACCAGATTCTCCGTCAATTGCATAATGTCCTTGTAGTCGGCATATGCCTCATACAACTCAATCATTGTGAATTCCGGATTGTGACGTGTGGACATCCCTTCGTTCCGATATACACGGCCGATCTCATATACCTTCTCCAGTCCGCCAACAATCAGACGTTTCAGGTGAAGTTCAATCGCAATCCGCATGTACAGTTCCATATCCAGCGCATTGTGATGTGTGATGAACGGACGTGCTGCCGCTCCTCCTGCGATCGTATGCAACGTAGGTGTTTCCACTTCCAGATATCCAAGGGAATCCAGGTAACGACGCATCGATTGAATGATTTTGGAACGTGCGATAAAGGTCTGTTGTACGTCCGGGCTCATAATCAGGTCAACATAACGCTGGCGGTAACGCAGCTCTACATCGGTGAGACCATGGAATTTATCCGGAAGCGGATAGAGCGATTTGGACAGCACTTCAAGATCTTTCACTTTGACAGAAGTTTCACCTGTTTTGGTCTTAAAGATCACACCCGTTACCCCAACGATATCGCCAAGGTCCAGCAGGCTAAATGCCGCATACTTGTCTTCAGGCACGCTATCCTGACGAACATAGATCTGGATTCTGCCGCTCAGGTCCTGAATATGTGCGAAGCTTGCTTTACCCATTCCCCGCTTCGCCATAATCCGTCCGGCAATACTGACTTCGATGTGCTTCTCTTCCAGCTCTTCCTTGGTCAGTTCTTCATACTTCTTCAGAATGGAGCCGGCTTCTTCGGTACGTACGTATTTTTGGCCAAAAGGGTCGATTCCCAATTTGCGGAGCTCGTCCAATTTGTCACGGCGAATTTGTAAAAGCTCGCTAAGTTCGGTTTCCTGATTCAAGACTTCATCCGTCATGATCTGTATTCATCTCCTTATTTACATTGCAGGCATCGCGAAAGGACGTTTTTCCTCTAATGTTGAAAAAGCTTCCCTAAGGAAGCTTTTGTTTACCGTGCCCAACTGCTTCGTTGCTATAGCTTTTTAATGTCCATAATTTTATATTGAATTACGCCAGCAGGTACACTTACATCAACAACTGTACCTTTTTTCTTGCCGAGAATCGCTTTACCTACAGGGCTCTCGTTCGATATCTTGTTCTGAAGCGGGTCTGCCTCCGCAGTACCTACAATCGTATATTCCGTGATGTCGCCAAACTCCAGATCTTCTACAGTAACGGTTGCACCCACGCTTACGGCATCGGTATCGATCTCGTCGCTGTTAATAATCCGCGCGTTACGAAGCAATTTCTCCAACGTGATTACACGTCCTTCAATGAAAGCTTGCTCATTCTTCGCGTCTTCGTATTCAGAGTTTTCACTGATATCTCCATACCCGATGGCTACCTTAATCCGTTCAGCCACTTCGCGGCGCTTCACTGATTTCAATGTTTCCAATTCTTCTTCCAGCTTCTTGAGTCCTTCTGGTGTAAGGATAACTTCCTTGTCGCTCATCTCAACCGATTCTCCTGTCATGGGAATAAATTTGATTGTACGGCAACGGAATCAGTGCTTGTTACAGAGCTCCGCTCGCATACATCTTCAAAACTATATGAAGTTCTCCAGAGAAATAGAATATTCCTCCTGATGCTATAGCCTTATTAACGCACATGGCGAATTTATACTGAGAAATTATAGGGGAACGATCTCGAAAAGTCAATGTTACGTCCCCTATAGGTGTAAACGTTTTACAGAAGCGTTTATAATTAAGATGCATTTCCGGCGATTACCGGTTCTGACTCCAAATTACCTTCGCTTTTCAGCTGACCCACAAAGTTCTCCAGAATCTGTACCATCTCGTCCCGCTTGGTTCCTTCCATAATAACGTCCTTGATGCGGGCAGATCCTTTCAAACCTTTCAAATACCAGGCCAGATGTTTGCGCATCTCGCGTACGGCAACTGTCTCATTCTTCAATGCGATCAGGCGATCCATATGCAGGATGGCAACACGGATCTTCTCTTCGCCATTCGGGTCAGGAAGCAATTCCCCCGTGCTTAAGTATTGAATGGTACGATACAGCATCCATGGGTTACCCAGGGCGGCACGACCGATCATAACTCCGTCACAACCCGTTTCATCCAGCATACGGCGTGCATCCTCTGGTGTATGGACATCACCATTGCCGATCACTGGGATAGAGACAGCTTCTTTTACATCTTTGATATGTGACCAGTCAGCTGTGCCTGTATAGAGTTGCTCACGCGTACGGCCGTGAACACTTACCGCCTGTCCACCAGCACGTTCAACCGCGAGCGCATTCTCCACCGCAAAGATATGCTCGTTATCCCAGCCGATACGCATCTTGACTGTCACCGGCTTCTCCACCGCGTCCACAACAGCGGATACCATCTCATAGATTTTGTTCGGATCAAGCAACCAACGTGCACCGGCATCACATTTCGTTACCTTTGGCACAGGGCATCCCATGTTAATATCGATGATGTCTGCATTGGTTTCTTTGTCCACGATTTTGGCTGCTTCTACAAGGGAATCACGATCTCCCCCAAAAATCTGAAGGCTCAGCGGTTTCTCACGCTCATCTACAAACAACATCTCACGTGTACGCTGGTTGCCATGGACAATGGCTTTGCCACTCACCATCTCCGCACATACGAGGCCTGTTCCGAATTCTTTTGCGATCAAACGAAAAGCCGGATTACATACGCCAGCCATCGGCGCAAGTACGACCTGGTTTTTCATTTCAATGCCACCAATGTTAAGCACGGTAGTCGTTCCACTCCTTTTTTCAATTCTGTATATATCACGATATAAAGTTCGATCAGTGTCTTGGTTGTTGTAACATGACGAAACCGAAACGGTCCTAGTTGCCCCGCAACTCCTCGATACTGATTGCCAGCACACCAGCAATTCGATCGAGCTCTTGCTGTGATACCTTACGGTTCCCCCGTTCAATGGTTCCCAGAATGGCCAGCGAGATGCCGGTCTCGGCCGCAAGTTCATGTTGTGTTAAACCTTTCAGCTTCCGGAATGCCCGGATTCGATTGGCCAATTGCATGTTTTCCAAAGCTGTATTCCATCCTTTCCATCCAGTACAGACAACGATGAGTGTACAAAGGTATACAAACCTGAAGTCTCGCCCTCCGGTACGATATCCGACAGTGGGACTAGCACAAAAGCCCGTTCTCCCATGCGGGGATGAGGCAATTGAAGCAATTCGGTATCTCGCGTCTCACCTTGCATCCAGAGCAGATCCAGATCAACTGTGCGCGGTCCCCAGCGAATATCACGAACACGGCCGAGCCGATTCTCGATATCCAGTAATTCTGTAAGCAACTGCTCCGGTGTCAGCATCACCTGTACGGCGACTGCCATATTCAGAAACGCAGGCTGATCTACATATCCTACAGGTTCCGTCTCATATAGCGCTGAACAACGCAGAACGGATATATGAGGGTGTTCATCCAGCAAAGACAATGCCTCAAACAACGTCTGTTCCCGGTCCCCCAAATTGGCCCCTAAAGCAATATAAGCCTCTGAAGATTCAGAGGTCGAATGTGCAATCATGATCGGTTCTCACTTTCTTGTGCGGCGAAGCTCTACCGTTACGCCCCCAAAATGAATATCGAATGGCGGATGTGGCTTCGTCACCTTGACTGTCAATGCATTGATAATAGTATAAGTGTCTAGTAAAGAAGATGCAATATGTTCGCCCAAAGCTTCAATTAACTGGAATGATTTATTCTCTACAATCTGTTTTACCAGCTCATGGATCTCCGCATAATTGATCGTTTTGGTCAGATCATCGTTACGCCCAGCCTCACCCAGGTCCATGTCAATCTCCAGATCAATATAATAACGTGCCCCTAGCTTCCGCTCCTCGGCAAATACACCGTGATATCCGTAATACTCCATTCGATGCATAACCATTCTATCCATACGATCCGCCTGCCCTCTATATATATTGAAATTTTTATCTATTTGAAGATATCCCTTTGCTTTGCCTTTGAAAAACGCTACGCTTCCACTGGACGGGTCACTCGGGACCCGCCAGCATTATTTCCTCCGTAGACCCGGAGAAGCATACAACATGGCATCACACATGTCTGCCGTCCGCCGAATCGGCTTCACATCATGAACCCGAACCATTTGGCAGCCTTGGGCAATGCCAAATGCAACGGTCGCAGCGGTTCCTTCCAGCGCATCATCCGCCCCGACATCCAGGGTGTTCTGGATGAATCGTTTACGTGAGGTGGCTAGCAGAACGGGATATCCCATTTCATTGAGCAAACCGAGCGATGACATGAGCTTCAGATTTTCTCCGAGATCCTTCACAAAACCAATACCCGGGTCCAGGATAATCTGATCTGCTCTCACGCCGGCTGTTAACGCAATTTGTATACTCTCCTGCAAATCGCTCACGACATCGCTCAGATAATCGGTATAGTTTCGCACCTGCCGATTATGCATCAGAATAATGGGACACCCCAGCTCTGCTGCCGTGCGGGCCATATCTGGATCTGCTTTTGCGCCCCACACATCATTAATGATATGAGCACCCGCCAGAATAGCCTGACGTGCAACCTCGGCCTTATACGTGTCTACCGATATCGGAATGTGTGGGGCTTGCTTATGCAATGCCTCAATAACCGGAATGATCCTGCTAAGCTCTTCATCGGCGCCCACGACATCTGAACCTGGACGGGTAGACTCCCCGCCGATATCAATCAGGTCCGCCCCATCCTCCATCATCTGCTGGGCATGGGCAACCGCCCGCTCCACGTTGGTATAACGTCCGCCATCCGAGAATGAGTCAGGCGTGACGTTAAGAATGCCCATAATCTGTGTTCTTGTACCCAGCTTCAATTCAGCTGGCCCCCATGTATAGTTCCGTTCATAGATGACAGGTGTAAGTGTCATGAAGTATACCCCGCTTTCTGCCGGTACATACCCAGAAGGACTGCTGTAACCGGGCCAATATGTCCGTTGCTAATTATCGTTTCGGCTCCGTCCTGATCCCTCAGAGTTGTCACCGGAACCAGTTCGGCCACCGAGCCTGTTAGAAATATTTCATCTGCTTGCAGGAGATCCTCCCAGGCAGCTAACGTTTCTATACAGTGGATTCCTTGCTGCGAGGCAATCTCCAGTACCCAAGCTCTCGTGATGCCCGGCAGAATGCCGGTTGAGAGTGCTGGCGTGTAAAGGACATTTTCCCGTACCCAAAACACATTGCTGACGATCCCTTCCGCTATATGACCATCCCGGGTTAATTGTAACCCTTCCGCACCCAGCACATGCTGCCCGTACCCGTTCAGCTCCCGTTTCGCCAGAATGCTGTTCAAGTAATGTAGCGACTTGAACCGAACTTCTCCTTCGGGCGTGTTGCGAGGTGTAGACAACCGTTGGAGCATTTTTCCGCTCTCATATAAAGAGGGAGAAGGTTCAGGTAATGCTTTTGCCAGTAAAATATGATTTGGCTTCGAATAATCACCAGAAGGTAAGCCTAGCGGTGCTTCACCGGCTGATACCGTGTATCGCACATACGCATCCCGAAGTCCGTTCGCATCCATCAAACGTTGAATCCAATCTGTCACCTCTGCCGCGGTCTTTGTAAAAGGAATGCCAATTTCCTTACACCCCGAGGCCATGCGCTCCAGATGCCGTTCCAAAAGATATGGGACACCTCGATAAGTCCGGAACGTCTCAAACAGGCCCAGCCCGTACAAAAAGCCGTGATCCGTTACAGGAACCACGGCCGCCGCCATATTGACCAACTCTCCATTTATCGCGGCATATTGCATGTTATACCTTCACTTGTTGGGACAAAAAGTTACGAAGCATCTGATGACCATGGTCTGTAATAATGGATTCCGGGTGGAATTGAACACCTTCAATCGCATATTCTTTGTGGCGCAGACCCATAATCTCACCTTCAGCTGTCTCCGCTGTAATCTCCAGGCAGTCAGGCAAGCTGCTGCGCTCGACAATCAGGGAGTGGTAACGGGTAGCTGTGAATGGAGATGGCAATCCGGCAAATACCGATGTTCCATTGTGGTGCATCTCGGATGTTTTGCCGTGCATCATGCGCTCCGCACGAATGACATTGCCGCCAAACGCTTGTCCGATGGACTGATGACCCAGACAAACACCAAAGATCGGAATGCTTCCCTTGAAATGATCGATGACTGCCAGGCTAATGCCTGCTTCATTCGGTGTACACGGACCCGGAGAGATCAGAATATGATCAGGTGCCAGTGCCTCTATGCCTGCCAGATCAATCTCATCGTTGCGGCGAACTTCCACCGTCTCACCCAGTTCACCCAAATATTGAACCAGGTTGTACGTGAAGGAATCGTAATTATCGATAACCAGTATCATATGCCTGCTCCTCCTCATCTTCCGTCAACACAAGTGACGGTTGCTTCGTTTTATTTTAGTTTAACAGCTTCTGTTCGCTCCGCTTGTTCTTGTTCAATAGCTCTGCTTGCTTCCGCCTCTTCGCTGTAATTCACAGCTCTCATCATGGCTCTTGCCTTGTTGCGGCATTCCTTGTATTCCCGATATGGATCGGAATCAATAACAATTCCTGCACCGGCCTGTACATAACCAATACCATCCTTGATGGCAAGCGTACGAATGACGATGTTCAATTCCATATTTCCACTGTAATCCATCCACCCGATGGAACCCGTATAAGGCCCACGCCGCACTGGCTCAAGTTCCTCGATAATCTCCATGGTGCGGACTTTTGGCGCTCCTGTAATCGTTCCACCCGGGAATGTCGCAGCGATCACATCAAATACGGATAACCCTTCTGCCAGCCTGCCTTCCACCTGGGAAACAAGATGCATGACATGGGAATACTTCTCGATGGTCATCAATTCAGGCACATGAACCGAACCATAGGCCGCAATCCGTCCGATATCATTACGTTCCAGATCAACGAGCATAATATGCTCCGCCCGTTCCTTTTCACTGCGGAGCAGTTCATCCGCCATAGCTTTATCCTCTGCTTCATCGCGGCCCCTTCTTCGGGTCCCTGCAATGGGACGTGCACTGACTTTGCCATTCTCCACTTTGACCAGAAGTTCGGGAGATCCGCTTACCAGTTGAAAGTCCGGACTACGCAACATACCCATATACGGTGATGGATTCACAAGGCGCAGCCATTCATAAATATGCTCAGCGCTCGAATGAAGCCGCTTTTCCTGTCTCAAGGACAGATTCACCTGGAACACATCGCCCTGCCTGATATATTCCTGTACCGTACGTACAGCTTGTTCAAAGTCCTCTTGGGGAAAGGATGTCTCCCATCCTTCGGATTCTCTTTCCGCATCTTCAGGTTGCGGTGTACGATTGACCTGCTTGTTGCGGCGTTCCAGTGCCTGTTGTTGTTCCTCGGCCTGTGCAGCCCCCATAATATGAAGCCAACGTTTCTGCATCGCTGTCGCTCGTGCTTCGGCCGTTGCATATAGGCTACGGATATCCGTTTCGTTCCCGTTAGGTTCTATAGCCAGATGAACCATGCAGAAAAGCATCTGCTGCTCATGGTCATACGCCCATAGTTCTTCAAAGCGCATCCACCAATAATCCGGCAGAGCCGGGTTATCCTCAGCCAAGTCTGGAAGCTTCTCCAATGATCTTGCTACATCGTAGCTGAGATAACCTGCATATCCACCACCAAAGTCTGGAGCCCCATTAACCTTGGGTGCACTATATGGGGCAGTCCATCTCTTCAATACGTCAAGCGGCTTGCCACTGTCCGTCGAGGTGGTTCCTTGAATCACATCATGAATAACCGCTTCTTGACCCTTGCCGGAAATAACAGATACGGGGTCTAACCCCAGAAATGTATATCTCCCGCCTTTGCCATTCTCCAGCACAATTGCGTAGGGTGACGCCTGCTGCCAGGCTGCCTCCCACGATAACGGTAAACCGCCATGATACGGTCCCTCATCCGACTTCGTGATATAGGGCATCATGGTCCAGCCTTGTTCAGCCCACTCCATCCAGTCGGCGTATGTTGTCATCAGGTGTGTCATTGCGGTGTGCCGCCCTCCATCTGTCGCTAGTTCTATTGTCTGATAGTATACTAAAGCGCCGCCCCTTTTAAAAGCATTACGCCAAAAATCCTCCATACCCGTCATACGGGCAAGGAGGATTGGTTTTGTCATTTGTAGACTTAGCCTTCGAAGTTGTAAAGCGGTGTGCTGAGGTAACGTTCGCCGTTACTTGGCACGATTACGACAACGCGCTTGCCTTCACCCAACTGTTTCGCTACCTGAAGACCTGCACGGATCGCCGCACCGGAAGAAATACCAGACAGAATGCCCTCTTCCTTCGCTACCTGACGAGCCGTCTCGAATGCATCATCATTCTCAATGTGAATGATCTCATCATAGATTTCCTGATCCAGAATCTCAGGAATAAAGTTGGCACCAATCCCCTGGATCTTATGTGGTCCTGGTTTGCCGCCCGCCAGAATTGGCGAAGCTGCTGGCTCAACCGCAACAATTTTAATACCAGCGAAAGCTTCTTTCAGCACTTCGCCTGTACCTGTAATTGTTCCACCTGTACCGATTCCTGCAACGAAAGCATCCAACGTACCGCCTACAGATTGAATTGCTTCAACAATCTCAGGGCCAGTCGTTTCACGGTGGATCTTCACGTTGGCTTTATTTTTAAATTGCTCAGCCATGAAATAGGAAGGGTTTTCTTTCAGCAGTTCTTCGGCTTTTTTAACAGCACCATTCATACCTTCAGCTCCAGGTGTAAGCACAAGCTCAGCACCATACGCACGAAGCAAGTTACGACGCTCCAAGCTCATCGTCTCAGGCATTACAATAACGGACTTGTAGCCTTTGGCTGCAGCCACCATCGCGAGTCCAATTCCCGTGTTACCACTTGTTGCTTCAATAATGGTATCACCCGGTTTCAGCTTGCCTTCTTTTTCCGCTTCTTCCACAATGCTAATTGCGATACGGTCTTTCACGCTTGAACCTGGATTCTGGTACTCCAGCTTCACGAATACTTCAGCACTGCCTTCAGGTACGATACGGTTCAGACGAACAAGCGGAGTACCTCCGATGAGTTCTGTTACGTTATTAACTACTTTAGCCATATGAATGCCCTCCTTAGTGGATGAATAAAACTTGAGTCCTGTTAACCTATACTGTGCGGCCGGTAGCCTCTAGCTGTTATAGAAGAACTGCGGAAATCCTGTTGATCCCATCCCTTACTGCTAAGATTTCTAGACAGGGCGGAGGTTTCCGAAAGTTTCTTTGTTCATAAATAAATCTTTTATATCCGAGTAAACGAGTAGGTATTTATTATTTTCATCTTATCAACGTTAACCCTTATTGTCAATATGAGTACTCAAAAAAAATACTCTGCCTTTGGCCCTAAGACCGCAGACAGAGTATTTTTATCAAGATGCAGCAGTACTATACAATCTTCTCCATTGAATTCAGGAGGCAGGAATCTCGGACAGGATTACGGCTTCATACTTGTTACGCAGCATTTGCTCTACTTGCGGCAACGGGTCAGCCTGACTCAGAGCCAGTTGCATTCGAATCTCCTCACGGACCTCTTCGGCCGACTGCACCTGGCGTTCTTCTTTATCATTAAGTCTGATAATAACATAACCTTCTTCCACTCGAACCGGTCCGGCAACATCGCCTACATCCAGCCCCGCAGCAAGTTGAAGGATTTCTTCTGACTGGAATGGATCATTCCGCTCAATCCATCCCAGCCTGCCACCAGCATCACGAGAGAAGCTGTCCGTCGATTGACTACGAGCAGCTTCTTCAAAGTCTTGTCCCTTCTCCAACGAATCCAGTAAGGAATCCGCCTCTTCTTCTTCCTTCACTACGATGATGGACAAGTCATATTTCTCGGGGGAAACGTAATCCTCACGGTGTTCAGTCCAGTAATGCTCAATATCTGCATCCTTGATCTGTATGCCAATCGTTGCGATTTTCTCAAGCAGCAGCCTGTAGCCGGCTTCCAATTCAAGTTCCTGTTTTGACAGGCCCAATTGAGACTTCATTTCGTCAAAATATGATTTCTCTGAATCGTACCCATCCATCGCGGCGGCAAGTTCTCTTGCAATCTCTTGGGGAGTGACGATCAGCTTGCGTTCAATTGCTTCGGCAAATACTGCTTTACGGTTTAACATCTGGAGTAATAACTCACTGCCGTAACGTCGTTTCAGCGCATCGGTCCACTCTTTGTCCGTGATAACTTCTCCGTTGATCGTCGCTACGGCGCTTCCTTCTTCCGTATTGGCATCATGGGATGCATCTGCCTCGTCTTTGCCCTGTCTGAGACCATGCATAGCCATCACTGTACCCATGACCAGCATGCCTAACGTCAAGACAATTACAGCCGTCCACAACCCTTTTTCCTGTCTTGTCATTCCGCATCATCCCGTCCCCGCATAGATCAGTTCTTGGCTTGCTCTAGGATGGTCTCAAGTTGTTCTTTGTTAAAGTCATAGGCTTCATTACAGAATTGGCAGACCACTTCAGCCTGGCCCTCTTCTTCAATTAATTGCTCCATCTCCGTTTGGCCCAGGCTGATCAGCGTCTTCTCTACTCGCTCACGTGAACACTCACAGCTAAAATGAATATCCAGTCCTTCCATCACTTGTACATCTGGCAACAATCGGCGAAGCAACTCTTCCAACTCAAGCCCCTGCTCCAGCAAAGTCGTCACTGGCGGCAGCGTACTAATGGCATTTTCGATCGCCGTGATCTCTGGATCTGTCAATCCCGGCAACAGCTGCATAATGAATCCACCTGAGACAATAACGGAATTATCCGTATCAACGAGCACACCAACGCCTACAGCAGAAGGTGTTTGCTCCGATTGCGCAAAGTAGTAAGTGAAGTCTTCGCCCAGTTCTCCTGAAATAATAGGCACACTGCCACGATATGGCTCTTTCAGTCCCAAATCCTTCGTTATGTTGATGAAACCTTCCGTTCCAACTGCGCCTGCAACGTCCAGTTTTCCCACACTATTACTTGGCAAATGTACATGCGGATTAGAAACATATCCTCGTACTTCGCCTTTCGCATTGGCATCCGCTACAATCTGTCCAATGGGCCCATCACCGTTGACTTGTACCGTTAACTTCTCTTCACCTTTGAGCATTGCACCCATAATGGCTGCTGTTGTAACCGTACGCCCCATGGCAGCTGTAGCCGTGGGAAACGTATCGTGTCTTCTGCGTAGTTCCTCAACCAGTTCCGTAGTCTGGATAGCAAAGGCTCTTACCTTTCCATTCATTGCTGTACCACGAATTAACCGGTCATGCTTGTTGTTGTTTTCCAAGTCATTCAGCCTCCTTTGGCGTATCGCCATAATAGTTGTAACACAGAAAAAACGGCACAACACTTAAGCTGTAATCTCAGCCCGCTGTATGCCGTCTCTATGCTCACCTTTCCCGGTTCCGCTCATATATAATACGCAGCCCTTCAAGCGTAAGCAGCGGATCAACTTCCTCTATACTACGGGTTTCTTCTGCGATAAGTGTAGCGAGACCACCCGTCGCGATAACTCGGGGCTTCGCTCCCATCTCCTCGCGAATACGTTCTACAATACCATCTACCTGGCCTGCATAGCCAAATATAATACCCGCTTGCATGGCATGAATAGTATTACGGCCAATGACCTTTTTAGGTTTCTCCAGCTCTATACGAGGCAACTTGGATGCCCGCTCATAGAGCGCTTCAGTGGCAATCTGAATGCCAGGTACAATAGCTCCCCCCAGATAGTGGCCTTTCTCGTCAATACAGTCAAAGGTCGTTGCAGTACCGAAATCGACCACGACGAGAGGGCCGCCATACTTCTCAACGGCTGCCACTGCATTAACAATACGATCTGCACCCACTTCACGAGGGTTCTCGTATCGCAGATTCAGGCCAGTTTTGATACCAGGTCCAACGAGCAAAGCTTTTTTGCCTACATACTTCTCACACATCGCTTCGATTACATTCACCAGTGGCGGAACCACAGATGAGATGATGACACCTTCGATGTCACTTGCCCTGATGCCGGACATATGAAATAAATTATAAATCAATACGCCGTATTCATCCACTGTTGACTGACGTGATGTACTCAGACGAAAGTGGTGCAGCAATTCCCGGCCTTGATATACGCCGAGCACCATATTGCTGTTCCCCACGTCTACAACTAGAATCAAAGAGGTTCACCCCTCTTTCTTTTCATTTAAATCCAGACTAATATCCAGGCTCTCAAAGGAATAGGTTAACCTGCCAACCGAAATTACATCCACACCACTCTCTGCAATACCACGAATGGTCTGAAGAGACACGTTACCGGATGCTTCAACCTTCACATGAGGAGCCTGTTCACGAATAAGTTCAACCGCTTCACGCATCCGCTCTGGATGCATGTTATCCAGCATAATGATATCTGCCCCGGCTTGCAAGGCTTCTCTCACCTGCTCCAGATTTTCAGTCTCCACTTCAATCGTCATCGTATGTGGGATAACAGTTCGCGCACGCTGTACCGCCTCGGTGATTCCGCCTGCACCCTTAATGTGGTTATCCTTAATCATAACGGCATCGTACAGTCCAAATCGATGATTCGCTCCGCCACCCACGCGCACTGCATACTTCTCAAGTAATCGGTGGCCCGGCGTTGTCTTACGTGTATCCACGAGTCTGGTCTCAAGACCATCCAGAATATCCACGTAGGCACGCGTACGCGTAGCTATTCCGGACATACGTTGCAGCAAGTTAAGTGCCAGTCGTTCCCCTGTAAGCAGTGAATGTGTACTTCCCTCTACCTCGGCCAAAATCGTGCCATGGGTAACCCTCTCTCCGTCTGTTACCTTCGGTGTAAATACAAGATCAGGATCAACGACCTGAAACACAAGTTCAGCCACGGTCATGCCTGCAATAATACCATTGTCTTTGGCGTGTATAATGGCCTTGGATTGGTTGCCTGCCGGGATCGTCGCACTTGTTGTAACGTCACCTGCACCAACATCTTCACGAAGCCAGTTTTTGATTGATTCGATAAGTCCTTCATTATATCCATTCATTATCATGACATCAATTCCTCCACAATCGCTTGTTCTCGCTGCTGCAGGCTATGCTTCTGCCACACGATATCATCACGTGCCGGAAAATCCTCACGATAGTGAGCCCCACGACTCTCCTCGCGATGTAATGCACCGCTGGTAACTAACCAGGCACAGGTCAGAAGGTTGGCATACTCCAGCTCTTCCTTATGAGTGAGTGTCTGATCAAAAAATTGCAATTCCTGTTGCAGCTTGTCCATGGCCTTCTGCAGGTCCTCACCATTCCGGCGCAACCCTACCTGACGAACCATCATTTTCTGTAGTCGTAAACGTCTTTCGGATATAGGTTTTTGCTCTTCCATGATCTTATTGATCTTGTTATTCATGTCCACAGATGAAGGCGCAACCCCTTGTAATAAACCAAGCGGAGGGAGAGATTGAATACGATCAACAATTCTCCGCCCAAATACAATCGCTTCTGATAAAGAATTGCTTGCCAGGCGGTTTGCTCCATGCACTCCTGTAGAAGACACCTCGCCACAAGCAAATAATCGGGAGATGCTGCTCTCTCCACTAAGATCTGTTTTCACCCCACCCATCATGTAATGGGCAGCAGGTGCAACGGGAATCCAGTCCGTTGTCATGTCTAATCCATAACGCATACAAGTCTCATATATGGTAGGGAATCGGTGCTTGATCATCTCTGGCTGTTCATGTGTAATGTCCAAGTACACAAAGGTACTGTTGGTGGACTCCATCTCACTAACAATCGCTCGTGCCACGATATCGCGTGGGGCCAGTTCAAGCTGGGCATGATAACGATCCATGAAGCGCTCGCCCTTCACATTGCGCAAATATGCCCCTTCACCGCGTACGGCTTCTGACACAAGGAAACGTGGGGCCCCCGGGTAACATAGAGAGGTGGGGTGGAACTGGATAAATTCCATATCACGAACAATAGCCCCAGCCCGATAGGCCATGGCTACACCATCGGCAGTAGCTACATCCGGATTCGTCGTGTATCGGTACAGTTGTCCTGCACCACCAGAGCAAAGAACAGTTGCCTGTGCCTTAACGAACACTTGGGATCCGTCATCCTTCTGAACCAGAGCGCCAATGCATTCCCCTCGATCTCGATCTGTAATCAGGTCAACAACAAAATGCTCATCCCATACTTCAATCCCGGGATGTTCATTCACTTCAACAGCAAGCGCACGTACAATCTCATATCCTGTTGCATCTCCGTTGGCATGCAAAATACGGCGGTGGCTATGCGCACCTTCCTGCGTCAACGCCAACTCGCCGTTCTCCAGATCAAATAAAGTACCCAAACGAATCAGTTCCTTCACTCCGTCCGGACCCTCATTCACCAATACCTCTACCGCTTCGGAGCGGCATAAGCCCGCTCCTGCTACAAGTGTGTCCTGCAAGTGGTAAGCAGGTGAATCATCCTCAGCAATAACCGCAGCGATGCCTCCCTGCGCATATCTGGTGTTACTTTCAAGTAAAGACTTCTTCGTGATCATTAATACACGTTGTTGTTCACTTGCCTTAATGGCGGTAAACAAACCAGCAATTCCTGAGCCTATAACCAGTACATCCGTCTCTACCATGGGTAGCGCAGACAGATCAAAATCAACTAAATATTGCGGTATCATGTTATTCACCTGTCTTGGAGCAAGAGTAGCGCATCCTACTTTACCAACAACATGCGCTCTAGTGATTCTCTGGCTTTGTCGGCAACGGCCGGTGGCACGTAGATTTGCGGCTTCATCGTTTCCAGGCATTTCACCAGTTTCTTCAAGTTGTTCACCTTCATGTTGGGACATACGAGGAACTTGGTAGCAAAGTGGAACTGTTTATCCGGACTATCCAGACGAAGCTGATATCCTGTACCATCTTCGGTACCTACGATAAATTCCTTCGCTGATGAATTTTTGCAATACTCCAGAATAGCTGTTGTGCTGCCTACAAAATCACCCATCTCTACAACCTCAGGGCGACACTCTGGATGGACAACAAACTCTGCATTTGGATGCTTGGCTCTCATCTCCACCACATCTTTGACTGTGAGCATATCGTGAGTGTTGCAGTAACCTTCCCAGATAATCATTTTCTTGTCTGTATGCTGCTGCACATAATGTCCCAGGTTTTTATCCGGTACCCAGATAATTTCGTCGGAATCCACCGATTGAATAACCCGGACTGCGTTCGCCGATGTACAACAGATGTCAGTCTCTGCTTTGATCTCAGCCGAGGAATTGATATACGTAACTACCTTGGCATTAGGATGTTGTGCTTTCAATTTGCGTAGTCCATCCACATTCACCATATCTGCCATTGGGCAGCCCGCACGTTCGTCCGGGATAATAACTGTTTTATTTGGCGCCAGAATTTTAGCGCTTTCACCCATAAAATGAACACCACAGAAAACGATCACATCCGCATCTGTCTGTGCTGCCTTCTGGGCTAACAGAAATGAATCTCCACGGAAGTCGGCAACCTCCTGTACTTCGTCACGTTGATAATAATGGGCAAGAATAATGGCATTTCGTTCCTTCTTCAACACCATAAGCCGCTCACGCAGCTCGCGGTTCATCTCAGCCTTGCGCTCTAAAGCCAGAGCTTCCACCTGTGATCCTCTCCTTTATCGGGACAGCGTCATGCGCTGTTTCGTGGGCTAACCTAGTCGTTATCTTCGCTTGAGAAACGAATCACAAGCGGTTTAACAACTAATTTACACAACGTTCACGACTCTGTCAATAAATGAAAAAGGCCCGGAACAGCGCTGTAACCACCTGTTTGCTAACTGGTTCGCCATCTAACTCCCGTTTATCTTTATCTATCCTCTTTTAAAATAATGGATAAAAAAAGAGAGCCTCGAGGGCTCTCTTGATTTCACCTGCTATCATAGCCAGATGTATTGTGCATTAAGACGTTGGCTTAGTTCCGCCATCATCCGGGTTATTGTTATTACCCTTTTCCAGATTCGGAGCTTCGTTTGGAATATCTCCGGCTGGTGGCTCAGGCGTTTCATCTTTACCTTGAATACGAACACGCACATCACCGATGGTGTCGATGATTGGCTCTCCGCCTTCAGTTGGTGTGCCTTCACCATCATTGTCATTCTCTGCTTTTGGAGTCAAAGAACCTGTTTCGATCAATTGCTTGATCTGATCCATTTCCAAAGTCTCTACCTCAAGCAAAGTTTGAGCGATCAGGTGCATCTCTTTTGAATGTTTAACAAGCAAGTCCTTACACTTCTCATAACAGTCATTGATAAAGCGTTGCATTTCCTGATCAATCTCGTAAGCAATGGAATCCGAGTAATTCTGTTCATGACCGATATCCCGACCAAGGAATACCTGTCCTTGTGAACTTCCGAATTGCATAGGTCCCAATTTCTCACTCATACCGTATTCCATAACCATGCTGCGAACAATACCTGTCGCTTGCTGGAAGTCACTGTATGCACCAGTCCCAATTTCTCCGATGAACAATTCTTCAGCTACACGACCCCCGAGAAGTCCGGTTACTTTATCCAGCAATTCCTGCTTGGTAACCAGCATACGGTCTTCTTTTGGCAACATGATTACATATCCACCCGCACGTCCGCGCGGAATAATGGTCACTTTATGTACCATATCAGCATGTTCGAGGAAGTATCCTACAATGGTATGACCTGCTTCGTGATAAGCAACGATTCGTTTCTCGCGATCACTGATGACACGACTTTTCTTCTCCGTACCAACGATGACACGGTCAATCGCTTCGTCAACTTCCTTCATGGAAATATCTTTACGGTTACGACGCGCTGCAAGCAATGCCGCTTCGTTCAAGAGATTCTCCAAATCCGCACCAGAGAAACCTGTTGTACGCTTCGCGATGATATCCATCTTCACATCTTTGGTCAGTGGTTTATTACGGGAATGTACTTTCAGGACAGCTTCACGACCTCTTACGTCAGGGCGGTCAACCGTAATTTGACGGTCAAAACGTCCAGGACGCAGCAAGGCAGGGTCCAAAATATCTGCACGGTTCGTTGCGGCTATGATGATAATACCTTCGTTAACTCCGAATCCGTCCATCTCAACGAGCAACTGGTTGAGTGTCTGTTCACGTTCATCGTGACCACCACCGAGACCAGCACCACGCTGACGTCCTACAGCATCAATCTCATCGATAAAGATGATACATGGGGCATTTTTCTTCGCATTTTCAAACAAATCACGTACACGTGATGCACCGACACCGACAAACATTTCCACGAAGTCGGAACCTGAAATAGTGAAGAATGGTACACCCGCTTCACCGGCTACGGCACGAGCGAGCAATGTTTTACCGGTACCTGGAGGCCCTACGAGCAACACGCCCTTAGGAATCCGTGCACCTACAGCTGCGAATTTACGAGGGTCCTTGAGGAAGTCTACAACCTCAACAAGTTCCTGTTTCTCTTCGTCAGCACCCGCAACATCTTCAAATGTAACCCGCTTCTTCTCTTCGTTGTAGAGACGAGCACGGCTTTTACCAAAGTTCATTACTTTACCGCCGCCGCCTTGAGCCTGATTAAACAGGAAGAAGAACAGCAGGAACATAATGATCAAAGGAATAAAGGAAGTCAGCAACGTCAACCAGATGCTGTCACCTTTCATTGGCTCCTGATGATATTGGAAATTGTTAGTTTCACTTGCAGCTACAAGCTCACTAATTGCCTCATCCGTAGGAGGAATATACGTTGAGAAATTTTCTGATTTGGCGCCATCAGGTGCCTTCTTGTATTGACCGGTCACGAGATACGTTTGACCGTTGAATTGAACCGTCAATTCAGAGACATTGTTGGCTTTGATCGCTGCACGCAACTGATCATATCTAGGATTATCGGTGGCTTCGCCGCCATTGCTGACGAACTGGACTATCCCCACCACAACTAAAAAAAGAATCAAATAAAAACCAGAATTCCGGATGAACCGATTCATCCCCTACCTCCTCTCGAGACACTTTAATTATTTTAACATAGCCCGACATGGCTTCTCAACAGAAGCCAAGAACAGCTCAAGGCTTGGGTCGGGCAGGATATTAGCTACTATAGACTTCCGGCTTCAAAATCCCGATATAGGGCAGGTTCCGGTACTTCTCCGCAAAATCCAAACCGTAACCAACGATGAACGCGTCAGGAATGTCAAAGCCTGTGTAATGAGCTTCTAACTCAACTTTACGGCCTGAAGGCTTGTCGAACAGCGTAACCACACGCACCGACTCGGCACCGCGGTTTTCTAGCAGTTCAATCAGATAGCTGAGTGTAAGTCCGCTGTCGATAATATCTTCGACAATCAGAACTTCCCGTCCTTCAACGGATACATCCAGATCCTTAATGATTTTGACAACACCTGATGACTTGGTTGAAGCGCCATAACTGGATACCGCCATAAAATCCATTTCAACAGGTACCGTTATGTTTTTAACCAAATCAGCCATAAATATAAACGCACCCTTGAGCACACAAATGACCAAAGGATTGCGATTTGCATATTCGGCACTTAGTGTTGCGCCTAATTCCTTGACTTTACTCTGAATTTCTTCTTCACTGATCAATACTTCCTGAATGTCGTTCTGCAACTGTGCGAACCTCCTAAGTTATACTATGAAAGCCTTACCTGAACCATAACCACTACCCCTGAATCGCTGAATCGCCTACAGTCATGTACAGGATTGCGGAAGTGCCCTCCCTGACAGGAGCCACATTGGACCGTCGAACACCCGGTAACCAGATGATATGACCTGCTCCATCACATACCACAGGAATACGTGGACGGACAGATGGGGGGATTTTCTCATCGATGAAAATATTTTTCACCTTTTTGCTTCCGTTTAATCCCATCACTTTCATGGTATCTCCAGGTAACCGTGAACGCACAACCAGCGGCATAAGCAGTTGATCCGCATCAAACGCGGCTTGATCCGCCGATTCCGGTACATGATAGTCCTCGGGACTCACCGTCATCAACCGAATATGCCGGTTAATTGGGGTGAGTGAAAGCTCATAAGTTCCACTCCATTGCGCAAGACGATATTCGTAAGATTGATCCTGTACGTCCGTCCGTATGCCAAAAGAAATCAGATTATACTCCCGAGTGCAGGCGAGTGTCTGTCCTATATCCAGGCTCCAGGTCGTCACATGGGTCTCCATGACCTTGTGCCGAATGGTTTCTATACGGGTAAAGTCGACAAAATCACTGTCCAAAGGCAGATAATTCAATATTAGTTTAATCAACCTTCGTTGTAAAGCGACATGTAACTTCAAGAAGGAAGGCACCTCAAAGGTTTGCCTTCCGCCGTTCACCTGCACTAGACACCTGTATGTGTCATGTGCACTCTGCTCCATGAAATCGTCTTCATCACCCACAATTTCGGCAAGCCGATTCAATGACGGCGTGAGTTGTCCATTATACTGCCCCAAAAAAGGAAGCACATCCAAGCGAATGGCATTACGCCGATATTTACGCAGGGCGTTGCTCTCATCATTGAAATACATAAAACCCTGGGTATTACAAGCTTCTACAAGGTCTGTCTTGTTTATACGAAGGCATGGACGAATAAGTTCCACATTTTTTTCTCGTCTTTTAAACTTCATTCCTGAGAGTCCCGACAAGCCGGTTCCACGAAGCAAATGAAGCATGACCGTCTCCGCCTGATCATCGGCATGATGTGCCAAAGCGATGCTTGCTGCATTATATTTGGAAGCCACTTCATGAAGAAAGGCATATCGCTTGTTGCGGGCTGCTTCCTGTGGTCCTTGACCCGTAAGCTCCATATATGAAGGTACATCGGCCTTGGTCCATTCAAATGCAATGCCAAGCTGCTGTGCCAGTTCCATCATTTTCTCCGCTTCGTCATCAGATTCACTCCGGAAGCCATGATGCACGTGGGCACAGATCAATTCAAGTGGCACATGCCGCTTGCTGATCTCGTGCATGATATGCAAAAAAGCTACCGAGTCCGGCCCGCCCGATACTGCGACGACAATCCGATCCCCGGGAACCCATAACTGATGCTCTTCCGCTGCATCCAGCACGTTCTTCACCAGCATGTTCCAGCGTAAAGCCTCCATACCTGTTCCTCATTCCTTGCGTTATGTATATGCACTCTCACAGATCAAAAAAGTAGTGCATAGATGAGCACTCCAATAAGTAATATCACAGATACAGCAAATGCGTTTTTAAGCCAGCGCGGTGTTGTACTTTTGGAACGACGGCGGAGAGGCGTGGGGCGTGCCATCATTTCCTTCCACCCTTGTGCCGCATGACCTGCATCACGAAACTGACCTCGTAAAGCCTGATTCGTCCAATTGCGAAAAGGACCCAGTCGTTCACTGCGTTCCACCAGCGCTACAAGCTGATTCACACTTCGCAGTTGCGGTAATCCTTCGGCTGCCAGTGCCTTGAGCGCGTCTGCTTCAAGTACATGAATCAACAATAGTGCAAATGCAAATACATCATAGGTACCATCTGCCGTACGGCTGCCTGCATTCCAGAAGCCCCGATCATACCATTCGGTGAACTGTTTGACGCTTCGACCAATAGACGTAACTCCGCCATAGTCGATCAATTCCACCTGCCCATAGTCGGATACCAACACATTCTGAGGTTTGAGATCACCAAATACCCATCCCGCCTGATGCAATTGTGCCAGCTTCTGCAAGAGTCTAAGTCCCACCAGAAGTGTCCAGTCTGTCCCCTGACGCCGAATGAAGTGATGAAGTGCCTCACCTCGAACGTAACGCATCACATAAAAGGGAATATCCCGGCCACGAACGGCATAATCATCCACATCTTTAAGATAGGAAGGAATGCCGCTCTGCCGAAGGGCCTCATGATTACGCTGTAGTTGAAAAGATTTGAGCACATTGACTTCCGATTGCAGATCAACCGGATCAAATCCCATTTTTAGCGCGTAGTGTTTGCCATTTTCACACCGTTGGACAAGAAAAACGATGCCATTGGCTCCTTTGCCCAGTAGCTTCCGAATCGTGTAACGACTGCGATTCCATTTCCCTGTAACCACGGTTCCTGGCGGGAAAGAGGCGTCAGACAACGTTGTCACCGAGCATCCCTTCTCTTTCAATGCGATAGTTCCCTTCTATTTCCTGCTGTTTCTCCAGTGTACCATAACGGTAAAAATCAATCACCTTCTGAATTGCAGGACCTGTCGGCGTTGCACCCTTCATCTGCAACCTTCCAAACAGGGACCGAACACGGCCCGGATCCGTTGTCCAGTCAATATCCATTACCGCATCTTCTCCACTGTGTCGCCCCGGAAAATGAAATACGGAAAGCTTGCTCTGACCTATACGCGCCTGCAAACTTAACATTAAATCACGAATGCCTTCTTCCACCGCAGCCAGTTTGGGCTTCATGCTGGCACTGACGTCTATTAGCAATATAACCTGTAAGGCTGTAGTTTCAGCCATATCATCCATCACTTCCACGACCCGGGCGCGTTGTGCAGGCTCCAGATCGGTTACCGTTTTGGGCTCCTTCTCTCCCAAAATTTGTGTTAACTCTCTATTAACCGCCTGCTGAATGGTCTGAACCACCGTTTTCCTTGTCATCATCTGCATCGTATGGGCAAGCTGCCGTGTACCTACAATTTGACTGATTCCACCTCCGGCTCTGGCAATATCCTCAATCTCCCGACTGCCCAACTCACCAATGGTTCCATAATCAATCACACCAACCACATTAACCGTAATTCCCTCTTCCTGTGCTTCGGCCGCTGCCAGCACCGGACTTGGTCCTACATTGGAACAACCGTCGGTGATCAATAAGATTTGCTTCATCCGATATCCCTCCGTTATTCGTTACTCTCCAACTCTATGACTAGCATTGCCAGAATGAAGAGACTTCAAACAGAAGAATATGCAATTAACTGACGGTCCGTGGACGCTCCATTCGGTTGATGCCAGGCACACGCAGTGTGGCCCATTCAGGGCGGAAATGCTCTACTTTTCCAACAACGACGGTCATATCATCCAATATCTCATGCTGCTGATATCTTATGACACTTTCAAGCAGGCAATCGGCCAAATCTTGTGGATCATCTGTATCAATCTCTTGAATGAGCCGTTTCATCCATAACTCTTTGTTCACCGCATACCCCGGTGCATCATAGATGCCATCCGTCATCATAATGAGGATATCCCCTGGTTGTAGCTGTACTGTCACCAAATCCACTTCAATATCTTTAATAATACCGATTGGCAAATTGCTGGCTGAAACCTGAATAACCTCCTGTCCTCGTTTGATAAAACTTGGCGTCGATCCGATTTTCATAAACGTTGTCTCTGCCGTATATTCATCAATCAGTGCCATGTCCACTGTGGCATACATCTCTTCAGGGGAGCGCAGCATCAGAACGGAGTTCACGGATTTGATCGCCAGTTTCTCGTCCATGCCGGACTGTAACAACTGCTCCAGTATGTTCAGCGCCGCGCTGCTCTCCATGCGTGCCCGTTCTCCATTGCCCATTCCATCACTGAGTGCCACTGCAAATGTACCGTTGCCTAACTCAACCGTACTGAAGCTGTCGCCTGACATCACATCTCCCCCTTTTGCGGCGGCAGCAACACCCGTGGTAACCTCGAAGGTTTTGGCCGAACCAAACGTGACGGTTGCCAGTCCCTGACGAGGATCGGTCATGGTCTCATGCAAGACGGCAATATGCTCGTCCAGTACATCCGAGATCAGCGGAGCTATCATTTTCCGACACTCATCGAATCCACGTGTATATGCATGTACAATCTCAATCTCTACGTTGCCCGCTTCCAGATTGATGATCTCAATGGAGTGAATGGACAAGCCTAATGACTCCAGTGCGTCCCGAATCTGCTCCTCCTGCTGCACCATCTCATCACTTTCCCGCTGAATTTCTTTGGCCAAGTCCTCCATGACCTGAGATACACCGGACAATTGCTCTGCAACCAGTTGCCGGCTATCAATAATTTGACGCTTCCATTGCATGTTATGTTGATGCAGTCCATACTGGGCACGCATGACTTCAAGTACCTCTTCCGGCTTCGCACACACCCTGTTCCAGTCCACTGGAATCTGCTTGCCTGAGATCTCCGGATTTGCTTCAATCGTACTCATCACGTCCGTCATATATTTGTAGGTTTGAATAAACTTTGCATCCCAGCATTGTGTACGCTTGAAGCAGCTTGCACATGTGCCCTCGGCAACCGCATTCATGAAATGATCCATTCCACCTTCTTTCTGTACTTGTTCACCCGCCCCGGACATCTGATCAAAGCTGCGTGACAATTGACGGAATACCTGCGAGAATCGGGTTACCCGTTCTGCCGTGATATCCCGTATCCGTTTGGCATACTCATGCTGGGATTTCGTATGATCCTGCGTACCCGGTACATATTTGGATATCGCCGTCATCAGGCTTTTAGGTGTTAACATGAATAGTACGATAGCTGCACACGTCTCCCATAATGAGTTCATAACGTCGCCCGGTCCTCCCAGATATATGGATAGAATGGACGAACCCAGTAGCATGCCCAGTGCAACCGCCGCACGTTTGCCCTCTCGAAGCATACCCGCCAGCATCCCGGCAAAAGCAAGCAGGCTCATCTGATATACCGCTGACATGTCAGCCAGACTCAGAATCAAGCCGGTAATAACCCCAACTGAGGCTCCCAGGGGGGCTCCACCCACCAGCGCAAAGATTAATATGAGATAACGGGAGAGCATATGCTCGACGGATAAAGACTGAATGGTCCACCCTACGGCTCCCGTCATAACGGAAGCGAGCAATATGATCAGGCAGAGGATCTCCTCGTTCTTTAGGCTGAACTTTTTTTTGCGGTAGGTGAAGATCGGTATGGCTTGTATAAAAACAAGGGTGAGCACAAAGCTTAGTACGGAATCCATCGTGAGCATCAGCATGGCGTACCAACTGAAGGATGGCCCGATCACAACCGCGAATAATTTGACCATAAATGTAGTCGTAAAAACCATCGTTGGCGCATAAGATAATTCAGCACGATCATATGACTCCAGACCGCGGAAGAGCAGATAAAAGATGGCGATCTCCGATGCAACAATGAGTGGTACTGGAAACGGTGCAAAGAGACTGCCTGCGAGAAGTGCAGCGCCTACCGGAATGATGTAATCCCTGCGCATGAAAGCAATTACGGCAAAGTACGCAATGGCAAAGGGAGATAACTCATTCAGAATCATCGCCTTTCCGAGCAGGAAACCCATAAACGTAAGCAGCAGTACCCATTTGCGGGAAGCAACCATCTGGACAGCCTTGCGGGAGCCAAGCCAATGTTTCAGACGTACCGACAGCTCCTCCCGAGCTTCCGTACCACCTTTACCTGCTTTCATTCCCGGAAATTGAATGACATTCCACTTTTCCATCATCCTCAAGGCACCCCATTCGATTAATTTAAATTTTCGTGTTTCGTTCTCGATGGTTCTGATTATAGATAGATTAGAAGACGTAGTTTGTCAGAATAGGTGGGCAGGGTCCAAAAAGTTTACGACAAAAGAAACGAGCCTGGCGCGGTGGAGCGAACCCCCCGGCCTTATTGTAGTTTCATTCATTCCCCTACTTGATTCCGACAAACGGAATGTCTGATTTTGAACCGGAGATGGTTGGGTCTCGCCACCATTTGAGCAGGATAACTGTGGAATGCCACGGAAACCTGTCGGTAAAAAATGGTAGACGACAAATGTTCTTATGGTTCCATTTTGCCGTGCAGAAAAACTGGGGATATGGAGCTTCACCTTACAAAAAAAGCTATACAACTACTCATCTGTGAAAGAAACGCAAAAAAACCGTTAGCCCATAGGCTAACGGTTTTACTTATATGTTTAGATCAGGTTGTGACAGATTACACACGCTTAGCTCCACGGCCTCCGCGTTTGCCTTCTGTGTTCTTCTTAAGCGAAGAGATCCGCTCTTCACTATCTTTCAGGAAGCGTGACATTTTATCCTCAAATGAAGGTTTGCCTGCTGCGGGCTTGAAAGAACGGCCTCCGCGGTCACCACGGTTAAATCCACCGCCGCCACCACCACGACCTTGGCCACCACTTGGGCCTCCGCCGCTGAATCGTTCGCGATCTCCTCCACTGCGTTCCGGTCTAGGAGCTCTCGGGGGTCTAGATTGGGTTTGTTGCTCAACCGGTTTGTCAACAGCTTGCTTAATGGAAAGTCCGATCTTGCCATCCTTGTCAACGTTGATAACCTTCACTGTAACGAGGTCATTCAGCTTCAGGTGGTCGTTGACATCTTTGACGTAATTGTCGGCGATTTCCGAGATGTGAACGAGACCCGTGACACCTCCTGACAGATCCACAAATGCTCCAAAATGCGTGATTCCTGTCACCTTGCCCTCTAACTTGGTGCCCACTTCAATTGCCATAGAATAAAATGATCCTCCCTTAAAAATATACAACCCGATTTTTTGAATGCCAAAATCAATGCTGCGCTAATGTAATTATACCTTATGCCATAAACCAAGGTCAACTGAACACTACCCCATCAGAGAGCCTATTTTTTCCGGTTTAACGGCTTCAGACACACGGATAACAAACCTAGCTCGGTAATAGACCGAATTCCATCAGTTCCCTGACTCTTCAACCTGGATCGGCGTTTCCTCAGGAAGATAATATCCTTTTTTCCGTGCCAGCTGTCCTATGTATTCAGGGTCATTCAACCGGCTGACTTCGTACTTCAACTGTTCCAGCTTCTTCAACGTATCTTCCTTTGAAGCTTGCTGAGTGGCCAGATGAGAACTCTTGTCCGAAATTTGTGCAGTCTGCACAAGGAATGTATATCCTGCCCATATTACAAATACAATCATAAACGTCATCCAAAGCATGAGGCGCCTTTTTGCACCGGCAGATTTTCCTTGGTTAGTTGGAGCCTTTGATCTGCCCACAGGTGTTTTACCCATTACGGACCTCCTTAAAACCAGCGTTTCCATATCGCTGCAATTCTTGTACCCACACGGATCATGAAGCGTGGCGTTACCCAATATTTCAGGAGCGGCCTAAACATCCAGCGGAACAACTTGCCGAAAGGTACCAAACACTGCAGCACCAGCCTGCCCAGGAATAATAGTATCGCAATTACAAAACCGAATAATACGCGAATTAACTTATAAATTCCTTTAGCCGGCATAACGATCAGGATGTTAAGGATATGTCCACACCAATGAATCAGCGTTCTTGCGAGTTTAATTAACATTACCACAAAACGCTGGGTTGTAACACTTAAAAGCCAAAAATAGAAGCAAACCCCTATAATCAGCCCCAAAAAGACATAAAACCGCAACTGTCCGTGGTTTCCGGCGTATAGCATCCGAAAAACGAACAGCGCGGAAGCAACCCAGTACAACAGATCGAGCGTGTGAATACTCCATCTCGGAAACCGCAGCTGTCCGGACAGTACCCGGTAACTGTCGTAGGCCATTCCCATCACGACCCCCGAAGTAAGCATCCACATCAATGTGATCCATTGAGTATCCGGACTCATCGGAACATCTTGCCAAACAGGCCTTTACTATTCTTGTTCTGGGAACCGGGGTCCAGATATTGCAGAGAGCTAACTGTGCCTTCAATGGATAAGAGACCTTCCTCCAGGCTCAGGTTTTTGATATGTAAATTGTGCCCCCGGATGGTCAGATGCCCAAGTTCAGTCTGCAGCAAAAATTCCTCACTGTCGAAGCTCTCCACGTTGGAGACACCCGTCAGATCCAGCAGTTTCCGATTCTGCATGCTCAGATGATGCTGTTTGGCCTTACCGTGCTCAACCATGGCATGTACCCCTCCTTCTTACACCTAGCTTATGGATGAGGAGGTTGGAATAGAACCAGCGTTGTTGAACAAATAACCCGGTATCCAGTAAAAAAACAAAAACGCCCTTCCCTGTTACAGAAGGACGTTTCGATTCAACTTGCATTGATTGAATATTTAAAACCAGATGTACTGTTACCAGTTCATTCCGTTATCCTTGGCGATCGGCTCTTCCTTCACCAAGGTGTAGAGGCTGCTCGCCTCATCCTTCTTAGTACTCTCGGCAATTCGTTCCACCCTCACGGTGACCAGTTTCTGACCGAACTGAACCGTCAGCTCATCGCCCACTTTGACAGCGGCGCTGGGCTTTGCTTCACGTCCGTTCACCAGAACACGTCCCTGTTCAGAGACGTCCTTGGCCACAGTGCGGCGTTTGATTAGCCGGGAGACCTTCAGGAATTTATCAAGACGCATTATTTTACGGCTTCTTTAAGTTTGTTGCCTGCTTTGAATGCAGGAACAGTGGACTCAGGAATCACGATTTCATTCCCTGTTTGTGGGTTACGTCCGGTACGACCGGAACGTTTGCGGGTCTCAAAAGTGCCAAAGCCGATCAATTGTACTTTGTCTCCGCTGGCAAGTGCATCTGTAATTTCTCCCAAAAAGCCGTTCAATACGGACTCAACGTCTTTTTTAGTCAAACCACTTTTGGTTGAAATGTTGTTAATCAGATCTGTTTTGTTCATTTTTAAAAGCCTCCCAAATTGAAAAAAAAGTATCTGCGATTCCTGACAATGCATCGATTGCCGCTGATTCGCGTTAGGTCACTACACATGTATTCTGGCTTGGTATCTGAAATCCTGCCTTGGTCCGCGACTTTTTTTAGCTTTTTGTCGATGGTCCGCAGGCAACAGTCTAAGACCAGTACCCGAAACCATCTGTCGCTAAACACCAACTCCAATTTACACAGATGAACACATGTTCGTATTATCATAACACACTGCATAGCATGAATGGAATAAAGTTATCTGGCTTTCCCAGAAAATTGAACCCGTTATAATCCTGCCTTCTTCGCATCCTGCCAGAATTGCTCCATCTCTTCTACATTGCTATCTGCTGGTGTTCTTCCCTGTTCACGCAAACGCTCCTCGATATACTGGAACCGCCCGACGAACTTGCGGTTGGTCGCAGCAAGCGCCTCTTCCGGGTCCGTATCGATGAATCTTGCAACGTTCGCAGCTGCGAATAATAAATCACCCAGTTCGAGCTTCCGTTCTTCCGCAGACTGGCCTTGTTGCACCGCTTCTTTCAACTCCGCCAGTTCTTCCTCGATCTTGGCAAACACACCTTCAACATCATCCCAGTCAAAGCCTACTTTGGCTGCTTTCTTCTGTAACTTGTATCCCTTCATCAATGCAGGCAAGTCACGCGGTATACCATCCAACACGGAAACCTTCTGCTGATCCTGGCCTTTGCGCTTCTTCTCCTCTGCCTTCATCTGTTCCCAGTTCTGAAGAGCTTCATTCGCATCTTCTGCCTGATTATCTCCAAAAACATGTGGATGGCGGAAGATTAGCTTATCATTCAAACCTTCGATGACATCATACACATTAAATGTGCCCACTTCTTCTTCCATCTGGGAGTGCAATAAAATCTGCAGCAGCAGATCACCCAGCTCTTCTTTCATATGGTCGGGGTCATCCTCATCGATCGTCTCAATGACCTCATAGGTCTCTTCAATCAGGTTTTTGCGGATGGACTGATGCGTCTGCTCCTGATCCCATGGACAGCCACCCGGACTGCGAAGAATATTGACGATCTCATGTAAACGCGCAAAGGATCTGCGACGCAGGGCATCATCATTGTTCTTCGGCACATAGATCAGTGACAGATTGCCGTACCCTTCGATCCGGTCCAGTTCGTGCAATGGAATCTTGTGAATGACCTCCTGGTCCTGTACACCCAACGCGTGACCAACAAATACCGGATAATCATCCGGGTAAACCTCCATCAGGCATAGCTTCACATCCGAAGCAGTGAACACATCGTAGACTTGTCCGATCAACGTATGTAGCTGTGGTTGTACCAGTTCTGTGTTCAGGCTGCTGGCATCCAGGAGTTGAAACCCTTCGATTGGATCGAATCCAAGTCGTATAAAAGCTTCATCTAGGAAGCTCTCCCCGCCCATGACACGCAATGAGATACCCATCTGTGGACAACGTTCTTTGAGCAGGCGTACACTTGCTTCTGCTACCATCGGATGACCGGGTACGGCATACACAATCTCCGTTCCGGCCTCACCCTTGCGAGCGGCTTCTATCAGTTGATTCGCGATCTCATCATACACCTCGGGGAAGGAGGACTTCGCCTCATAGATGCCATCAAATGATGTCATCTCTAGTCCCTCCTGCTTCAAATCATTCAATACGGGATGATCCAGGGTACGTACATACAGCGTAGCTGCCTGTTTCATTTTTTTGATAATACCTACGGTCAGTTGGTCTGCATCTCCAGATCCAAGACCCACTACGGTTAAAGCTGCACTCATTACATAAACCTCCATCCGGACTACCCTGTCCAGGCTCATAATCATCGTGTCTGAACAGGACTAATTACATGTATTATACCAGAATCATTCGATATCCTATAATTGTATATTAGCTGTGCTGGGTGTAGAAGCACCGTGAGCATGGAGCTAGCGCAGCACACGCAGTCTGTGCAGCAGCTTGGCAAGGCGAGGCCCTAACTTGGGCACGGCCGCCAGCTCTGCGGCGGTAAGTAGCCCTGTCCGGGCCGCCGCCAGCAAGAACACGGCCGAGCCTGCGGCAATGCCCAGCAGGCTCACGCCCATCGCGGCCAGCCTGCGATCGGCCGCGACACCCATGCCGCCGAGTACCGCTTCGGCGGCCCAGGCCGTGCCTACCGCCGCCAGACTCATGGCGGCGATCACCAGCGCCGGCTTCGCCAGGACGGCGCCAGGGGCAGGGCGCAGGGCGACAAGTCGCGCCAGCAACGCCACATTCATGCCAGCCGCCAGCATGTAGGCGACTGCGCCTGCCAGAGCCGCGCCGCTGATGCCCAGCGCCGGCACAAACATGACGTTCAGCAGCGCCTTGACGCCTGCGGCGGCCAGCATGCTGAACGCGGGTGCACGCACGGCGCCGAGGCCTTGCAGCAGCGCCGCCGCAATAATGCTGACGGTGCTGCCCGCAGCCGTCAGCGCCATGTACCGCAGTGCTTCGGTGCCTGCGGCATCTCCGTACAGCATGCGGTTAATCGGCTCCGCCAGCACCGCGAGACCCGCGGATGCCGCCAGGCCGATCAACCAGAACCAGCGCAGCGCGAGGCCTGCTTGCTGCCGGACGGCTTCTGGCCCGCCCTTTAATCGGGCTTCCGCCATCGCCGGAATAAACAGCACAGATAGTGACGTAGCCAGCATCGTCACCAGTTGAACCAGCGGCAATCCACGGTTGTAGATGCCAAAGGAAACCATCGACTGAAGCTCATCCAGTCCTTCTCCCCGCAGCAATCGGGGCACGGTGAAGGTATCTACCAGATTCATCAGCGGTACAGCCAGCGACCCGAGACAGACGGGAATGGCGTACATGAGCAGCGTCTTGATCCACTCACCATTGGATCGTGATCGTTCTGCCAGAGCGGGGCTAACAGCACTCACCATTTTCCTCTGTGGCGTAACTGGTCTATGCTCTTGATGCTCCTGACGTTCTGATCCAACCTCTCCGCCATTACTGCTCCATTCCGACGAATCCAATTGCCCTGTGACCACTTCCCTGTCTTTCCGCCGATGACGCACCATGTACCCTAACATGGTTAACAGCCCAACCATTCCACCAGCAACGGAGCCCATCATTGCACCAGCGGCAATAGTCTCAAGCGAAGCGTCCCGTCTCATCAACCACAGAAGCAGAACAATCATGACGGTGACACGTATCGTCTGCTCCACCACTTGTGATACCGCTGTTGGAACCATCTGCTGTAATCCCTGAAAATATCCACGCAGCCCTGTCATCAACGGTACGAACAACAACGCCCACGAAGCAGCACGAATTGATGGAACCACATGACGGTTGCCAATCATGTCAGCGATCAGCGGCGCACCTGCATACATCATGAGCGCCATTATAATTCCAATTCCCCCGAGCAGTAGGGAAGATAGTCGAATAATTCTTCTGCTCTCGTCTGGTCTTCCGAGTGCGTTCTGTTCTGCTACGAATTTGGATACGGCCAGCGGCAGTCCTGCAGCAGCAAGCGTGATAATGAGCATATATAACGGATACACCGTATTATAAATGCCAAATACACCGTCTCCTCCCAGATTCTGCAGCGGAATCTTCTGAAAAGCACCAATGATTTTGGAGATAATGGCGGCAAGACCAAGTATAAATGCACCCTGTAGCAGCCTTGAGCCTGTAGATGGCTGTTTCATAAGTCCCTCCTGCGTAATCCTTTTAAGCATACCTTGCTATTATAACTGCCTGAAGGCACACAGACTAACCCTCCCCATCACAATCATCCGGATTATCTTCGTTGTCCCTTGAAATGCAAAAACTCCCGTATGCCCAAGACAGGGCACCAGGAGTTGATCTGCGGTCTATTGTTCCATTTGCTTGCCAAGGAAACCAGCAGCTGTCTCGGACATCTTCACTTCCATCTGAGACATCTTCACCGATTCATCCTTATTGAACAGGATAACCGTTCCGATGGGGTCACCACCTGAAATAATCGGCGCAATAACAAAAGAGGATAACGTCTCGTCATGATCTTTGCTAAGCTCATAAGAACCGTTGTTGGTTTCCAAAATGGTCTTTCTGTTTTCCATACATCCCTCTAACAGTTGACCTACCTGCTTGTCCAAATACTCTTTTTTCGAACCACCTGCCACCGTGATAATGGTATCCCGGTCAGAAATCATCGTTACATGTCCTGTACTCTCATACAGGGATTCTGCATATTCTTTGGCAAAATCACCAAGTTCGCCAATTGGCGAATATTTTTTAAGGATAACTTCTCCATCACGATCCACGAAAATTTCCAGTGGATCACCTTCACGAATACGTAACGTACGGCGGATTTCTTTTGGAATGACCACACGACCAAGGTCATCTATACGGCGGACAATACCAGTAGCTTTCATTTCACATGTTGCCCCACTTTCTCGAGAAGATTTTTCAACTACTGTTCCTTAATGGGTAGAGGAAAGTCCCAGAACGTTTAGTGTGATATCTTGACCATAGTATTCATCTGTTCCCATTTCCTTATACATGCTTCGGAGAATATAGTTGTGTAACTTTCGAAGAAGGCGACCATGTACCCATACGGCTTGAATATATAAAAGAAGAAGCAAGAAGGAGGTCCTAAGTCCTCCCCTTGCTTCTCTGTATGGTTGTCCATATTTACGTAGTACAAGGCATTCATTTCGGGCGAATTCAACCCTGAACGTATGCTAACACAGCAAATTTACCAGCTTACTTGCTGCTTGTACCTTCATCTGTAGTTGCATCTTTGTCTGTTCCAGTCGTACCTTGGTCAGTCTTGGTATCCGTACCTGTGGAGTCATCCGTTTTTGGTTCGGTTGTTTTCTCTCCTTCAGTTCCTGTACCCGTTGTACCTTCAGTTTTGCCTTCTTCAGCTTTTTCTGTTTTTGGCAACTTAACTTCTTTTACGATTTTGTCCAACTCATTTTGCATGAACGTATCGATCTCAGCAGCTGCCAATTGGCTCTTCAGACTTTCTTTTTGTTCAGCCGTCAATTTAGCAAAGTCAGCTTCTGTACGAGCTTCCACTTTCATGACGTGGTAACCGTACTCTGTCTCTACTGGATCACTGATTTTGTTCAGTGGCAATGTTTTTGCAGCTTCCTTAAATGCCTCTACCCAGCTGCCTACAGGTGTATTTTCATACAGTCCACCCTTTTCAGCAGAACCTGGATCTTCGGAATATTTTTTTGCAATTTCAGCAAAATCAGCTCCGCCATCCAACTTGGTTTTTACTTCTTTTGCAATTTTAAGTGCATCTTCTTTTTTACGCTCTTTTTGCGTTTTTGGATCTGTGAAGTTAATCAGCACGTGACGGACGGAAGCCGTTGTGAACTGATCTTTGTTTTTCTCAAACTCAGCCTTGATTGCATCGTCCGTAACGCCTGTTTCTTTATCTTTGATTACTGTCATGATCCGAGTCATGTAGTTTTTAATGTTATCGTCTGTCAGGTTCTGAGCTTTGAGCATTTCTGTCCATTGATCTGCCTGAACAGAAGCTTTCATTTTATCGAATTGCTCAGTTGCCGCTTTGGTACCGGCTGTTTTGGCATCTTCGCTTGCTTTGCCACTCAGATATTCATAAGCAACTTCCTGTTTCACCAGATACTCTTTGAAATCGTCCATATCCATCATTTGTGCATACTCTGGATAGAGGAATTTCATGACACGTTGCTCCATGTCAAATTCATTGGCTGTAATAGTACCACCATCATACGTAGCGACTACAGCACTTGTATCCGTCGATTCCGGTGTTTTTGCTTCTTCCTTCTTGCCACATGCAGCAAGCAGTGATAAGGATAGTACTGCGACCATGCTCACAGACAGTACTTTTCCTACTTTTTTATACTTTGGTAACATCCTTTAGTTCCCCCTTTGATTTAAAAGCAGTTTTCATGGACTCCAGAATTTTCTCTACCAGCTCCATCAGTTGCTTATCCCCAAGCCCCTTGCCTTTAGCGTGAATCAGCATATGGGGTCCTTGTTCAAATTGTACACGTCTTTCGAACTGATTTCCAATGTGCGCGATTTTTGAGAGTTCAAAGGCATGTTCACGCCCTTCATAGAACTTCACAGTAATGTCCTCACCACGTTGGGAGATGGATTCAATGCCGTAGATTTTGCCGTATACTTTCATCCGCGCAACAGCCAGCAAGTTAATGACAGCTTCCGGAAGATCACCGAACCGATCAACCAATTCGTCTTCCAACTCCATTGCATCGTCGAAGGATGCAATGACCGCCACTTTTTTGTAGATCTCAATCTTCTGAATACTGTCATAGATATAATCGGACGGCAAGTAGGCATCGATACTGAGATCCAGGGTTGTGTTCCACTGGTCTGAAGGTACCGGCTCTTCACCAAGCATCGTAACTTTGCGTTTGTTGATCTCCTCTGCGAGCATCTGCGAATACAGATCAAACCCGACGGAAGCGATGAAACCATGCTGCTCCGCTCCTAGCAGATTTCCCGCACCACGAATCGACAAGTCACGCATGGCGATTTTGAATCCTGAACCCAGTTCGGTGAATTCTTTGATGGATTGCAGACGTTTCTCAGCAACTTCAGTAAGCACTTTATCCCGTTGGTACGTAAAATAGGCATACGCAATACGGTTGGAACGACCCACACGTCCGCGCAGCTGATACAGCTGGGAAAGTCCCATTTTATCCGCATCATGTACGATCAGTGTATTTACGTTTGGAATATCTACCCCGGTCTCGATGATACTTGTGCTCACAAGCACGTCATATTCACCATCCAGGAAGTCCAGAATCGTTTTCTCCAGCTCTGTTTCCGACATCTGACCATGTCCCACACCAACTTTGGCTTCAGGCACAAGCTCAGAAATTTCGGCAGCCATCTCCTGAATTCCCTGAACACGGTTGTAGAGGTAATACACTTGCCCACCACGGGCAAGCTCACGCTCAATGGCTTCCCGAACAAGCGCCTGGCTGTGTTCAACCACATAGGTCTGCACCGGGAAACGATTCTCTGGAGGAGTCTCGATAACGGACAGATCACGCACACCCAGCATGGACATATGAAGCGTACGCGGAATCGGCGTTGCCGTCAGCGTCAGCACGTCCACATTGGTTTTCAGCTTCTTCAGTTTTTCCTTATGAGTTACTCCAAAGCGCTGTTCTTCATCAACAATGAGCAGTCCCAGGTCCTTAAATACCAGGTCCTGCGACAGCAATCGATGCGTCCCGATGACAATATCCACTGTGCCTGCCTTGATGCCTTTGGCTGTTTCATTCTGCTCTTTACGGGAGCGGAACCGGCTAAGCACATGAATGTTGAACGGATAACCGGAGAAGCGCTCACGGAACGTCTCAAAATGCTGCTGTGCCAAAATGGTTGTTGGCACGAGTACAGCCACCTGTTTGCCTTCAATAGCTGCTTTAAATGCAGCTCGAATAGCCACTTCGGTTTTGCCGTAACCAACATCCCCACACAATAAACGATCCATTGGACGGTTTTGTTCCATGTCCTTCTTGATTTCTTCGATCGCACGCACCTGATCACGTGTCTCATCGTAAGGGAACATGTCCTCAAATTCCTGCTGCTCCGCAGAATCCTTGTCGAATCCAAACCCTTTGGAGGTCTGACGCTCTGCATACAGCTTAATTAGATCATCAGCAATATCCTGTACGGATGTGCGGACTTTATTTTTAACCCGTGTCCACTCATTGCCGCCCAGTTTGTATATTTTCGGTTCTTTTTCTTCGGAACCAACATATTTCTGAATCAAATCAATCTGCTCAATAGGTACAGACAGTTTGTCTCCACCCGCATAGAGAATATGCATGTAGTCCTTATGAATACCGCCTACCTCGAGGGTGCCGATCCCAAGGTACTTACCAATCCCGTGGTTCTGATGAACGACATAATCGCCCACTTTTAGCTCGCTATAGGATTTGATCCGTTCAGCATTGTCTACATTCCGAATCGGTTTGCGTACTTTACGCTGTTTTTGCGAGAACATCTCGCCCTCGGTCACAACAGCCAAATGAATGGACGGCATTTCAAATCCCGTTTGCAAATTACCGATCATCATCTCTGGCTCTGGAATATCATAGTCCATCAGTACCCGGCGCATCCGCTCGAGTCGCTCCTCACCGTTCGCCAGCATGAGCACTTGGACTCCAGCCTTATGCCAACGCTCCATCTCTGCCTTCAGTACGTTCATCTGTCCGTGGAAATCCTGCATGCCACGACTGATGAAGTTCAGAATGTTCTGTGGTTGGGTGTGTGGAACTTGGCGCAAAAAAATCGACATAAATAGCGTCTGGAATGGACGCTCATACAAGAGTTCATCACCGTCTGCGGATAAAGGAAGATCCGGAAGTGTTTTTCCGTTTTGCATCAAATGAAGATTCCACTCCGATTCATCACGGTCAAGCTGTTTCGATGTCTCCGATAGTCTGGCAGGCTCATCAAGAACCAGCAGGGTATCTTCTGGCATATAGTCGTAGATCGTTTTGTTCTCCGGATAGAGCGGAGAAATATATTTATACATTTCGGAGAAATACACGTGCTCCCGCAAAAGCTCGATCTCCCGGTGAATTTCTTCACGGAGACGCAGCTTCGCCTGCCGATCCGTCATTTTCTCCAGCTGTTGCTCCAGCAAAAGAGCAGCCGCATCGGCAGCCTTTTCCATTCGTTCACGATCTGCAATTAACTCCTTGCATGGTAAAACCGTAATTTCCTCAATCCGTTCAATCGAACGCTGATCCGCGGGGTCAAATGTCCGAATGGAGTCGATCTCATCATCAAATAACTCCACCCGATATGCGATCGATGAAGTAACCGGATAGAAGTCGATGATACCTCCGCGTACACTCATCTCACCACGAGATTCCACGCGTTCCACACGCTCATATCCGAGCTTTACCATCTCCAGCAGGAAAGAGTCCAGTTGAAGTGTGTTGCCCTGTTTAATCAAAATTCGAGCATTGGCCATCACTTCCGGAAGCGGAACATAACGTCTTACTCCGGAAAAAGGAATAACAACAACGCCCCTGAATCCCTGGGCGCAGCGGACCAACACATCAATACGCTGACCCAATGTTTCCGGGCTGGAAACAGCAGCTTCCGCAGCGACAAGTTCGTTGGCAGGATAGATTAACACCTGATCAGGTGAAAGCGCTTCCTGTAAATCTTCTGCAATTTTTTGAGCTGAAAACATATTATGTGTTACTACGAGCAATGGTCGGTTCATTTCCTGATGCAAGGCAGCCAGCATAATCTGACGCGCCGAGCCGGATAGACCCGAAACCAATTGTTCCTTCATGCCGGACTTGATTCCGGCTGTAATGGACCCGAAGTCCGGATCTTTGGAAAAAGCCTGTATAAGTGCTTGTAACAAAAGGGGCACCTCTCTTATAACTTACTTGATTATCTCACGCATACGCGTAACATCACTATTAAAATGGATACAAATTCCTTTTTGTCCTGTTTCATCATATCGGATTACTCGCAACATTGCCACATCTGTTGATGCGGCTGAGCCTGATTTCGAGATAGCGATGGCTTTCATGCCAACTGAAAAGAAGCCTCAGCAGGCTGCCAAGGCTATAAAAGGTGGAGCGTTATTACGCAACCGCCCTCAACTGTCATTCGATCCTGTACGGGCGATGTCTACTGAAGCGGACTCGCGAGCAGGCTAAGCTCTGGATTGTGCTCCAGGGCTTCCTTACAGTAATCACATGTAATCCGAACGGTAATGTCACCACCGGAATTATACGCTATTATATCCCTCCGCTCGTCGGGGGTCAAGAAATGAAAGCCGAGCTCTACTTCCGTTATCCGGGCAGAATCGATTCGTCCAATAAAGGTACGGCAATGCCTACATACGTAATTCACTGACATGTTTATGCCTCCTGAACATGGTTTATACATCCAGTATGTCCAGTATGGCTGAGATTGAACCCGTCTTGTATGATCATTTTACCAGTATGTCTAACAAAATTAACCGTTAAACTTCGCCATTGTTTGTTCAAACGTATGAGTCAAGCTATGCTCCAGAGCATCACATGTTTGCTCAATGGTCTGATCAAGGGCTTCTTTTTCTTTCTTCATGAATGTCGACAGTACATAATCAACAATGGCATGTCCTGGTTCAGGTCGGGATATTCCCATGCGCACGCGGTTAAACTGCTGTGTACCGGTATGCTGAATAATGGACTTGATTCCATTATGTCCGCCTGCACTACCTTGGTAACGCAATCTGACTTTGCCAATCTCTGTATCCATGTCGTCGTACACAACAATCAGATCTTCAAGACTAACTTTATAAAAATCCATATATGCTCGAACCGATTCACCAGACAAGTTCATATAGGTCATTGGTTTGATCAGTACAGTTTTCACACCGCCAATATTGCCTTCTCCAATCAGCGCTTTACATTTATTCTGTGTAATGGAGATATTATGACGATCAGCCAACCGATCCAGTGCCATAAAACCGATATTATGACGGGTTTTGGCATAGTTCGAGCCTGGATTTCCAAGTCCGACAATCCACTTCATCTTGTTCCCTCCTTCGGATTAGCCTGAGGTGAGGCATAGACTTCGAATCTTATATTTCATATAATATCAAGAAAGTAAAGATCGATTTACTGTAGTGTTCACAGTTAATATTTTATCGACCCAGGAAGGTGAGCGGGTTTTGCGCGAAGACAATGGACAACTGACTCAACATAGCGATTTTATCTATCATCTCGAATATCACGTACCTGTACAGGTATACGACCGCGACACCCATATTGAGATTGGTCTAATCACACGTTTCGATAATCAATTCGTGGAAATTGCCGACACGCTTTTTCATCGGCGTCGTTTCCGATTTATCTCCCGCCCGGGGTATTAGCTGACCAGCGTCTGTTTCACTTTTAATAAAACGGCACGCCGACAGGGGTTACATTTTCCATTGAACCGGAAAACGTAACCCCTCTACTACTTTATGCAGACATCCTTATTCAATTTCAAACAGCTTGCTGATTGACAATTCCTCATGAACCCGGATAATTGCTTCTCCGAGCAAAGGCGCTACAGACAACACTTTGAGTTTGCTTGTCGGATTAGCATGCGTAATTGGAATGGTATCCGTTACGATGACTTCCTTCAATGGTGCATTCTCCAAACGTTCCATCGCAGGTCCGGACAATACCGGGTGAGTACAGCACGCGTATACTTCTTTTACGCCGCCTTCCATCAGAGCATTCGCTCCCAGTACAATTGTTCCCGCCGTGTCAATAATGTCATCGATCAGGATAGCTGTTTTACCCTCGATGTTACCGATAATGTTCATCACTTCGCTCACATTTGGCTCAGGACGACGTTTATCGATAATTGCCAGGGGTGCATTCAGGAAATCAGCCAGTTTACGTGCGCGCACTACGCCACCGTGGTCAGGCGACACAACAACCGGATTTTCGATCTGTTTCGACCGGAAATATTGAGCCAGAATTGGCACGCCAAGCAAATGGTCGACTGGAATGTCGAAGAATCCCTGGATCTGCATTGCATGCAAGTCCATCGCGATAACACGAGTTGCACCCGCTTTTTCAATAAGGTTGGCAACCAGTTTCGCTGTAATCGGGTCACGCGAACGTGCCTTGCGATCCTGTCTTGCATACCCATAATAAGGAATAACGACGTTAATCGTCTTGGCAGATGCCCGTTTGAGTGCATCAATCATAACGAGCATTTCCATCAGGTTATCATTAACCGGCAAGCAAGTGGACTGCACGATATAAACGTGACAACCCCGAACACTCTCGGAGAGTTTCACTTGAATCTCGCCATCACTAAAGCTGGTTGTGTGAGATTCACCCATAGGGATCCCGATATAATCAGCAATTTGATGGGCAAGCTTGGGGTTAGAATTGCAAGTAAATATTTTTAATTTCGAATCAAAATAAGTCATAAAATAAAAACCCTCCGTGCTGGTTCATTGGAATCAATAAGCGTCTGCGACATGTCGGCACCTCCCCGATCTTCGGGAGGCAATCTTGTTATCAAAACCCCTTATTGGGGTTTGGCATTTTGTTTCTTGGCTTTGGCACGTCCGCGAATCTTCTCCGCATAACCAGGTTTATTCTCCTGACGTGGACGAGCAATGGCCAGATCATTCTCGGGAACGGAATGGGTAACGGTGGAACCAGCAACCACATAAGCGCCTTTTCCTACCGTAATCGGTGCAATCAGATTGACGTTGCTGCCTACAAAAGCATCATCTTCAATCGTTGTCACAGCTTTATTATAACCATCATAATTGACAGTTATTGCCCCGCATCCAACATTTACGTTTTTCCCTACTTTGGCATCTCCAATATAGCTGAGATGAGATACTTTGGAACCTTCATCAATTGTAGCATTTTTCACTTCAACAAAGTCACCAATTTTTACGTTGCGACCCAGTTTAGTCCCTGGACGCAAATTAGCAAATGGACCTACCGTTGCATCAGAACCAACCTCGGCATTGGATACTACCGAATGTTTAATCGTAACTCCGTCCTGAATAACGCTGTCTTCCACATCTGCCTGAGGACCAATATGACATGCTTCGCCGATGGAAGTTGTGCCTTTGAGGATCGTCCCCGGATACAAAACTGTATCTGATCCAATCGTAACATCCGCTCCGATATATGTCGATGACGGATCAATGATTGTCACACCGTTCAACATATGGCGTACGGCAAGACGTTCACGCATGAAGGCTTCGGCTTGCGAAAGTGCCAATCGATCGTTAACCCCGATGGATTCCGCGATGTCATCCGACATGTAAGCTTCAACCACATCTCCATCATTACGCAAAATGCCGATTACGTCTGTGAGATAATATTCTCCCTGAGCGTTCTGGTTCGTTACTTTATCCAGCGCAGCGAACAATTTTGCATTATCGAAACAGTATGTGCCTGTGTTAATCTCATTCACAGCATCTTCCTGTTCGTTGCAATCCTTCTGTTCTACGATCCGCTGTACAGAACCATCTTCTCCACGTATTACTCGGCCGTAACCTTTGGGATTGTCCAACTGAGCCGTAAGTACTGTCGCTGCTGCCCCGCGACTCTCATTGTGATTCATCAGTCCTTCCAATGTCTCACGAGTCACGAGCGGTGTATCTCCACAGACCACAATTGTGGATCCTGCTTCGCCGCCAAGCAAGGATTTAACTTGCTGTACTGCATGACCTGTGCCCAGTTGTTCCGCCTGGAGTGCATACTCTGCTCTGGAACCTAAAAATGACTGCACCGCTTCGGCACCATGGCCGACGACAACCACACTGCGTTCAACGCCTGCGCTGAGTGCTGCATCCAGCACATGTCCAACCATAGGTTTACCGCATACGGGATGCAGTACTTTGTACAATTTTGATTTCATTCGTTTGCCTTGCCCTGCGGCAAGAACGATTGCCATTCGTTTCAAAATTAACGACCTCCTGTTCTGAAAAACCCATTGAAATGCATTGCTTATCTATATCCAATGAGTATCGTTCAGCCGGCTTCAAGCCGGTCCTGTTCATCGCCTGCTGTCTCTGTAATCACACGTAACAACGCGGACACCAACGAATCGTGACCTATATGTATACGCCGTGTACCTGCGAGCTTAACCGAATCCCAATGATTCCTAAGATGCCGCCCTGCCACCAAGCGCACGATGCGCTTTTTGTTCTCTGCTAATAAACTCAATACTGAATATATCTTATTCCGGTCAAAAAGAAAAGAGAGCCATAAGACATGGCTCTCTTTTCCTTCGAACCCCAATAATGTTCTTAGGCACCTTCTTCAATGACTTCTTCCTCAGTTGCCGCACGATCGTATTCAGTCAAAACTGCTGCCTGAATCTTCTCACGTGTACCGGAAGAGATCGGGTGGGCGATATCACGGAACTCTCCATCAGGAGTACGTTTGCTCGGCATAGCAACAAACATTCCGTTGTTACCATCAATGACACGAATGTCATGAACGACGAATTCGTTATCGATGGTAATGGATGCGATAGCCTTCATTCTCCCCTCCGAGTTAACACGGCGGAGTCTGACATCCGTAATTTGCATGTGTGTGTTCACCACCTTTTTCCATCAGAACTTGGTGTATAATTCCACACAGCATATACGAACTCCTTCTTTTTATAACCACAAAAATTTCCTAATTTCAGGAATTTTTTTATTTAATACACAATTCGACAACGTTCATGCCAGGTCGATGGAAAAGACCTTTTAACGACATAACATTCGTCATCTTTCTACAGGTCAAAATAGTTGCCAGGCTTGACGGAAATCTGTCTGCTCTTGGCATCAACCGCTGTCAGTTTCGCCAGAGATACGTAATCTGTTAGCAGGCGTTCTTCTGAATCTACAGAACCAGATTCCACCAGTACCCCTACCCCGGCTACTGTAGCATTAAACTCGGCCAAAAGATCGATCATTCCTTGGACCGTACCCCCGGCCTTCATGAAGTCATCCACAATAAGTACTCTGGAATGCTCACGCATCGCCCTGCGGGACAGGGACATGGTATGCAGACTTTTATGGGACCCGGATACATAATTGATACTTACGGCCGATCCTTCTGTAGCCTGATGGTCCCTGCGTACGAGCACGACAGGCAGGTTGAGCTGGGCACCGGTCGCATAAGCCAGTGGAATTCCTTTGGTTTCTACCGTCATAACCACATCAATATTCATATTGCCAAAGGCCGTTGCAAAAATCTTGCCGGCTTCATTCATCAATGCAGGCTGACCAAGCAAGTCGGACATGTACAGGTATTCTCCAGGCAAGATCCGATCAGGTTGCGCGAGCTGGGTCGAGAGCCGCTCCGCAAATGCCAATGCCAGTTCTCGGGATACCTTCGGAATCCATCTTACTCCCCCTGCTGCTCCAGCCAGTGTATGCAGTTCTCCTGACCCACCTTCTTCGAACACTTCCTTGATAATCGCCAAATCTTCACTAATTGAAGACTTTGCGGCACCATAACGTTCGGCAAATGTGGTCAACGGAATAACCGTATGCGGTCTGGACAATAAGTATTGCGTCATTTCAACCAGCCTTGCGCTTCGTTTTAACTTCTTCACAGAGATCCATCCTCACGATCACGGAAACATCCAAATCCGAATAATTATTTAAGAATATAACACCTTTATACGTGTTTGTACATTATAAAAGCGAATTTTACGTCAACATACGCACAGCGTACACTTCTTTACAGAACCCTCGCAGACCATTGTATATCCGGGCAACCTTGGATTCTTTGGAAACCAGACCAAATACCGTTGGACCGCTACCAGACATTAACACGCCGTCTGCACCCAATCGAATCATGGCATCCTTCAGATGCTGAACTTCCGGATACAGTTTCAACGTTACATCTTCAAGCACATTGCCCATCTGATTACAGACTTCCGTAAATGATTGATTGCGAATAGCCTGCTCCATTTTAGCTGCACTCGGATGACGAACAATCTTGTCACTGCGGAACCTTCCGTACACATCGGCTGTAGACACGTTAATCGGAGGCTTGGCCAGAATTACCCAGCATTGCGGCGGATTAGGAATGGGAGTTAACTTCTCACCACGGCCTGTAGCGAGTGCAGTTCCTCCTGTGATACAGAATGGAACATCCGACCCAAGTTCAGCTCCAAGCTCCTGCAGTTCGTGATCCGGTATATTCAACCGCCACAGACGGTTCAATCCACGCAGCGCTGCTGCTGCATCACTGCTGCCGCCGGCAAGTCCGGCTGCAACTGGAATCTTTTTATCCAGATGAATATGGACACCCGTACGCACGTTATAGCGCTCCTTAATGAGTCTGGCTGCCTGGAAAGCCAGATTCTTCTCGTCGAGCGGGATATAACCCGCCTGACTGGAGATAAAAATGGTATCTCGCGGCAGCTCCGACATTTCCAGCCGATCAGCCAGATCGACCATGGTCATGATCATTTCAACTTCATGGAATCCATCGCTTCTTTTATGTAAAACGTCCAGCATCAAATTAATTTTAGCAGGCGCTTTTTCGTAAATTTTCAAGGCGTTCACCCGTCCTCACCTTTTCCCTAAGACAACTTAACATATTATATCAAAATGGGGCTGTCAAGTCATTTGTATTCCGCATCTAAGGGGAAAAAGCGGGGTAGTTCCTGACGGATTTCCCCGCTTTTCAGTCTGTTTGAATCGGATTAAGATTTGCGGGCAGCCTGCTCAGCAAGTTGAATGGCTCTTTTCACCATGTTTCCTGCATCCTTGGCTTTAATTCCACCCCAACCTTCCTGTTGGACCGTATCATAGAAGCCCAGGTCTTTCGCGAGCTCATTCTTCAGATCCTCTGACATAACACTTCTTCTTCTGCGACTCATGAACCATCCTCCTCCAAAGTATCCTTCATAATGTGATGAGTTCGTTCACGTTTTGGACATCTTGTCATCAGGCTATATTCAGTTTCCTGCATTGCTTTAAGAAACTGTCCTTCACCTGTCCATATAGTATGCCGCGACCGTTCCTCGCTCATTCCTGAGTATGTATGGGTTACGTTAGAGGACGAATTGGTGTTTAAAAAAACAAAAAAGCGATCCGCCTTGTGGGGCGAATCGCCTGTAAATCGATACTTACGTCTCCATATAGGAGCTATGCGTCTGGCTGCCCGGGTCATAAACCATGACTTCCACCGACTCCGTAAGTATATCCGCATAACTATAAGATACTCGCTTGAAGGTTTCTTGCTCCTCATCAAGCTTAACAATAAAAACAGAAGGGTACGTTTCTTCCAATACACCCGTACGCTCAATGGTCTTACGGCGGCCACCATTAGCCCGCAACATAATTTTCTGACCAATATGTGCATCGAGATTGCGTTTGATATCCAACAGCGTGTTTTTAGCCATTGTCGACGACCACCTCTTTTCTTGTCCATTATACCGGATTTTACAGTCATTGTCAAATCAAAACTAATTATTATATCAGCATCAAAAAGTTGTTGTCAATGAATTTTTTTGCAAACAAAAAAAGCCCCAAATTGGGACTTTAAATGGCCTACATCAGACTGCCGACGGGTTCACTTTTAACGTAGATAAATCATTCAGCCCAGGCAGACCTACCCGGTAACTCCCCCGTGTCTCGACACCACCCACACCCTGGCTACCACTGATGGTATTGTGCAGAACATCACTCATATTGACCGTATCACGCACAGAGGTGAAGGAGGCCTTGGCTGCCACATAGACCGGGTCAAGTGCATGAATGAGAATTCTGCCTGGAGAACTGGCAAAGTTCGCTCCAGCGCGCAGCAGTGCCTCAAAATGGGACTGACAGGCCCCTGCCACAATAGTGAGTGCGTCCAGATGGCGTTCATATTGTCTGGCCACCTGAATGGCCGACACAAAATTTTGCGAGTTCTTGTAGCTACCAAGACTATATAAGTCATAGGGCTGACGTGTCTTTAGCACCCCATCATGACCCGTAATAACTACGATATCCGGACGTACTTTGGGTAATAAGCGGTATAAGGTATCTGCCATTGCCGATTCATGGACATATTGTCCCTCTGCGGGCACACGAAGTTGCTCATAGAGATCCATACTTTTTTTCAAATAGTTCGGATCTCCATCCAGATGAAGCACCTTTCCAGGCATTTCAAAATAAGCCGGTTCCTGCTGAGCAGACCAATCCTGTACCAGACCTTCGCGATTCCGCTCAGCCTGTTCCATACGATTCTGCTGCAGGCGGGACAGGGTCTGATGTGCTTTAACATGCGCCTGTCTGGTCTTGGCGCTTTGCGGTTCATAGGGAACCTGTATCAAATCGTCCACCGGGGAATCGGCAAGCAGCCGGAACTCAGTCCCTTTAATGACCGCAGCATCCAACTGGAGGCCTTCCACCCGAAAAGTCACATCGCCGCCGTATGACTTCCGAACGACCAAGTCTCCGATATTCATCAACGTAATCACCTCTACCCCATCGTATGGGCAGAGACCCGGTTTGGTTCATTCAAATTTTACAGCGCTGCACGTACCCCTGCTTCCCACATTACGGTGCTGAGTGTGGCATACTCTTGCAGACTCAACGTCTCTCCACGTCGGGACGGTTGAATACCTGCCTGCTCCAGCAGAATGTCTGCCTGTCCCCGGTTCTCCTTTGTGAAGAAACGTGCCTTCAAGTTGTTTGAGATTGTTTTTCTCCGCTGGGCAAAAGAAGCCTGTACCACTTCGAAGTAGTGTGCTTCATCCGGAATCTCCACTGGCGGTTGCTCACGCACTTTCAGCTTAATGACAGCCGATTCCACATTAGGTTGCGGAATGAAGACCGTGGGCGGCACAATACACACAAGCTCCGGCATACTGTAATACTGAACTGCGATGCTTAGACTGCCGTAATCTTTTGATCCTGGTGCAGCAGCCATCCGTTCAGCCACTTCTTTTTGGATCATGACAACAATACTGTCTACCGGCAGCTTCTCTTCCAACAGTTTCATCATGATTGGAGTCGTTACATAATAAGGCAGGTTAGCCACGACACTGACTTTGTCCACGGATGCAAAATCCGTATTAAACAACTCAGCCAGATCAAGCTTCAACACATCCCCATGATGAACACGTACATTCGAATAAGGCTGCATCACTTCTCCCAGGATTGGGATCAAGCGCTGATCAATCTCTACGGCTGTGACAGGACCGGCTACCCGAGCCAGTCGCTCCGTAAGGGCTCCAATACCCGGCCCGATCTCTAGTGCGCCCTTGGACTCGTCCAGGTCGGCTGCATTAACGATTTTGTTCAGTATATTTTGATCGATCAAAAAGTTCTGACCCAGACTTTTCTTAAATGAGAATCCATGTTTTTGAATAATCTCTTTCGTTCGCTTAGGCGTTGCAATTTCTATCGTATCTTCCATGTCCTTCATATGCTCACAATCCTTCACGTTCAATTTGCGCTAATGCTGTAGAGAACTCTTCCCGTGTAATCTGAAATACACTGAGACGTTTGTGGAACTGCTTACCGTTACAATAACCGATGCCCAGCAGATTGCCCATCTCCATGCGACGTGCAGCAGCCTGCGGATGCACGATAAGTCCTGCCGCGATCAGGTCCTCCCAATCGATCAGGCTCGGAGCACCTTCGTATGATGTATGTACGCGCGCCAGAGCATGACGGATCGCCTCTGGTGAGGCATTCTCCACCCCAATGTCCCCTTTGCGCGTTGCATCGGCTTCCGGAATGAAAGCATGCTTGCATCCAGGCACCTTATTCGCAATAATTTTACGAATGCGTTCGCCGGCATGATCCGGATCTGTCAGTACAATGACTCCCCGTCTCTCCTGAGCAAGCGCAATCCGCTTCAGAATGCGTTGGTTGATGGCTGATCCGCCTGTTTCTATTGTATCGGCTTCCACGGCCCGACGAATGGCTACCGTATCATCACGGCCTTCAACCACAATGACTTCTTTTATCATGTTCCATTTCTTCCTTTCTAACGCAAAAAGAAGAGGAATATCCTCTTCTCTGCCAAACGGCGGGGGAGACTGAATTCAGACTCCTCCGCCGCATATTCCGCATGAATCATTCATGCAACTATTTTATAGCATTCCCATTTCAAAGTAAAACGATTTTAGTTCGCTTCCGGCTTCACCGGACCGATCACGTAGACCGTCTTGCCTTTCTTACGTCCAAAATTCAGGGCATGCTTCACACTGTCATAATACACATCAATTTTGTTGCCTTTAATCGCGCCGCCTGTGTCTTCCGCACGACGGAATCCCAGACCTTCGATATATACCCACCAGCCAATTGGAATGACTTTGGGATCAACCGCGATGGTGCGCCCTTCCGTTACACGAGTACCGGAAGCTGTTTTAGTTCCAATGCCAGGCTCTTCAGAAGAGTAGGCAGTCATAGATACATTTTTAAGTACTTTGGAGTATTTAAAAGAAGTCCCGGATACGGTAATCACTTTGCTGCCCGAGGCAGATGTTTTCTTCGAGTTCGTTGTTGTAGCCTTTTTGGTTGTTGAAGTTTGAGCCGATACGGTCTGAATCTCAGGTTCTTTCACGACCGGTTTTGCTTTGGTGCCGACAGCGATCACTTTATCTACACGATTATTCGCGACAGATTTGCGGACCATTTTTTTGGAGACCAATTCTCCATCCTGAAATACCTTTTCGATATGCTGCACAAGTTTGCCTTCTTTGCCGTTCACAACGACACGGTTATCCCCTTTGTACAAGCTAGGGTCAGCCGTTTTAATGACTTTGTAAGCGATCGGTTGCTCTACTTCGACTGTACGCTTTGTTACGCGCACTACACGGATCTTCATCTCCGCTTTGATCGCAGTTCCAAGCGCCGGATACACTTTATCATTACTTTCAACTTGAATACCTGATTTTTGAATTGCATCTTCTACCGATGAATCCGTTGTATACAGAGTCTTGGTGTCTCCGTCTGCCGTAATGTTAACTGGAACGGCCCGCTCAATAACAATTCGGTCTCCATCTGTAATTGCCCCGTTCATGGACATGGATACCTTATCGTGAGGGCTGACTGTGATCGACTGCTCCTCCAGCATTTCCTGAAGCATTCCTGTACGAGTCTCTACCACCTGAGCTTTGCCATCAATAACCAGTGAAATTTGTTTCCCGGCCTGACCGTAAACGACTAACAAGATCATGATTGTAAGCGCAATTGAGAAAATCGCGATCAATGCCATTTGACGCATGTTCTCATGCTTCCACCGCAACGCGAAAGACTTACTGGATGATCGTGACTCATGGGTCTCTTCTGGTTGGAATGTGCCCACTTCTCCGTCCTCCTTCATAGCCTCGCCGTCTAAAGTAATGCATGATGTCTTTGACGTGACTATACCAAATTTTCTACAGAACACAGATTGGACCAACATAATCCGGTTCTGCACCATGAATCAATCTTCGCAACATGATGTCATCCTCCTGAATACCTACCGTATGATGACAATATTTCTTTTATTCAAAAACAAAAAAGCCAAAGAAAGAGTGTAAGAGGAACTCTTTCGTGGCTTCCGAATGATTTTGAATATCGGAAATTCATGCACGAGGTTGCCTCTCTTTTTCCGCTTGCGAGGTTAGCTGTCGGGTTCGGGCGAAAGAGAGCCGCCCTATCTTGGGTCACCCGCTCATGGCGGACGCCCTTGAATTCACCCCGAGACCCAAAGAAGAAATCAAATACGGCTTCGCAGTTCCCTTCGCTGCTTTTGGGTCAGCGAACGTTGCGCATCGGCCAAATACACCGATGTTTAAGCCCTATTGGTTCCCCCGCTCTCCGTTAACGGAGACTCAGCGAGACTGATTCATGAAAGTAATGTTGTTTCATCGGAAAGTGTCCCTTTGTTCATCCCCCGAACATCTGTCCAATTTTCCGCACAACAATTCACTGAAAAGATGATATCCTGTTTTGATGCATGTTGTAAAGCGTTGATCAAGTACGTTTTTCTGAATATTTGGTTAAAATATTGTAATATTCTTGATTTATTTGGATCAAAGAGCAAATTACCTCCGCTTACCTGCCTTTTTCGCCTCATTTGCTCGTTTTTTTAACGAATTCCAAATCGTTCCATGGCATTTTTGGTTGTTATTGCAGTAATTTCCTCCACCGAAATGCCTTTAATTTCCGCAGCTGCCTCTGCAACCAGACGTACATGCGCTGTCTCATTTCGCTTTCCACGATAAGGGTGAGGTGTCAAATATGGAGCATCTGTTTCAATGAAAAACCGGTCCATAGGAACCTTCTCCAGCACCTCTTTGGGCTGCTTTGCATTTTTGAATGTGATCGGTCCTCCGAAGGAGAGATGGAAGCCCATATCGAGACAACTTTTGGCTGTTTCCCAGCTGCCCGAGAACGAGTGCATCACACCACCAACTTCACCCGCTTTCTCTTCACGCAAAATTCTTATGATATCCTCATGTGCATCCCGATTATGGATGACAATCGGCATGTTTACTTCACGCGCCAAAGCAATTTGTTGTCGTAATACGCGATGCTGTATTTCTTTTGGTGATGTATCCCAATGATAATCCAATCCAATCTCACCGATCGCAACCACTTTTTCATGTTTGCATAAAGATGCAATCCACTCCAAATCGCCGTCCTGCATTATGATCGCATCTACGGGATGCCACCCTACAGCTGCATATATAAAGTCATATGTTTCAGCGAGTTTCATTGTGGTTGGAATTGTCTCCCGGTTAAAACCAATGTTGATCATGCGACCAACTCCTGCATCCACAGCACGCTGAATCATGTCCTCGCGGTCCTCGTCGAATTGTGGTGCATCCAGATGTGTATGTGTGTCGAACAGCATCATGTCTGTATCTCCCTTCATGTCGAAATAACGACTATCTTCTTTTTCAAAATCAAATTTGTAAAATTCAATAATTCAATGACTCATACATAAAACATTTTGGGTATCTGTGTATTACATCATTACATTTGTTTCTTCACAACTACAATATATAGAAGATATACGGATATTCTGATCTATATATTGCTAATTGTGCTCATTCTTCCTGCTTGCATTTACAAAATTATGTCGATCTACATATACGCCCCATTAAAGCAGATTACTGTATCATGAAAAATAGCTCTTTTAGAAAGTGTTTTGATATCGAAATTCTTCATCGGATTATACCCACACGATTACAAGAAATAGGGGCGTATATGTGACGGTAATTCGTGAATAATCGCATCCACCTTATTTTGCGGGTAATACAAATGATGTTTCCCTCGGTGAAGCCCACTGATGGAACGGACAATGTCAGATACTTCTGACAACTCACGTAAATTGTCCTGTCGATCCAGAAGAAGAATCTGCTTATCTGTGGATTCATCCGGACGAAACACATCATACGGATTATCCGAGGGAAAATCAATTTCAAGATCATATTCGGGATCGAGACCAGCCTGTACAAAAGCTTCCCGAATCTCTTCCATCATTGTCAAGTCGACCTGTTCAAGCTCTACATACTTATATAACTTGCGATCCATAAAACGTTCGCATAACTCACTTAGAACAGTATCGTCCTCCTTTCGCCACTGTGTAAATGCCGTCTGAATTAAGGCTTCATCCAACTGCAAATATTCATCCACGGATAATTCTCCTCCAAATAATTGAGGGAGTGGATCAATCATGAAGCGAAATTGAAAACCATGCTGTATGAGTGTTTTTGCTCGCTTGAATATTTGCCGCAATATAATTTCAGAACTACGAGTTACCGGATGGAAGTAAATCTGCCAATACATCTGGTACCGAGACATGAGGTAATCCTCCACAGCATGCATGCCTGACTCCTTGACTACAATCCGCCCATGATAAGGACGCAGCATCCGAAGGATACGATCAAGGTCAATCGTGCCGTAATTTACACCTGTAAAATAGGCATCCCTGAGCAAATAGTCCATTCGGTCTGCATCAAGCGGACTGGTCACCAAGTTCACCACAATCGGCTTTTCATACGTTTTTTGGATGACAGACGCTACTTTCTCAGGAAAATCAGGAGCATACCGTCTTAAGATCGCCCCTACTTCGGTATCACCTGTAATAATGCGACAAGTCCAATCTTCGTGATTCATGTCAAAAGCTTCCTCGATGGAGTGAGAGAATGGCCCATGCCCGAGATCATGAAGTAGAGCTGCACACAGAGCTACAATCTTTTCTTCCTTCGGCCAATCCGAATAATGACTTCTTTCAAATTGAGAGATGATCTTGCGTGTGATCTCATAAACACCTAGTGAATGTGAGAACCGACTATGCTCTGCTCCGTGAAAGGTAAGGTAAGAAGTACCCAGCTGACGAATCCGGCGTAGACGCTGAAATTCCGGGGTGTTAATTAACTGCCATATAACCGGATCTTGCACGTGGATATAATTATGTACCGGATCTTTGAATACTTTCTCTTCCGTTAAACGTTGTTCCATGTCGACTCACTCCTTTAATTCCTTTTATATTAACGCTTTGAGCTCTGCGATTCACCTAATATTCGACACCATATGACGAACTTTGTCGAATGAAGTGGTTTTGTCGTTTTCCAAATCGACAAAGCTGACATTGAGGTTTAAATGCGAAAAACTGCTGCCAATCCCTTACCACCAGTAACCTTGTGAAAAACACCCTTAATTTTAAGCTAATTTTAAGGTTGACTGATTTGGGAATCGTTGGTATGATGAGTATCATAAAACATAAAATAATGTCGAATAATGACAAAGATAGTTAGCTGAGAGGAGCACTGATTATAATGATGAAATCAACAGGTATTGTAAGAAAAGTGGACGAACTGGGACGGGTAGTTATTCCAATTGAATTGCGCCGTACGCTCGGTATTGGTGAAAAAGATGCTCTGGAAATCTACGTTGACGGCGAGCGCATCATGTTGAAAAAATACGAGCCTGCTTGTATCTTCTGTGGTAATGCAGAGAACGTTACTTACTTCAAAGGTAAAATTGTTTGTAACGAATGTATTTCCGAAATCCCTGCACCTGTGACAAAATAAGAAAAACCAGGTATACTGGACTTATCTAAATTGTTATTTCTAACCTTTTAATATTCCTTAATGACCTTCCCGGTGTGAACCCCACCGCGGAAGGTATTTTTTTGCCTTGTTATGGGTTCCATTACCCAAAATGATTCCGTCACACGCGAACTGGGAGAGAACGATGAAATTGTTCGGAATTTTTTTTAGCCACGCTGCTCTTTTTAATATTCCACTAGGGTTGGATATAAGCTTCTTTTCAGGTTATGTTCCCCACAACAGTAGTTATTTGGTTAGATTACTACTCGATTAATGCATTATATACATCCCGCTTCGCCAGACCGCGATCGGTAGCCGTTTTTTTCATTGCATCTTTGCGGTTATGTCCTTCACCCTCATAATGGCTGACATGATCCGCGAGTGACATGAGCTGCCACCATGCTTCGCGCTCAGCCTTACGCTCCTCTTCCTTAATGCCTTCTACCAGCAAGCAGTACTCGCCAAGAGGCGGATGTTCTTCAAGCCAGTCTATGCATTCCCTCACGGTGCCCCTTGCGAATTCCTCATGACGCTTGGTTAGTTCACGTGCCAGGACAATCGAGCGATCACCCAGAATTTCTTCAAGGTGGACTAATGTTTTCCGGATACGGTGAGGCGATTCATAAAATAACAAAGTCCCGTTGGATTCGTCAAACGCCTCCAGCACTTTTCGCATGTCCTTTTTCTCCCGCGGCAAAAAACCGCCGAATGTAAAACGCTCCGTCGGTAATCCGGACACGATCAGAGCAGACAACGCAGCGTTGGGCCCCGGGATGGGAATGACCGTTATTCCGGCTTCCAGTGCAAGCTGTACAAGGTCAGAACCAGGGTCCGAAATGGCTGGCAAACCAGCATCGCTGACGAGTGCCAAATTTTTTCCTTCTATTATATAGCGTATCAGTTCAGGTCCACTCGCCCCCTTATTATGCTCATGATAACTAAACAGCATCGAAGGTGTAATTTCAAAATGGGTAAGCAGCTTTCGGGTCTGGCGTGTATCTTCTGCTGCAATGATGTCACAACTCTGCAATGTCTTGATGGCACGGAAGGTCATATCCTCCAGATTACCAATGGGTGTTCCAACCAGATAGAGCTTGCCTGATCCTTCAGGCTGCTCCGCATAGCTTTTTTGAATATGCAAAGTCATCTAAAGCCCTCCTTTCGTAGTACGCTCAGGTTGCTGACCATAGTAAATATCCATAATCTCTTCGCAGTATTTCCCCTCTTCATTGTAGACAATGAGTGGAGGAAGCATCCTTACTTCGGGTTTACCATCTTTCATTCCTTCAATTAACACCATGTTGGCTTCCAAATGAGCACGGGGATGTACCATCCGAATCCGTTTTGGTTCCAGCTTATATTCGCGCATGAGTGAGATAATCTCTGCAAGGCGCTGCGGACGATGAACCATCGATACTTTGCCGCCATTACGTACAAGTCGACTGCAAGCTTGTATCACTTCTTCCAGAGTACATCCGATCTCATGACGTGCCATTGCCTGATGTGTGTTCATTTTAAGATCACTGCCATTCAGAGGCATGTATGGAGGATTAACCGTTATTGCATCGTATACAGCATGTCCTGTTTCTTTCACCAGTTCTCGCAAATCACCTTCACGAATCATAATCGACTCATCCAATGCATTTAATTGCACACTGCGACGCGCCATATCAGCCAAACGTGGCTGAATCTCGATCCCTTCCAGACTAGCCTGCGTACGCGTTGTAAGCAAAATGGGAACCACCCCGTTACCCGTACACAAATCAAGTACACGACCCCGTTTAGGTACCGAAGCAAACCGGGCTAATAATACGGCATCCATCGAAAAACTAAACACTTCATCACTTTGAATGATTCTCAGATCATGAGAGAGCAGATCATCAATCCGCTCTGACTCATGTAACACAACTTCATTTGCTTTCATATGTTACGCTCATCCTCCGGTACTCTATATCTCATGTTCGTTTAGTTTAGGTTTATAACCTTGAAAAAAAACCGTAGGGGATCCCTACGGTCACTTCATTTATTCAAAAAAGACAGGCAGAACAGACAATCGCCTTCCGTCCGCAAATGTCCATAATAGACGTTGCAGATATGGAAGCCTTCGTGATACAACCGGGCTAGATTATCATACCCTTCACCCACAACATCCTCGCCTGTAGCCGGACCTGCTGGTCTTGCTACAGGAGCGAGTGCTGAGGAGATCGGCAGATCTGCCGGAGCCTCACGTTTGAGCAGTTTGCGTAACTGCTCATTCTCGATGGTAAGCCGCTGATTATCTTCAAGCAGCTCCTTCACAATCATTTTTAACTCTCCTAAATCACCGTGCAACTGACCCAGTTGGGTTTCCATTTCATGAATGTGCGTAAACAGATTTTTCTTTTCCAAGTTTCCACCCCGAAGCAACCTTTATGGTTTACTTGATAACGACGTCATCCAGCGGAAGTTCTTTGACTTTACTGATGTCGAACAGTTGAACATGGACTGTGCGGCTACCGGCATTAATTCCGACAACTTTTCCTTCACCCAATGAGGTGACGACCAATTTGCCTACAGCTGGCAGTTCTTCTCTCACACTTTCATAGTTATCATGCTCAAATTTCAGACAGCACATGAGTCTTCCGCACAACCCTGAAATTTTCGTCGGATTCAGTGACAGGCTCTGATCTTTAGCCATCTTGATTGATACCGGCTCAAAGTCTCCCAGCCAGGAAGAACAACACAACACACGGCCGCAAGGTCCGATTCCACCAAGCATCTTCGCTTCATCACGTACACCAATCTGTCTCAGCTCGATTCGTGTCCGGAATATGCTTGCCAGATCCTTGACCAGCTCCCGGAAATCAACTCTTCCTTCAGCTGTAAAATAAAAAATAATTTTATTGCGATCAAACGTAAATTCCACATCGACCAGCTTCATTTTGAGGCCATGGTCTTTGATTTTATTTAAACAAGTACCGAATGCTTCTTTGGCTGCACGCTTGTTCTCATCAACCACACGGGCATCTGTCTCGCCCGCAACGCGGATGACTTTCTTCAGCGGCAACACCACATCGGACTCGCCCACTTCCTTCTTACCTACGACAACCTTACCGTACTCAACCCCCCGCGCTGTCTCCACGATAACGCAGTTTTCTTTCTCAATGGGAAGGTCCAGGGGATCGAAGTAATAAATTTTGCCCGCTTTTTTGAAACGGACACCCACTACACTGTACAAAAAATTAACCCCCTTGTAAGCCAACCCCACTTCGTCTGAAGCCCCGTCTTCTTAGGGAACCGGCCGAAGTTATAACCGTTTGCATATGATTGGAGCTAACTTTGCCCTCTCCCAGTCTTATGCCAAACCGATCAAAAATTGCTCCAGACAAAGCTGGCCATTGACGTTAAAACGCAATTTTTTTCTGCATGCTGCGGCCATATCCATATAGGAGACCCACTGCTCTGTGCTGCGGGTATGTGCCAACTGAGATAACATGTCTAACTGATCTATAAAAACGATATGTTCATGCCTATCGTACTGAACATACAGCATGTCCCTAAACCATAGATGGAACAAACTGAGTAACATGTCCAGGTGTTCAGAGAGTCCGGTTTTAAAAAGCTTCTGCTGTGCAGAGATCAATGATGTACTTCCTCTACCCAGGGACTCCTTCCCTAATTGTAACATTACGTTTCTAATTTCTGCAAACCAATTCTGCTGGAGAATTTCTCTACATGCTTCCAATCCTGACGCTAAATGGACGGCAGAGCGAGCCAGATTGGCAGGGTTCCCTTCCTCGATCAGGGATTGCAGCATCTCTTCCGGATTAAGTGCGCTGAACGGCACCAATTGGGAGCGTGAGCGGATTGTTGGCAACATGGCCTGTCCATTATCTGTAATCAGGATGCCAACTGCCGGTACCTGCGGTTCCTCCAAAAATTTCAACAAACTGTTTGCTGCCTGCACCGTCATTTTCTCGGCTTGTTCTATAATATATACCTTGGGATGGCCTGCCTCGGATCTGTATGAAAAAATACGCTGCAGATCCCGGATTTGATCTATTTTAATGTTGTTTCCATCTGGTGCAAGCATGGTTAGATCCGGATGGTTACCATGATCCACCTTACGACATTCAAGACACTGCCCGCACGCGTCATCTTCAAGTTCTGTACAGAAGATTGCTTTGGCAAAGGTAATTGCCGTCTTCCGTTGACCACTACCAGCAGGACCGCTAAACAAATATGCGTGGCTTATCGCCTGTCGTCTCAAACTGCTTTGTAACATTTGCTTGGCCGCTTGTTGACCCATAATCTGTTGAAAGGACATACTTCCTCCTCAGAAGCTTAAATTAATAAGCATCCCCCGAATTTCGCCTACTTGTTGCAATAGAGAGATTTTTCCTTCTTCTGTATCCAGCAATTCATCAGCCATGGATAACAGAGCGGAGTCAATTTCATCAATCAGCTTATAACGCTTGCCTCTGCCGCGACGATCCCAACCCCTTGTCTCTTTCATGGATACACCGCGACGAACGGTCTCTTCCAGGAACCTTTTAACAAGTTGCTTATACGCCTTCAGTTCACGAATCGTCATGGAACGTGCCAGGCGATCGCCCTGAAGCTGGATTTCACTAAACCGGCGATTCAGTTCAGCTTGTGAGGCCCGTTCCCCCTGGTGGTTCATCATATCAGAGAAATTTTTGGATTGAACCGGTTTGGAACCTGAATCAGTAGAACTGATCCCGCTCTGAATCGGTCTGAATCCAGGATTGATTTTCATGGATACGCCCGCTTTCTATCATAGTTAGCCACAATCGCCCATCAGCACAGTGCGCGCTGCGCCTGTGCGTGAGGATGAGGCTTTTATATATGCTGATCACACTCTATATATAATGGTAGATACACATCACCATCAAGGACTTGTTGTTTGTAGTCAGCCTCTTTCCGGATGAGCATTCCCCAGCTAGGAAATGCTCATCCGGAAAGAGTGTGCCAATTCTTCTGTTCCAGAAAGGCGGCTCCATAAGTGGCACGCACGAACTTCATTTAAATCTTCTTGCATCCATCGTTTCCAACATGCTATTGATCATGAAAGACCCTCATGGGTTCCATGCAAAAAGTGTAAATTAGAAATGTTCGAAGCGATCTACCGGGAGAACAAATACAGTAGCTCCACCTACTTGAACTTCAACAGGTAGCGGCAGGTAAGAGTCGGTTGTTCCACTCATCGGTGTGACCGGAGTCACGAGCTGTTCACGAACCTTACAGCTGCTGCGAATGACGTTCATTACGGACTCGACTTGACCATCATCGACACCGATCATAAACGTCGTGTTGCCTGCCTTCAAAAATCCACCCGTACTGGCCAACTTGGTTGCCCGAAAGTTTGCTTTGACCAATGCGCTGGATAATCGGTTGCTGTCTTTATCCTGTATAATCGCAACAATCAGTTTCATCCTGCATAACCTCCTTTAGAATAAGCACCTTTATCAAATGCCCTGTCTATATATTAGACAATTACTCGTCAAAATCCTTCAAAATCCCTGTCTCCAGCGACAAAATCATTGCTGCCAAGACATCCTCCTGCTTCATAGAAGCATCGATAACTCTGAATCGTTCCGGGAACTGCTCTTTTAATAGGAAGTAACCCTCTCGCACTTTACGGTGAAACTCCAGATTTTCCAGATCCAGACGGTTCACTTCTCGGCCATCATGAGCATCGATCCGGGCAAGCCCCACTTCAGGCTCAATGTCCAGATATAAGGTCACATCCGGCATGAGATCACCGATCGCAAAACGATTAATGGCCCATACATTCTCTATCCCGAGTCCACGGGCGTAGCCTTGATAGACCAGACTGCTATCGACAAATCGGTCACAGATGACTGCTTTTCCAGCTCTCAGCGCAGGCTCTACTTTCTCCGCCAGATGCTGGCTGCGTGCAGCTGCATACAATAGCGCTTCGGTTCGAGCATCCATTGCCGTATGAAGAGGGTCCAGAATAATCGAACGTATTTTCTCCGCAATCTCAATTCCACCAGGCTCTCGCGTAACTACGTAAGGTATACCCCGTTCTTCAAAATAAGAACCTATTCTACCGATCATCGTTGTTTTACCGGAACCCTCTCCCCCTTCCAGCGTAATGAATTTACCTCTGCCCTGCATATGCTTCCCTGCTTTCTATGTCGATAATTGCATCTATTGCTGCTGTAATTGAAAATGCTTAGACCCTCTTGCTACAGGATATGATTTCCCCCGCCCAGAGGTGTATAGCTACAGCTATATCGGTACGTAATATTAACACCAAGATCATACAAGCTTGTTTCTTTCTATCATACTATAGGTCAGCAGTTACTCCAACATGAACAACAAACTAAAGCGCTCAACCGTAGATGATCCATACCCATAATGGAAGCATAATTGATCCGGCAATGGCACTTACAATCATGGAAACTGAACTTAGGGCTACCGCATTCTCTCCATACTCAAAAGACCTTGCCATGCCGAGGGCATGAGATGCTGAACCCAGTCCAATTCCATAGGCATGTTTACTGCGGACTTTGGCCCATTTCAAGAGCATCGGCCCCAATAATATCCCTGAGAATCCTGCAATCATCACAAAAAGCGATGTGAATGAGGCATTCCCTCCAACCTGATTAGCCAGTTGAATAGCCACAGGAGTTGTCACGGATTTTGGCAATAAAGCGATGACCATTTCCTGAGGATAGCCAAGCAGAATGGCGATTAAAGCCCCTGTGGAGACACCTGTAATACTGCCTCCGATTGTTCCACCCACAATTGGAATGATATTTTGCTTCAGCACATGCAGATGTCTGGACAAGGGAAAAGCGAGAGATACAACTGCTGGACCCAAGAGCTCCTGTATCCATTTGCCACCCAGCATGTACGTATCCAGCTTTATACCGGAAATCACCAAAATCAGGATCAGTATGGCAGTCGTTGTAAGTACAGGCATAAGTATTGGCCATCTCAGCCTTTTATATAGACTAGTGGCTGGAATGTATACAGCGATGGTTAGCGCGATCATTCCAATTCCGAGGATGAATGCTGACAAGTGATCGCCTCCTTTTTGCCTGAATGAGACGATCTCCATGCCATAAGCCACTCACTTAATTTGGCAGATATCAGACATGTGATTAATGTGCTAACGATCAAACCAAGAACCAATAACAAGGTGTTGGCTCTAAAAAACTCAAAATGATTAATGATGCCCACAGTAGGTGGAATGAACAATAATTGCAAATGGGATTGAAGCCAAGTTGACCCTTCTTCTCCCCAGCTCATTTTGACCCATCCCAGTTGAATGGCAATAAACAAAACCAGCATACCCACAATACTTCCTGTTAACGGCAGATGTAATAGAGTTTGAATGAAGTTGCCAATCCAGTAAAAACCGTACATCAACAAAACTTGCAGGACTATTCCTGTATATTTTTTTAGCGGAATACCCAAAGTGTTCCCTTCTTTCTTATGTCTATCTTTGTAAGTTGAACTAGAGCGTGTCTTCAAACTGAACGTGTCTGGATCAGGGCACGGAGCGGGAGCGCTAACGACCCTGTGACGTCTTATTCAGCGATTTGAAGCGCCCGCAGCAATCTAAGGAATCTGAAACACGCTATATTGGAATAACCAGCCGTTTACAGCGTGTTTGTTAGGTGAATTTGGTTAATAACGTATCTCAGGTTCCTTACAAAATAAAAGGAGGACTCGAAGGCTAAATAAGACGTCCTCGGTTCCTTAGAAAATCGTCTGGACAATTCGCCAGGATAAGCAATCCTTGACTTCAAGATGTTGGACCCTGACATCCTTCAACGTATTGCATGCCTGAGTTTGAAGACACACCCTAGCAACTAGATTAATGACCAAGAGACCCTCACATGTGTAGGGTCCGGTATCGTATTGGTCATATAGACTACCTATTGGTGAACGCATTCAGAGATTTCATATGTTCCTTTCAATCCTTCATGACCTTCAATACTTGTAGAGATGCATCTGATACCCCGTGAAACTTTGCTCCTTCATCCCGCAGGAGTTGTATACGTGTCACCATCGATGGACTTAGGCGTTCACCCGGATAGACAAGCGGAATCCCTGGAGGATACGGGACTACCATCTCAGCTGATCGACAACCTGCACTTTCTACTATCGGGACATTGATCGTATCCGTCTCTACAATCGGTTGCAGTGTAAAGGAAATCGGTTCCGAGTGGCAAGTATTTTCTTGTAAATTGTTCCACGTGGAAATATAATGGGCCGAACCTTTCGCAATCTGTTGCGATGGCTCTGCATTGGATTGGACCTGCTCATGCCCATCGGCAGAGCTGATATGGTGTAAAGCCTGCAACAGGTGCTGAGCATCTTGCACCGTTGAGCCCAGGCTGAAGAGCAAGACGACGTACCGTTCGTCGCTCATCTCAGGCACACAGCCGCATGCTTCCAGCTGCTGCTGTAGCCCATAACCGCTCAGCACCCCTGCGCCGTCATAGATGACGGCCTTGAATGGGTCCTGAGCGGTGTACCCCGCGGCAGAATGCATCGCCGCCGCGGTCAGGCCCTCCCGTGTCTGCTGCGCAGCGGACACGGACATGCCAGCCGGCTTCGCTATTCCGGCTGGCGTTTCTGGCTGCAGCGGCTGTGCAGGCTGCAGCAACTGGAAGCGCGGCAGCTCCGCGAGGCCGCGCTTAAAGGCATTCACGGCGGCGAGCCCCGCCGTGAATGTGTTCGCGCCCTGCAGGTGCAGCAGCCGGCGCGCCAGATCAAGCGAAGCCATCACCGGGTATGATGGGCTTGAGCTTTGCACCATGGCCAGGCGCTGCCTTAACAGGGAACGGTTTAACCGTGTTCCCTGAATGTGCAGCATGGCACCCATGGTGAAAGCTGTCAGCATCTTATGCGTCGACTGCACAACACCGTCTGCTCCGCATGACAGTGCAGAGACAGGCAGCTCCGGATGCTGCCCATAATGCGCGCCATGCGCTTCATCCACGAGCAATGGCATGCCAGCAACGTGGCATACCTCGGTTATGGGCGTCAGATCAGCGCCCATGCCGTAGTAATTGGGCAAAGTGACCAACACGCCCTTTGCCTCAGGATAGGCCTGGACAGCTGCCTGCACCGTCTCCACCGACGGCATGACCGCAAGTCCAGACGCAGGATCGACCCACGGCTCCAGAAATACAGCTCTTGCGCCCGCCAGCATCAACCCGTGAATAACGGATTTATGTACATTCCGCTGCACCAGCACAATACTATTCGGCTCATCACATACGGTGAGCAGTAAGGAAAGATTACCTGCTGTACTACCTCCCACAAGGAAGAAACTCTCCTCCGCACCAAAACAATCTGCCGCAAGCTCCTGTGCTTCCTGGATCACACCTTCTGGATGATGCAAATCGTCGGTGCCCGTAATTTCCGTAACATCCATCTCCATCATCTCCAGGAATGAACGATCCGGTACCAATCCTACTTCCGAAGGAACCCCTTCATCGCCACAACGCTCCCCACTCCCCATGTCAGCCCCATGTTTCTCCACTGAACTGAATTGCTCTATCCTTCGGTTAACGTTCCCTCCTGCATCGCTCTGAATCACTCCGTGCTGTTGTTCCTCATTAACAATATCCTTAGCTGGAGATTGCCCTGCTTCTGCTTGTTCCAGCAAATGTCGGTAAGCTTGTCCATTCTTATGCCCAGGCACATGAAAAGAACGCTGCTTCGAATCACGATACGCAAGCAACGCTTCATATAAAGGGGCTCTACTTGATTTATTTTTATGATCCATGAAATAACCATCCTGTACATATATAATGTGCGCCCTACCCGGTTCCAAATGCTTCCTAATCCAAGGGAACGCCCTTCTTCCCCATCTCCACACGCTCTACTGCAAATGATCTATACCATTATATCAGCATACGCCTTCCCAAGATGGCAAACAAGACATTCTCTTCTCTTAAAAACAGAAAAAGGCCCATTGGGCCTCTATACACATCAGCATCGTTAGAATGTGATGTTTCGCTTCTACTTCTATTAGCAACATTCATTATGCGTTTTTTTGTACCCAAATTTGCTTCATCTGATGAATAAAATAATTGTACTTGGCATCTTGCGCGTCGGTATGAACCATTTCTGCTTCACAAGTGTCACATATGAATTCAGATACAATAAAAATGCCTTCTCTTTTTCTTTGCTCGCAGATAATACATGTGTGTTCGGCATGTTCTTCCATGAACCATCCCACCTTGTTTTACGTTTACTATCAGTATTGCACAGTTTCTATTATTTTAAACATTTTCATAGTGCTTTCTTTCTATAAAATATATATATTCGCCCACCCCCTCGTGGGTGTCTGTACCGAAAAATACATTCATTCTCCCTACAAGAACATTCACCTGCTTATGTATGTACAGTTATCCTACATTCCATCGCATTTACCTCTACATCACGTATCTCTTGGTCTGACTCAAACTTATATTCAATTTCCTTAAAAAAACTTGGAATCCCAGCCGATATATAATACATGATAACGATATCAAAGCCTGACAGTCCGTGTATTCGGGAGTATACTAAGATAAGCTCCGTCGAATCTCAATATCTTGTACAATCGTCATGGCGTGAGATACAAGGTTCATATACATACATGCATGATTCATTCCCTTTTACTCGTGTAAGAAAAACGAATACCTACCCCACACAAACGTGAATCCGAAGGAGGATATATAATCGTATGATCGCCGAACCGGAGAATAAAGCAACATTTTATCAATACCGGCTTCTGAAAAAAAAGGCTATCGCCCGCAGTGTCATTTACAGCTATCTGTGTCTGCCGGTCATCATGCTCTTATTCAATCTACTCGCATTCTCCTGGACTGGCCTCTTCTTTTTTGTACTGGCAGGTCCAATCACCATCTGGATTCATTATGTCATCGCCAGAACCATATTACTTCTGGTCCGTACATCTTACGCCAAACGCTGGCGCTGGAATCTGCGTATGCCCTGGTTAGGTTATATCCCTGATCAGCATTTTAGCTTCCGTATGTTTGTCCGGGTGCACCTTAACATGAGTTGGATTGGACTATGTATCATTACAGTATGTTTGATATGGTCGCCATTGTCTTTCACCCTCTCGCTGATCTTCTGGCATTTGTGGTTGCTGGGCCCTCGCTTATATGTTGTAATGGTTCTCTCCCGCGAGCGCAAAGACGGACTTATCAAATTGAATGAACAAGATGTCTCATACTATCTGCAATAACACTCCCTCATTTATGCAATACTCAATGTACCTTACTTACTTGTAATACATAACCGCTGAGCCCTTCGAATAATCTGATACAAAAACATGATCGTTGTATCGTTCAGTTGACTCAGCCTCACATGCTCAAATAAAGGTTATCCACTGTGGATAACCTTTATTTATTGTTCCTTTCTCATCCATTATCCACAGTATGGGTATAGTAAAATGAGTTATCCCCATTCGAGTCTCCGTTCTTCTCCTCTTTTCCTCCCGCTGCTCCATTCCTTCTGAACCTGTATGACCTGTGATCCACCATACGTGATAGGTTCTCCCATCATTACTAAAGCCTACTTCGCTAAATAACAAAAAGCCCCCGTTCAAGTACACGGGAGCTTTACTATATTTTAAGGAACATCACAACGTTAATTAATCATATACAACCTTACCCGCAACAGCTCAATCGTCTTCAGCCAATGATTTAACTGTCGTTTGAGTAGCATCATTTCTAGGAACCATTAGTGTAAAGGAACCATCATGTACTGCTAAATGCACAGTATGTCCTTCCTTTGCAAATACACGCAAGGTACTGGATTCATTGGATGTACCCTTGGCTTGCCTCTCTGTCCAACCCCAGCTTTTAATCTCGTCTAGATATACCTCAGGCAAGCTAGTACTCTCACTAATACCAGACAGCGTATATCGAACATAATCCATGTCCGAATTATTTTCAGACTGGTCAGATTTATTCGCTACTTTAGGCACCGGAAAACTCTTCTCGTTCACCGCACCTTCATATGAAGTCCATACAGATCCTGATGCTTCACCGCATCCTGCTAGAACAACGGTCAAACAAAGCAACAGAAATGATTGTAGTCCAAGTCTCCGCCAACTTAACACACACACCCTCCTTTTCACAGCTGCACATTCCAGCTCTGTGGTCAGGTACTTTTAGCATATTTAACATAGTCCTATTATACTGGTTTTGCCGCTGTTATCCGTAACAAAAATGTTACCTTCCAGTATCGATCATGTCAGAGCTTCCACTTATCATACTTAATCCTTATAAACAAATAAAAACCACCACCGAATAACATCGGCAGTGGTTCTTCGCTTGGCGGCGTCCTACTCTCCCAGGACCCTGCGGTCCAAGTACCATCGGCGCTAGAGGGCTTAACGGTCGTGTTCGGGATGGGTACGTGTGGAACCCCTCCGCCATCGCCACCAAACGCATAGCTTAATTAACATTTCAGAGTTATTGTTCTCTGAAAACTAGATTCGAAACGAAACATGCGAATTATCACTTGCATATTTGGATAAGCCCTCGACCGATTAGTACTGGTCAGCTCCATGCATTGCTGCACTTCCACCCCCAGCCTATCTACCTCGTCGTCTTCAAGGGGTCTTACATACTGGGAAATCTCATCTTGAGGGGGGCTTCACGCTTAGATGCTTTCAGCGTTTATCCCGTCCGTACATAGCTACCCAGCGGTGCTCCTGGCGGAACAACTGGTACACCAGCGGTACGTCCATCCCGGTCCTCTCGTACTAAGGACAGCTCCTCTCAAATTTCCTACGCCCACGACAGATAGGGACCGAACTGTCTCACGACGTTCTGAACCCAGCTCGCGTACCGCTTTAATGGGCGAACAGCCCAACCCTTGGGACCTACTTCAGCCCCAGGATGCGATGAGCCGACATCGAGGTGCCAAACCTCCCCGTCGATGTGGACTCTTGGGGGAGATAAGCCTGTTATCCCCAGGGTAGCTTTTATCCGTTGAGCGATGGCCCTTCCATGCGGTACCACCGGATCACTAAGCCCGACTTTCGTCCCTGCTCGACTTGTAGGTCTCGCAGTCAAGCTCCCTTATGCCTTTGCACTCTTCGAATGATTTCCAACCATTCTGAGGGAACCTTTGGGCGCCTCCGTTACTCTTTAGGAGGCGACCGCCCCAGTCAAACTGCCCACCTGACACTGTCCCCGCACCGGATTACGGTACCAGGTTAGAACCTAGATACGATCAGGGTGGTATCCCAACGTTGCCTCCACACAAGCTGGCGCTCATGCTTCAAAGGCTCCCACCTATCCTGTACAGATCGTACCCAAATTCAATATCAAGCTGCAGTAAAGCTCCATGGGGTCTTTCCGTCTTGTCGCGGGTAACCTGCATCTTCACAGGTATTAAAATTTCACCGGATCTCTCGTTGAGACAGCGCCCAAGTCGTTACGCCATTCGTGCGGGTCAGAATTTACCTGACAAGGAATTTCGCTACCTTAGGACCGTTATAGTTACGGCCGCCGTTTACTGGGGCTTCGGTTCACAGCTTCGGGATTACTCCCTAACCACTCCCCTTAACCTTCCAGCACCGGGCAGGCGTCAGCCCGTATACTTCGCCTTACGGCTTCGCACAGACCTGTGTTTTTGCTAAACAGTCGCTTGGGCCTTTTCACTGCGGCCCCCTCGTGCTATTCACACTACCGGGGCACCCCTTCTCCCGAAGTTACGGGGTCATTTTGCCGAGTTCCTTAACGAGAGTTCTTCCGCGCGCCTTAGAATACTCTTCTCGCCTACCTGTGTCGGTTTGCGGTACGGGCACCATCACCTGGCTAGAGGCTTTTCTTGGCAGTGTGAGATCATGACCTTCGCTACTATAATTTTCGCTCCCCATCACAGCTCAGCCTTACAATGTGCGGATTTGCCTACACATCAGCCTTACTGCTTAGACGGACATCCATCAGTCCGCGTCACTACCCTACTGCGTCCCCCCATTGCTCATAACGGCTTACGGTGGTACAGGAATTTCGACCTGTTGTCCTTCGACTACGCCTTTCGGCCTCGCCTTAGGTCCCGACTTACCCTGAGCGGACGAGCCTTCCTCAGGAACCCTTAGGCTTTCGGCGGATCAGATTCTCACTGATCTTTTCGTTACTCATACCGGCATTCTCACTTGTATAATGTCCAGCGCTCCTTACGGTACACCTTCAACCCTTATACAACGCTCCCCTACCCCTGATGCAAAGCATCAAGCCATAGCTTCGGTGGTGTGTTTAGCCCCGTTACATTTTCGGCGCAGAGTCACTCGACCAGTGAGCTATTACGCACTCTTTCAATGGTGGCTGCTTCTAAGCCAACATCCTGGTTGTCTGTGCAACTCCACATCCTTTCCCACTTAACACACACTTGGGGACCTTAGCTGATGGTCTGGGCTGTTTCCCTTTTGACAATGGATCTTAGCACTCACTGTCTGACTCCCGGAAGTAAGTCTATGGCATTCGGAGTTTGACTGAGCTTGGTAACCCTTGCGGGCCCCGCACCCAATCAGTGCTCTACCTCCACGACTCTGTTTTCCGAGGCTAGCCCTAAAGCTATTTCGGGGAGAACCAGCTATCTCCGAGTTCGATTGGAATTTCTCCGCTACCCCCACCTCATCCCCGCATTTTTCAACATGCGTGGGTTCGGGCCTCCAGTGCGTGTTACCGCACCTTCACCCTGGACAGGGGTAGATCACCCGGTTTCGGGTCTACGTCCACGTACTATGTCGCCCTATTCAGACTCGCTTTCGCTGCGGCTCCGGCTCTTCACCTTAACCTTGCACGGGAACGTAACTCGCCGGTTCATTCTACAAAAGGCACGCCATCACCCCTAAAACGGGCTCTGACTTTTTGTAAGCACACGGTTTCAGGTTCTATTTCACTCCCCTTCCGGGGTGCTTTTCACCTTTCCCTCACGGTACTGCTTCACTATCGGTCGCTAGGAAGTATTTAGCCTTGGCAGATGGTCCTGCCGGATTCATACGGGGTTTCACGTGCCCCGCACTACTCGGGATCCGTCTCGGAGGGAACAGACTTTCAACTACAGGGCTTTTACCTTCTTTGGCGGGCCTTTCCAGACCTCTTCGCTTAACCGGTTCCTTTGTAACTCCATGTGAGACGTCCCACAACCCCAAAGAGCAAGCTCTCTGGTTTGGGCTTCTCCGCGTTCGCTCGCCGCTACTGACGGAATCACTATTGTTTTCTCTTCCTCAGGGTACTTAGATGTTTCAGTTCCCCTGGTATGCCTCTGCATAACCTATGTATTCAGTTATGAGTAACTGGAAATTACCCCAGCTGGGTTTCCCCATTCGGACACCCCCGGATCAAAGCTTGCTTACAGCTCCCCGAGGCAGTTTCGTTGTTCGCCACGTCCTTCATCGGCTCCTAGCGCCTAGGCATCCTCCGTGTGCTCTTAGTAGCTTAACCAGTTTGCTCCGGTTTTGGCTGCTCGCTTCCCTTGTTTTGGACTACGTCCAAAGCCAAAAGTCACTCCCATCCAATACCATCGCAAAAGCAATTAAGTACCAATTTATTAAACTTGTTTAACACAAGTTCAGCTAAAAAGGAATGTTCTAATTCGCGTTTGTTTCGTTTCGATATCTAGTTTTCAAAGAACAAGCTCCATGCAAAAGCAAGCTGTTTGAGAGTTTGAGCTCTCAAAACTGAGCAACGAGTGAGTGTTTTGCTCTTCATTTCATCCACACCGAAGTGATGGACCAAAATGAATCGCTGTCGCAGGTTCTAAGAACCTGCTTATTTGAATGTTTCCGTTGCAGGAAACGATTCTCCATAGAAAGGAGGTGATCCAGCCGCACCTTCCGATACGGCTACCTTGTTACGACTTCACCCCAATCATCTATCCCACCTTCGGCGGCTGGCTCCTTGCGGTTACCCCACCGACTTCGGGTGTTATAAACTCTCGTGGTGTGACGGGCGGTGTGTACAAGACCCGGGAACGTATTCACCGCGGCATGCTGATCCGCGATTACTAGCAATTCCGACTTCATGCAGGCGAGTTGCAGCCTGCAATCCGAACTGAGACCGGCTTTGTTGGGATTGGCTCCATCTCGCGATTTCGCAGCCCGTTGTACCGGCCATTGTAGTACGTGTGTAGCCCAGGTCATAAGGGGCATGATGATTTGACGTCATCCCCACCTTCCTCCGGTTTGTCACCGGCAGTCTATCTAGAGTGCCCACCCGAAGTGCTGGCAACTAAATATAAGGGTTGCGCTCGTTGCGGGACTTAACCCAACATCTCACGACACGAGCTGACGACAACCATGCACCACCTGTCTCCTCTGTCCCGAAGGAAAGGTACATCTCTGTACCGGTCAGAGGGATGTCAAGACCTGGTAAGGTTCTTCGCGTTGCTTCGAATTAAACCACATACTCCACTGCTTGTGCGGGTCCCCGTCAATTCCTTTGAGTTTCAGTCTTGCGACCGTACTCCCCAGGCGGAGTGCTTAATGTGTTAACTTCGGCACCAAGGGTATCGAAACCCCTAACACCTAGCACTCATCGTTTACGGCGTGGACTACCAGGGTATCTAATCCTGTTTGCTCCCCACGCTTTCGCGCCTCAGCGTCAGTTACAGCCCAGAGAGTCGCCTTCGCCACTGGTGTTCCTCCACATATCTACGCATTTCACCGCTACACGTGGAATTCCACTCTCCTCTTCTGCACTCAAGTCACCCAGTTTCCAGTGCGATCCGGGGTTGAGCCCCGGGATTAAACACCAGACTTAAATGACCGCCTGCGCGCGCTTTACGCCCAATAATTCCGGACAACGCTTGCCCCCTACGTATTACCGCGGCTGCTGGCACGTAGTTAGCCGGGGCTTTCTTCTCAGGTACCGTCACCTTGAGAGCAGTTACTCTCCCAAGCGTTCTTCCCTGGCAACAGAGCTTTACGATCCGAAAACCTTCATCACTCACGCGGCATTGCTCCGTCAGGCTTTCGCCCATTGCGGAAGATTCCCTACTGCTGCCTCCCGTAGGAGTCTGGGCCGTGTCTCAGTCCCAGTGTGGCCGATCACCCTCTCAGGTCGGCTACGCATCGTCGCCTTGGTGAGCCGTTACCTCACCAACTAGCTAATGCGCCGCAGGCCCATCCCCAAGTGACAGATTGCTCCGTCTTTCCAGTTTCCTTCAGGCGAAGAAAACAATTATTCGGTATTAGCTACCGTTTCCGGTAGTTGTCCCAAACTTGAGGGCAGGTTGCCTACGTGTTACTCACCCGTCCGCCGCTAACTATCAGAGAAGCAAGCTTCTCATCAAGTCCGCTCGACTTGCATGTATTAGGCATGCCGCCAGCGTTCGTCCTGAGCCAGGATCAAACTCTCCAATAAAGTATTGAAAAGAGCGATAAGCTCATTTTGAATCTGACGAGATTAAAAATCTCATTTGTGCTCCAGTCGATCCAAGCCAGGGCTTGTCTCAAACTTTTGCGTTCATTCTGCAAGCAGAATGTTTACTCACTCGTTGTTCAGTTTTCAAAGATCAAACTTATTTTTGTTACCGAATGTTTTTCTCTTCAGCAACTTTTATATCTTATCACATCCGAACCAACTTTACAAGCTCTTTTTTTTAAGTTTCTTTCGAAGCTTATTTCATTCGCTTGCCGCACCGTGTAAACCGTGTTTTCTTGGCCGGAATTAGAATATACCATGTACAGTTATTGAATGCAAGTCTTTTTTTGAGTAATTATATATCTTTCTATAATCTTTCTGTTTTTTTCTACATTTCCACATTTATCTCACGTAAAAGGCCTCTCTATAAAAGAAAGACCCTCTCATCAAGTTCCTTTAATATCTACTGTTATCCGATAACCTCTTGGATGTGAAGCTGCCGTTGCTGCATAAGATTAACGATGTTTCCTTCTACTGACACCATAGGCCGTGTAGGATGATCTCGATCAGAGAATACAATCTCTCCAATTTGGTTATTGCTGAGTTTCACTCGGATGCCATTATGGATCTGGGTCGACCGTTGAACAAATACACTTACGATTGAAGGGTCCAGTTTCCCAAATGCCTCACTTTGGATCTGTTCTAGGACTAGGTATGGTGATTGTGCCTTGCGGTAGATCTTCTCCAGCGTCATGGCGTGGAAAATATCAGCGATAGCTACAATCTTGGCATAAATATGAATTTGCGTCCCACTAAGCTGCAACGGGTAGCCTGATCCATCCACTTTTTCATGATGCTGCAAAGCTGCAAGTCTGGCTCCCTCATTAATGGCCTTTGCCTGTTTAAGGATCTGATAACCATATTTCGTATGCTGACGAATCTCTTCCTGCTCTGTAGCCGTCAACGTGGATGGTTTATGGAGTATCTGCGGATCTACCTTGTTGTTACCAATATCATGGAACAAGCCTGCAAAAGCCACTTGCATCCAATCCTTGGAGGGGAGATCGATCCATTGAGCCAGTTGATAGGATGTGATCGCACTCAGTACAGCATGGTGATATACATAATCATGTTCTTGCATTACTCGTGGACTGAAGGTAAGCACATTATATTGTTTGAGATGTGCAAACACTGCCTCCAACTGTGTACGTAACTCATAGACCGGTAATTCAGCCGCCAGAGAGGACAGGAAAGCATTTTGGGTTAGTCCGACCATCTTCTCATACTCATCCTGCAAAGACGTTACTACAGGAGCTGTGGTGACGTTCCCTGTCTTCCCTGCCCGTTCACCATTGTTGTCATTGGCAGAACTTCCTGCGGACACAGATGCACCTTTGGTTCCTGTACTACTCGACACCGTTCTTTCTTGTTCAATATCTACCTGTTGAATCATAAAGGCTTTGAGCACTTCCATATCCTTGGGTAAAATGACTTTTCCCTTCTGAAGCAGAACGTTGCCGCGAAGTGTTTGCACATCACTCCCAAGTTTGAGTCCTGGTTTGACTTCTGACAGGGTGATTAATCCCATGTGTATTCCCCTCACTCATCGTTCTTCTATGTTAATACAAACAAGACCATAGTCCCGGTTTTTCATGATATTTCCCATTATATTACTCAGGAATCAGGCTGTACATCCCAGATTCGGAAGAATAAAAGAAGAGATTCCTTTATACAAACAAAAGGGCTCCCCGTGGGAGCCCTCGCAATCTTCTTCCAATCTCAAAGAGATCAATCTTTATAAAATTCTATTTTATGCTTCCGAACCGGAATCGTCGTCGCCCTCAACTTCATTAACCTCAGCGTCAGAAACGGTGCCTTCTTCCAAGCTTACTACCGGAGCTTGGGACTCCTCGCCTTCCAAGCCTTCAAGCGACTCATCGTCTGGTTCCTCTTCATTTTTGTCAATTCGGCTAACTGTAGCTACTGAATCCTCGTCACGAATATGAATCAGCTTCACACCCTGCGTGTATCGACCCATAGTGGATATGCCTTCCATGCTCATCCGGATCAACGTACCGCTGGACGTGATAATCATCAGATCCTCTTCGGTTTTAACCATTTTGAGGCTGACTACTGAGCCGTTCTTCTCTGTGACATTAATAGTCTTGATTCCTTTACCGCCACGAGTCTGCATCCGATAATCACTGACAGGTGTACGTTTACCGTAACCTTTGGCTGTAACGATCAGAACATCAAGCTCTTTATCAACTACATCCATACCGATAACAGAGTCCTGTTCATCCAAGGTAATCCCTTTGACCCCGGTTGCGCTACGCCCCATGGAACGTACGTTACCTTCCGAGAATCGAATAGACATTCCGTGAGCTGTACCCATGATGATCTCTTGCAATCCATCGGTCAGCTTAACATCGATCAGAACGTCATCATCGCGTAAGGAAATACCGATCAAGCCGCCTTTGCGAATATTGGTGTAATCCTCAAGTGGCGTCTTCTTCACAACCCCTTGGCGGGTAGCAAAGAACAAGTATCTGTCACTTTCGAATTCCTGGACCGGAATTACGGCATTGACCGATTCGCCCTGCTCGATCTGGATCAGGTTGATAATCGGCGTTCCCCGTGCGGTACGTCCAAGCTCTGGAATCTCGTACGCTTTGAGACGATACACTTTACCTTTGTCAGTGAAGAACATGAGGTAATTGTGCGAGTTGGTCACAAACAGATGCTCGACAAAGTCGGTATCTTTCGTATCCATACCAACGACCCCACGTCCACCACGTTTCTGGCTGCGGTATGTGGATACCGGCAGACGTTTCACGTAGCCTGTATGAGTAATCGTAATGATAACCTCTTCACGTGGAATCAGGTCCTCATCCAGAATACTCTCTTCACCTACAGTGATCTCCGTACGACGATCATCGCTGAAGCGGTCGCGGATCTCTTGTAGCTCCGTACTGATAATCTCAAGCACCAGATGCTCATTGGCCAGAATTTCGCGATACTCTCTGATTTTGACCATCAGTTCGTTATATTCATTTTCAATACGTTCACGTTCCAGACCTGTGAGGCGTTGCAAACGCATATCGAGAATAGCTTGGGCCTGATCATGACTGAGTGAGAAGCGCTCAATCAAACCTTCTCTTGCTGCATCCGCATTACTTGATGAACGAATCAACGTAATAATCTCGTCGATATGATCCAGCGCAATACGTAAACCTTCTAGAATGTGTGCACGAGCTTCAGCCTTTTTCAGTTCAAACTGCGTACGTCTGCGAATAACCTCAATCTGATGCTGCAGGTAGTGATACAACACTTCGCGCAAGTTCAGGATTTTAGGTTCTTTATTAACAATCGCAAGCATGTTAATCCCGAAAGTGGATTGCATCGATGTATGTTTGTACAGGTTGTTCAGGACAACCCCCGGATTCACGTCTCTGCGAAGCTCAATTACAACCCGCATACCATTACGGTCAGACTCATCACGAAGGTCAGTAATACCATCAATCTTTTTATCACGTACCAACTCGGCGATTTTCTCAACAAGTCTCGCCTTGTTTACCTGATAAGGCAACTCTGTAACGATAATTCGTGCCTTGTTGTTATTCTCTTCGATGTTGGTTTTAGCCCGCATCGTTACTGAACCACGTCCGGTCTGATACGCCTGGCGAATGCCTGAACGGCCCAAAATGTAGCCGGACGTTGGGAAGTCTGGTCCTTGAATGTAATCCATGAGTTCCATGGATGTAATGTCCGGATTTTGAATCATAGCCTGTACACCATCAATGACCTCACCCAGGTTATGAGGAGGAATATTGGTAGCCATACCTACCGCGATCCCGCCGACCCCATTGACAAGCAAGTTAGGAAAACGAGCAGGTAGAACGATTGGCTCATGTTCTTCACCGTCATAGTTCGGTTGGAAATCAATCGTATCCTTGTTGATATCTCTGAGCATTTCCATAGCAATCTTGGACAAACGTGCTTCGGTATAACGCATGGCTGCTGCCATATCACCATCGACCGATCCAAAGTTTCCATGTCCATCTACATGCATATAACGCAGGGAGAAATCCTGTGCCATCCGTACCATCGTCTCGTAAACAGCAGAGTCACCGTGTGGGTGATACTTACCGATAACTTCGCCGACGATTCTGGCTGATTTTTTATGTGGTTTATCGGGTGTCATGCCGAGCTCTGACATTGCATACAGAATACGCCGGTGAACCGGCTTCAATCCATCACGTACGTCAGGTAAGGCACGGCTAACAATGATGCTCATCGCATAATCCATAAACGATTCACGCATCTCAACGCCTATATCCCGATCTGTAATCTGAGAGTTCATTTCTTCCGCCATGCTGGACCTCCTTCTTGTCCTTCAACAAACGTTCCATTCCGTCATGCAAGAAAATTGATTATATGTGAAAAGCCTAACAAGGCTAAAACCGCGCAAGAACGCTACTCTTTATTATATTACTTTCACAAAAGTTACACAATTAAACGTCCGCTGGGCAATAGCCTTTCTTCCGGGAACTTCTGCGTGTCTGGGGATACGCCCTGCCTTCCTCCCCAATTGCACATACAATGCTAGAAAAACGGCATATGTACTGTGCCTACCGGGGCTAAAGCCATTCCCGTCCTACGATCAAACTGCAAATTGTGCAGCTCATCGCACAAAACGCCATATTTCTCTATTATACCACTGAAATCGTCTCTTGTCCTTTGATTTCTCCGTGTCTTCCCCTCTTAAGAACTGAGCAAAACATGAAAGGACTGATGCATCTTGGGTATCCAACGTGTCTCCAGCAAATGGGCCAAAACAACTGTGTTACAACGCAGTCGCATGGTGAATGAATATATCCCAGTCACCCGAAAATATAGTCGTCAAACTCTGGAACGAATGACTGAATTATTTGAGTCCAACTATATCAAACCAGACCGTGGTACTTACGGTAATGGAGTCATGCGGGTGAAAACAACCCGTTTATACGTACCTGTCGTTAATTCCGAAGATCCCACCACAGAAGCAGAGGTTCCGGAAGAACCCATTGATCGGAACCCAACTGATGAACTCGAAGCAAGTGGTATTACCTCCAGAGCTACCGAGCTCACAACAACATATCAACTCCAATATGGTACAGAGGAGAGATCATTTCATTCCCTGGATGAACTCGAACGAGCACTGAATGATCGCATTCAGGAGTGTGAGTATATCATTCAACAGGGAATCTCGCTGATGAAGCATGAAGATTTGCCTTTTGACTTGCGTGTGTTAACTCAGAAAAATCTGCAGCACAACTGGGAAACAACAGGTGTTCTGGGACGTATTGCTGCCCCGGGTAAAATCATCACCAACATTCATGGCGGTGGGCGATTGGCCACATTTGAAGAACTCGTACTCCCCCATCTTCACCAGGATGGCTTCAAGAAACTTCGCACTGAGCTGTACCGCTTAGGTATTCATACCGCTGTGCAATTGCAAACATCATTTCCAAGACTCAAAGAGATTGGTATTGATATTGCGCTAGACGAAGCAGGGCGTCCCTGGATTCTTGAAGTCAACACACTGCCAGGCATTTACGCCTTTGGCTTATTACCGGACAAGGAGGCGTACCGGAAGATCAAACGTTATGCGATTGCGTACGGTCGTTTGCCCTCCAAAAAGGGTAAGAGCTCCCGGCCATCCCCTAAAGCAAAGGCTTCATCTGCCAAAAAACGTGTACGCAGATAACAATGGGATAGGGAGATCTAAGTTTACGCCTTCCCTGTTCTTACCTTCCCTAATATAAAAAAGGCGCCCTCTCAGGCGCCTCTTCGAATATGTTAAATGTCGAGGTTTTTCACGTATTTTGCATTTTCCTGGATAAAGTCACGACGCGGTTCAACGTTATCCCCCATCAGGGTGTCAAACATGGTATCAGCAAGTATGGCATCATTAATCGATACTTGCATCATGGTCCGACTCTCCGGATCCATCGTCGTTTCCCACAATTGTCCGGCATTCATCTCGCCAAGACCTTTGTAACGCTGAACGTTGAATTTCGCATTTTCGCCGAGCGTTGCAATAATTTCATCGCGCTCTCTCTCGGAACCGGCATAACGAATCACTTTGTTACGCTCAATCTTGAACAATGGCGGTTGTGCAATATATACATAACCTGCCTCAATGATTTTACGCATGTACCGATACAGGAACGTCAGCAATAGTGTTCGGATATGAGCACCATCAACGTCGGCATCGGTCATCAAAATGATTTTGTGATAGCGTGCTTTGGCAATATCGAAGTCATCACCAATACCCGTACCCATAGCCGTAATAATTGCTCTAATCTCCGCATTACCCAAGATCCGGTCGAGACGAGCTTTTTCCACGTTCAAAATCTTACCACGCAGTGGCAAAATGGCTTGGAAATGACGATCCCGGCCTTGCTTTGCTGATCCACCTGCAGAGTCACCTTCGACGATGTACAATTCGCTGATTGAAGCATCCTTGGATGAACAGTCTGCCAGTTTACCTGGAAGTGAGCTTACTTCGAGTGCACCTTTACGACGTGTCAGTTCCCGAGCTTTACGGGCAGCTTCACGCGCACGTGCTGCTTGCAGACCTTTTTCCAAAATGCGACGGGATACGGAAGGATTCTCCTCCAGGAACTCCTGAAGTTTCTCGGCAAACAAAGATTCGACAATTCCACGCACTTCGCTGTTGCCCAGCTTGGTTTTTGTCTGTCCTTCAAATTGCGGCTCCGGAATCTTGACCGAAATAATAGCTGTCAAGCCTTCACGCACGTCATCCCCGGAAAGGTTCCCCGTGCTGTCCTTGATAACTCCCGCCTTACGGGCGTAGTCATTGATAATCCGCGTAAGGGCACTCTTGAAACCTGATTCATGCGTTCCGCCCTCATGCGTGTTGATATTGTTCGCGAAGGAATAGATATTCTCGGTGTAGTTGTCATTGTATTGCAGGGCAACTTCCACCTGGATGTTATCTCTGGAACCTTCAACGTAAATTGGATTCTCATGCAGTACTTCGCGCTTCTGGTTGAGGAAGGAGACGTATTCGATAATGCCGCCTTCATACAGGAATGAGTTGGTTGCACCTGTACGCTCATCCGTCAGTGTAAGACCAATACCCTTGTTCAGGAACGCCAGCTCACGAATACGGGCCAGCAAGATGTCATATTCATAAACTCTTGTTTCCGTGAAAATTTCAGGGTCCGGATGGAATCTAACTGTTGTTCCTGTTTCGTCGGTTGTACCGATCACTTTCAGGTCGTACTGTGGAGCTCCACGGCGATATTCCTGTTGATAGATATGTCCCTCACGTTTAACCGTTACAACCACTTTTTCAGAGAGTGCATTCACAACGGACACACCAACACCATGCAAACCACCGGATACTTTATATCCGCCGCCGCCAAATTTTCCCCCTGCATGGAGGACAGTCATAACTACCTCAAGTGCAGGACGTTTCATTTTGGTATGTTCGCCGACAGGAATACCCCGTCCGTTATCGACTACAGTCACGCTATTGTCTTCATGGATACTGACCTCGATGTGGTCGCAGTAACCTGCAAGCGCTTCGTCAATACTGTTGTCCACTACTTCCCAGACCAGATGATGCAGGCCCTTGGAACTGGTGGAACCGATATACATGCCCGGACGCTTCCGTACGGCTTCCAATCCTTCAAGGACCTGAATTTCATTCGCATCATATGACGGTTGATTCATAGACATGCCTTTCACCTACTTCTATAGATTCAATATCGTAAATATGCGTTAACTAATAATTGTTTGCTGAAATAGGCAACGTCCTTCATTTCAGCAGCTATTCAAATTTAAAGACAAGCAGCAAAAGTGACATCTTTTATGCCACACAACGCTAGAGATCCGGAAAAATGTGAGCCCGCTTTTTCAGCGTGGCTGAGGAAATAGGCGAGTAGTACACAATGTTTTTGGTCACCACAATGGACTTGGCTTCCTCTTCGCCGATGTGTTCCACTGTTTTTTCCTGCTCGGCATGCGTGACATACTGCTTGGAGATCTTTGAGGATTTTTCAATCGATATATCAAAAATAGCGACCAATTCGGAAGAACGGATGATCTTCTCACCGCCCAGATGAATGTACATAAGCCCTTCACTCCTTAGCGTTCAACCTGTCCGGCATGAACGTGATAAATACTGGCATCTTTGAGCTTGTCAACGTTCAGGCTCTCGATGCCCGTAGCTGTAATAAAGGTTTGCACCTTGCTCTGGAACGTTTCGATCAGCTGCGTCTGGCGAAAAGGGTCCAGCTCTGACAGAACATCATCCAGTAGCAGGACCGGATATTCTCCGATTTCTTCGTGAATAAGTTCGATTTCCGCAAGTTTAAGGGACAACGCCGTTGTGCGCTGCTGCCCCTGCGAGCCATATGTTTGTACTTCCCGATCGTTAATGAAAAAGGACAGGTCATCCCGATGCGGCCCACTAAGGGTTGTGCCTCGGCGAATCTCCTGCTCTTTCATTTGTGATAATTTTATCATAAATTGGTCCATTAAGACAGCTTCATCTTCCTCAGCGGCTTCGCTGAAGGAAGGAAGGTAGGCCAGCCGCAAGACTTCTCCGCCTCCGGTGATCCCCTGATGAATCGTTTCTGCCCACTTTTGCAGTTTCTTTATGAATTGTTTCCTTTTTTTGACGATTTTAACACCATGCTCGACCAGTTGTTCGTTCCAGACCTCAAGCATGGTCTGGGCCGATGCCCCTTTTCCCCATAACTGCTTAAGCAAATTATTCCGTTGGACGAGCACTTTTTGATATTGCTGCAGGTGGTACAGGTAACCAGGAGCAACCTGTCCAATCTCCATGTCAAGAAACCGGCGGCGGACCCCCGGTGTGCCTTTTACAATCTCCAGATCCTCCGGTGCAAACATCACAACATTGAGCGCTCCGACAAAATCACTTAACTTGCGCTGCTCCAGGCCGTTAATCTTTGCTTTTTTACCTTGTTGCGACAAAGATAGTTCAAGCTTGACCGATCCGTACTTTTTGTCGACCTCTGCTGCAAGTCTGGCACGTTCCTCACCGAAACGAATCAGCTCCTTGTCACGAGATGTACGGTGGCTCTTGGTGAGTGCAAGTACAAAAATCGCCTCTGCAAGATTGGTCTTGCCTTGGGCATTTTGCCCAATCAACAAGTTTACCGGACCAAAAGAATCCAGTCTCAGATGTTCATAATTGCGGAAATTCTGCAGATCAATGCTGTTCACAAACACGCGGTAACCTCCCTTTTATCCCGTCCGTCAGGAGGCAGCAGGATCGAACTGGTCTTCTTATTCTGCAGCAACTTCGAATGTGCCTTCTCCGTCCACTTCAACGATATCCCCAGGGTATAACTTACGTCCCCGGCGTTCCTCAGGCTCTTTATTCACACGTACAAGTCCTTCCTGAAGCAGAGCTTTGGCCATACCTCCAGTTGGGATGCAATCAGCCAGTTTCAAAAATTGATCAAGCTTAATATATTCCGTACGAATCGTAACTTGGTTCACTGTGATCTTCCTTTCGTTAGTTGGTCGTTCGATATGGCAATATCACGTAAAGGCTGTGACTGTCATCCAGCGGTTTCAAGATAATTGGACTCATGACTCCTGTAAAAGCGATCATCAGCTGCTCACTTTCAACAACTTTCAGTACATCCAGCATGTATTTGGAGTTGAACGAGATTTTTAACGGATCTCCTGTAAACTCGGCAGGTTCGATTTCTTCTCTTACTTTACCTAGCTCGGAAGAGCTTGAAGAAATTTCAACGGATCCAGAATCCATCGTTTGCATACGCACGATGTTTGTTTTCTCTTCACGCGACAGCAAATAAGCCCGGTCAATGGATTCACTTAATTTTTTTGTATCTAAAACAAGTTCTGTTTTGTATGACGTTGGAATAATTCTAGAAGTATCCGGATATGTTCCGTCCAAAATACGGGAGTAGAACAATACACGGTCGATTTTGAACAGGACCTGGTTATCTGCAACAACGATATCCACAAGGGTATTTTGATCCGGAACAATTTTGCTGAGCTCGTTCAGCGTTTTACCGGAAATAACCACGTTGTTGAAGCGGATACCTTCTGCATTATCCAGCATTGCTGATCGAGTAGCAAGACGGTGACGGTCTGTTGCCACAAATTTCAATTCGTTGTCACCCAAACTCCAGAGTACACCTGTCAGGATTGGAGTAGTCTCATGTGTGGAAATGGAGAAGACCGTTTGTTTGATCATATTTTTCAACAAATCTCCTGGAATGGAGACCGTTTGGTTTTCTTCGATGCTTGGCAGTACAGGGAATTCTTCCGGATCAAGACCTACCAGTTGAATTTCGGTAGCACCTGCGGAGATAAAGGTGTTGAAGTTCTCTTTGACTTCCATGTGCACTTCCTGTGATGGCAGCTTCTTGATGATCTCCACGAAAAACTTGGCTGGCAAAACGACACTGCCGGGTTGTTCTACCTGAACTACGCTTTTATCTCCATCTTCAAGCGGAATGAAGGATTGAATGGATATATCGGTGTCACTTGCTGTCAACGTTACACCTTGATGATTCACGTCGAATTTGATACCGCTCAGAATCGGAATCGTCGTACGGCTTGAGATCGCTTTGGATACTTGCTGTATGGAATCGTTTAAGTAGTTTTTCATTATGCTGATTTTCATGGTTTCACTCCTAGCTGATTTTTTGGGGTGTTAAAAGGTGTTTTTCAAAGGCCGAAGGCTAAGCTCCGAAATGGCTATTTTGGAGATGATATCTTTAAGATCTTTTTAGTAATAATAGTAATAGGGGCACTGAATATGTGGATAAGTGGGTATAAACCCGTACACCCAAGCCTATCCACATGTGTATACGTTGTGCATAGGCTTGGGACTTGTTCAGGTTGGATTCTTTATTTTTTCGGTTAAGTTGTTGATAACTTTATAGAGATCCTGATCGTTTTTAATTGCTTGGGAGATTTTTTCGTGAGCATGTATGACAGTGGTGTGATCTCGTCCTCCGAATGCTTCCCCAATTTTGGGCAGAGAAAAGTCTGTCAGTTCACGAGAGAGATACATGGCAATCTGTCTTGGAAAAGCAACTGCCTTGGTCCGTTTCCGTGCTTTGAAATCTTCAAGCTTAAGGCTATAATACTCGCCGACCTTTTGTTGGATGTCATGAATAGTGATCATTTTGGGACGACTGGAAGGAATAATATCCTTCAGTGCTTCAGCTGCCAGATGAGTGGTTACATCTTGATTAGTCAGTGAAGAGTAAGCAACGACCCGAATCAGGGCACCTTCCAGTTCACGGATGTTGGTGTCAATCTGGTTGGCAATGTACATCATCGCTTCATTCGGAATATCCAGGTTTTCCGCACGTGCCTTTTTACGCAAAATTGCGATTCTTGTCTCCAGATCTGGAGGCTGGATATCCGTGATTAACCCCCATTCAAAGCGAGAACGAAGTCGTTCTTCCAGTGTCGGAATTTCCTTCGGTGGTCTGTCGCTGGAGATGATAATCTGCTTCCGTTCCTCATGCAGCGCATTAAACGTATGGAAAAATTCCTCTTGTGTTGATTCTTTTCCCGCCAAGAACTGAATATCATCAATGAGCAAAATGTCGACGCTCCGGTATTTGTTACGGAAGCTCTCCCCGCGGTTGTCACGGATTGAGTTAATGAATTCGTTCGTGAATTTCTCAGACGACAAATAAACGACTTTGCTGCCCGGATCATGCTCCAGAACATAATGTCCGATTGCATGCATCAAGTGAGTTTTACCGAGACCTACTCCTCCATACAGAAAGAGAGGATTGTAAGCTTTGGCGGGCGCTTCAGCGACCGCCAGCGATGCGGCATGGGCAAAACGGTTGCCCGGCCCGATGACAAATGTATCGAACGTATATTTCGGATTCAGCATGCTGAGTACGGCTTCTTCCTGTACAACTGTAGGCGTTGGCGCCGGTAGTTGCGGGTCCGGTTCAGCAGGTTTGTTCTCTTCGATGACAAATTTCACATCGACTTGCTTGCCAAGCAACTCGTATACCGTCGAGCCAACCAATTTGGTGTAACGGCTCTCCAGCCATTCGACGGCAAACGTGGTTGGTGCGGAAATGACGATTGAACGGTCATTCAGCTTGGTGGCTTTGGTTGCTTTGAACCAGGTGTCAAAGCTGGGTTTGCTGAGTTTGTTTTGTATGATTGATAAAATTTGCTGCCATAAATCAGAAGTATGGCTGTCCAC